>NZ_CP076326.1:1326671-1990006 GCF_018771565.1 Thermoflexus hugenholtzii | reverse complement strand
GGATCACCGGCCCGGGAGGGCTGGGCGCTGTCGGAGGGCTGATCCTCTTCCTCCTTCACGGCCTGGCAGGCGCCCCGGCTGCCTCTCCCCCCGTCCCCTCGCCGGCTCCCTCCGGGACCGTCGGGGCGGAAGCCACTCACCGGGTCTTCCTGCCCCTGGTCCTCCGGAGCATCTGCGCGCCGATCCCGGGCGTCACTTATGAAGTCTTCCCGGTGATCAACCCGGTCTCTTTCAACGTGGCGGACAACCCGGACTACAACCTGCTGCTCCTGGGGTATGTGCCGGTGAATGAATACAAGGGCCTGGTCGATTACGGTGGAGACTTCGATCCCGGTGCGCCACAGCTTCGCTTCCTCTTCGGGGATCATCGGATCCCGGTCATCCTCAACACGTATAAGAACAACGGCTGGGATTGGGAGCGTCATCAGCGGCTGCCGCCTCCGGCGGGGTGGCCACCGGTCAGCGTCGTCGGCTTCGCCGTGAGCCCGGGGGAGATCCTCTATCTCCCGGACAGCGGCTATCGCATCGGGGCCGATTTCCAGGCCCACGTCCTTTACGCGGTAGTCACTCCTTTTGGTATTGATAATGCTTGAAGGTCAAGAACTCTTCCCAGGTCCAGATATGATCGGTCAACCCGATGGCCATCGCCGGCGTCCGCGGCCGATACCGCCGCCCCTCCGGCAGGCCCTCCCCCGCTTCCCGCAAGGCCCGATGGGGCCGCAGCCAGTTGTGCTCAAACAAACAGAGGATCACCAGCGCATCCCAGGTCCCTGTCGTCTTCGCAAAGGCATGGGTCTTACGCGTCAGCGCATTCAACCGATCGCGCAACATGCCATTCAACCGTTCCTCATGCACCGGATAGGGGCAATCCACCGCCTCCCCAGAACCTGACGCACCTCCACGCGCACCATCCGGCCCTGATGACGACGCTTGACCGCTTGCGTCAACCCCACCCCAGGCGTGAGCACCAGGGGCGGACGCCCCCGCTTTCCCGTCGGTTGCGCGTCCCGATAGACCTGACGAACCGCCCGTCGGTAGACCGGCCGTCCATCGCTGATCCAGATCACGCCCCTCCTGCCAGATGTGCGCTGGCGGGTCTGCGCCACCACCTTCGGCGCGACCTCATCCTCCGAAGACCCAAAGCCCCACGCCACCACAAAACGAGTCGCCCGGTCCTGGCTCAAACATCCCCAACGCGGGCCCACCCCGCCCGCCGAGGCGTCTGGATCTCCAGCCTCTGGACACTTTTTTGACAAACGACCAGAAAGCATCCACCTCGACCTCGCTCAAATGCAGGTCGTGGACCAGGACCTCGGTGAGGGCCTCAGCGTGTTGGGCGGCCATCCGGAGCCATCGGCCAATGGTTTCATATTTGTGGCCGGTGATCTCCTCAGCGGCGCTCAGGCTCCCCCGACGCATCACCACCAGCAGGGTGCGCGCCACTTCCGCAGGGGTCACACGCAAGCGATACATCGCCGTGCCCAGGGTAGGCCCAAACGAGCGCCCGCAGTTCCGACAGACCCAACGGGGCCGCCCACCCTTACTGCCGTTCTTTACCACATGGGTGGCCCCACAGCGAGGGCAGGGGGGGTTCTGGGAATTGGGCTTTCGATTCATCGGGCCCACCTCCGTCGGAATCTGGCCCCGATTATACCACCGAGCACTACTCAGGGGGGTGATTACCCTTTACGCGGACGAGAACCAGATTACCTTGAAATACACCGCGGAGGACAGCACGGCTCGAGGATATACAGTGTATATCACGAACCTCTGTGTGGAACCCTCGCTGCTGGCGCTGTATCGTCAGTGGAACGCATGGGGGCGGGGTCAGCTGCCGGCGTTGCGGGGCGGCCAGCCCCTCGGCCGGGCGCGGGGGACCCAAATCGACGTCGGGATCCGGGACAACAACGTCTTCATGGATCCCCGCTCCCGGAAGGATTGGTGGCGGCGCTGAGCGCAAAAGCTGAGAAACGGCCGCCTGCGCCCCGGCTGCTCTCTCAGCCCTCAGGCGCTCGTTCATTCGTGTGGACGCCCATGGGATTCCCTGTGTCCGTCCTCGCTTTGCCACGCCCCGAGAATGGAGGATAGAATCTTTTTACCTTCGAACCCTGGATATCTTTCCAGAGGTGGAGGCCGCGATGATGGCGAGACGGTGGATCCGGATCGGCAGATGGCTCCCGATCATCAGGATGCTTCTCAGCATCCGCCTTTCCCCCAATGCGATCCCTGTGCAGGCCCAGTCCACGCCCCATCTGGGTTACGGCGTGAACCCCACCTCCGCCGCCGATCCCGGGATCGGGGCCATGGGCTTCGATTGGACGAAGGCCTTCGGCCCCATCGGCACCCGGCTCCCGTATCGGGTCCTGCGCCGGCTGGACGTCCACGCGGATGTGCTGGGGAACCTGAGCGCGTGGGGGGACTGGCTTGAGAATGAGGCGCGGACCCAGGCGGATTTCATCGAGGCTTGGGAGATCGGCAACGAGCCGAACCTCGATGCCTCTTACGGCTGGGCGGCGCCTCCCAACGCGGCGGATTACACCCGCGTCCTGTGTGAGGCGTACCGCCGGATCAAGCGGGCGGATCCTACAGCCATCGTGGTCTCCGCTGGCCTGGCGCCCACAGGCCGGGTCCCCTTCACCTGGAACGGCCATAAGGGTTATTGCGCGCCGGGCGTGGGGTGGTGCCCGGGTTACTACCAGGATGAGCGGGAGTTTTTGCGGGAGATGCTTCAGGCTGGCGCGGCGAATTGCTTCGATGCCCTGGGCTTCCACCCCTATGGGTTCGCGGCTCCCGCTACCGCCGCCCCGGGCTCGCCGGATTGCGGTCCTAACGACTTCTGTTTCCGGACGGTCGAGGTGATCCGGCAGATCATGGTGAGTGAGTTCGGGGTGGACAAGCCCATCTGGGCGACGGAGTTCGGCTGGCTGATAGATCCCGCCCAGGTGGGGCGGCCCGAGTGCCGAAACGATCCTTCTTTCAGCGGGCGGTTGTGGCAGCTGGTTTCCCCCCAGCAGCAGGCGGATTACCTGGTCCAGGCTTATCAGTGGGCGGAGACGAATTGGCCGTGGATGGGCGCAATGCTTCTGTTCAACTATGGCTTCTATAACCCCGGCAGCTGCGACCAGATGGGCTTCTATGACATCAAAGGCCGTCCGGCGGAGACCGCTCTCCGCAACATGGCCAAGAACCCGGTGCCGGCGAGGCCGGTCTGGAACAGCCCGCAGATGCTCCTTTCGGATGTGGATGCGCCGGCCGTGCTCCGCGGGGCCTTCTGGGTGCGCAATCGTTCCCCCGAGCCGCTGCAGTGGACCGTGCTGTCAGTTTCCTCGCCGGATTTCCCGCTCCAGGTGGATTCCTCGTCAGGAACTTATCGCCAGCCTCTTCCGTTCCGGGCGGATCCGTCCGGGAAGGCCCTGGGGGTGTATACCGCGACCATCCGGGTGCGATCAGAACCGTGGGCGCCGATGAACCTCCTCGTCGAGGGGCGGGATCAGGATCTAACGGTGGTCCTCCGGGTGGTGCCGGAGGTCTACCGGGATTACCTGCCGCTGATCATGCGGTGATATGGGGATCGCTTGAGGATGAACCCGGGGAGGCCGTTATCGCCTCCCCGGGCTTTTCGCAATCCTGTCGTGGGCGGAGAGAGGGCGCCGGCCTCAGGAGGCCGCTGAGCGCTTCAGCCATTCGGAGACCAGGCGGGGGGCCTGGTGGAGGGCCTCGCCGATCTTGCTCACGTCGCGGCCGCCGGCCTGGGCCAGGGTGGGGCGACCGCCCCCGCTGCCGCCCACCACCTGGGCCACCGCCCGCACCACCCGCACCGCATCCAGCCCCCGCTCGGCGAGGTCCGGCGTGACGGCGGCCACAAAGCTCGGCCGCCCGCCAATGACGGAGGCCAGCACGATCACCCCGTTGGTCCGCACCCGCTCCCGGAACCAGTCCGTCATCTCCCGCAGCTGCTCGATGTCCCCGACCCGGCTCTCGGCGGCCAGCACCTGGATGTCGCCCACCCGCTCTACCCGCTTCATCAGGGCCTCGAACTCCTGGCGCGCGACCTCCCGCCGCAGCCGGGCCAGCTCCTTTTCCAGGGATTGGATGCGGTCCAGCAGGTCCAGGACCTTGCGGTCCACCTCCTCCGGCCGCACCTCCAGGTAAGTCGCCGCGTGGCTCAGCCGCCGCATCCGGTCCTGGATCAGGCGCACCGCCTCCCGCCCGGTCACCGCCTCCAGGCGGCGGACGCCGGAGCCCACCCCGCCCTCGTAAGTGACCACGAAGGCCCCGATCTGCGAGGTGTTGTAAACGTGGGTCCCTCCGCACAGCTCCGCGCTGATGGGCGGCTCATCGGGCCACCCGATGCGGACCACCCGGACGATCTCCCCGTATTTCTCGCCGAACAGGGCCATGGCCCCGCTGGCGATGGCCTGTTGATACGGCTCGTAGCTCACGTTCACCGGGTAATCCATCAGGATGGCCTCGTTGATGTCGTAGACGATGGCGTCCAGCTCGTCCTGGCTGAGGATGGCCCCGTGGGTGAAGTCGAAGCGCAACCGGTCCGGCGCCACCAGGGAGCCGGCCTGGACCACGTGGGTGCCCAGCAGGGAGCGCAGCTCGGCGTGCAGGAGGTGGGTGGCGGTGTGGTTGCGCATGATGTCCCAGCGGCGCTCGAAGTCCACCACCGCCCAGGCCGGGTCACCCACCCGGGGGTGACCGGACTTCACCCGGCCGATATGGACGATGAGGCCGGGGATGGGCTGGCGGGTGTCTTCCACCTCGATCTCCCACAGCGGGTCCCCGCCTCCCTCCGGGTAGCGGGCGATGTGGCCGGTGTCGCTCACCTGCCCGCCGCTCTCCACGTAGAAGCAGGTGGCGGGCAGCACGACTTCCACCCGGTCGCCCGGGCGGGCCACCTGCACGGGCTCCCCGTTCACCAGGAGGGCGGCCACGGTGGTCTCGCGCTCCGTCCCGCTGTAGGGGTCGTATTCCACCCCCTGGTCGCCCACCAGCCCTTTGTCCTGGAGGGACGCCAGCAGCCGGCGATATCGGGCCAGCTGCTCGGTGTCCAGCTCGAAGCGCTCGGTGGCTCGCGCCCGTTCCCGCTGCTGGGCCATCGCCTGCTGGAAGCCGAGCTCATCCACCGCGAACCCGCGCTCCCGGGCCACGTCCCGGGTGATCTCCAGGGGGAGCCCGTAGGAGTCATAGAGGCGGAAGGCTTCCTCGCCGGGCACGACCCGGGCGCCCCGGGTGGCCAGCTCCTGCAGCACCTCCTCCAGGCGGGAGAGCCCCAGGTCCAGGGTGCGCAGGAAGCGTTCCTCCTCCTGGGTGAGGGTGCGGAAGATGTGCTCCCGGCGGTCCACCAGCTCCCGGTAGTGCCCGCCCATGATCTCGATCACCGCCTCCGCCACGCGGGCCATGAAGGGCTCCTCGAAGCCGATCTTGCGGCCGAAGCGGGCGGCCCGGCGGATGATCATCCGCAGCACATAGCCGCGGCCGACGTTCCCCGGCAGCACCCCATCCGCGATGAGGAAGGCGGCGGCGCGGGTGTGATCGGCGATCACCCGGTAGGCCACGATGTTCGCCTCCATCTCCGCGCGGGTATGCCCGCGGATCTCCCGGGTCCGCTCGATGATGGGGACGAAGAGATCCGTCTCATAGTTGGAGAAAACTCCCTGGAGCACCGCGGCCAGCCGCTCCAGCCCCATCCCGGTGTCCACCCCCGGGCGGGGGAGAGGCACCCGCGTCCCATCGGCCTTCTGATCGAACTGCATGAACACCAGGTTCCACAGCTCCAGCCAGCGGTCGCAGCCGTTGTCCAGGGCCACGCTGCAGTTCGGATCGCCGCATGTGCAATGCTCCGGCCCCCAGTCGTAGTGGATCTCCGAGGTCGGTCCGCAGGGGCCGGTGTCCCCCATCATCCAGAAGTTGGTTTTGTCCCCCATGCGGAAGACCCGCTCCCGCGGCGCGCCGATCTCCTCCACCCAGACGCGATAGGCTTCGTCGTCCTCCTGGTGGACGGTGAACACCAGCCGCTCCGGGTCCAGGCCGTAGACCTGGGTGAGGCATTCGAAGGCGTAGTGGATGGCCTCGCGCTTGAAGTAATCGCCGAAGGAGAAGTTGCCCAGCATCTCAAAGAAGGTGTGGTGGCGAGGGCTGGGTCCCACGTTCTCCAGGTCGTTGTGCTTGCCGGATACCCGCATGCACTTCTGGACGGAAGCCGCCCGCTTGTAGGGGCGGGTCTCCAGGCCCAGGAAGACGTTCTTGAACTGGTTCATCCCGGCGTTGGTGAAGAGCAACGTGGGGTCCCCCACCGGCACCAGAGAGGAGCTGGGGACGATGGTGTGGCCCCGGGCCGCGAAAAAGTCCAGGAACGCTTGACGGATCTGCGCTGCGCTCATCCGAACCGTGTTCCGCTTCTCCATAACCCGCTGCTCCTCCGGAGGGATCAAAGGGCGTGTCCCGATTTCGGCGGGCCTGGCCGCCGATTTTGGGACACACCCGGATCACAGATAGCCATCCGATTCGATCCCTGGCTTCGAGCTCCTGCTATGCCGCCGCAGGCAGGAACTCTCGCACGTCGACCACCATCCCTGCCCGCAGGGCATCCTCGGCCTTCGCAAGGAGTTCCTGAGCCACCTCAGGGCTCAAATACGTCAAATACGCCTCTCCGCAGTTCTGACAGATCTCCCCGGCACATTGCGAATCACCAGGGTCGCCCCGGCTCGTTAAAAGACGATCGTTGCGGTGCCCGGCCGGGTCTCTCCGTGTTTGCAGATCACGCATTTGCGCCGCCTCCGAAAATCGCTTTCCCACAAAGTGGGATCAGGCTCATATACTGGGATCACAATCCGAACGTTTCCAGCCGGATCATCTGCTACAACCAGGTGAAGCGGGCGACCGCCGACCCAACCTAAGATCAGCCGGCTCGGATAAGGCTCGTCATCCGGATAGGTCGCAATCGTCTCCCCTGTTTTCAGTTCGGATTCAACCTCTCCCATCGATATATGGCGTTCTCACATCCGCTGCAACGCGTGGGCTCGGAAAACGATGTGCTTCGCCGTCATGTTCGGCTACCCGGCGAGAATCAGTCATCAACGGCTGGGCATGCCTTGGGGCCCGCTTCGGTCTTTTTGGCCCCTTTCTCTATATTTATAAGTCTTTCGGAGGAATTTGCCATGTCATTGTGGTCCCTTGTTTACCGGGTCTTCCTGATGGGTCCGGTCGGGGAGCGTCTTTCAGCAGGCTGGGCTTTGCCCGGAGCAGCCGTCCGGCTCCGGCCCGCAAGGATTTCTCATCGTCGTTCATATCCCCGCCCGCTCAGCCGCGGGTCCAGGGCGTCCCGCAGGCCGTCTCCCAGCAGGTTGAAGGCCAGCACGGTGAGCATGATGGCGATGCCGGGGAAGAAGACCAGATGAGGGGCGTTGAAGACGCTGTTGCGCTCCTCCCCCAGCATCAGCCCCCACTCCGGCTTGGGCACTTCCGCCCCCAGCCCGAGGAAGGAGAGGGCGGCCGCGTCCAGGATGGCCGTGGCGATCCCCAGGGTTCCCTGGACGATCAGGGGGGTCAGGGCGTTGGGCAGGATGTGGACGAAAAGGAGCCGCAGGGGCGAGGCGCCCACCGCCCGGGCGGCCATCACGTAATCCAGCTCCTTGACCGCCAGGACGCTGGCCCGGACGATGCGGGCGTAGACCGGGATGGAGACGAAGCCGATGGCCAGCAGGGCGTTGATCAGCCCGGGGCCCAGCACGCTGACGATGGCGATGGCCAGCAACAGGCTGGGGAAGGCCAGGATCACGTCCATCACCCGCATGATGGCGTTGTCCAACCAGCCCCCCGCGTATCCCGCGATGGCTCCCAACAGCCCGCCCACGATGATGGCGAAGGTGATGGTGGAGAAGCCGATCTGCAGCGAGAGCCGCGAGCCGTGAACCACCCGGGAGAACAGGTCCCGGTTGTTCCCGTCGATGCCGAAGAGGTGCTGGGGCCGATCACGGGGGCAGCCGAGCAGATGGATGCAGGGCGGCGAGCGACGCTGCACGTTGGGGAGGGGCTTGATGGGATCGTAGGGGGCGATGGCATCGGCGAAGATCGCCGTGAACACCATCAGGCCCAGCAGGAAGAAACCCACCTGGGCCGACCGATGGCGGATCAGACGGCGCAGCGCCTCCAGGGTCGGCGAGCGCCGGGGCAGGACCAGTTCCTGAGTCAGGGGTTGGGCGACCGCGCGCATCGTTCAATCCAATCGAATGCGAGGATCCAGATACGCATACGAAAGATCCACGATCAGGTTGATCAGGGCGAACATCACCGCCACCGCCAGGGTGAAGCCCTGGACCACCGGGTAATCCCGGGCGAGGATGGCGGAGACCAGCTGGGTTCCCACGCCGGGGAGGGAGAAGACCGTCTCCGTGAGCACCGCTCCGGAGAGCAGGCTGCCGGTCTGCAGCCCCACCACCGTGACGATGGGGATCATGGCGTTGCGCATGGCGTGGCGGACCAGCACGATGCGTTCCCGCAGGCCCTTCGCCCGCGCCGTCCGGATGTAGTCCTCCCCCAGCACCTCCAGCAGGCTGGATCGGGTCATGCGGGCGATGATGGAAAGCGGGATGGTGCCCACGGCCACCGAGGGGAGGATGAGATGGCGGACCGCATCCCAGAAGGCCGCGAGGTTCCCCGTCACCAGGCTGTTGAAAAGCACCGAGTTCGAGAGGAAGATCAGCGCCACCCGGGGGAAGCCCTCCACATCCTCCAGCCCCCAGACCCGGCTCAAAGGGGGCAGGGAGAGGCCGGGGGAAAGGCGCCCGGAGGGCGGCAGGAAGAGAGGCGTGTCCTTGAAGACCAGCGCGAACACGTAAGCCAGCATCAGGCCCAGCCAGAAAACCGGCATGGAAACCCCGACGTTGGCCAGCACCATGGTGGCGACATCGATCGGAGAGTTCTGATGGATGGCAGAGAGGACCCCCAGGGTGATGCCCACGGTGGTGGCGAACAGGATGGCCCCGATGGTGAGCTCAATGGTCATAGGCAGCCGCTCAGCCAGGATCACCACCACCGGCCGTCCGGTGCTGATGGAGGTCCCCAGATCCCCTTTCAGGATCTGGATCCCATAGCGGGCGAATTGGAGGGGGAGGGGATCCTTGAGGCCGAAGCGCTCTTTGAAAGCCTCGCACTGGGCCTTGGTGGCCCGCTCCCCCAGCATGACCAGACAGGGATCCCCCGGGATCAGGCGCACCATCACGAAGACCACCAGGAGGATCCCGAGGAACACCGGGATCAGCGCGGCCGTGCGGCGAATGACGTAACGGGACATCCGGACTCCGTTTGGCTCCCTTCCCGTGTGCTTTCCACCCTATTTTACCTATCTCGACAGAGCGGCGCTCCGCCTGACGCCTCAGGAAGGAAGATTGGATCCTTCCGGGAGCGGGCGATCGGCTCCGCGCAATCCTTCCCGGAGGAACAGCAGGAGGCCGACCAGGGTGATGGGCAGCCAGAGGACCAGATGGAGGATCAGGGTGTAGGCAAGGGCGACAGGGCCCGGGATCCCGAAGGCCCTCAGCACCGCCACCCCCGGCGCCTCAAAGGTCCCGATGTAGCCCGGCGCGGAGGGGAGGGCGGTGGCCAGGTTCACCGCCGCGGTCATCGTTAGCAGGGAGAAGAATGAAGTGCGGAACGGGAAGGCCATCAGAACCAGCCCGTAGGTCCCGGCCTCCGCCAGCCAGATCAGGGCGGTCAGCCCGGCCACGGCGAGGGCCCGCGAAGGCGCTCGCAGCACCTGCAGGCCGTCCATAAACCGGGAGAGGAATCCGAACAGCCATTCCCCGGGTCGACCGGGCCACCGCCGGGCCATCCTTTCCAGAACCGTCCGCAGCCTTTCCGCCGCGTGGGCGATCCCCACGAGGAGCGCCAGCGCTCCGCCGAAGAGCAGGCTGCTCCCGATCACCGCGGGGCGCAGGAGGCCCGGCAGGGGGAAAGCAAGCAAGGCGGCCATCCCCAGCAGCAGCATCATCCACCCGTCGAACACCCGCTCGACCACGATGGTCCCCAGGGACGCGCCGATGCGGATGCCGCTCCGACGCTGCAACACATAAGCCCGCAGCACCTCCCCGGCCCGCGCCGGATACAGGTTGTTCCCCATATAGCCGATGGCCAGGGCGACGAAGCGGTCCCCGAAGCGAGCGGGCGGAAGGCCGTGCAGCAGGATCCCCCAGCGCCACGTGCGCAGGAGGACGGGGATGAAGTAAAACATCGCCCCCGCTCCAAGCCATTCGATCCGCAGGCCCTGCAGGATCCGCGCCATCTCCTCGGGATGCATTCCCCGCAAGGTCCAGGCCAGCAACGCCGCGCTGAGGAGAACGCCGAGCAGCAATCCGATCCGTCGTTTCATCGGCACGCTCCGGTCTTCGGGTGGGCTCAGGAGGCGGGGGCGAAGTCCTCCACGTGGAGGGTCAGGCGGGGCTCTCCGTTCCAGCGCTCCGCTCGCAGCTCGAACACCAGGTCCAGCCGCGTTCCCGGGCGGGCCTCCGCGGCTCGATCCCCCTGCCGGAAGGCGATGGCGTCCCACACCGGTCCGCCCTCGGGCAGGGTGAGCACCATGCGCAGGTGCTGGCCGTCGTTCCCCACCGTCCGCGCCTGGCGGACGATGGCGTTGCGGCACAGGAAGCGGGGAGCCGGGTTGCCGTAACCGTAGGGTTCCAGGCTGGCGATCCATTCATACAGCTGCCAGTTTACCTCCTGGAGGGAAAGCACCGCTTCAACGGTGAGGGCGGGCTGCAGCTCGCGGGCGCTGAGAGCCTGCGCCGCCAGCTCCATCAGGCGATCCCGGAGACGTTCCAGGTTCTCCCGTCGCACCACGAACCCCGCGGCCGCCGCATGGCCCCCGTGCCGGATTAAGAGATCCGCGCAGGCGTCCAGAGCCTGGGTGATGTGGAACTCCGGGATGCTGCGGGCGGAGCCGCGGCCCTCCTCCCCCATCAGGCTGACGATGACCGCCGGGCGGTAGAAAGCCTCCGCCAGCCGGCCGGCGGCCAGCCCCACCACCCCCGGCCGGAAGGCCTCGGAGGCGGCGAACAGCAGCCAGGGCACCGTCTCCCCCGGGATCGCTAAGGCCCGCGCGGCCTCCTCGGTGGCCTGGGTCAGGGCCTGACGCTCCCGGTTCTGGCGGTCCAGCTCCTCGGCGATGGCCCGGGCCTCCGCCGGGTCCGATGTGGTCAGAAGCCGGTAGGCGGCCTGAGCGTGCTCCAGCCGCCCCGCGGCGTTCAGGCGGGGGGCCAGGATGAAGGAGATCGCCCAGGGATCCACCCGGGAGGGCTCCAGACCTGCCACCTCGCAGAGGGCCCGCAAGCCCGGGCGTGCCGGATCCCGCAGCCGCTCCAGTCCTTCGGCGACCAGACCCCGGTTCTCCCCCAGCAACGGGACCATATCGGCGACCGTTCCCAGGGCCACCAGATCCAGGAAATCCTCCGGCGAGAAGGGCGCGCGCGGATGTTGCGCCTTCAACGCCTGCACCAGCCGGAAGGCCACGCCCACCCCGGCCAGATCCTTGAAGGGGTAGGGGCATTCCGGTTGCCGCGGGTTGATCAGGAGGGCCGGGGGGAGGACCGGGCCGGGCAGGTGGTGGTCGGTGAGGATGAGCTCCAATCCCAGTTCACGGGCCAAGCCGGCCTCCGCCACCGCCCGGGCCCCACAGTCCACGCTGATGACCACCCGCACCCCCGCCGCGGCCAATCCTCTGAGGGCCTCCCCGTTCAGGCCGTAGCCTTCCGTCTCCCGGTGCGGGATATACGGGCGCACCCGCGCGCCCAGGGCCTGTAGCGCCTGGACCAGCATGGCGGTGGCCGTGACGCCATCCACGTCGTAGTCCCCGTAAACGGCAATGGGCTCTTCCTGACGGATGGCCCGCTCCAGGCGGTCGAGGGCCTCGATCATCCCCTTCATCCGGAAGGGATCGCCGACCGTCCCGGCACGACGCTGGAACGCCGCGGCCTCGGCTGCGGAGGTGATCCCCCGATGATAGAGGAGATCCTGGAGCAGCGGAGGCCATCCGGCCAGCGCCGCCCGAACCGCCTCCGGGGCCGGCGGGGCCAGCCGCCAGACCCGACGTCCTCGCCCGACGATGGGAGCCTCCGGTTGGCGCATCCTTCCGCATCCTGAGGGCAGGATCATCGGTCCTGATTGTAGAAGCGCGCGCGGCCACGCGTCAACGGGCTGCGAGATCCCGCTGCTGGACATCCGGCGCTTTCCCGCTCTCACAGATCAGCTGTGAGGGACTTGTCAAAGCCTTCGGCGCATGGGAAGATGAGGACATCCTGGAGCGGGAGGAATTCCCATGGGCGAAGCGATGCCCCTTGCAGGCCCGGAAGCAGGGCCCTCCGCCGAGGAACGGCAGTGGGCGATGCTGGCCCACCTGAGCGTTCTGCTGAACCTGGTCACTGCCCTGGGCGGCCCCATCGCGGCCTTCCTGATCTACCTGTTTTACCGGGAGCGATCCCGCTACGTGGCCTCCCAGGCGCTGCAGGCGCTGATCTTTCAGCTGTTCGCCTGGGTGGTCGCTGGGGTGATCGCAGTGGCGCTGTGGGCGGTTTCTCTGCCGCTGACCGCCGTGATCATCGGGTTCTGCCTCATGCCGGTCGCATGCGTGGCGTCTCTGATCCCCCTGGGGGCGCTGGCGTATGGGGTGGTAGGGGGAGTCGCGTGCAGCCGGGGGGAGGACTTCCGCTACTGGCTGATCGGCGACTGGGTGGCCCGCACCTTTGCATAAGTTTGCATAAGTGGGGAAGGGCTCGGGGCCTCCCAACGGGGATGACCCATCCGGCTGTCGCCTCCGTATGCATACCCGTTTGTAGGACAACTGCGAGCAGTTGTCCTACGATTTTGGGACGCACCCAGGGAGGCCGGGGGGATTGCGCGGCTTCGGGGGGATCGATAAAATAAGGGCTAAGATCCCCACTGCGGGAGGAGAAGATGGTTCCTCATCGGCGACACTGGATCGCGTTCAGCCTGTTCCTCGGCGTGTCCCTGATCCTCGCGGCGTGTGCTCAGACGCCCACGCCTGCCCCGGCAACCGCCACCGCTCCGGCCGCGCCTCAGCCGACCCCCACGCCCGCCCCTGCCCAGCCCACCGCCACCCCCACCGCCGCGCCGAAGGAGATCATCTTCGGGATGTTGCTGGTGGGGCCTTATAACGACCGGGGCTGGAGCCAGGCCCACTATGAGGCCGGCAAATACGTGGAGCGGAAGCTCCCCGGGGCGAAGATGCTTTACATCGACAAAGTCAACCCCGCCGATCGCCCCGGGACCACCGCCTCCCAGCTGGCCGAAGAGCTGGTGGCCAAAGGCGCGAAGGTGATCATCTTCAACTCCGATGACCACAAGGACGAGGCCATCAAGTTCGCCAAGGCCCATCCGGACATCGTGGTCATCCATGCCTCCGGGGATGACGCCTGGAAGGAGGGGAAGAACTACAAGGGCATCCCCAACCTGGCCAACGTGATGGGCCAGATGGAATACGGCAAGATGATCGCCGGGTGCGCGGCGGCCCTGACCACCCAGACCGGCAAGATTGGGTATCTGGGGCCGCTGATCAACGATGAAACCCGCCGTCTGGCCGCTTCTGCCTATCTGGGGGCGAAGTATTGCTGGGAGAAGTATCTCGGCAAGCCGGCCAAGGATCTCAAGTTCAAGGTGACCTGGATCGGCTTCTGGTTCCACATCCCGGGCGTGACGGCCGATCCCACTCAAGTGGCCCAGGACTTCATCAACTCCGGCTACGATGTGATCATCTCCGGCATCGACACCACCGAGGCCCTCCGGGAGGCGGCCAAGGCGACCCAGGCCGGGAAGAAGGTGTGGGCCATCCCTTATGATTACATCGGCGCCTGCGAGGAGGCCCCCGACGTCTGCCTGGGCGTCCCGTATTTCAACTGGGGTCCTTCCTACCTGGCCCATATCAAGGCCGTCCTGGAGGGCACCTGGAAGCCGTCCTGGGACTGGGTGGGGCCCGACTGGAAGGACATCAACAACCCGGACACCAGCCACGTGGGGTTCCTGAAGGGCAAGGCCCTGAGCCCGGAGGCCTCGGCGAAGCTGGATGAGTTCATCAAGGGCCTGGGCGATGGGTCCATCCAGCTGTGGAAGGGGCCGATCCGCCTGCAGGATGGGACGCTCTACGTGGAGGAGGGGAAGGTGGCCACCCCGCAGCAGATCTGGTATCTGCCGCAGCTGCTGGAGGGGATGGAAGGCCAGAGCGTCCCGACGAAGTAGCCACCGCCAGGCTCAGAGGATTGGGTCCAAGGAGCAGGAGGGGCGGTTCCAGACCGCCCCTCCTGTGTAACAGGCGTAAAATAGAACGCGAAGGTCTCTTGCCCGGTCCTTGGGGTCGAAGTCGCAGGAGGGCGCGGGCTCCAGGGAGGGGCTTTGGCAGCAGACGGAGGCTTGATCCGGAGGCGCCTCCTCATATGAAAGTCGAAATGCGCCACATCTATAAGTCCTTCGGACCGGTTCGGGCTCTCCAGGACGTCAGCCTCACCGTCCAGGCGGGCACGATCCATGGCCTGCTGGGGGAGAACGGGGCCGGCAAGACCACCTTGATGAAGATCCTCTCCGGGTATCTGCGGCCGGATCGGGGGGAGATCCTGCTGGATGGCCAGGCGGTTCGCTTTCGATCCCCCGCGGAAGGCCTCCGGCATGGGATCGGGATGCTCCACCAGGACCCCATGGATTTCCCCGCCCTCTCCGTCCTGGACAACTTCATGATGGGCCATGAGGGCGGGTTGTGGCTGGACCGGCGGGGAGCGCGGCGCGCCCTGAAGGAGCTGGCCGATGCCTTCGGGTTCGACCTGGATCCGGATGCCCGGGTGGACAGCCTGACGGTGGGCGAGCGTCAGCAGCTGGAGCTGCTCCGTCTGCTCTGGCGTGGGGTGCGGGTGCTCATCCTGGACGAGCCGACCACGGGGATCAGCGCGCCTCAGAAGGCTCGTCTCTTCGCCACGCTGCGCCGCCTCGCCGAGGAGGGGAAGGCGGTGATCTTCGTCACCCACAAGCTGGAGGAAGTGGAAGAGCTCTGCCATCGGGTCACCGTGCTGCGCCAGGGCCGCCTGGCGGGGGAAGTTACCCCTCCCTATTCGCCCGCCCGCCTGATCGAGCTGATGTTCGGTCGGCCGGTGCCCATGCCGGAGCGGGAGCGGATCCCCCTTGGGGAGCCGGTCCTTGAGGTGCAGGACCTGGTGGTCGGGGATCACCGGCTCCGGCTCAGCCAGGTTCGGCTTACTGTGCGGGCCGGCGAGATCATCGGGCTGGCCGGGATGGAAGGCAGCGGCCAGCAGCTGCTGATGCGCGCCTGCGCCGGCCTCATCCGCCCCTGGGAGGGCACCATCCGGGTGTCCGGCCGGGATCTCACCGGGAAGCCCTACTCGGCCTTCCTGGAGGCAGGGGTGCTCTATGTTCCGGCCAACCGTCTGGAGGAGGGGCTGATCCCCGGGCTGACGCTGACGGAGCACTTCCAGCTGGTGTATCCCAACGGGCGCCATTTGATCGATTGGGAGCAGGCCCGGGCGGAAGCCCAGCGCCGCATCCGGGAGTTCCACATCCGGGGGAGGCCGGAGACGCCCGTGGAAGCCCTCTCCGGCGGGAACCAGCAGCGCACGCTCCTGGCCCTGATCCGGACGCCCGCCCGGTTGCTGCTCCTGGAGCATCCCACCCGGGGGCTGGATGTGGAGTCCAGCCTGTGGGTCTGGGAGCGGCTGAAGGAGCGAGCCCGCCAGGGCACCGCGCTGATGGTCGTCTCTTCAGACCTTCAGGAGCTCATGCAGTATTGCCATCGCATCGTGGTGTTCTTCAGCGGCCGGGTTTCCGAGCCCATTGACGCCGAGCAGCTCACCCTCGACCGGCTCGGCCACATGATCGCCGGGCGAGGGTGGTGAGAGATCATCGTCGGATGCGGAGCGCATTGATCCGATGAAAGAGATCCTTCTGCCTCGCGTGCGGACCTCGCGCTGGCTGGCGGTCGGATGGCAGGGCCTTTCGATTCTGATGGCCCTGCTGTTCACCACGCTGGTCCTGCTGCTAACAGGGGCTCCTCCCCTGGAGGCCTATCGCCAGGTTGTGGAGGGGGCCTTTGGCTCCCTCAAGCGGGCCACCGACATCCTGGTGGCCTGGGTGCCGCTGATGCTGGTGACCTCCGGCCTGTTGCTCACCTTCACCGCCGGGCTCTGGAACATCGGCGTGGAGGGGCAGATTGTGCTGGGGGCCATCGCCACCACAGGGGTGGTCCGCGCGCTGCAGCATACGGACCTGCCTCCTCCGATCATCCTGGTCCTGGCGCTCCTGGCCGGGATGGCGGGGGGCGCGGCCTGGGCCGGCCTGGTGGGCCTGCTGAAGGTCTACGGCGGCGTCCACGAGATCTTCGGGGGGCTCGGGCTGAACTTCGTGGCCACCACGCTCATCCTCTGGCTGATCTTCGGGCCCTGGAAGCGGCCGGGGATCGGCTCGATGAGCGGCACCGAGCCCTTCCCGGAGCGGCTGATGTTGCCCACGCTGCCCGGCCTGCGTTTGAGCCCGTGGGCCCTCGGGATGGCCCTCCTGAGCGTGGCGCTGGTTTATGTGCTTCTCCGCAACACCTATTTTGGCCTCCGGTTGAAGGCCATCGGGAAGAACCTGCGGGCGGCCCACCTGCTGGGGGTGCCCACCACCCGTTATCTCTTCCTTGCGTTGCTGGGTTGCGGCGCGATGGCCGGGCTGGCCGGATCCATCCAGGTGACGGCGGTGTATCACCGTCTGATCCCACCCATCTCCAGCGGCTATGGATACCTGGGCCTGCTGGTGGCCATGCTCGCTAACTACCGCGTAACCTGGTCGGTCCCCGTTGCTTTCTTCTTCGCCGCCCTCAACATCGGAAGCATCCAGCTGCCGATCACGCTGAAGCTGGACTCCACCCTCTCCGGGGTGATGCAGGGAGCGCTGGTCCTCTTCGTCCTCCTGATGCAGGGTGTGCGCGCCCGCTGGCAAGCGAAAACGACCGTGGAGTCCGAGGATGGCGCCTGAGTGGATCATGGGTCTGGCAGGAGTGCTGGCCGCAGCGGCCCCGCTTCTTATCGCGGTGATCGGGGAGACGTTCTCCGAGCGGGCCGGTGTGGTCAACCTTTCGGTGAACGGGGCGATGCTGCTGGCGGCGATGGCCGGCTTCGCCGTCGCCGTGCGCACGGGCAGCCTGGAGCTGGGCTTCCTGACAGGCATCCTGGTCGGGGCAGGGATGGCGCTCGTGGTGGCCTTCGCCAGCCTGACCTTGCGCCAATCCCAGGTGGCCGTGGGGCTGGTGCTGGCCCTCCTCGGGCGGGATCTGGCGTATTTCCTGGGCAACCCGTTTATGGGCGTGCCCGGGCCGCGGGTGGGGGCGCTCCCGGTGCCGGTGCTGCAGGATCTCCCGCTCCTCGGCCCGTTGCTTTTCCGGCAGAGCCCCATCGTTTACATCGCCGGGCTGAGCGTGATCCTGGCCTGGATCTGGATCTTCCGCACCCGGCCTGGACTGGTGCTCCGATGCGTTGGGGAGCGCCCGCCGGCCGCTTTCGTCCGAGGCGTCCCGGTGACCCGGGTGCGTTATGCCTACGCGGTCCTGGGAGGGGCCATGGTCGGCTTCGCCGGAGCCGCCTACACCCTGGACCTCAAGGGCGGCTGGCAGGGCCCGATCTCCGGGATCGATGGGGTGGGCTGGATCGTGTTGGCCATCACCATCTTCGGAGGCTGGCATCCCGTGCGCGGAGCCTTCGGCGCCCTGCTCTTCGCCCTCCTCCAGTGGCTCAGCCTGGTCCTCCAGCCACAGCTCCCTGGCGTTCCTTCTCAGGTCCTGAACGTCGCGCCGTTCCCCCTGATGATCTTCGCGTTGTTGCTGACCAACCTGGGCAGCACGGAGTGGGTCCAGACGTTGCTGGCTCGCCTGCCGGAATCCGGTCGCCGCCTGGCCATGCGGATCCTGCGCAGCCTCCAGGTCTCTCCACCCGCTGCCCTGGGCATGGCCTTCGAGGAAGAGTAAGCCCGGACGGGCGAAGCCCTGGCGATGGGCAAGGGGGGCCTCGTTCCGTGGGCGGGGAAGGGATGGGGGCCGCCCACGAACCGGGGCGCCCGGCTTTCGGAGCCCCGCCCATGCGCTCATTCGCGCCTCCACACGTGGATGGCCTGCTGCTCCGGGGCGGAGGGAAGGGAAGCGATCCGCGAAGTGGCTATCATCATGATAGAGCGCGACGGTGAGGCGTCCCCGGAGCCCTCGGGATGGAGCTCTTCCCGGAAGCGATGGTGTTGGTGGTTGTAGTCCGCAGCCCGCGGGACTGGCGCTGGATCCAGACGCATCACGCATACCGGATCCCCGTTCGCTATGCGCCGCCGCTGACCCCTATGGTGGATTTCCTGGCCTTCTACCACACCGCCGCCTTCGAAGCGGAGCGCTGGTCCGTGCGGCACTACGCCCCGGTCCGGGGCCACGAGCTGGTCCGACGACGGGATGTGCTCCCGGAGGAGCCTGACCATCCGCGGGCGGAGGAGCTCTATTATCTCTTGCAGCTGGGCCCGTTGCGATCCCTGCCGCATCCCCTGTTCAGCCGGCGCTGGCGGCGGTTCACCTTCCTGCTGACCACGGGGGAACGCCTGCTCAGGGCCCAGGACCTGTCGGAGCTTCCTCTTGAGGGGGCGGAGCGTCAGCTGCTCCTGCGTCCCTTGCGCGAAACCCGCTCATGGCTTCTTGACATCGGGGCGATGAGCGGGTCCTCCCATCGGCTCATCCGCTGGGATCCCGGGTGAGGATGCGGCGCCCTTCAGGGTCGGAGGCACGGGGGGACGGACGCCGAAGGCGTCCGTCCCCCTTCCTGCGTGGGCCTGTCGCCCATCCTCTGCTTACACCTTCAGCTGGTAGACTCCGCGCCGAACCCGCTGGAACAGATCCTGGTTCTTGCGGAAGATCAGGGTCAGCCGGGCGCGCTGCATCTGCTCGTTCTTCCCGGGGACCTGGATCCCGCGCTCCAGCAATGCCTTGCGGATGGCCTCGAGCTCCATCCCCTGAGGGCTGGTCTTCAACACATCCATCAGCGCGTTCACCAGCTCCCGGGTGCGCCGGCGGCGCGGCATCGTGGTCTGCCGGAACAGACCGACCAGCCCCTCCCCCAGCGTGGGGTATTTCTCGAGCAGCTGGGCGATATCCTCCAGCAACCGCAACTGCGCCTGCACGTAATCCCGACGCTGCTCGATGTCAGCCAGTTGCGATCGCAGCAGATTGATGCGGCTTTCCAGGATCTCCTTCATGGCAGAAACCTCCGGTTTGATAGGATGGGATCAAGAGTTTGGTAACGGACCACCGTCCGCTCTCGCTTCACCTCGGGAGGCGTCCTCGCCCTCCCGCAGGCGCTCTTCATGATGAACACTCCGGAACCCTTCCCTTCTCGACCTTCGAAACGATGAAAATCCTTCCCGATGCGACCGGATGATATCGGCCCTCCTGTCCGCCCAAATCCGGCCTATTTAAACCTATCACAGGATCCGGAAGACGTCAAGAGGGAACGTAGATCGATCCGCCTCTCCCTTTTCCCCGGATTTGAGGGCGTTTTCAGGGCAGGTTTCAAAGGGCCCCTGAGAAAGGGCATAACTCTTATTCCATGGACGAATTTCAGGATGGGAGGAAATGATCCAGTGGTCGGAGGCCAAAGGGTCCATGGGCATGGGGATGGGGATGGGGAGAGAGCGAAGCGTTCTTCAGACGGATAGGGATCGCGCGTTCTGAGAGAATAGCGGAGTAAAAAGCGGGCTCCGGAGGCTGGAAGCGGCGAACTCCGGAGCCCGAAGGTTCAGCGGAGGGGGTGGGATTCGAACCCACGAGGGGCGAGAACACCCCTACGCGCTCTCCAGGCGCGCGCCTTCGTCCACTCGGCCACCCCTCCCGGCGTTTTTAATTATACCATATTGTGCTGCTCGCGCTGTAACGGGGTTTCTCCTTCATCCGGGAGATCGGGCGTGTTCGGCGTCCCTCGGCCAGATCCGCACGGCATCCGCCGGGATGTGGATCCGGATGGGCTGTCCCGGATGGATTCGGAGGCTCCCTGCGGGGAGGAGCTGGCGCAGCATCCCTCCGGCCACCTGCACCTGAAGCTCCGCATAGAGCCCTCGAAAGCGGCGCTCGAGGACCTGCCCGTCCAGGACGTTTACGGGGCCGCCGGGTTTTTCGCTGTCATCGTAAGGGGCTCCCTGAAGGATTCGCGTTGTGCCTTCGTAATGCGGGAGGAGCACCCAGGCCCGCATCCCCGCATGGAGGGTCCCGCGGGGGCGTCCCCACAGCTTCCCCACCGGAGTTTCGACCTCCGTGGGATCTCCCCCGCTGAGGATGCGACCCTCCAGAAGGGTCCCCACATCCAGGAAGCGGGCCACGAAGGGTGTGGCCGGATCCCGGTAGAGCTCCTCCGGGGCGGCGATTTGCTCGATGCGCCCCTGGTGCAGGATCAGCACGCGATCGGCGATGGCCATGGCCTCCGCCTGATCATGGGTCACATAGAGGGCGGTCATCCGTTCCGCTTTGAGGAGCGATCGGATCTCTCCCATCAGCTGCTCCCGCAGGGCTCGATCCAGAGATCCCAGGGGCTCGTCGAGCAGCAACACCGCCGGGCGCGGGGCCAGGCTGCGGGCGAGGGCCACCCGCTGTTTCTCCCCTCCCGAGAGGGTATGGACATCCCGGCGTTCATAGCCGGGCAACCCAACCTGCTCCAGCAGGGCGCGAACCCGCGCCCGGATCTCCGGCTCCGGGAGCTGTTGCATGCGCAGGCCGAAGGCCACGTTCTCGAAAACGTTGAGATGGGGGAAGAGCGCGTATTCCTGGAACATCATCCCGATGCGGCGGCGGTGCGGGGGGACCGCTGTGACGTCCTGGCCGTCGAGGAGAACCCGTCCCTCATCCGGAGGCTCCAGGCCGGCGATCAGGCGCAGAAGGGTGGTCTTGCCGCTCCCGCTTGGCCCCAGGATGACCAGGATCTCCTCATCTGCCACCTCGAAAGAGACATGGTCCAGGACCGTTCGGCCTTCATATCGTCGGGTGAGGGCAAGAACCTGCAGGCGCGCCATGCGGGTCCCCCGATGCAAAGGTCAGCGGCGAGGGATCGGCGCCAGGCCGGCGCGTTCCAGCAGGGCGGCGGGGTTCCCACGCCATGTCTCCGGGCGTTCCCGGCCGTCGGCCAGCCCGGTCAGGATCTCCGTGAGGGCCTGATGGACCGGCGTGGGCACCCCGAGGCGGGCCCCGTGACGGACCACGGCCCCGGTGTAAGCCTCTACTTCCAGGCGGGTTCCCCGACGCAGGTCCATGTGAAGGGAAGGCAGCTTCCCCCCGCGCCCCCGTGCGCCCATCGCGCTCAGGATCCGACGGAGCAGGGCGTCAGGCCCGTGCGACATGGCCCAGGCCAGGAGGGGAACCGGATAGCCGGGCAAGGAGACCGGCCGCAGGCCGAGCGCCCGCATGACGGCCAGGGCTTCCCGGAAGGCCGCCCGTTCGATGACGAAGGCCTGGGGATCCCGCAACACCTGCTCCGTGCTCCAGTCCAGGATGGCGCACGTGGCGTTGGCGATCAGGTTGAGCAGGAGCTTTGACCACTTCATGGCCTTCGGGTCCGCATAGAGGCGGGTGGGGAAGCCGGCCAGACGCAGGGCCGCGGCCCACTGCCGGAGATTGAGATGCCGGTCCATGGGGGCCAGCCCGACGCCTCCCCGGAGCCGTTCCAGGCGGACAATCCCCGGGGCCACGACCGAGACGGGTTGGGTCAGCGTGCCGGCCACCACCCGCTCGGCCCCGAAGGCCTCGGCCAGCCGGGTCTCTCCATCCACGCCGTTCTGCCAGCAAAACAGCAGGGCCCGGCCCCAGCCTTTCCGCCGGAGCGCGGCGATCGCCGCCTCCATGTCATAGGCTTTCACGGTGAGGAAGAGGGCGTCCACCTCCCCATCTATCGCTTCCGGCTCCGAGACCGCATGGGGTCGAACGGTGAGGGTCAGGCCGTCGGGGCGCTGCAGGGTGAGTCCGCGTCGCCGGATCGCCTCCACAACCGGTGGGCGGCCCAGGAGGATCACTTCGTGCCCGAAAGCCTGGAGCATCGCCCCCAGGTAACCGCCCACCGCTCCCGCGCCGAAGATCAAGATCCGTTGAAGGGAGATGCCCTCCGGAGGCATCGGATCCTCTCACGCCTTCGCCCGCGCGGTCTCATGGATGATCCCCAGGAAGCTCTCCGCCCGGAGGCTGGCTCCCCCGACCAGGGCGCCGTCGATGGAGGGACGGCACACGAACTCCGCGATGTTCTCCGGGGTGACGCTGCCTCCGTAAAGCACGCGCACCCGCTGGGCCACCTCCGCACCGAACTGCTCCGCAAGGGTCCCCCGGATCCAGCGCCGGATCACCTCCTCCGCGTCGGCTCCGGTGGCCGCCCGTCCGGTCCCGATGGCCCAGACCGGCTCATAGGCGATGACGATTCCCATGGCCTGTTCCGGGGTGAGCCCCTCCAGGGCGCGGCGGGTCTGGGCGGCGACCACCGCACCGGTCTCCCCGGCTTCCCGCTGGGCCAGCGTCTCCCCCACGCAGAGGATGGGTGTCAAGCCGTGGCGCAGGGCGGCGGCCACCTTGCGGCGGATCATCTCATCGTCTTCGTGGAAGTGCTGCCGCCGTTCCGAATGGCCGAGGATGACATACCGGCACCATTCCTTTAACATCACCGGGGAGATCTCCCCGGTGAACGCCCCCGCGTCCTCCCAGTGCATGTTCTGAGCTCCGAGCCGGATGGAGGAGCCCTGGAGGACCGCATGGACAGCGGACAAGGCGGTGAAAGGTGGGCAGAGCACCACCTCCACATGATCGGTTTGAAGGCCCTGGCGGATCGCTTGAGCGAGGGCCTGCCCCTCCGCGGCCGTCTTATGCATTTTCCAGTTCCCGGCGATGAGCGGTTGCCGCATCGTTCACCTCGCTTCGGGAGGATGAGCCTTCATCCTAATCTTAACCCAGGTCGGCCCATGCTCCTCCTCCCAAACCGGTCCTGCAGGGATCGTTTTTTCGGTAGGAGGGGCTTCAGCCCCGAACCGCTGTCCCCACGGCGACGGCGATCGTTTCCGAAGGGAGAGCTTTCAATCCCAACCCCCCTTTCCTCCATCCTGGAATATTCGCGGCGAAAGCCGCCCCTACGAAAATCGGTTGGCTCATGTCTCTGAATGATCGGAGAGGGGCGGAGGCTACCTCCTTTCTCTCATCACACGATCGGTTCAAGTAAGACTTCAGTCCCAAACCTCCATCCTCGATGACGCAATGGTTGCGGCGAAAGCCGCTCCTACAAAAAGATGGTTTCTGTAGGAGGGGCTTTCGCCCCGAACCCCGTCTTCGATGAGGCAAGGATCGCGACGAAAGACGTTCCCATACCACCATGCCTCCCGCATCGATCTTGCTCTGCCCTCGTTGGGACATCGGTTCACGCAGAGCCACGGCAGGCTGCCGACCGGTATCCCAATCCCCGATCATTGGAAGGGAAGAGCCAAGATGGTTTCTGTAGGAGGGGCTTTTCGCCCCGAACCTCCGTCTTCGATTCCACTTGGAGTCGCGGCGAAAGATGCTCGGACTGTTCCGGGTGGGATGGGAGGGGAGGGGTCCGGCCAGGCGATTCGGAAAAGGGTTGCGGGGGCTCCCCCTTCGGTTCCCCGCAAGGGGTCGGGTTTGACGGCAGGGCTTTCCAGTTTTTCCGCATGTAGGGCAACTGCGAGCAGTTGCCCTACATGTCCTGTGGCCGAAAGCGATCACCTGCCCGGAAAACCTGGAAGGCCCCGGTTTGACGGCCCCCTTTCCCGATGCTAATTTACGAAAGCAGGGATCGCGCTTCCTCCCCGCCGGGCGGATCCGGGATTTCAAAAGGCCGAGGGAGGCCAGGCATGGAATTGACCGAAATGAAATGTGTGCCGTGCCGGGGCGGGGAGCCTCCGTTGACGGAGGAGGAGATCGCCGCCTGGCTTCCTCATGTCCCGGGATGGCAGATCGTGGTGCGCGAGGGGATCCCCCAGCTGGAGCGGACCTTCCGCTTCCCCAACTTCCGGGAGGCCCTAACGTTCACCCTTCAGGTGGGCGAGCTGGCGGAGGCCGAGGGCCATCACCCCGTCCTGGTCACCCGTTGGGGGTCCGTCACCGTGATCTGGTGGACCCATAAGATCCGTGGGTTGCATCGGAACGACTTCATCATGGCCGCGAAGACCGACGCCCTCTTCGCCCGGCGGTCCGGAGGATCGTGAAGGATTCAGCTTCGGAGCATCCCGGCATGGCCGAGACGATCCTGGTGGTGGATGATGATCTGCAGACGGTGAAGCTGATCAGCCTCCTGTTGCAACGCAAAGGCTATCGGATCCTCCCGGCGACCAGCGGCGCCCAGGCCCTGGCCAAAGCGGAGACCGAGCAGCCGGACCTGATCATCCTGGACGTGATGATGCCGGATATGGATGGTCTGGAGGTCTGCCGGCGCCTGCGGGCCAACCCGCGCACCTCCGCCATCCCCATCCTGATGTTCACGGCGAAGACGGCGGTAGGGGATAAGATCGCCGGCTTTCAGGCCGGCGCGGATGATTACCTGACCAAGCCGGTGCATCCGGCGGAGTTGATCTCCCGCGTTGAGGCCCTGCTCCAGCGGGCCGCCCGCCTGAAGGCGGAGGCCACGGCGCGGGTGCATGCCGCCACCATCGGCTTCCTGGGCGTGAAAGGAGGGGTGGGGACCTCCACGGTCGCCTTGAACACGGCGGTGACCCTGGCACTGGGGGGCGGCCATCTGCCGCCCACGGTGCGCACGCCGCCCCCGGATTTCCGATCCCCCCAGGTGCTTCTCGCCGACCTGGCTCCCCATGGCGGCCTGGCGCATTTGCTCCGCCTCTCTCAGGCCCTGGGGTTGCCCAGTGTCCTGGCGTATCCCCCCCAGGAGCTGGACCCTCCGACGATCGGGAAGCACCTGACCCCTCACGTCAGCGGGCTGCGCATGCTGCTGACCCCTTACACGCCCCGGCCGGTCATGCTCTCCGCCGCCCACATCCGGGTCATCGCCCGCCACCTGGCCGCCCTCGGCGATTACGTGATCTTCGAGATGGGACATACCCTGGATGATGGGGCGCGGGCCCTGCTGGGGGAGCTGCGGTATCTGGTCCTGGTTATGGAGCCGACCTCCCTGTGTCTCCTCCACGCTCGGGAATTGATCCAGGTCCTGCTCCAGGTCGGCTGGGTCCCGCAACAGCTCGGTCTGGTGGTGGTCAACCGGGCCGCCTCGGGGATCGCCCTGACCCGGCGCCAGATCGAGGAGGCCCTCTCCCTGGAGCCCATCGGCTTCATCTCCCCGGCTCCCGAGCTGGCCCATCAGGCGGTCGATCAAGGGGTGCCGATGGTGATGATGCAGCCGGAGGGTCTGGTGGCGGAGCAGTTCCGGGAGCTCGCCCGACGTCTGGTCGCGCTGACGAGGTGAGCGATGCCCCTGCCGGTTCGTCATCCCCATCCATGGAACGTCTCCCCTGAGGAGGCCGTGGCGATCCAGCAACGGCTGCGCGAACAGGTGATCCGTGAGGGGCCCATGCCGGGGCCGGGGACGGTCATCGTAGGGGTCGACGTGGGCTTCCGCGGGGAGCTCGCCCGCGCTGCCGCCGTTGCGGTCCGCTTTCCGGATCTCACTCCGCTGGCCCAGGCGGTGGCGGAGGTCCCGGTGACCTTTCCCTACATCCCGGGCCTGCTGGCCTTCCGGGAGGCCCCCGCCATCCTCGCCGCTCTGGAGCGCCTGTCGCTCTCCCCGCAGGTGCTGATGGTGGATGGCCATGGGATCTCCCATCCCCGGCGGATGGGGATCGCCACCCATCTGGGGGTCTATCTGGATCTTCCCTCCATCGGGTGTGCGAAGTCGAAACTGTGGGGGCGCTATGAGATGCCGCCGGATGAGCCTGGCGCATGGTCACCGCTTTGGGATGGAGAGGAGATGATCGGGGCAGTCCTGCGCACCCAGGCCGGAGCCTCCCCGGTGTTCGTCTCCATCGGCCACCGGATCTCGCTGGAGAACGCCATCGCCACGGTGATGGCCTGTGTGCGGGGCCACCGGCTGCCGGAGCCCACCCGACTGGCTCACCTGGCCGCTGGCGGAGCCGACGTCCTCGCCGCCGGCCGTCAGCCTCGTCTGTTGTAATTCGAATCCACCGCGGGGGAAGGCCATGGCTCGCCTGCTCATCGTGGACGATGATCCGGATGCCCGCCGGCTGATCGGCCTTGTGCTCCGGCGCGCCGGTCACGAGCCCCTCTATGCCGAGGATGGGTTCCGGGCGCTGGAGCTGATGGAGCGGGAGCAGCCCGACCTGGTGATCCTCGACCTGATGCTGCCCGGGATGGACGGCTTCGAGGTTCTGGAGGCCATGCGGCAGCGGCCGAACCTGGCGACGATGCCGGTGGTGGTTCTGACCGCCAAGGCCCAGCTGGGATCCGCTGTGGGATCGAAGCTGATGAACGTCCACGCCTATCTCACCAAACCTGTCTCTGCGGAGACCCTGGTCCGCACGGTGCAGGAGGTGCTGACGGAGATCCGGATCCCGGCATCGAGGGAGCGCCGGGCGCTGGAGATCGCCTGCGTGGAGAGCTGGCCGGGGTGCGCGGGAGAGCTCCTGGCCGCCGCCCTGGCGGCGGCGCTGGCCGAACATGCCCCCACGTTGCTGATCGATGTGGAGGGGAACGGACGGGGTGCCTTCGTGTTTGATCTCGAGCCCCGGATGAGCCTGGAGGAGCTGGAGGCGGGCGCGGATCCCACGCGGGGCCTGGGCGCTCCACGGGATGGGCTTCAGGTGTGGTCCATCGATCGCCCACTGGGTCCGGCGCTGGTGGACCGGGTGGCGGAGCGGCTGACCTCCCAGGCCCGGTTTGTGGTCTGGATGCCGGGGGATCCTTTGGGACCGGTGGCTGCGCGGGTGCTCCCCCGATGCCAGCGGGTTCTCCTCACCTTTGAGAGCCATGGGCCGGGGTTGCGGCGGGCCCGGGCGGTGCTCCGCGGGCTGGAGGGGATCGGCATCGGTCTGCCTGCGGTCGAGCCTGTCTGGGTGCGCCGCTGGGCGGTCCCGGAGCCGTGGACCGAGGCCCAGATCCGCCATCGCCTGAACGACGTCCCGATCCGGACGTGGCCGGTGGACCCGGTGACCGCCTACCGGGCGCTCCAGGAAGGCCGGCCGATCCATGAGATCGAGCCTGAAAGCCCCACCGCGCGACGGATCCGGGAATGGGTGGAGGAGCTGGTTCCGTTGATTTGAGTTGTTCCCCTCCTGTTTTCATATTGGCTCAAGGGGTGCATCCCTGCGGTCAGAAGGAGAGAGGCCATGAGGAGCGTGGCGGTCACTCGTGAGACCATCCTGCAGGAGCTGGAGGGACTGCCTGAGGACCAGCTCCGGGAGGTGCTGGAGTTCATTTTTTAAGTTCCGCCGGGAGATGGAAAGGGCCAGGCAGCGCTTTGCCGTCGCTGTGAAAGAGGCCCGGGCGATCGCCCAGGAACGCGGCATTACCGATGAGGAGGTCCTGGCGGAAATCCGAGCGGTAAGGGCCAAGCAATGAGAAGGGCATTGCGAGTCGTCCTGGATACCAGCGTCCTCGTTTCCGGCCTCATTGGGGGGTGGGCGCTTTGCCCACCCCCCGGTTATGGGCGCAGCCGGGCCGCCAGCGCCTGGCGGATCTCCTCCACCTCCGCGTGACGCCCCAGCTGCTTCTTCGAGAACACCAGCTCCCCGTTCACCCGGACCTCGAAGACGCCCCCGCTGGAGGGGATCAACGTCCACGAGGCCACCTGGCCCTCAAACTCCTTCAACAGCTCCTCGGTCAACCTGACCGCTCGAGGGAGATACCCTCAGACCGCGCAATACTCGATCTCCACCCGCAGCATCTTTACCCTCCTGCGTGAAAGGTTCTGAGCGCTCGAGCTGGCATCCGTTCCCCCGATCAG
Source organism: Thermoflexus hugenholtzii (assembly GCF_018771565.1). Lineage (NCBI taxonomy): Bacteria > Bacillati > Chloroflexota > Thermoflexia > Thermoflexales > Thermoflexaceae > Thermoflexus > Thermoflexus hugenholtzii. The sequence continues at coordinate 1,962,050 of NZ_CP076326.1, read as the reverse complement.
GGGACGTCGTTGAAAGTCCAGAAGCGGTTCACGAAGAAATTCCAGAAGAGGGCGACCCCCACGGCGAGGATCTGAGACAGGTTCACCCCCCATTTCATCCCCAGACGGGGGATCAGAAAGGCGGAGGCCGTCCCGAACACCATCAGGTTGATCCCCAGCCCCGCGGTGTTCACCACAAAGAACTGGGAGATCTGCTGCCAGAGGGGCTTGGAGCGGGACTCCGGGTAAGTCCAGTAACGGTTCCACAGGAAATTGTTGGTCACCGCGGCGATGAAAGAGATCGCCTTGGCGATCACCGGGATCACCCCGCCCAGGAAGATCAACCCGTTCAGGAGCCCGGTGTCCACGATGAACCCTACTGTCCCCACCACGCAGAACTTCAGGAACCGACGCAACTCTTTTCGATAAGTCGGGGGGACGAGATCGATGGCGGCGAAGCGGATGACCTCTTTTCTCTCCACGATGGGATCCTCCTGAGATGAAGACAGAATGCTTAGCCCCTCTTTCCCGGTTTCCCCTCTGAGATCAGGATCTCGGCCCACGCTCCGTAGAGGGCCAGCAACAGGGGCAGGTTGGCCACATACAGGTTATCGAAGAAATGGTGAACATGCAAATGCGCCCAGGCGGCCATCAGCCCGGCCGCCAGCCCGCGCCGCCATCCCACATTCCCCCGCCACGCCGCCCAGGTCCGGGCCCCGATCACGGCCCAGAGCAGCAGATAGAGGGCCAGCCCGATAAGGCCGGTTTCGGCCGCTACGTTCAGATAGATGTTGTGGGCATGTCCCAGAGGGTTCGGCCAGCGGATCAGCGCGTAGGCCGGGTAGGCGGCGGCGTAGTTCCCGAACCCCACCCCCAGCCAGGGGCGAGCCTGAAACATCTCCACGGCCGCCTGCCAGTGGGCCAGCCGCTCGATCACCGCGAAGTTCGCCTCGGTCACCTCCACCCCCCGCACATCCGCCACCTGGATCTCCTCCAGGGCTCCGGCCAGCCGGGCCTGGATCGGCGTCGGGATCATCCCGGCGGTCCAGGCCAGCGCGCTCAGCAGCATGAGGAGGCTCCCGATGGCCAGCCCGTGGCGGGCGCGGGCCGGCAGCATCAGCAACAAAACCAGCCCGGCCATCCCAGCCCCCAGCCACGCCCCCCGGGACCACGAGGCCAGCAGGCCGAGGAGGGATAGAATGCCCACCCCCAGCGCGCCCAACCCGACAGGCCGGGCCCACCTCCAGCGCTGTATCTCCGGATCCCGCCACAGGCTCCATCCCAGCCCCAGGGCCACCGGGGCGATCAACCCCATCATCCCGGCGAAGGGATTGGGCTGCTGGAAGGTCCCATAGGCCCGGTAGAAGGGAAGCCCAGGGAGGCGGAAGTGTTCCGGGCCTGTCCCCCGCAGGACCGCTTGCCAGAGCCCAACGCCGGCCTGAAGGGCGCCGGAGAGGAGCGCCGCCCCCAGGAGCCCGCGCTGAACGGGAGGCTGGGCTGTTCGAACCAGGATCACCACCAGCCCGATCTGGGCCCACTTGATCCACTCCGGCAGCCCTTCCTCCCAGGAAGCAGCCCACAGCAGGGAGAGAAGGGTGTATCCCAGGTAGAGCCCGTAAGCCCATCCCCAACCCCAGGAGGGGACGCGCAGATCCCGGCGGGCCAGCCCCCTCCAGGTCCAGGCCAGCAGCGCCAGGCCGAGGAAGATCTGGGCGCTGTTGAGGGGAGGACGGGCGATCTCGTTCTCCAGGGGGGCGAAAGGTCCGGCGATCAGCGCCAGCCCCAGCCCGGCCTCCGGGACCCACAGGATCCCGATGAACAGAAGGAGGGCCAGGAGGACCCCCCCGAGGATCCGGGGATCCGGGCCGAGCAGCGTCAGCGCGCCCGTTCCGAGGGCCATCAGGCCCCAGAGCGCCTCCCATCCGAATAAGCGGATCCGCCACCGAAGCATCTGCATTCGATGATTCGCCAGGAGGTAGGTCGAAATGGATTTCGACCTACCTTTGCAGCCGTTCCGCAAACCAGCGGATCGTTCGCCGCAGGCCCTCCTCTAAGGGGATCTGGGGGCTCCACCCCAGCCGCTGGCGGGCTTTCGTGATATCCGGACAGCGGCGCTGGGGATCTCCCGGGATCCGCCGATCCGGCAAGAAGCGGATCCCGGCCGGATTCCCCGTCAGCCGGTTGATGATCTCCGCGAACGCGCGGATGCTCACCTCCTCCGGGTTCCCCAGGTTCACCGGCTCCGGCTCCTCCACCTCCAGCAGCCGGACGATCCCTTCCACCAGGTCGTCGATGTAGCAGAAGCTGCGGGTTTGGGAGCCGTCCCCGTAGACCGTGAGGGGCTCCCGACGCAGGGCCTGGCCGATGAAGTTCGGGACCACCCGGCCGTCATCCAGCCGCATGCGGGGGCCATAGGTGTTGAAGATGCGCACGATGCGGGTGCGAAGGCCGTGGACCCGGTGATAGGCCATCACCATGGCCTCGGCGAACCGCTTGGCCTCGTCGTAGACGCCGCGCGGGCCGATCGGGTTGACATGACCCCAGTAGGTCTCAGGCTGGGGGTGGACCTGGGGGTCGCCGTAAACCTCGCTGGTGGAGGCCAGCATATAGCGGGCGCCCTTGACCCGGGCCAGGCCGAGGGTGTTATGGGTTCCCAACGCGCCCACCTTAAGGGTCTGGATCGGATACTTCAGGTAATCCACGGGGCTGGCTGGGGAGGCGAAGTGCAACACCGCGTCCAGGGGGCCCTCCACATACAGGAAGTGGGTGACGTCATGCCGGATAAAGCGAAAGCGCGGATGCCCCATGAGATGGGCGATGTTGTCCGGGTTCCCGGTGAGGAAGTTGTCCACCCCGATGACCTCGTGGCCCTTGGCGATGAACCGATCGCACAGGTGGGATCCGATGAAGCCGGCGGCGCCGGTGATCAGGATGCGCATGGGGCTTTCCTCAAATGTGGGTCTCATTCTGCATGAGGGATGGGATCCATCCTCCGTTCGTCAGGACGCCGGCCGCCCCCGTGTGACCAGGATCAACACGGCGGCCTCCAGCATAGTCAGCCCGCCGATGAAGAGGGCTGCGTCGAACCAGAACTTCTCCGGATACAGGCGGATCAGGGTGTCGCTGGGGAGGAAGAGCCAGGTGTCCCCTTCAAAGAACAAGCGGTGGAACAGGGTGAAGGCGGTGTCGAAGGCCAGGGCGAAACCCAGGGTGAGCAGCAGCACCAGCCCCAGGGTGAGCCAGCCGCCCCAGCCCAGGCTGCGCCAGGCCAGGGTTCGGGTTCCCGGGGAGAACCACAGGCACAGCCACGCGCCCAATAGAAGCAGCGTCAGGATCCCACCGACCCGGAAGGCGAGGCCCTGCAGGACGTAGACATCCTGCATGTGGCGGACCTCCCGCTCGTTGAAGGCCGGCCGTCCGTCGGCGAACCGGACCTCCCGCAGGATGCTGGCCCCAGGGGGCTGAGTGACGGAGCGCAGGCCGGTGAGGGCCAGCGAAAGCCGCTCCTCCCGGCTCATCCCATAAAGGTCGGGCGGGAAATCCGGGCGGGCGTATTCCAGCCGGATGAACCAGTCGTTCATCAGCAACCGGACGTTGAGGAGAAGCAGCACAACCGGCACAGAGATCACCACGATCGCCGACAGCACCCGGGAAAGCATCGATCTCCCTCCTGACGGTTCCGCCAAATGGCTGGCGAGGATCCCTTCCGCCTTCTCACTCCGGCGACGATGCGCCCGTAGCCCGCCCGGGGCGGGAGGGAGGTGGCGGGGCCTGATGCCCCCCGTGCCGCTACTCCTGGATGGTCACGCCCAGGCCGTCGAAACCGATCCAGGCGGCCAGGGAGGGCCCGTAGGGATACACCCGGAGCTCCCGCGCCCGAAGGACCTCCTGAAGGCGCTGGGCGAAAGCGTGGGCCTCCTGAGGGGCGCGCGCCGGGCCATACAGGACCGCCACCCGTTCGGCCCGGGAGAACTCCGCGGCGAACTCCAGCAGCTTCTCCAGGGCCTTCTCCGTAGAGCGCGCTTTCTCCAGAGGGAGCAGGGCTCCCTCTTCCATCATCAGGAAGGGGCGGATCCCCAGCATCGTCCCCAGGATCCGCTGGGTCTTGCTCAGCAAGCGGTTCCGCTCCAGGGGCTCCAGGCTTTCGGTGATGAAGACCGTGTAGATCCGGGAGAGCATCCCCCGCAGGCGTCGGACGATCTCCTCTGCGGGCTGACCCTGAGCGGCCAGCCGGAGCGCCGTCTCCGCCATCCATCCCTGCCCCGCCCCCAGCGTCTGGGTGTCCAGCACATGCACCGGGCACCGTCCCAGCACCGCCGAGGCGGCAGCCTGGGCCTGGGCCACCAGCGGCGAAAGCCGACCGGAGTGCAGCACCGCTACGATGGCGGAGGTGCCGGGGGCCAGCCGAAGGTAAAGCTCCCGCAGCGCCTCCTCGCCCGGCGGTTCCAGACGGAAACCGATCGAACGATCCGCCGGCGGCCACAGATCCGGCGGGATCTCGTCGATCCCTTCCCGAAACGCCCGGTGATCCGCCCGGATGGTCAGGGGGATCCGGATCAGGAGCTCCCCCGGCAGGTCGGGAGCGTTCAGAAGGGCCGCGCTATCTACCAGCACCCGCACCGGCATCGATGACGTTCTCCTTTGAGGATCCGCGCTCTATTCCGCGCTCAGAATATAAGGATAATGAGGTTGCCCCGCTTCCACGATCTCAACCTGGCAATCCGGATAACGCCTCCGGATGGCCTCCGCCAGGGAGGCGGTCTGGTCGGGCTCCGCCTCGGTGCCGACGTAGAGAGTGATCAGCTCGGCGGAGGCCGCGCCCATTTCCTCCAGGGTCTTTCCGGCCACCGCTTCCAGGTCGTCCCCGGCGGCCACCAGGTGATCCTCGACCAGTCCGATCCACTGGCCCTGGCGGACGGTCACGCCCTCCAGCACGGCATCCCGAGTGGCCCGGGTAAGGGCGCCGCTGCGCACCCGGCCCATGGCCTCCTCCATCGCCCGCCGGTTGTCCTCGAGATCCGCTTCCGGCCGGTAGGCGACCATGGCGGCCACCCCCTGGGGAAGGGTGCGGGCCGGCAGGATCTCCACCCGCTTCCCGGGGGTCAATTGGGCTGCCTGCTGAGCGGCCATCATCACGTTCGGATGGTTCGGCAGCACGATGATCCGATCCGTGGGGAGGGCTTCCAGGCGTTCTATGAACTGCTGGGCGCTGGGGTTCATGGTAGGCCCGCCGGGCAGAACCGCGCTGGCCCCCAGGCTCTCGAAGATCCGTCCCCAGCCGGCGCTGGGGACCACCACCAGGGTGGCCACCTGGCCGGGCGCCACCCGTGGGGCGGGGGACTCTGGGGTCTGCGCCCGCTCCCGGATGAACGCCTCATACTGAGCCTGCATGTCCTCCACCACCACATCCCGCAGGCTCCCCCATCGCACGGCGTAGCTCAGCGGGCGGCCAGGGTCATGGACATGGATGTGGACCTTGACCGTGTTGGCATCCCCTACGACCAGGACGCTGTCGCCCATCGCCTCCAGGTCGCGGCGGATCCGCTGGACGTCCAGATTTCGGCCGACCAGGATGAACTGGACGTCATAGCCGTAGCCCTCCGCGCCGGGCTCCAGCGCCTGAGCGGCCGGGGCGCCGGAGGGCAGGGACTCCGCCGTCGGTTCTTCCGGCTCCACGGGCTCCCCGCGCAGATCGCGCAACATCCCCTCCAGGATCAGGTAAAGGCCCTGTCCGCCCGAATCCACCACGCCCGCCGCCTTCAGGATCGGAAGCAGCTCGGGGGTGCGGCGCACCGCTTCGCGCGCGCGATGAACCACCTGCTCCAGCAGCTCCACGATGTCCGCGCCCCGGCCCAGGGCTTCCGCGGCGGCCTCGCTGGCCTCGCGGATCACCGTGAGGATGGTTCCCTCCACCGGCCTCATCACCCCTCGATAGGCCGTGCGGGTGGCTTCCTGGAGGGCCCGAGCCAGATCCTCGGCCGTCATCGTGGGGCGGTGATCCAGGGCCTCCGCCATCCCGCGCCAGATTTGAGAGAGGATCACCCCGGAGTTCCCCCGGGCGCCCATCAGGGCCCCGCGGGCCATCCGCTGGAGGACGGCACCGATCTCCCGGTCCGACATCCCAGCGATCTCCTGCCAGGCCGCCTCCATGGTCAGGAGCATGTTCGTCCCCGTGTCCCCGTCCGGCACCGGGAACACGTTCAGGGCGTTTACCAGGTGGTGGTGCCGGCGGAGCCAGAGCAACCCGGCCCGGATCATTCGTTTGAAAGTCTGCCCATCCACCTCGTGCAGCGGACGGCGGATGGGTCGAGTCTCTCCGGCCTCCACAGCTTCCTCCGGATTCGCGAGGATTTATGCCTCCTGCCTCTTCCATCCCGACATAGGGAAGCGTTCCCTCATCCCCTCCCCGGGCGGGAGGAGGGCGGTGCTTGCAGGCCCTGGATGTGGACGTTCACCTCGGCGACCGGCAGCCCGACGATGCGCTCCACCTGATATTTGATGGCCTGCTGGACGCTGTGGGCGACGGCGATCAGGCGGACGCCGTAGGCCAGGATGAGATACACGTCGATGACTAGGCCTTCCGGCCGTTCCCGGATCTGGATGCTGCGCCGGGCGTCGGGCGCGAAGAAGTTGGCCACCGCATCGGTCATCCGATGGGGAGCCAGCCCCACCACCCCGTAGCACTGGGTGAGAGCCCGGGCGACCACCGTCGCGATCGCGGAAGGCAGGACCTCAATTCGTCCCAGCGCGCTCTGTTCGTGCATGCCTTGCGCTCCTTCCTGCTCGTCAGGAAACCCCTGAGATCATCCCATGGCGCTTTCCCCGGGTCCGATGTCCGAGCGGGTGTGCCCGCTCAGCCGGGTCGACCGGCGGCGATCTCCGGACATCCGGTTACTATCTTAACCTGAAGTTGCCATCGGTTCCGCCGGGGAAGGTTTGGGAGCGAGGTGGCGGACCCTGGAGAGGGGGCCGCTTCCCGCGACCGCTTGCGTTAAAATAGAAAAGCACTTGCGGGACGGATCATCCCTTCGCTTCTCCTGCAGGCCATCCGGAGGGGCGGAGGCTGTGGGGAGAGCAGCCGGCGAAGGAAACCGAGATCCTGAGGGAGGCGACCATGGCGCAGGAAGTTCAGCGCGCTTATGGGACGGTGACGGTGAAGCGGGGGCTGGCCCAGATGCTCAAGGGCGGCGTGATCATGGATGTGACCAACGCGGAGCAGGCGCAGATCGCCGAGGAGGCAGGGGCCGTCGCGGTCATGGCCCTGGAACGCGTCCCCGCGGACATCCGGGCTCAGGGCGGGGTGGCCCGTATGGCGGACCCCGAGAAGGTCCTGGAGATCATGGAGGCCGTGACCATCCCGGTGATGGCCAAGTGTCGCATCGGCCATTACATGGAAGCCCGCATCCTCGAGGCCCTGGGCGTGGACTTCATCGATGAGTCCGAGGTTCTCACCCCCGCCGACGAGCAGTATCACATCAACAAGTGGGAGTTCAAAGTCCCCTTCGTCTGCGGCGCGCGGGATCTCGGGGAGGCGCTCCGGCGGATCGCCGAAGGGGCGGCGATGATCCGCTCCAAAGGGGAGGCGGGGACCGGCAACGTGGTGGAGGCGGTGCGCCACGCCCGGGCCATCATGGGGGCCATCCGGCGCATTCAGGGAATGGGGGATGAGGAGCTGGTGGCCTACGCCCGGGAGATCGGCGCGCCCTACGAGCTGGTCCTGGAGACCAAGCGCCTGGGCCGACTGCCGGTGGTGCTCTTCGCCGCCGGGGGGATCGCCACCCCTGCGGACGCCGCCCTGATGATGTGGCTGGGGATGGACGGCGTCTTCGTGGGGAGCGGGATCTTCAAGAGCGAGAACCCCTACAAGCGGGCGCGGGCCATCGTCGAGGCGGTGACCTACTGGCAGGAGCCGGAGATCCTGGCCATGGTCAGCCGCAACCTCGGCGAGCCCATGTATGGCATCGACATCCGACAGCTGACCGAGGCTCAGCGCCTGGCCCTGCGGGGCTGGTGAGCGCCTGTCCGGGATCCTGGATCGGGAGGTGAAGCGTGAGGATCGGCGTGTTGGGCCTGCAAGGGGATTATCTGGAGCATCACCAGGTGCTCCGCCGCCTGGGAGTGGAGACGGTGGACGTGCGCCTCCCGCAGCATCTGGAAGGGGTGGATGGCCTGATCATCCCGGGCGGGGAGAGCACGACCATCGGAGCCCTGGCGGAACGCTACGGGTTGATGGAGCCCCTCCGCCGCATGGCGGAGGCGGGGAAGCCCATCTGGGGCACCTGCGCCGGCATGATTTTCCTGGCGAAGGACGTGGGACGGCCTCAGCCCACCCTGGGGCTGATGGACATCCGGGTGCGGCGGAACGCCTTCGGCCGGCAGATCGACAGCTTCGAGGTGGACCTGGAGATCCCGGCCCTGGCCCGCCTGGGCGACCCCCGTCCGTTCCATGCGGTGTTCATCCGGGCGCCCCTCATCGAAGCTGTGGGGCCTGGGGTGGAGGTCCTCGCCCGGCTGGAGGACGGGTCCATCGTCGCGGCGCAGCAGGGGCACCTGCTGGCCACCGCTTTCCATCCGGAGCTGACCGAGGACACCCGGTTCCATCGGTATTTCCTGGAGCTGGTCCGTCAGGTAGCCCGCGGATGATCCGGTTCTTCCGGTTGCGGGATGGGCCGCGGTTCCTGGCCGTCCTCCACGAAGGCTTCTATCTCGACGAGCGGGCGGCACGGGTGGGCCGCTTCCGACCGGTGGAAGCGGCCACCGCTTCGTTGTTCTTCCCCGATCTGATCCCGGTGCGGACGCTGACCGACGGCGAGGGTTCTCGCTTCCTTCAGCTGAGCTATCGGCGAAAGGGGGAGGAGCTGCGCCTGTTGTTCGGAACCCCTATTCCCTCCTCCCCGGATCCGGAGGCGGTGGCCGGGTGGGAAGCGCTGTTTCACGCGCTGGCGGAATGGGCCGCAAGGAGCGGCACCCGACGGCTGATCGCAGAGGTCGGTGGGGACGAGCTCCGGCTGGCCTTTCTGCGTCAGGTGGGGTTCCAGCCCCTGCGGCGCGATCCGGTATGGGCCGGCTCCGCTCAGGTTGTGGAGCATGCCTTCCAGATCCCTGCGGATCCGGAAGGCTTCTCCCGATGGGCGCTCCATCGGGGGCCCGGAGGGGCCTGGCTGGAGGAGCTGCGTCATACCCGGGAGGATCCCCTCTCCACCCTGGCCGGTTGCATCCGGGAGCTGGGCCCCCGGTGGCGGCATCCGGTCTACGTGCAGGTGCGACGGGAAACCCCGGAGATCGTGAGGGCGTTGCGAGAGCTGGGCTTCCAGCCGGCCTTCTCGCTCTGGCGGATGGTCCGCTGGATCGCGATCCCGGTGCCTGCCTCGGTCCCGGAAGGTGTGGAAGCCGGGGCATCGGCGTTTCCCGCTTTCCCCTGCCAGACATATCCCTGGCCATGCAGCGGTATCTCGAGGAGGTGAGCCCCCTCCCCTCGGATCCGGATAGGGCTTTCCAGTTTTCTGGGCTTAGGCCCTTCCGAAAGGGTGCGAGGCCTTCCAGGTTTGTAGGCAGGCGATCCCTTTCGGCCACATACGTAGGGCAACTGCGAGCAGTTGCCCTGCATTCGGAAAAACCGGAAAGCCCTGGGATCCGGAGGAAGGACGGATAGGAGAAAGGCTGTTCCAGGTATAATGGAGGTATCCATATCGCGGAGGTGTTCCGGCCTGAGCGCCGGGGGCGGTCGGACGGGCCCTGGAACGGGGGTTTCCCTCATGACGCAGCCTGGAATCCGATCCGGAACCATTGCGGTGGATTTCCTTACGCCCACCCATCGGATCTCAGCTCAGATGACGCTGAGAGGCCGTGTGCTGGCAGACGTCCTGAACGATGTCCGCACCTCCTTCCTTCCCCTGGAGGCGGTGTTCCTCTCCCGTCTGGAAGAGCCTGCCCGCATCCTCAAAAGCTTTGGAGCAGCTATCCTCAGCAAGAACCATATCACGATGGCGATCGTGAACGTGGGCGTCGAGCTGGCGGTGAAGGCCATCTCCCCCACCTACGGCACCCGCAAGGTTTATGGCGTGTTCGCTACGATACCGGGTTTCGAGATCGAAGGGACGATGGAGTTCCACGGCCGTCCGGATCTCCACGCCCTGCTGGTCACCAATGTCGAGCGCTTCCTCCCGATCCTGAACGCCCGGGCGGTGATGACCGGACGGCCGGAGAGCCGCTTCGCCGGCGAGCTGATCTTCATCAACCGCGATTTCATCGGCCTGTTCTCCCTCAGCGGAGAGGTGGCCCAGGGATGACCCGGATCCTGGTGATCGATGATGACCTCGAGCTGTTGCAGATGATCCGCCTGATGCTGGAGCAGGACGGATACGAGGTGTTCACCACCGCCGATGGGGCGGATGGGATCGCCAAGACGCGCCAGCTGCAACCGGATCTGGTCATCCTGGATCTGATGATGCCGGAGGTTGACGGCTTCCAGGTGCTCCAGGCCATCCGTAACGATCCGATCGTCAGCGACACGCCGGTCCTGGTGCTCACGGCGCGGGCGCAACCGGTGGACCGGGAGGCAGCTCTGGCTGCCCGAGCCGATGATTACCTGGCCAAGCCGGTTTCCCATAAGGAGCTCCGGGATCGGATCCGGGAGCTCCTGAACCGGCGCCGGCGTGCGGGTGGGGCGGGGCATGTGGTGCTCTTCCTGGGCCTGCGCGGGGGGACGGGGACGACCACCCTGGCGGTCAACACCGCGCTGGCCCTGGCTCGGAGCGGCCCCACGGTGCTGTGGGACGCGAGCCTGAACTCCGGGCACGCCGGGTTGCATCTGCGCCTGGCCCCCCGCACCTCCTGGCTGGACTGGTGGGAGAGCGGGCGGTCGCCCGTCGAGCTGGAGAACTACCTGATGGCGCATCCCACCGGGCTCCGCCTGCTCCCGGCTCCTCTGGTGCCTCCGACCGGGATGCTGGATGAGACTCAGGTGGGGCCGACGCTGGATCTGCTGCGCGAGCGGTTCGCCTTCATCGTGGTCGATGGCCCGGCCACCCTGCTGCCCATCGGCCTGGCCTTCTGCCGGCTGGCGGATGAGCTCTTCTTGGTGATGAGCCCCGAGGTGGGGGCGCTGCAAACCACCGTGATGACCCTACGGGCCCTGCAAGGGGCGGGGATCTCGATGGAGCGGGTTCAGGTGGTGCTGAATCACGCCACCGGTCCGGGCACCCTGAGCCCTCAGGCCATCGAACGGGCGCTGGGCCGCCCACCCCTCTTGGCCATCCCCTTTGATCCCCTCCAGGCCACCGCTCTGGTCCAGGGGACGCCCCTGATCCTCAGCCACCCCAGCGGGCCCGTGGCCAGCGCGGTCCAGCGCCTGGTCGGCCAGATCGTCTCCGCCGTGCGCCCGTTGTAGAGGTGCTCCGCCAATGATCCGTGTGGTGCCTTTGGGACCGCTGCGATTTCCGTCCAGGAGGGCGATGGATGAGCGTCTTCGACCTGTTCTGGATCTTCCTGATCTTCAGCACCATGTTCCCGGCCTTGCAGCGGCGCCTGCTGGAAGAGGCCCGCACGCGGCTCATCCGTCAGATTGAGCGCCGACGAGGGACCCGGCTCATCACCATGATCCATCGCCAGGAGACCATCGGGTTCTTCGGTCTCCCGATCTCCCGCTACATCGATATCGAGGACTCCGAGCAGGTGCTCCGGGCGATCCGCCTGACCCCTCCCGACATGCCCATCGATCTCATCCTCCACACACCAGGCGGGCTGGTCCTGGCCGCCGAGCAGATCGCCCAGGCCCTGGTGCGGCACCCGGCGAAGGTCACCGTCTTCATCCCGCACTATGCCATGTCGGGCGGGACCCTGATCGCCCTGGCCGCCGATGAGATCGTGATGGATGAGAACGCCGTCCTGGGGCCGGTGGACCCCCAGCTGGGTCAGTATCCCGCGGCCTCTATCCTGAAGGTCGTGGAGACCAAGCCCCTGGCCAACATCGAGGATCACACGCTGATCCTGGCGGACATCGCCCGCAAGGCGATGGCCCAGGTCCGCTCCACGGTGATCGAGCTGCTCACCGCCAACGGTATGGAGGAAGAGCGGGCGGCGGCCATCGCCGAGGCCCTGAGCAGCGGCCGCTGGACCCACGATTACCCCATCTCGGTGCGGGAAGCTCAGGCCCTGGGCCTGCCCGTCCGGGTGGGTCTGCCGGAGGAGATTTACCATCTGATGGAGATGTTCCCCCAGGCCACCCCGCGACGGCCCTCGGTGGAATACATCCCCATGCCTTATCGCCATGAGGGGCCCGGACCGCGCCCGACTGCCGGCCGCTGAGCGCTCCCCGGGCAGGCCGGCGGAGGCCAGGTCCGGGCGCCAGGTTCCCCTTCCATCTGAAAGATTGTTGCCCCTTCTCTACAGATTTAAAATGACATAGCAGCCCGGATTTGTCCCTCGGATGGATTGGGTTCGGAAGGGCTCCCTCTCGGCGTGCGCCCAGAAGGGGGCCCTCCTGATCTTCTCTCATCCAGGAGCCCATCACCGCTGGGCCTTTTCGGGATCGAGGCCCGGAAGGAGGGAGCGGCCATGGGAACGCGGTGGATCTATCTCGATCATTCCGCCACCACACCGGTGGATCCTCGGGTGGTGGAGGCGATGCAGCCCTATTTCACCGAGATCTACGGCAACTCGGCGTCCATCCATCGCTTCGGCCGGGCGGCGGCCAGGGCCCTGGAGGAGAGCCGCCGGACGGTCGCGGAGATCCTGGGTTGTCATCCTACCGAGGTTGTGTTCACCGGGTCGGGGACCGAGAGCGACAACCTGGCCCTGCGGGGGGTGGCGTTCGCCCAGCGCCGGGCCGGCCGGGGCAATCATCTCATCGTCTCCTCCGTGGAGCATCATGCCGTGCTCAACACCGCCCGCCAGCTGGAGGAGGTCTTCGGCTTCGAGGTCACCTACCTGCCGGTGGATGAATACGGCATGGTGGACCCCGATGAGGTGGGGCGGGCGATCCGCAAGGACACCATCCTGATCAGCGTGATGTATGCCAACAACGAGGTGGGCACCATCCAGCCCATCGCCGAGATCGCCCGCATCGCCCGGGCCCGCGGGATCCCCTTCCACACCGACGCGGTCCAGGCGGGGGGGATGCTGGACCTGGACGTGAACCGGCTGGGGGTCGATCTGATGACCCTGTCGGCCCACAAGTTCTACGGCCCGAAGGGGGTGGGAGTGCTCTACATCCGCCAGGGGACGCCGTATCTGCCGGTCATCACCGGGGGCGGGCACGAGCGGGGTCGCCGGGCCGGCACGGTGAACGTGGCCGGGATCGTGGGGCTGGCCACGGCCCTGCGCCTGGCCCAGGAGAGCCGGGAGAGCGAGAACGCCCGGCTGCGGCGGCTGCGCGATCGCCTGATCCAGGGGATCCTGGAGCGGGTGCCGGAGGCGCGCCTGACCGGCCATCCCACCGAGCGCCTGCCCCATCACGCCAGCTTCGTGTTCCGGGGGATCAACGGCGAGGAGCTCCTGCTGGCCCTGGACGTGGAGGGGATCGCCGCCAGCACCGGCTCCGCCTGCACCAGCGGCCGGCCCGAGCCTTCGGAGGTGCTGCTGGCGATGGGCCTGCCCCACGAGTGGGCGGTCGGCTCCTTACGGCTCACCCTGGGCAAGTCCAACACCGAGGAGGACATCGAGACCGTCCTGGAGGTGCTGCCCCGGGCCGTCGCCCGCCTGCGGGAGATGCAGGCCATAGCGGCGTGAGGGTCGCCGATGCTCGCCCATACCGTTGAGGTTTATCTCAAACTATTGCCCTACATCCGAGAGACTCCGCAGCAAACGATCCGGCTCTCCTACGATGCCGAGGCGGATGTGTTGTATGTGAGTTTCGGCGATCCTCTTCCGGCTACTGAGAGCGAGCTGACGGATGAGGATATCATCGTTCGTTATCGCGAGGGGCGTGTGCTCGGTTACACCATCCTTCACGCCAGCCGAAGGGGCTTCCTCCGGGGGGAATAACCCGGCCCAGGATGTGCGGAGGAGGACTGATGGGCGCGGAGCGGATCCAGGAGACGCTGGAGGACGTTCATTACCCCGAGGGAGATGGGCGGCCGGTGGCGGAGACGGAGATCCATCGGGACAACCTGTTCAACCTCCTCTTTGCCCTTCGTCACTTTTTTGAACATCGCCCGGATGTGGTGGTCAGCGGCAACCTGCTGATCTACTACGTGGAGGGGAACCCGCGGGCTGTGGTGGCGCCGGACCTCTTCGTGGTCTTCGGGATCCCGCGTCGGCCCCGTCGGATCTATAAAGTGTGGGAGGAAGGCAAAGGGCCCGATGTGGTGATCGAGCTGACCTCGGCCTCCACCCGCTGGGAGGATCTGGGGTCCAAGAAAGGCCTCTACGAGGCCCTGGGGGTGCAGGAGTATTTCCTGTTCGATCCCTTTGGGGAATACCTGAGTCCGCCCCTGCGGGGGTTTCGCCTGTCCGCGGAAGGCTACCGTCCCATCCCGCCGCAGACGGCCGAGCCCATCACGCTGCGCAGCGAGCTCCTGGGCCTGGATCTGCGAGCGGAAGGGGAGTGGTTGCGGCTGGTCGAGCCCGGAAGCGGCCGGAAGTTACCCACGCCGGATGAGGTGTGGGCCGCCTGGAAAGGAGCAGGATGACCCGTGTGGTGGTGGCGATGAGCGGCGGCGTGGACAGCAGCGTCGCCGCCGCCCTGCTGGTGGAGCAGGGCTATGAGGTGATCGGCATCATGCTGCGTCTGTGGGGCGAGGGCGAGAGCGCCGGCGCCTCGACCAACCGTTGCTGCACCCTGGAGGACATGGAGCTGGCCTACCGGGTGGCCGACCATCTCGGCATCCCCTTCTACGTGCTCAATGTGGCCGATTTCTTCAAGAAGACGGTGGTCGATTTCTTCATCGCCGAATACCTGGCCGGCCGCACGCCGAACCCATGCCTCCGGTGCAACCGCTTCGTCCGCTTCGATTGGCTGTTGCGGCGGGCCCGGGCCCTGGGAGCGGAGTTCCTGGCCACCGGCCACTACGCGCGGGTTCGCCAGGTCGATGGGCGCTACCAGCTCTTGCGGGGGGTGGATCCCCGCAAAGATCAGTCCTATGTGCTCGCCGTGCTGGGGCAGGCGGAGCTGCGCCACGCCCTGTTCCCCGTGGGCGAATACACCAAGGAGCAGGTCCGGGAGCTGGCCCGCCGCTTCGGGCTCCCGGTGGCCGAGAAGCCCGAAAGCCAGGACCTGTGCTTCCTCCCAGACGGGGATTATCGGGCCTTCCTGCGCCGCCACGCCCCAGAGGCCCTCCGGCCGGGCCCGATCCTGGACACGCGGGGTCGGGTTCTGGGGGAGCACCAGGGGCTGGCCTTTTACACCATCGGCCAGCGGCGCGGCCTTGGGATCGCCGCCGGGGTTCCCCTTTACGTAGTGGATCTGGATCCGGAGCGCAACGCGGTGATCGTGGGGACGGCGGAGGAGCTGGGCCGCCGCGTCGCCTTGCTGGAGGGCCTCCATTTCGTCAGCGGAGAGATCCCTTCGGAGCCCTTCCGGGCCACCGTGAAGATCCGGTATCGAGCCCGGGAGGTGCCCGCCTGGATCCTGCCCATGCCCGACCGCCGGGCGCAGGTGATCTTCGACGAGCCCATGCGGGACCTCACGCCCGGGCAGGCGGCGGTGATGTATGAGGGGGAGGTGGTGCTGGGTCTGGGGATCATCGTCCGCGCGGAGCGGGAGCCGTCCCCGGAGGCCATGGAGGCCATCCCGGCGCGCGCCGCCCTCTCCTGAGGTCCCATCCTCTTCATTGCGCCTCCGATCCCCCCTGTGGTATCCTGGGCTCCCGGCGAGATCCAGCCCGAGGTGGCGCACGGATCATTCATGGAGCGCCTGAAGGGAGAGGTCGGATGAGCGAGCCCTTTCTTTCGATCATCATCCCCGCCCACAACGAGGAGCGCCGGCTCCCGGCGGCCCTGGAGCAGATCGATCGTTTCCTGCGGATGTGGGACCGCTCCGCCGAGGTGATCGTCGTGGAGAACGGCAGCACGGATCGCACGGCGGAGATCGCCGAGGCCTTCGCCCGGGATCACCCTTACGTCCGCCTGATCCGGGAGCCCCGCCGGGGGAAGGGCCTGGCCGTCCGCCGGGGGATGCTGGCCGCCCGGGGCCGTTATCGCTATATCTGCGATGCCGACCTCTCCACGCCCATCGAGGAGGTGGTGAAGTTCCTCCCCCCGCAGCTGGACGGCTTCGACATCGCCATCGGGAGCCGGGAGGCCCCCGGCGCCCGCCGCATCGGGGAGCCCCTCTATCGCCATGTGATCGGACGGGTTTTCAATGCCATCGTCCGCTTCCTGGCCCTCCCGGACTTTCAGGACACCCAGTGCGGCTTCAAGATGTTCCGGGCCGAGGTGGCGGAGGATCTCTTCCGGGTCCAGCAGCTGGACGGCATGAGCTTCGACGTGGAGGTGCTCTTCATCGCGCGGCAGCGCGGCTATCGCATCGTGGAGGTCCCCGTGACCTGGTATTTCAACCCGGAGAGCCGGGTCCGGCTGTTCCGGGACAGCCTGAACATGTTCCGCGATCTGTTTCGGATCCGCTGGAATGCCTGGAAAGGTCGCTATGCCCGGCCGGAAATCCGCCTCCCTTCCGCGTCCGACCCTGGTTGAGGAGAGGGCCTTCTGGCGGCAGGGCTATCGAAGGGTCGCCGGCTTGGATGAGGCGGGCCGGGGCGCGTGGGCGGGGCCGGTGGTGGCCGCCGCGGTGATCCTCCCGCCGGAGCCGGCGCGGTTGCGCGCGACGCTGGCCGCGGTGCGGGACTCCAAGATGCTGACCCCGGCGGAGCGAGAGGCGCTCTTGCCGGAGATCCTGCGGGTGGCCCTCGCGGTGGGGGTGGGGATGGCCGGGCCGGAGGAGATCGACGCCCTGGGCATCGTCCCGGCCACCCGCCTGGCGATGGAGCGGGCGCTGCGGGCTCTTCCGATCCCCGCGGAGGCTCTGATCGTGGACGCCCTGACCCTGCCGGTCTCGCTCCCGCAACGGGTTCTGGTGCGGGCGGACGCGCGCTGCCTCTCGGTGGCGGCCGCCTCCATTGTGGCCAAGGTGACGCGGGATCGATGGATGGTGGAGGTGGATCGGCTCTACCCGGCCTACGGCTTCGCCCGGCACAAGGGCTACGGCACCCCGGCCCACCGGCGCGCCCTCCACCTCCACGGCCCCAGCCCCATCCACCGTCGAACCTTCGCCCCGGTCCAGGGCCTCCTCTTCCGCGAGGGGGAGGAATCGTCCTTCTGTGGGGACATTCGAGGCGGGTGATCCGAGGATGCGCGTCGCGCTGGTCCATGACTGGCTGAATCAGATGGGCGGGGCGGAGGTGGTGCTGGAGGCCCTGAAGGGGATCTTCCCCGGGGCCCCCATCTACACCAGCATCTACGACCGCCGCCGCATGCCGGCCCGCTACCGGGAGTGGGAGATCCGCACCACCTGGCTGGACGCCCTCCCATTTATCCACCGCTATCATCAGCTTTACCTTCCCCTTTACCCCCTGGCCTTCGACGCCCTGAACCTCTCGGATTACGATGTGGTGCTGTCGAACAAGAGCGGGTTCTGCCACGGGGTGGTCACCGGCCCCTCCACCGTTCATGTGTGCTATTGTCTGACCCCCACCCGTTACGTCTGGGGCTACGAGGAATACGTGGCCCGGGAGCGGCTGCCCCGCTTCCTCCGGGGCGGGTTGCGGCCGCTGATCGCCGCCCTCCGGCTCTGGGATCGCCTGGCCGCCGACCGGGTGGACCTCTTCATCGCCATCTCCACGGAGGTGGCCCGGCGCATCCGCAAGTTCTACCGGCGTCCGTCCCTCCTCCTGCATCCTCCGGTGGAGGTGTCCCGCTTCCAGCCCGCCTCCCGGGTCGAAGACTACTACCTGATCGTCTCCCGGCTGGTCCCTTACAAGCGGATCGACCTGGCCATCCAGGCCTTCAACCGGCTGGGGCGGCCCCTGGTGATCGTTGGGGACGGTCGGGATCGGCCCCGGCTGGAGGCGATGGCGGGCCCGACCGTCACCTTCCGGGGGCGCGTCTCCGATGTGGAGCTGGCGGAGCTCTACGCCCGGTGCCGCGCGTTCATCTTCCCGGGGGTGGAGGACTTCGGGATCGCCCCGGTGGAGGCCATGGCGGCGGGACGGCCGGTGATCGCCTTCGCCGCCGGCGGCGCCCTGGACACGGTGGTGGAGGGGGTGACCGGGGTGTTCTTCCGGGAACCCACCCCCGAGAGCCTGGCGGAGGCGGTCCGGCGTCTGGAGGAGCTCCGCTTCGATCCCTGGGACATCCGCCGCTATGCCGAGCGGTTTGACAGGCGGAGGTTCCAGGAAAAAATAGAGGAAATTGTGGAAGCGACGTGGGAAGCCGCGCGCCGGGGCCAGGAGGTGGAGGCCGCCCTGCTGGCCCGGTTTCAGGATCTCGCCGTTGCGCTCCGGAGCCCTGTGGGATGACGCTGGAAGATCTGGCCCGTGTCCTGAAGCGCTGGGGATGGCTGGCCCTGATCCCCACGGCCATGGGGGTGCTGGCGGCGGCCTTCGCCCGCCCCGCCCCGCCGGCGTATCAGGCATCCATCCGCTTCGCCGTGGGAGTTCGGCCGGGACAGCCGGCCGACTATGATTACGACGGCTACTATCGGTGGCTGTCCAGCGAATACCTGGCCGCCGCCGCCTCGGCCTGGATGCGCAGCCGGGATTTCGCGGAACGGGTGGCGGCGGTCCTTTCCGGGCAAGGCCCCGCGCTCCCCGCGCCCGCCGTTCAGGGAGCGATCGCCACGGATTACCAGCGCTCCCTGGTGGTCCTGTATGTCACGGCCCCGGATCCCAAGACGGCCGAGGCCATCGCGCAGGCGGCGGCCCGGGTGGCCCGCGAGGAGGTGGGCCGGGTGTGGCCCCAGGCGGTGGGGACAGGGATCCTCACGCCGCTGGACGTCCCGGTGGCCTCGCCGACGGCTCCCTCCCTGCGCGCCCGCCTGGAGGGGCTCTTCCGGATCGCCCTGGGGCTCCTGCTGGGGCTGACCCTGGCTTTCCTGGCCGATTTCACCGATCCGCGGATCTGGGATCGCCGGGACGTGGAGCGGCTGGGCCTGCGGGTCCTGGGGGAGATCCCGAAAGGAGGGGAGCGGGGCGCCGAATGAACTCGACCGGGGGAGGCCTTCGGCCGGCGGTCGGCATGCGCGCCGAATGAATTCGGCCTCCAGGGGCCTTCGGCCGGCGGTCGGCCTGCGCCGACCGGGAGGGTGTCTTTTGCGTCGGCGGAGGCCGACGCCCGGCGCGTCAGCGCCTTGAGAGGCCGATTTCAATCGGCGCGAAAGCCTACGGTCGGGGGTTGGCCTGTGCGCCGAATGAATTCGGCCTCCAGGGGCCTTCGGCCAACGGTCGGCCTGCGCCGACCGGGAAAGCGCTCTTTGCGTCGGCGGAGGCCGACGCCCGGCGCGAGAGCGCCTGGGAAGGCCGATTTCCAATCGGCGCAACAGCCTTCGGCCGGCGGTCGGCATGTGCGCCGAATGAATTCGGCCTCCAGGGGCCTTCGGCCGACGGTCGGCCTGCGCCGACCGGGAAGGTGCCTTTTGCGTCGGCGAAGGCCGACGCCCGGCGCGCGGCGCCTTGGAAGGCCGATTTCAATCGGTAGGAGCGGCTTTCGCCGCGACCACGGCGGGATCGAGGAGAAGGGGTTTGGGCTCCAGGAACGGCTTTCAATGCGACCCCTTGTGGGATCGAAGAAGGCAGGGGTTGCGGGCGGAAGGCCTTTCCCTCAGGAATGATCGCCGTTGCCATTGAGGCGCCGGTTCGGGGCTGAAGCCCCTCCTGCGATGAGGTTTTCATCCCGGCCGATGTCGGGCCGGCGCAAACGATCGGAAGCGCATCCCTTCGGTGAGGTTGGCGGATCGATGAATCTGTGGGATCTGATCTACATCCTGCGCCGATGGGGCTGGCTGATCCCGGTCCTGGCCGGAGCCACTGCCCTGAGCGCCTTCGTCTTCAGCCGGCTGCAGACGCCGGTTTACCGGGCGGTGGCGACGATCGCCGTGCAGCCGGCCCGGCCGGACTTCGGCCAGAGCCAGGCGGCCAAAACCCTGCTCAGCAGCTACGTGCAGATCATGTCCAGCACCTACGGCGGAGGGGATCTCCACCAGCCCTCCGCCAGCCGCGTGATCCAGACCCTGCAGCTGGACATGACGCCCGAGCAGCTGAAGCGGAGCGCCATCTTCTCCGCCGACGAGCGCAGCCTGCTCATCGAGCTGGAGGTCCGCTCTTACGCCCCGGAGGTGGCCCAACAGATCGCCCGCACGTGGGCGGAGCTGTTCGTCGAATGGCGACGCACGGAGAACCAGCGATTGCGCCAGGAGGATCAGATCGACGCCCTGCTGGTGGATCAGCCGGTCGCCGGCCGGTTCCGCCCCCAGACGACGTTCAACGTGGCGGCCGGAGCCGTGCTGGGGCTGGTGCTGGGCGGGGCCCTGGCCTTGCTGGCCGGATGGCTGGAGCTGGGGGCCGCCCGGGCCTCCGAACAGTGGTTGCTCCTCCAGCACTACCTCCGGTTGCTGCGCCGGCGGGGCTGGGCCCTGGTGGCCTTCCCCGTGCTGGCCGCCGGAGCCGCTTTCGTCTTCAGCCGGCTGCAGACGCCGATGTATCGGGCGGTGGCGACCATCGCCGTGCAGCCGGCCCGGCCGGACTTCGGCCAGAGCCAGGCGGCCAAAACCCTGCTCAACAGCTACCTGGCGATCCTCTCCAGCGTCTACGGGGGCGATCATCCCGATCAGCCCTCGGCGCGCCGGGTGATCCAGGAGCTGGGGCTGACGATGGCCCCCGAAGCGCTGCGGCGGAACATGTCCCTCTCCCTGGACGAGCGCAGCATGGTGATCCGCCTGGAGGTCCGGGCCCCTGACGGCGAGCTGGCGAAGCGGATCGCCAAGCGGTGGGCGGAGCAGTTCGTCGAGTGGCGGCGGAGCGAGAACAAGAAGCTCCGCCAGGAGGATCGGATCGACGCCCTCCTGGTGGACGAGCCGATTTACACCCGGTTTCGGCCCCAGACGCGGGTGAACGTCGCCATCGGCGGGCTGCTGGGGTTCGCCCTCGGGCTGGGGGTGATGTTCTTCCAGGAGGGCCTGGAAAACCTGCGCCGGTGGATGGCGGCCCCGGCGGCCGCCCGCCTCCCCGGACCGATCCCCGGCCCGACCTCCCGGCCATAGGGGAGGCTCCCGCATGGAACGGCCGCTCCCGCAACCCGTCGCCGAGGCGTATCGCATCCTGCGGATGAACCTGGAGGCCCTGCGGCTGGAGCATCCGCTGCAGGCGCTGCTTCTGGCCCCCGCCTCCCCGGGGGAGGCTGCCGACGCCGTGGCGGCCCATCTGGCCATCGCCTTCGCCGAGGCCGGCCGTCAGACCCTTCTGGTGGACGCGGACCTGGAGCGCCCGGGGCTGCACCGACGGTTCGGCCTCTCCCCCGTCTCCGGGCTGGCCGCCCTGATCGGCGAGGGGGGCGGATCCATCGACGCCAGCCTGATGTCCACGGGGGTCCTGGGGTTGTGGCTGCTGCCGGCCGGCGCCGCGGAGCCGCCTCCGGCCGCCCTGCCGGCCCGTCGGGCCGGGGAGCTCCTGCAGGCCCTCCGGCGGCGGGCCGAGCGCATCCTGATCTGCGCCCCCGCGCCCCAGCGCTCCAGCCGAACCCTGGCCCTGGCGGAGCATTGTGACGGGGCCCTCCTGATCGTCCGCGCCCGCCGCACCCATCGGGCCGACCTGCTCCGCGCCCGGGAGGCCCTGGAGCGGCTTCATATTCCCATCCTGGGCGTGGTCCTGCAGCGGTGAGCGATTTCGAAAACATCAAAACCGGGAGGGGAAGGATGAGCGGGATCAAAGCGCTGATCCTGAGCGGGGGGAAGGGGACCCGCCTTTACCCCCTGACCTTCACCAGCGCCAAGCAGCTGCTCCCCATCGCCAACAAGCCGGTGCTCTTCCGGGTGATCGAGACGGTGAGAGACGCGGGGATCACCGACATCGGGATCGTGGTGGGGGACACCGCCCCGGAGGTGATGGCGGCGGTGGGGGATGGGAGCCGCTGGGGCGTGCGGGTCACCTACATCCGCCAGGAGGCTCCCCTGGGCCTGGCCCATGCGGTGAAGATCTCCCGGGATTACCTGGGCCAGACCCCCTTCGTGATGTTTTTGGGCGACAACGTCATCCAGGGCGGGATCCGCCATCTGGTGCGGATGTTCCTGGAGAGCGACTACGACGCCCAGATTGTCCTCAAGGAGGTCCCGGACCCCCAGCACTATGGCGTGGCGGAGCTGGCCGACGGGCGCATCGTCCGGCTGGTGGAGAAGCCGCGGGAGCCCCGCAGCAACCTGGCCCTGGTGGGGATCTATCTTTTCCGGCCGCCGATCTTCGAGGCCGTCGAGGCCATCCGCCCCAGCTGGCGGGGCGAGCTGGAGATCACCGACGCCATCCAGTATCTGGTGGAGAAGGGCTACAAGGTCTATCCGTATATCCACACGGGGTGGTGGATCGACACGGGCAAGCCCATCGACCTGCTGGCGGCCAACAGCCTGGTCCTGGAGGAGCTGGAGCCGCGGGTGGAGGGCTATGTGGATCGGGACTCGGCCCTGGAGGGGAAGGTGGTGATCGAGCGGGGGGCGGAGATCATCAACAGCCGCATCCGCGGGCCGGCCATCATCGGCGAGCACACCCGCATCATCAACAGCTACATCGGTCCCTTCACCAGCATCTATCATCACTGCGAGATCATCAACAGCGAGATCGAGCACAGCATCATCCTGGAGCACTGCCGCATCGAGGACATCCCCCGCATCGCCGACAGCCTGATCGGCCGGCGGGTGGTGATCACCCACTCCCCCATGAAGCCCCGGGCCTATAAGTTCACCCTGGGGGACTACAGCCAGGTGGGGATCCTTTGAGGGGCATCCCGTTCCCGGATCGGGCGCGAACACGCGGATGAGGCGGCTCGGCCCCATCGGGGGCTTGCCGGGGGCAGCCGGTCGGGATCCCTTTCGGCCCCTCGCGGCGCCTTCTTGCGCCCTGCGCCTTCGCTCCGGGGAGGGGGTCCCGATGGCAACGGCGATCATTTCTGGGGGAAGGGCTTTCCGCACCGCAACCCCTGTCTTCTCGATCCCGCCGTGGTCGCGGCTGAAGCCGCTCCTGCCGATTGAAATCAGCCTTCCAGGGCGCTGCGCGCCGGGCGTCGGCCTCCGCCGACGCAAGAGACACCTTCCCGGTCGGCGCAGGCTTTCACGCCGATTGGAAATCGGCCTTCCAAGGCGCTGCGCGCCGGGCGTCGGCCTCCGCCGACGCAAGAGACACCTTCCCGGTCGGCGCAGGCTTTCACGCCGATTGGAAATCGGCCTTCCAAGGCGCTGCGCGCCGGGCGTCGGCCTTCGCCGACGCAAAAGGCACCTCCCGGTCGGCGCAGGCTTTCACGCCGATTGGAAATCGGCCTTCTGAGGCGCTCCGCGCCGGGCGTCGGCCTTCGCCGACGCAAAAGACACCCTCCCGGTCGGCGCAGGCCTTCACGCCGATTGAAATCGGCCTTCCAAGGCGCTGCGCGCCGGGCGTCGGCCTCCGCCGACGCAAAAGACACCTCCCCGGTCGGCGCATGCCGACCGCCGGCCGAAGGCCTTCACGCCGATTGAAATCGGCCTTCCAAGGCGCTGCGCGCCGGGCGTCGGCCTCCGCCGACGCAAAAGACACCTCCCCGGTCGGCGCAGGCTTTCACGCCGATTGGAAATCGGCCTTCCAAGGCGCTGCGCGCCGGGCGTCGGCCTTCGCCGACGCAAAAGACACCCTCCCGGTCGGCGCAGGCTTTCACGCCGATTGGAAATCGGCCTTCTGAGGCGCTGCGCGCCGGGCGTCGGCCTTCGCCGACGCAAAAGGCACCTCCCGGTCGGCGCAGGCTTTCACGCCGATTGGAAATCGGCCTTCCAAGGCGCTCCGCGCCGGGCGTCGGCCTTCGCCGACGCAAAAGGCACCTCCCGGTCGGCGCAGGCCGACCGTTGGCCGAAGGCCCCTGGAGGCCGAATTCATTCGGCGCGCATGCCGACCGCCGGCCGGAGGCCTTCACGCCGATTGAAATCGGCCTTCCAGGGCGCTGCGCGCCGGGCGTCGGCCTTCGCCGACGCAAAAGACACCCTCCCGGTCGGCGCAGGCCGACCGCCGACCGAAGGCCCCCCGGTCGAATTCATTCGGCACCCGAGGCCCCATTCATTCAGCGCCCCCCGCCTCCGACGCGAGCCTCCCGAGCAGCGCCCACATCTCTTCATCCGCCACCGCCCCTTCCGCCAGCGCCAGGGCCTGCTCATCGATGGCATCCAGGGCCAGACCCCGGCGCAGCGCCTGCGGATCCCGCTCCCCCGTTAGCAGCCGCTCCAGCGCCTCCGCCAGCCCTTGCCAGTCCTCCTGCTGGCGCATCTCCGCCAGATCTTCCTCCACCCGCTGGCTCGTTTCCGGCTCCGCCAGGCCCCGCGCCATGGCCACCACCGCCCACAGCAGCGGCGCCAGCCGCGTGGCCGTGGGGGAGAGCGCGAGGGAAAGGCCGACCCGGAGCGTCTCCTTCACCAGCTCCCAATCCGGCTCTCGTTTCCCCCGTCCGCATGCGGCCAGATAGTCGCGCAGCATATATCGCATGCGATCCGCGAACGCCGGGGGCAGGACCCGGAAGAACGGCAACAGGATGCGCACGGCTTCCTCATAGGCCGCCAGGGCTTTCTCCGGCTCTCCGATTTCGGAAAGCCGGTCGCCCAGGTTGTGGAGGCTCATCGCCAGGTCGGGGAGGAAGGCATCGGGGTGCTGGGCGGCCAGGCGGCGGTAGAGGTCCACCGCCTCCTGCGTGGCTTCCAGGGCCTCCGCCCGCCGGCCCAGGGCGGAAAGATCCACGCCCAGGTTCTGGAGACTCCTCGCCAGGTCGGGGAGGAAGGCGTCGGGGTGCTGGGCGGCCAGGCGGCGGTAGAGGTCCACCGCCTCCTGCGTGGCTTGCAGGGCCTCCGCCCGCCGGCCCATTTCGGAAAGCCGGTTGCCCAGGTTATTGAGGCTCACCGCCAGGTCGGGGAGGAAGGCGTCGGGGTGCTGGGTGGCCAGGCGGCGGCGGATCTCCACTGCCTCCTGTGTGGCTTGCAGGGCCTCCGCCCGCCGGCCCGATTCGGAAAGCATGGCGCCCAGGTTGTTGAGGCTCATGGCCAGGTGGGGGAGGAAGGCGTCGGGGTGTTGGGCGGCCAGCCGGCGGTAGAGGTCCACCGCCTCCTGCGTGGCTTTCAGGGCCTCTGCCCGCCGGCCCAAGGCGGAAAGATCCGCGCCCAGGTTGATAAGGCTCATGGCCAGGTCGGGGAGGAAGGCGTCGGGGTGTTGGGCGGCCAGGCGGCGGTAGAGGTCCACCGCCTCCTGCGTGGCTTCCAGGGCCTCCTCCCGCCGGCCCATTTCGGAAAGCACCTTGCCCAGGTTGGTGAGGCTCATGGCCAGGTGGGGGAGGAAGGCGTCGGGGTGTTGGGCGGCCAGCCGGCGGTAGAGGTCCACCGCCTCCTGCGTGGCTTCCAGGGCCTCCTCCCGCTGGCCCATTTCGGAAAGCTGGAGCCCCAGGTTGTTGAGGCTCAAGGCTAGGTCGGGGAGGAAGGCGTCGGGGTGCTGGGCGGCCAGGCGGCGGTAGAGCGTCACCGCCTCCTGCGTGGCTTCCAGGGCCTCCTCCCGCTGGCCCAATGCGGAAAGATCCGCGCCCAGGTTGATAAGGCTCAAGGCCAGGTCGGGGAGGAAGGCGTCGGGGTGCTGGGCGGCCAGGCGGCGGTAGAGCGCCACCGCCTCCTGCGTGGCTTCCAGGGCCTCTGCTCGCCGGCCCATTTCGGAAAGCGCATTGCCCAGGTTGGTGAGGCTTATCGCCAGGTCGGGGAGGAAGGCGTCGGGGTGTTGGGCGGCCAGGCGGCGGTAGAGCGCCACCGCCTCCTGCGTGGCTTCCAGGGCCTCCGCCCGCCGGCCCATTTTGGAAAGCACCTTGCCCAGGGTATGGAAACTGCCGGCTAGGTAGGGGAGGAAGGCGTCGGGGTGTTGGGCGGCCAGCCGGCGGTAGAGCGCCGCCGCCTCCTGCGCGGCTTGCAGGGCCTCCGCCTGCCGGCCCATTTCGGAAAGCCAGACGCTCAGGTTGTTGAGGCTCACCGCCAGGTGGGGGAGGAAGGCGTCGGGGTGTTGGGCGGCCAGGCGGCGGTAGAGCGCCACCGCCTCCTGCGTGGCTTGCAGGGCCTCCGCCCGCCGGCCCAATGCGGAAAGATCCGCGCCCAGGTTGGTGAGGCTCATGGCCAGGTCGGGGAGGAAGGCGTCGGGGCGCTGGGCGGCCAGCCGGCGGCGGATCTCCACCGCCTCCTGCGTGGCTTGCAGGGCCTCCGCCCGCCGGCCCAAGGCGAAAAGGGCGACGCCCAGCATGTGCGCAAGCCGCGCCCGCTCTTCCGGCTCTTCCCGCGGCGTCCGCTCCAGCCGGGCCCGGCAGAAATCGGCCAGGAAGGGCCGCAGGGCCAGGGTGCGGTCGGGGGCCGGCAACGCCGCAGCCAGCGCCCGCCATGCCGCAGGAGGCCACTCGGCCAGGCGCCCGGCGGCGGCCCGCATCCAGTCCTCCACCCGCCTCCGCTCTCCCTCCTCCTTCGCCCGCCCCCACAGGCGGGCCAGCGCCTCCAGGGCCTGCCGGGCCGCGCCAACGGCCTCCTCCGGCCCCGCCCCGGCCTCCTCGGGCGCGGGCAGGGCCATCGGGACCAGCTCCGGGCGCTCCGTCAGCCGCCGCATCAGGACGAAGTCGGCCAGGGGGTCGGGGACGATGGGAGGGATGACGCCTTTCTCTGCGCGAGGGAAAAGCTTAGGCAGGAGGTTTGCCAGCTCCCTCCAGGCGACGCCGTGGATGGGCTCGAAGGAGTCTGAGTGGGCTTCAAGAAAGTCCGCCACCGCTTTCTTGCTCGGGAAGGGACGGCCCAGCGTAGCCAGGACGCTCAGATCCTCCACGATCTCCAGGGCGCGGCGCCGCCGCGGCTCCGGCTGGCCCCGCAGCAGCTCATCGAGATGCCGCTCCCAGGCCGCCCGCTCCCGGCTCCAGGCGCACTCCAGCACCCGCTCCGGGTCGGCGGGGCGGTCCACCCGCTCCCCCGCCGCCGTCAGCAGGGCCAGCAGGAGGACGTGGAGGGGGGACTCCGGCAGCTCGTCGTAATCGGGGAGGGAGCGGCCGTCGGCGGGCAGGAGGGCCGCGAGCCGCGCCCGGGCCTCCCGGAAGAGCGCCCGACGGTCCTCCGGGTCCAGGGCAGGCAGCGCCCGGGGCCTCTTCTCCACCGTGGGGAGGCCGAGGAAGGCCGGCCAGCCCACGTATTCGGGGTCGGTGTAGTCCTGAAGGTCCTTTTGCAGCCATTCGGGGAAGGCGCGCTCCAGGAGGACGAGGGCCAGGGGGGCGGTTCGCTCCCGGCAGGCGCGGGCGGCCTCGCGCAGCAGGGTTCGCGCCTCATCGGGACGGTTGGCGATGTA
This sequence comes from Thermoflexus hugenholtzii, assembly GCF_018771565.1. Classification (NCBI taxonomy): domain Bacteria; kingdom Bacillati; phylum Chloroflexota; class Thermoflexia; order Thermoflexales; family Thermoflexaceae; genus Thermoflexus; species Thermoflexus hugenholtzii. Next base: position 1,934,583 of record NZ_CP076326.1, on the reverse strand, counting down.
GTCGGCGATGAGCAGGGTGGGGCGGGCGTCGGCGGTCAGGAGGCGGGCGTTCGCGGGGGTCAGGCGTCCGGCTCGCAGGAAGCCCGTCCACCAGCCTTCCCGGCGGAGGGCCTCGCCGGCCTCGATGAGCAGGCGGGTTTTGCCGGCGCCGCCGGGGCCGATGTAGATGCGCAATCCCACCGGCGGCCGGGCCGCTTCCAGCCCCCGGGCCCAGGCCAGGAGGTCCTCCAGGGTCTGCCGGAAGGCCTTGCCGGTGTAGGGGACCAGGCGGTAGCGGGGGAGCAGGAGGTCGGCGCGGAGCTCGCGGACGGCGGCGGCATCGAGGGTTTCGACCGGCCAGGCGACCAGGTCTTCGGGCAGGCCGATGAGGCGGTTGAGGGCTCTGTAGAGGGCGTCCACTTCCTCCAGGAGGCGCTCGAGGTCCTTTTCGACGCGCAGGGCGCTCAGGGCCAGGACGATCGGGCGGAACTCAGGGTCGGCCAGCAGGCGGCGGCGCAGGCAGTCCAGATAAAGGGCCAGGGCGCGGGCCTGCTCGCCCGGGCCGAGGTTCGGGATCCGAGCGAGCTCCTGAGCCAGCCGGTCGCGGAGGGCCTGCTCATCCCAATGATCGCGGAGGGCCTTGAGGGCCTGGCGGAAGGAGTCGAGGTCATGGAAGGGGAGTTGCCTCACCCAATCGGCCACGCGGTCCAGGCCCTGCCCGGGGGCTTCCCGGAGGAACTCCTGCTCCGCCTGCCCCAGGAGATCCTCCAGGCGCCGGCGGGCGTCCTGGGACTTGCGGAGGCTCTCCAGGGCGTCGAGGGCGTGGCGGATGAGGGGGGCGCCGGGGAGGGGCGCGATCCCGACCAGAGGGCCCAGCTCCTTCCAGACGTCAAGCAGGACATCCGCCGTCAGGCGGAGATGGTCGCGGGGCATGCGAGCCTCCCCGTCCGGGGCTTTCCTTTGGATTCGATTGTAGGGGCTTCCCTTCCCCCGGTCAAACCTCACCGCTTCGTGGGTGTGTCCCAGAATTGTAGGACAACTGCTCGCAGTTGTCCTACAAAGCGGCCAGGCCCGACAAAATTGGGACACACCCCGCTTCGTTCCTCCGCCTCCCGCCGATCCGATCGCCTCCCCGCCGGCTCGGGCCGGGCCGGCAGGGTCATGCCCGTATCGAGGCTTCTCACGATCCCGAGACCCGTCTTGCTTTCTCGCCATCGGGATTGCCGGGCCCCTCGCCCTTCGTTACAATGAGGCATGGGGCAACCGCGGGCGTTGCCCAAGCCGAGGATGCGTGGATGCCATGTCCGCCCAGACCTCTGCCCTGCGCAACCGTTTGCGTCGGGAGATCCTGCAGGCTCTGCAGCGCCGGGGAGCGGCCCTGCCCATCGAGCTGGCCGCCCTCACCCTATCGTTTGTCGATGAGATCCGCCCGGTCCTGGAGGAACTGGAAGCGGAAGGGCTGATCGAGCTCCGGAACGTCCGGGGTGGGCCGCTGGTCGCTCTCACCGCCCGAGGGCGAGAGCAGCTTCGACGCCTCTCGTAGGGACCCCACGGATCCGCCGGCCCGGAGCGCGTCAGGCTCGGATGGCCCGGGGGCGATGAGTTCTCGCAGGACCCGATCCGACGAGTGCGTCCCGATTTTGTCCGGCCTGGCCGCCTTGTAGGACAACTGCGAGCAGCTGTCCCGATCCGATGGCTTGAGGGGAAATCCTCATGAGCTCGGACCCCCCTCCCAAGAGCGACCGGCATCAGAACCCCGCGCCGCGGAGTCCATCCGCCGCCCGCCCGGAGGACCGGCGGGTGGTGATCACCGGGATGGGGGCCCTTTCCCCCCTCAGCCTGGATGTCCGTTCGTTCTGGGAGGGCCTGATCGCCGGCCGCTCCGGCATCGGCCCCATCACCCAGTTCGACGCCTCCGGCCTCCCGGTCCGCATCGCGGGGGAGGTGAAGGGCTTCGACCCCACGGTCGTCCTCTCCCCGAAGGAGGCCCGCCGCATGGCCCGCTGCTCCCAGTTCGCCGTGGTGGCGGCGTGGGAGGCGGTGCGGGACGCGGGCTTCGATGGCTTCCCGGATCCGGAGCGGGTGGGGACGCTGATCGGGGTCGGGATGGGGGGCTACGAGGTGGCCGACCGCCAGATCCAGATCTTCCGCACCCACGGGCTGTCCCGGGTGAGCCCCTTCGCCCTGGTGGCCTCCATCCCCAACATGCCCAGCCACCACGTCAGCGTGTATTTCGGGGCGAGGGGCCCCATCGCGACCGTGGCCGCCGCCTGCGCCACCGGGGCTCAGGCCATCGGCGAGGCCGCGGAATGGATCCGCCGGGGGATCGCCGATGTGGTGATCTGCGGCGGGGTGGAGGCCCTGATCACCGACTTCGCCATCGCCGGCTTCGCCGCCATGCGCGCCCTCTCCACCCGCAACGAGGAGCCCGAGCGGGCCAGCCGCCCCTTCGATGCCCACCGCGACGGCTTCGTCTACGCGGAGGGGGCCGGCATCGTGGTGCTGGAGCGGCTCTCCCACGCCCGGGCCCGGGGCGCCCGGATCTACGCCGAGGTCCTGGGCTACGGCAACGCCGCCGACGCCCACCACGTGGCCGCCCCGGAGCCGGACGGCGCGGGGGCCGCCCGGGCGATGCGCTGGGCCCTGCAGGACGCCGGCCTGGGCCCCGAGGACATCGATTACATCAACGCCCACGGGACCTCCACGCGGCTCAACGATCCGATCGAGACGGCGGCCATCAAGCAGGTCTTCGGGGAGCACGCCTACCGTATCCCGATCAGCGCCACCAAGTCGATGATCGGCCACACCATGGGCGCGGCGGGCGCCCTGGGGGCCATCGCCGCCGCCCTCACCCTGGTCCACGGGGTGATCCACCCCACCATCAATTACGAAACCCCCGATCCCGAGTGCGACCTGGATTACGTCCCCAACATGGCTCGAGCTGCCCGGGTGCGCCATGCCCTGGTCAACGCCTTCGGCTTCGGCGGCCACAACGTCTCCCTCGTCCTGGGCCGGTGGGAGCCCCCGGGTCCCTGAGCCCGGCCGGAGGAGATCGGATCCGCCGCGCCCGGGGGTCGGGCTCCGGGTATAATTCCCCCGGGACGCATCTCCGGCGGGGGTTTTTCGAATGATCTGGCGGCGGATTCGGGAGCTGTGGCGGGGCGGCGAGGCGGCCGGGGACCCGGACGCCATCTGGCTGTATGTGCAGTGCGCCCGGTGCGGCGCGCCGGTGGCGGTGCGGGCCGACCGCCGTTACGACCTCAACCCGGATGAAAGCGGGACCGGCTACATCCTGGTGAAGGAGATCATGGACGATCGCTGTTTCCGGCTGATGCGGGCCGAGGTCCGCCTGGACTCCGGCTATCGCGTGGTGGAGCGGACCATCGAGGGCGGGCGGTTCCTGAGCGCGGAGGAATACCAGCGGCTGCGATCCGCTGCGGAGCGGCCGCAACCCTGAGGGAGGGATTCGTCCACGATGAAGGTGGTGCGCAACGAAGCCTATATCCGGCGTCGGGCGACGATTGGCAACTGGGCGTTCCCCATCGGCTACATCATCCTGATCCTCGGACTGGTCACCTCTTTGCTCTATCCGCAGCTGGCCCTCATCCCGGTGATCGCTTTCTTCGTCGGCTTCGGCCTCACTCAAATCGGGATCTATTACATCCATCGCTTCGTGCGGCCGGATCGCCCGGAGGCGGCCCTCACCCAGGCCCTCAAAGGCCTGGACGACCGTTACGTCCTGTATCACTACATGCTGCCCGCCGACCATGTGCTGGTGGGTCCCGATGGCGTGCGGACCTTCACCGTCAAGTGGCAGCGCGGGGAGATCCGTTGCCGGAACGATCGGTGGTCCCAGCCCATCGGGCTGTTGCGGTGGTTCTTGCGCTGGATGGCCCAGGACACGCTGGGGAACCCCACCCGGGAGGCGCAGCAGGAGGCGGAGGCGTTGCGCCGCTATCTGGCGCGGCGCCTGGACGGAAAGGAGATCCCCGTCCGGCCGGTGATCGTCTTCACCCATCCGGAGGCCCGTCTCGACATCGAGGGCAGCAGCGTCCCGGTGGTCCACGCCCGCAAGCTGAAGGAGTGGCTGCGCAAAGAGGGGCGGGGGAGCGCCCTCCCCCGGGAGCTCCAGGCCGCCCTGGAGCAGATCCTCCCCCGTGGGGAAGAGTAGGGGGCAGTGGCGCTTGTAGGCCGAAATTCATTTCGGCCCAGGAATGCCTCCATCAAAGATTCCTTCTCGTTCATAGGTGTCCGAGCAGATATAGACCTGCGGTGAGGTGGAGAACGGGGTTCGGGGCGAAAGCACTTCCTAATAGGAAGATCGATTCTTGTAGGAGCGGCTTTCGCCGCGACCTTTGCGTCATCAAAGACGGAGGTTCGGGGCTAAAGCCCCTCCTACGAAAAATCGCCCATATAGGAGCGCCTTCCGCCGCGACCCATTGCTCACGGGGATGGCGATGCGGAAACGGCCGGTGGTGATCGGGATCGCCGGGGGGACCGGCTCCGGCAAGACCACGGTGGCCGAGGCCATCGTGCGGCGCATCGGCCCGGAGCGGATCGCCCTCATCCAGCAGGACAGCTACTACAAAGACCAGAGCCACCTCCCCATGGAGGAGCGGGTCCGGATCAATTACGACCACCCGGACAGCATCGACACGGTGCTGCTGATCCGGCACCTGCAGGAGCTGATCGCCGGGCGCCCGGTGGAGGTTCCCATCTATGATTTCACCACTTACACCCGCACGCCCCACACCCGCCGCGTGGAGCCGCGCCCGGTGATCCTGGTGGAGGGCATCCTGGTCTTCGTCGAGAAGGCGCTGCGGGATCTCTTCGACATCAAGATCTACGTGGACGCCGATCCCGACATCCGGTTCATCCGGCGCCTGCAGCGGGACCTGGCCGAGCGGGGGAGGACCCTGGAGTCGGTCATCCAGCAGTATCTCTCCACCGTGCGCCCGATGCACCTGGAGTTCGTGGAGCCCAGCAAGCGCTACGCCGACATCATCATCCCGGAGGGGGGCTTCAACACGGTGGCCCTGGATATGATCATCGCCCGCATCCGGGCGATGCTGGAGGAGAACGGGGGATGACCTTCATCGTCGTCGATGTCTCGCCCGCGGTCCACCACCGGGCCGGGCTGGGACGTTACGCCGCGGAGCTGGTGAAAGCCCTGATCCCCCTTTTGCCGGGCCGCCTGGCGGTCTTCTACCATCACGCCGGCCGGGCTGATGTCTTCTATCCGCTCGACGCGCTGCCGGCCCGCCGGAGCCCGCTGCCCGCGAAGCCGTGGCGCCTGCAGGTGATGCTGGCCCACTTCTTCCGGCGCCCGATGGACGCCATCATGGCGCCCGCCGCGCTCTTCCACGCCACGGATCACCTCCTCCCTCCCTTTCGAGCTATCCCTTCGGTCTTCACATTGCATGATCTGATCTTCCGCCTTTACCCGGAAACCCACATGCCCCTCAACCGCTGGTTCCTGACCTTGATGATGCCTCGCTTCCTGCGCCGGGCGGATCTCATCCTCGCGGTCTCCGAGTGCACCCGGCGGGATGCCATCCGCTGGTATCGGATCCCTGAGGAACGGATCGTGGTGACCTATGAGGGGGTGGACGAGCGGTTCCGCCCCGCGCCTCCGGAGGCGGTGGCGGCGATCCGCGCCCGCTACGGCCTGCCGGAGCGATTCATCCTCTACGTGGGGACCCTGGAGCCGCGCAAGAATCTTCCCACCCTCTTCGCCGCTTACCGGAGCCTGCTCGCGCGCTGGCCGGAGCTGGGCCTGGTGGTGGCCGGGCGGCCGGGCTGGTTGACCGAAGGCATCTTCCGCGCCCTCCGGGATCTGGGGCTGGAGGGCCAGGTGCGCTTGCTGGGCTATGTGCCGGATGCGGATCTCCCCGCCCTCTACAGCGCGGCCGCCGTGTTCGCCTTCCCCTCGCGGTATGAAGGCTTTGGGCTTCCTCCCCTGGAGGCGATGGCGTGCGGGACACCGGTGGTGGTGGCGGACACTTCCTCGTTGCCGGAAGTGGTAGGGGAGGCCGGCCTCCGGGTTCCCCCGGACCAACCGGAGGCCTGGGCGGAGGCGCTGGCGGCGGCGCTGTCCCGGGAGGAGCTGCGGACCCGGCTGCGCGAGGCCGGCCTCCGCCGGGCCGCCCGGTTCCGGTGGGCGGAGACCGCCGCCCGCACCCTGGCAGCTTATGAACAGGTGATCCGACAGGCGCAGGGTCGCATCCTGCGGGATGGGGAGGCGCATCGATGACCTGGCTTCAGGCGGTGGTGCTGGGGATCGTCCAGGGGCTGACCGAGTATCTGCCGATCAGCAGCTCGGCGCACCTGGTGCTGGTGCCGTGGCTTCTGGGCTGGAGGATCGACGAACACATCGCCTTCCCCTTCGACGTGCTGGTCCAGTGGGGCACCCTGATCCCCGTCCTCGCATATTTCCGCCGAGAGCTCCTGGAGATCCTCCGGGGCTGGTGGGAGGGCGCGCGGAACGGTTCTCCCTTCGGGACGCCGGGCGGCCGGCTGGGCGGCTGGGTGATCGTCGCCACCCTCCCGGCCGTCGTCGCCGGGTTGCTCTTCAAGAAGCCGGTGGAGGCGGTCTTCCTGCAGCCGACGCTGACCGCGGCCCTGCTTTCGGGGACCGCCGTGTTGCTGTGGTGGGGGGAGCGCTTCGGACGGCGGGAGCGTGATCTGGAGGGGTTGACCCTGGGGGATGCCCTGGCCGTCGGCCTGGCCCAGGCCCTGGCCCTGTTGCCGGGCATCTCGCGCTCGGGGGCCACCATCGCCGCCGGCCTCGGCCGGGGCCTGCAACGATCCGAGGCCGCCCGGTTCAGCTTCCTGCTCAGCGTCCCCGCCCTCCTGGGGGCGGGCCTGGTGGCCTTGAAGGACCTCTTCGAGATCGGCTTGCCCCCTCAGGCCCTGGGGCCGATCCTGACGGGCGCCCTCGCTGCGGCCCTCTCCGGCTACCTGGCCATCTGGGGGTTGATGCGGCTGGTGCGCCGGCGCTCCCTCATGCCCTTCGCCCTATATTGCCTTCTGGTCAGCCTTTCCATGTTGCTCCTCGCGGCGTTCCGATCCTGATCGCGCCCGGCCGGAAAGCCGTGCGTTCCGGTCAGGCCCCTTTGACAACCTGGGCTCATCGCGATTAGGATAGAGCCTGCTATGCTGTCGAAAGGGGTTCGCGTATGGCCCGCACGCGCACGGAACGAATGATCGAGCGGTTGAAGGAGCTTCAGGCGAGCACGCCCGACATCGAGGCCTCGGCGGTGGTCAGCATCGACGGGTTGATCATGGCCTCGGCCCTGCCCGCCGACGTGGAGGAGGACCGGGTCTCGGCCATGTCGGCGGCGATGCTCTCCCTCGGGGAGCGGATCGCCAGCGAGCTGGGCCGGGGGACTCTGGATCAGGTCTACATCCGGGGGGAGCGGGGGTATGTGGTGCTGATGGCGGTGGGGGAGGAGGCGGTGCTGACCGTGCTGGCCAGACCCCAGGCCAAGCTGGGATTGCTCTTCCTGGACATGCGGCGGGCCGCGGAGGACCTGGCCCGCATCCTGGCTTCCTGAACCCGCTGCCGATCCCTCGGGAACGGAGGCGACGCCTTGAGCCAGCAGAAAAGCGGCCTGTATTACCCCAATAAGATCGCCCGCATTTTCCTGGAGGCGCTGGAGGAGGTGATGGGGAAGAACGGGCTGAACGCCGTCCTCCATCTGGCCCGCCTTCCCCATCTGATCGACAACTACCCGCCGGATAACCTGGAGCGAGGCTTCGACTTCGCCGACTTCGCCGCCATCAACCAGGCCCTGGAGGAGATGTATGGGCCTCGAGGAGGCAGAGGGCTGGCCCTGCGGGGCGGTCGCGCCTCCTTCGCCCGGGGCCTGCAGGGCTTCGGCGCCCTGGCCGGGGTCAGCGACCTCGCCTTCCGTGTCCTCCCCCTCCAGGCGAAGCTGAAGATCGGCCTCCCGGCGATGGCCGGCATCTTCACCCAGTTCAGCGATCAGAAGAGCTACGTCTACGAAGAGGCCGATCGCTTCATTTACGTGATCGAGCGCTGCCCGGTGTGCTGGGGCCGCAAAACCGACCGGCCGGTCTGCTATGCGGCCATCGGCCTGCTCCAGGAAGGGCTGCGCTGGGTCAGCGGCGGCAAGGAGTTCCGCGTGGAGGAGATCTCCTGCATCGCCATGGGAGATCCCACCTGCTCCTTTGCGATCTATAAGGAGCCCATCGGTTGATGGGAAAAGAATCGGATGCCTGTGGCTTCGCCGGAGGGAGGGAATGGCCCGGGTGGCGACGCTCCTGATCGTGGAGGACGAGCCGGAGACCGCCGGCCTGCTGGGGAGCTACTTTCAGGCGCAGGGCTATGAGGTCCTGACCGCCGCCTCGGGAGAGGAGGCCCTCGCCCTGGCCCGGGAGCGCCTCCCCGATCTCGTGGTGCTGGACATCCGCCTGCCGGACATCGATGGCTTTGAGGTGTTCCGTCAGCTGCGGGCCCACCGGAGAACTCGGGAGATCCCGGTGATCTTCCTCACCGAGAAGCGGGAGCGCGAGGATCGGTTGGCCGGTCTGGAGCTGGGAGCCCACGATTACATCCCCAAGCCGTTCAGCCTGCAGGAGCTGCGGGCCCGGGTCCAGAACATCCTGCGCCGATCCCAGGTGGAGCCTGCCTTCGACGGCCTGACCGGACTGCCCGGCCGGCCCCTCATCCTTGAGCATCTTCAGGAGCAGCTGGGGCATGCCGAGTGGTCCGTCGTGTTGATCGGTCTGGACGGCCTGGAGGCCTTCGGGGAGCGCTACGGGTTCATCGCCCGGGACGATGCCATCCGGGCCGTGGGGCTCGTGCTGGCGGGGGTGAACCACGAAAGCGGCGACCCGTTCTTCCTGGGCCATCTGGGGGAAGGATGGTTCGTCGTCGTGGGGGAGCGTCATCTGCTCGGCCCCGCCGCCGAGCGCATGGTTGCTCGCCTGAAGAACGCCCTGCCTTACTTCTATCCCCTTCAGGATGTGGAGGAGCACCCGGAGGATCTCCCGCCCCTGCAGGTGGTGACGGCCCAGGTCCATGGGGCCGAAGGGCCCTTCCACCATCCGGAGGAGATCCTGGGCCGGCTTCAGGAGCGGAAGCGAGCGATCCCCTGATCCATGCCGTCTTCAGGGATCCCCACGATCCCCTGACGGGCCAGCTCCTCCAGCTCCGCCGCTTCGTATCCGAGGCGCTGAAGGATCTCCCGCGTGTGCTCTCCCTGGCGGGGAGGCGGGCCTGCGGCGAAGAGGCGCTCCCCGTTCACAACGAACGGCAGTGCAGGAAGGCCTGTCGCGAAGGCGGGCGCGATCGTCGACAGCCCTTCGATGGCCTCATCCGGCTCCAGCACCGGCTCTAAGCAGGCCTCGATCCCCGCCCGCAGCCCTTCCCACTCCGCGCGGGTCCGGCTCCGGAAGAGGGCCGCCACCTCCGGGATGAGGGCTGGATCGAAGGCGCGGGGGATCCATTCCGGGCGGCCGACGACCTCGCAGAAGGCGCGCCAGAACGCCGGCTCCAGCGCCGCCAGGGCCATCGCCCCTCCATCCGCCGTGGGGTAAACCCGATAGCACGGAAAGGCCCCGTTGAGCGGCATCCCCTCGCGGGTTGCCCGGACGCCGGCCTGATGCGCGCGCCAGAAGGGTTGCATCCAGGAGACGACGACCTCGAGCATCGAGGCGTCCAGGATGAGGCCCTGGCCGGTCCGCTCCCGATGCAGCAACCCGGCCAGCACGGCGATGACCAGCGCCATCGCCCCCCCGAGGTCCGCCACCGGCACCGGGGGAGGGATGAGCGGGCCTTCGCGGGGGCCGTTCAGGCCCAGGAAGCCGGCCAGCGCCAGGTAGTTGAGATCGTGACCGGCCCGCTCCCGCCAGCGGCTGCCAGCCCCGTAACCCGCGAGGGCGGCGTAGATCAGACGGGGCTGGCGTTCGAGGAGGGTCTCCGGCGCTAGGTCCAGCCGGGTCATCACCCCCGGTCGGAACCCCTCCACCACGACGTCCGCCGATTCGACGAGGCGGAGGAAGATCTCCCGCCCCTTGGGGTGCTTCAGCTGGAGGGCCACGCTCTTCTTGCCCCGATTGACAGCGGCGAACCAGGCCCCGAAGCCCTCCACCACCGGTGGCATCTCCCGGAGCCAGTCCCCCCCGGCCGGAGGCTCCACCCGGATGACCTCCGCGCCCATGGCCACCAGCCACTGGGTGGCGAAGGGCCCCGGCAGCAGACGGGTCAGATCCAGCACCCGGATCCCGGAGAGCAGCATCCAGACCTCCTGGTCAGCGGAACAGGTCGTAAGCGCGCGCCCGGACCAGCTCCCGCGCGGTGCTTTCCCGTGGGAGGAAGGAAAGCCCGCGGATCAGCACCGCGGGGATGCCCTCGGCGGCCTGGCCCAGCAGCAGCGTGGCCGCCGAGGCCAGCAGGTCCCCCAGGGCCACCTCTGTGTGTTGCAGCACGTATCCGAACAGGTCCCGGCGGCCCCGCCAGTCCTCCAGGGCCGGCACACCGCTCACCCCGATGGCCACGCCGATCACGCCTTTGCGGTGGGCCCGCCCGTGGCTGTCCGCGATCACCACGCCGACCTCCACCCCGAACCGCCGCGCCAGCCCTTCCCGGATCTGCCGGGCGGATCGATCCGGATCCTCCGGGAGGCGGAGCACGATCTCCTCCCCCTCGGGAGCCACGTTGGAACGATCCACGCCGGCGTTGGCGCAGACGAAGCCCAGCCGGTGCTCCACGATGATCAGGCCCGGGCGCACCCGCAGCACCTCCGCGGTGTCCCAGAGGATCACCTCGATCAGCCGCGGATCCTTGCCGGTGATCTGCGCCAGCTCCAGCGCCCGGGGGGAAGGGGTCACCTCCGAGAGACGGACGAAGCGGCCCTCCGCCTTGGAGACGATCTTCTGAGCCACCACCAGGACATCCCCGGTTCGGGGTCCACCCCATCGCGCCAGCGCTTCGGCAAGCAGGGCGACCAGATCATCCCCGGGTCGGACCAGGGGGATACCTTCTAAGGGGAACAGGGCGATGGGCTCCACGGCGCGCTCCTTCGACGGTTCAGGGAGCCTGCGGATCCGATCGGCGGGGGATGCCGGTGATCCGAATCCCGGCCCCCCGGGTTTTGTAACGGATGTTCAGGCCGATGAGCAGGGCGGTGAGGCCCTCCACGATGGGCGCGTTGTGCAGGGGGCCGGCGTCGTAGGCGGTGAACCCGATCGCCTCCGCCAGCCGGATCACCCGGGCCTTCGCAGCCCGGTCCTCCCCGACCACCAGCACATCGCAGTCGGGGGCGTCCTCCAGATCGTGCAGGTGAAGATGGGAGATGTTGTGGAAGGCGCCCACCACCGGCGTGTCCGCGCCCAGGATGCGCTGGGCTTCCGCGGTCGCCGAGCCGTCGGGGGGAGGCGCATACCGCCGGGGGTTGTCCGGATCCAGAGGGACCACCACGTCGATGAGCAGCTTGCCCCGGAGGGTCTCCCGGAGGGATCGCAGGAGGTCCGCGTGCCCGGCGTAGGGGACGGCCACGACCACCACCTCGCCCCACGCGGCAGCCTCGGCGTTCGAGAGGCCGAGGAGCTCGGCATCGGGGACGTGGACGCGCAGGCGCTCGACCGCCTGACGCGCCCGCTCGGGATCCCGGGAGCCGATGGCCACCGGGAAGCCCGCGCGGGCCCAGCGGAGGGCCAGCCCCGAGCCCTCCTTGCCGGTCCCGCCCAGAACAGCGATGCGAGGACGGGGTTCCATCGGCGCTTCCTCCTTGAAGGCATGAATCCAGGGATCCATTTTACTCGGGGAAGAGTCCGTGGCCGGTCCCGGCTTTGAAGAAACAGGAGGACAGAAGCGATGGAAGGGGAAGGCTTTCCCTCGCGAAAACAGAGCCCTGTCTTCAGGGGTTCGAGACGGTGGATCCCTGCGGCGCCCGAAGCGGAGAGGCGCCCCGCTCGCCGATGCGGTCGCTCGCGAACCGGCTTCCGGGCTCCGGCGCGTGCGAGAGGCCTTCAGGCGGGGGGTGCGCCAGCGAGGAACTCCTCATACCGCGCCAGGGCCGACAGCATCCCGGGAAGCCGGTCCAGGTAACCCTGAGCGGCTGTCTCCGTTTCATCCATCCCCTCGACCCTCTGATGGTCCCGCGCCCGCCCGGCGACGGCGGAGGCCAGGTCCAGGATCGAACCGCTCACCGTCTCACCGGGGAGCTCCGGGGATTGAAATCCGGGCGGGAGTGCCTGCCTCATCTGCTCGCGGGTCTCCTCCAGCCAGTGGACTCGCTCCTCTGAAAGGGCTGGGAAACGCTCGGGGTCCTTCCGATGGGCGAGCAGGAGGCGCAGATCGGTTTGAAGGGTGAGGAGGATGGCCTGGACCCGAGCGCTATGGGCGCAGGCCCGGGCGAAGCCCAACCAGGCGTTCAGCTCAATCAGAGGATCCACGGAGGAGGTTGATCCGTCGGAAGGGGCTCCTATCGGGAGCTGGGAATTCAGATCCGAGGGGATTTCGTCCCACTGTTGCTCGGACATGATGAGGATGCTCCTTTCAGATAAGGGGGTCTCTTGTATCCTAACCCCAGGGATCATCTTGAACCATCAGGCTCTGGGAGTATATTAACACTCCTAACCCAAATGGACAAAAAGTGGGATGGAACGTTGATCCGCCCGTGGGAAGGATCGGGGAGAGCAGGAAGGGTTGCCCTTGAATGGAGGCGCAAGGAGGAGAAGCTTCCGCCCTGAACTTCCGTCTCCCCGATCCCGCAAGGTTGCGGCTGAAGCCGCCCCTACAGGAATGGATCTTTCGGCAGGAGGGGCTTCAGCCCCGAACGGGCGTCCCAGATGGCAACGGCAATCATCTCCGAAGGGGGATCTTTCGCCCGCGACCCCCGTCTTCTTCGATCCCGCAGGGTCGCGGCGGAAGCCGCTCCGACAAAGATGGGGTTTGGGGGGATTGAAATGGCTTCTCGGGATGGCGTCACGGCTCGGGCCGGAGGGCTGCCAGGTAAGCCTGCAGGGCGCTGAAGGCCGGGCGGGGGACCCCCCGGGTGTCCACGATGCTGTAGAGGACATTATCGTCCTTCTCCGGCCCGAACCCCTTGGGGGCGAAGTCCAGGTTCCACAGGATCGCCATCTCGATGAAGCCCCACTCCCGCATGCGCTCGTAAGCCTCCACGATCCAGCGGGCCTGCTCCTCCAGGGAATTGTCCAGGGCGAACTCGAAGCCCGGGGGGACAACTCCATATTCCTCCGCGGAGGCCCAGCCGAACTCCGTCACGCACAGCGGCTTTGCGCCGCCGATGATCTCCCGATACCCCCATAAAGTGGACTTGAAGCTCCAGCTGTGGTGGGGATTGTCGAAGGGCCCCCGGAAGCGGGCGGTGCGGGCCTCCGGCAGGGAAGGCGCTTCCTCCGCCCGGACGTCCGGCCCGATGTTGTAGCCGTTGTGATGAACTCCCACGCAGTCCGCGTAAGACAGGAAACCCGCGTCCACCATCCCCTTCAGGTAGCGGAAATCGTCGACCGCGTTGACCCCATCGTCGATCCCGGTGGGCGAGAGGGCCCCGCTGATCACCAGGATCCGGGGATCCTCCGCCTTGATCGCCGTGTAGGCGACCCGCAACAGCCGCACGTAGTCCTCCGGGCGCAGGCCCCGTGAGGTTTGCCACTCCCGACGCAGGTTCTGCTCGTTCCAGACCTCGATGGCGTGGATCCGACCTCGATGGCGCCGGATGAGCGTCTGAAGGAAACGGGCCAGGTCCTCCGGGCGGTCCGGCGGACCGTGGATGCCGCCCTCCTGTCGGCTCCACTCCGGAGCGGTCACCACGCTGAGGACCACCTTCAACCCGTCCCGCTCCGCCACGATGAGGAAGCCCTCCAGGATGCCCCAATCGTAACGCCCGGGCTCCGGCTCGTGCATCGACCAGAGGACCTGTTGCTTGACCCAGGGGAAACCCACCTGGCGGACCACACGCAGGGTGTCCCTTGGATCCCCTACGTAGCCGTGCACCTGCACGCCGATGCGGAGGGAGGAGCGCGCGGGCGGCGAAGGCGTGGCCGAACTCGGGCTTGTGGGAGAGGGGGAGGGAAACGAAAGAGAGGCCCTCTCTCCTCGAGGGGTGGAGGATTTCCAGAGGGCGAAGCCCAGGATGCTCATCTCCAGGGCCACCAGAAAGGCCGCCAGGCCGATGATCCTGCGACGGGTGGAAGCGCGCAAGGGTGTCTCGAACCTCCTCAGCCGGGATGGAATTCGTGAGCCCGGCCCAGGTCGAGCCGGGCTCACGCGATCCGAAGGATGCACATCCGCACCGGGGAGGCCTTCCCCATGAACAGCCCTACCGGCCCCCCATCACCTGATGGAGCGTCTCGCAGGCCGGGCAGGAGCCATCCGGCCGGATGATGGCGTAGCCGGCCATGGGATCCGCCCCGTAGTTCCTGAAGTCCACGTTCCAGATGATCATCAGGCGCACCTTGCCACTCTGGGCCGAGAGCTGCGCGGCGCGGGCCAGCCACTCCGCCTGCTGCTGAACCGTCACGTCCTTCGCCCAGGCGAAGGACGGGGCCACGGCCTCCAGCGGCGGATAGCCATCGTCGGAGAGGTAGCCCAGCTCGGTGAAGCACAGCTTGCGGGCGCCCCCGAAGGCGTTCCAGTAGGTGTTCACCATGCCCCAGAAGTAGCGGGTGTAGTAGTTGTCCCGCGGATCCCCGCTGGTCCAGTCCGGCGGGACGATCCCCTCGTTGTAGTGGATGCCGATGCAATCGGCGTAGCTCGCCGCGCCGGCCGCCGCCATCCCGGCCACGTAGCGATCGTCGTTCCAGACCCGATGGGAGCCGAAGGCTCCTTCCGCCCCGGTGGGAGCCGGCGCCCCGCTGATCACCAGGGTGCCAGGGTTGCGGCTCTTGATGGCGTTGTAAGCCCGCCGCAACATGTCCGTGTAGCTGACGGGATCGATGTGGCCGGTGGGCCACTCCCGATCGATGTTCTGCTCGTTCCACACCTCGATTCCGTCCGCCCCCAGGGCGGCAACTCCACCGAGGAACTGGGCGAAGGCGTCGAAGTAGCCGGGGTTGGGCGCGCCCATCTCCTGCGGATGGCCCACGATGCCCAGGAGGATCTTGAAGCCATAGGCATGGGCCTGCTGGATCAGCCCGGCGACGCTGGAGGGATCCTGGCCCGGGGACCAGCGGACCTGCCGCTTGACCCAGGTCATCCCGGCGTAGCGCATCAGATCCGGCCGGGCGAAGCTGTCCACGTGGCCGCCCAGCTCAAAGCCACCGCCGATGGGCCGCGGACGCGGGGTGGCCGTGGGGCGCGGTGTCGGGCTGGGACCCGGCGTCGGCGTCGGGCCGGGCGTCCGCGTGGGCCCGGGGATGCGCGTCGGCGTCGGGGAGGGCGTCGGGGTGGCGCGGGCAAGGACGCCCGTGGTCTCCCCCTGGGGTTGCTCCCCCATGTGGGTGCGCAGGAGCAGGGCGATGCGGAAAGGCCCCTCCGCCGACTCCGGCGCCGCCCACTGCGCCTGGCCATCGGCCAGGGGGCGCGGGATCTCCGTCACAATCCGACCATCCGGCCCGGTGATCCGCCACACCCACTCCAGGGTCGGCGGAGGCGGCACCTCCCCGCGCTGGCGGTAGGCCTGCATCGCCTCCACCGTCCCGGGCGCTGTCCCGCCCTCCAGCAGGCCCCGCAGCGTCAGCCCGCGCAGCCGATAAGTCCGGACCAGGGCCAGCTGGCGGTCCAGCAGGCCGATGGTGGGCATCCAGACGGTGTGCGGCTGGCCCTCCGGGTCCACATAGAGGTAGCGATAGACCCCGGCTTCGGCCAGGAACTCCAGATCCCGGGCGGTGGCCCCGGGCTCCAGGGTGAGGGTGATCCCCGGGGTGACGGTCAGCGGGCCGGTGTTCTCCAGATGGGCGAGATGGGCGAGGGCCTCCTCGAACGCCACGGATCGGGCCCCGGAAGGCCCCAGGTCGATCCCCCGGCTGGGCCCTACCAGCTGCAGCTGGTAGCGGTTCACCCGACCGATCAGCCAGCGCAGGCTCTGCTCCACCAGCCCGCCCGGAACGAACGCGTTGGGATCATCCGGGGCTTCCACGTAAAGGACGTCCGCCAGGCGGCCCAGCCGGTTCCAGTCGTAACCACCGGTGTGGAAGCGGCCGTTCTCCCCCGGCAGCGGGAGCG
Organism: Thermoflexus hugenholtzii; assembly: GCF_018771565.1. Lineage (NCBI taxonomy): Bacteria > Bacillati > Chloroflexota > Thermoflexia > Thermoflexales > Thermoflexaceae > Thermoflexus > Thermoflexus hugenholtzii. The sequence goes on along the minus strand of NZ_CP076326.1, from coordinate 1,918,448 downwards.
GAGCCATCACCGCGAGGATCTTCCCCTGTTCATGCAGGGCCCGTCGGAGATGGGCAAGGAAATCCAGGAACGCCGCTTGCTGGTCCGTGGTGAGCCCCCGGTAATCCACCAGGACGCCGTTGTAATTGCGGGACCGGACCACGCCGGCGATCTCTTGGGCATGGGCTTGATAGACCGCGGGGCTGGCGAGCAGGGCGGAGAGGGCCGCGGCGTTCGGCGCGCCGCCGGGAAGGTAGTTCCGGACCAGCAGCCAGGTGACGAAGCGCCCCTGGGGGTCCGGCGGTGGGAGGGCCTGGACATCTCCCATCAGCCGGCCGCCCAGCCCCAGGGTCATCCCCGCCACGCTCACCTCGCTCACCACCTCCAGCGCCCGGGGATCCGGGGAGACCCCGGGTTCCTGAACAGCGCCGAAGGCCGGCACCGGGACCTGAGCGGCGGTGACGATCACGTAGCGCGGCGGGCGGGGAGCCTCCCCGGTCAGAAGGCCGTGGGCCTCCTCCAGCTCGCCCCCGATCCAGAGCCACTCCTCTCCGGTCCAGCCCCATACGTCGGCCGTCGTCCAGGGCTCCACTCCCTCCGGGATGTAAACGGTCACCCGAAGGGGAAGCGGAGGCTCGCCGCAGAAACGCACCGCGTAATAGGGGCCTGTGGGTTTCAGCGTCGGAGGCAGACGGGTCAGGGCCTCCCGGAGCGCGCGATCCGGCTCCGCGAAAGGCTGGACGGCGGCCCGGAGGGTTTGCGAGGGATCGGCCGGGGCCATCCGGAAGGTTGGCAGCTGGAGGGGCTGAGCGGCGGTGGCTGTTTGGCAAGCCGCGCCGGCGGAGCGGGCCGCCAGGCCGACGCCGGCCAGGGCCAGCAGGGCCAGGCCGACCAGCCCGACGATCCATCCCCACAGGGGGACGCGCGTTCTGGGACGTGCGATCGCCATCGGAACGGACCTCCCTGAGATCGCCGGGACTCCCCGGCTTAAGATACTCCCATTATACCCGGGGCATGGGGCCCCTGCCGGGCCCCGGGCGGGGTGGATGGAGGGCTTCGCCTGGGCCTCGGCGGGACGCTGCTTCGGAAAGGGATTTCTCCCAATTATAATGGGAGGCGGCGAAACATCCGGACCGAAGGAGGCGGAGATGTCGGAGGCTCCAGTGCGTGAAGACGCGGGCCCGGTGGATCTGGTCATCATCGGCGCGGGGCCGACCGGTCTGTTCGGGGCTTTCTACGCCGGGCTTCGCGGCCTCAGCGTCAAGGTCATCGACGCCCTGCCCCAGCCCGGGGGCCAGCTGGCTGTGCTGTATCCCGAAAAATTCATCTATGATGTGCCGGGCCATCCCAAGATCCTGGCCAAGGATCTGGTGCGCTTGCTGGTGGAACAGGCTTCCATGTTCAACCCCATCTTCTGCCTGGGGGAGCGCGCCGTAGGGTTGCGGCGGGAGGACGCGCTCTGGGCTGTGGAGACCGATCGGGGGATCCATCGGGCCCGGACGGTGCTGATCGCCGCGGGCATCGGGGCCTTTCAGCCCAACCGGATCGGCAAGCCCGAGATCGACCAGTATGAGGGGCGGGGGCTGTATTACGTGGTGACCGAGCGCCGGCCCTTCCGCAACAAGCGGCTGCTGATCGTGGGAGGTGGCGACACGGCGGTGGACTGGGCCCTCAACCTCAAGGACTTCGCCGCCCACATCACCCTGATCCATCGCCGCGATCAGTTCCGTGCCCACCCGGGCAGCGTGGCCGAGCTCATGCGCTCCGGCGTGGAGGTCCGGCTCTTCCATGAGTTGAAAGCCCTCCATCCCGGGCCGGACGGCTGGATCCGGGAGGCGGTGATCTTCGATAACCGCACCGGGGAGGAGACGGTGATCCCGGTGGACGCGGTGATCATGAGCCTGGGGTTCAAGGCGGACCTGGGGCCGATCAAGAGCTGGGGGCTGGAGACGGTGGGGAACCGCTACATCAAGGTGAACGCCCGCATGGAGACCAACCTGCCCGGCGTCTACGCCGCGGGGGACATCACGGCGCCGGAGGGGGTGGAGCCGCTGAACCTCATCGTGATCGGCTTCGCCCAGGCGGCCACGGCGGTGAACTATGCGGCCACCTACATCAACCCGCAGGCCAAGGTGTTCCCCGGCCACTCCAGCGAGATGCGGCTCCGGTGAAGGATCTCCTCCGAAGGATGGGCGCGGGATGGTGAACTGGGGCGAGTGGGTGGAGCAGAAGATCCTGGAAGCCATGCGCCGGGGGGAGTTCGATCACCTCCCGGGCAAGGGGCGGCCGCTGCAGCTGGAGGAGAACCCCTACCTCGAACCGGGGCTCGCCATCGCCTATCATCTTCTCCGGCAGAACGATGCCCGGCCGGAGTGGATCGAGGCCGACCTGGCCATCCGGCGGGGGATCGAACAGGCCCGGCAGGATCTGCGGCGGACCCTCCAGTGGCGTCAGGAGGCCCTGCAGGCCCTGGCGGGGAAATCCGACCCGCGGAGCCGACGGGAGCGGGAGTGGATCGAGGCGGAGTGGGAACGGGCCCTGCGGGCCTTCGCCCGACGCATCGCCGAGCTCAACGAGCAAATCTTTCTTTACAACCTGAAGGTCCCTATCTACTGGCTCCAGCGGTTCAAGTTCGACCTGCAGGAGGAGCTGCGCGCCCTGGGCATCCCGGAGGAGGAGATCCAAGCCCTGGAGGGGCCATCCTCCTCGACGGAGCCCCCCGCCCGGTGATCCCTATGATAACCATTTCTTCCAGCGATTTTATGAGTTTTCTCAAACTTTTATGCCTCGAAAAGACACTTGGAGGTTCCACTTTGCGGATGGGATGGGAGAACGAGGGGATCCGGGGTGACCTTGACAGATCGCCCGGGGGCTTCTAAAATTGCAAACAAGCCGTCCTTTGCGGAAAGGAGGTGCCAGCGGCGGCGCGAGACCGCGAGGGATCCTCCTTATTTCCGGTCGGGCGGAGCCCGGTCGTTCCGGGTGTTTTCTGCCTGTAAAGTTTTCCCTTCTGCGAATCCTGCTAAAAGGAGGAGGCCATGAAGTTTTCCAGGATCCTGATGGCGCTGACGGTGTTCAGCCTGCTGCTCGCCGCCTGCGCTCCGGCGGCGACGCCCACCCCAACCCAGGCCCCTGCTGCTCCGGCGGCGAGCCCGACGCCCGCTGCTCCGGCGGCGACGTCGACGCCGGCGGTGAAGGGCACCATCAAGATCGCCACCCAGAGCCCGCTCTCGGGCGGCCAGGCGGCCCTGGGCGAGGGGATCAAGAACGGGGCCCAGCTGGCCATCGAGCAGCTCAAAGGCCCCATTGAGGCCCTGGGCTTCAAGGTGGAGCTGGTCCCCTTCGATGACCAGGCCAAGCCGGATGTGGGCGTGGCCAACGCCAAGCAGCTGGTCAACGATCCCGACATCCTGGCGGTGATCGGGCACCTCAACTCCGGCGTGGCCATCCCCTCCTCGGAGACCTACAAGGATTACGACCTGGTCATGGTCTCCCCAGCCAACACCAACCCCTGCATCACTGACCGCGGGTATCTGGTGGTGAACCGGGTCTGCGGCCGCGACGATGTGCAGGGGGCGGTGGGCGCGGAGTTCGCCTTCAACGAGCTCAAGGTCAAGACCGCCTTCGTGATCCACGACAAGACGACCTACGGCCAGGGCGTGGCCGAGTTCTTCAAGAAGCGCTTCGAGGAGCTCGGCGGCAAGGTCCTGGGCTTTGAGGGGACCGAGGAGAAGGCGAACTTCGATCCCCTGATCACCGCGATCCAGGCGGCCAACCCCGAGCTGATCTACTTCGGCGGCATCTACGATCAGGCGGGGGTCTTCTTCAAGCAGGCCCGGGAGAAGGGCGTGAAGGCGATCTTCCTGGGGCCGGACGGGATGGACTCCTCGGAGCTGGCCAAGATCGCCGGCGATGCGGTGGTGGGGATGTATTACACGAGCGTGGCCGCGCCGCCGACGGTCTACGAGGGGGCCAAGAAGTTCATCGAGGACTACAAGGCGAAGTTCGGCAAGGATCCCGAGCCCTTCTCGGCCCAGGCCTACGACGCCACGGCGATCGTGCTGAAGGCCATCGAGGCGGCCATCAAGGAAGCGGGCGGCCAGAAGCCGAGCCGCAAGGCAGTGGCGGAGAAGGTGCGGGCAACCAAGGACTTCCAGGGGATCACCGGCGTGATCACCTTCGATGAGCGGGGCGACCCGGTCAAGGCGAAATACTTCGTGATCAAGGTGGTCTCCGGCAAGCCGGAGGACTGGGGCAAGAACGAGCTGGTGAAGACCCTGGAGCTGGCGCCGCCGCCCTTCACGCCGGAGCTGAAGGCGAAGTGCGGGGTGAAGTAAAGTAAATAAAGCATGGCGCGGGTGGGGAGGCGAGAAGCCTCCCCACCCGGCCAGGGGGTTATGCGCGGCAAATCCTATGGTGGATTCGTGACGAATGCGCGGGAAGCTCTCGGAGTCCCTTCTGTATCAGGCCCTGGTAGTCCCGCTGATCCAGCTTTTCGTCTTTGTGGCGATCAGCCTTCTGGTGATCGGCTCGATCATCCTCCTCCTCGCCGTCCTCTTCAACCGCCCGGTGGCCGGGGGGATGACGCTTCTCCAGTTTGTCGTCCGCACGTTGCCCCAGGTGGCCATCGACGGCCTGGTCATCGGCTTCCTTTACGCGATGATCGCCCTGGGCTACACGATGGTCTACGGGGTGCTGCAGTTCATCAACTTCGCTCACAGCGAGATCTTCATGGTCGGGGCGTTCATCGGCGTGGAGCTCATGCTCGCCCTGGCCATCCCCTCCACGGCCCCCCTGATGCTGATCATGGCCGGGATCCTGCTGGCGGTGGCCGCCGGGATGGTCGGCAGCGGGCTGCTGGCGGTGGCCATCGAGCGGATCGCCTACCGGCCGTTGCGGGGGGCGCCCCGCCTGGTGCCCCTGATCTCCGCCATCGGGGTCTCGTTCTTCCTCCAGGACGCCGTCCGGGCCCTGGAGGGTCTCTTGAACAACGCTTTCTATCGAAATTATCCATCCTTCCCCGTCCTGAATCAGCAGATCCCCATCGCCGCCTTCACGGTGGCCGGCCAGCCGGTCCAGATGCAGATCCAGGCGAAGGTGGTCTTTATCATCATCGCTTCTTTATTGATGCTCACCGGTTTGAACTTCGTGGTGAACGCGACCCGGCTGGGCCGGGCGATCCGGGCGGTGGCCCAGGATCGGCCCACGGCGGCGCTGATGGGGGTGGACGTCGATCGGATCATCATGCTGACCTTCCTGATCGGTGGCGCCCTGGGCGGGGCCACCGGCGTGCTGTATGGGATCCGGGTGGGTCGCATCGATCCCTACGTGGGCTTCATCCCCGGGATCAAGGCTTTCACCGCGGCGGTCCTGGGCGGCATCGGCAACATCACCGGGGCCATGCTCGGCGGGATCGTCCTGGGGGTCCTGGAGGGCTTCGCAGGGGCCTATCTCTCTCAGTTTACCGGCGGGGCCTTCGGGGCGGAATATAAGGACATCTTCGCCTTCCTGATCCTGATCCTGATCCTGATGTTCCGCCCGACGGGCCTGCTCGGCGAGCAGGTGGGTCAGAAGGCGTAGTGAAGCATTCCTGAGGCGAAGAGGTGCGGGATGATCCGTGCCAAAGCCGTGGAGTGGATCGCCCAGATCCGAAACGGGCGTTCGATCTATCTCGTCGGAGTCCTGGGTTACATTGTCGCCGCCCTCCTGCTGATGAACTGGTTGAGCCAGCCGGGGCTGCGGGATGCGGTCTGGTTTCCTCTGGTCTCCGCCCTGGCCTTCGCCGCCTTCCTGGGCTCCTTGCTGGTGATTTATTACGCCCCGCTGTCCGGAGCGCTGAAGGCCCTCCTGGGTCTGGCCATCCTGCTGGTCCTCCTCCCCATCCTGGGGGTCCGGAACACGTTCCTGCTGGAGGTCGCCACCCAGGTGGGGATCTTCGCGGCGATGGCCCTGGGGCTGAACATCGTGGTGGGCTTCGCCGGGCTGCTGGACCTGGGGTATGTGGCCTTTTACGCCGTCGGCGCGTATCTGTGGGCCATCTTCGGCTCCCCGCAGGCCAACATCGCCTTCGGGACGAACCGCTTCCCCCTGGAGCCGGAATGGTTCTTCCCCTTCCTCTTCCTGGCGGTGGGGGTGGCGGCCCTTACCGGGATCCTCCTGGGGCTGCCGGTGCTGCGGCTGCGAGGGGACTACCTCGCCATCGTCACGCTCGCCTTCGGCGAGGTGATCCGCGTGATCGTGAACAACCTGGACAAGCCGATCAACCTGACCAACGGCCCGCAGGGGATCCGCCCCGTGCAGCGGCCGCCCCTGTTCTTCAAGCCGTGGTTGCACGCCCTGGGGATCCGCCTGGATGACCCCACCCTTTATGCGCTTTATTTCTACTTCCTGGTCCTGCTGGTGATCGGGTTTGCGATCTGGATGGCCCGGCGTCTGGAGAACTCCTGGGTGGGGCGGGCGTGGACGGCGATCCGGGAGGATGAGCTGGCCGCCCAGGCCATGGGGATCCCTCTCGTGCGGATGAAGCTGGCCGCCTTCGCCACGGGGGCTTCTTTCGCCGGCGCCATGGGGATGATCTTCGCCGCCAAGCAGTATTTCATCAACCCCGAGAGCTTCACGTTCATGGAATCCATCGGGGTGCTGGTGATGGTGATCGTGGGCGGCATGGGGAGCATCCCCGGCGCCATTGTGGGGGCCACGGTGGTGACCATCCTCAACCTCCAGATCCTGAAGGGCCTCTCGTTGATGCTGAACAAGCTGCGCCAGGCCGGGGTGGTGATCCCGCTGATCAACTTCCCCCTCAGCCAGTGGCCGACCCAGCTGGAGCCGGCCAAGTATGAGCGCCTGGTCTTCGGGATCCTGCTCATCCTGATGATGATCCTGCGCCCCCAGGGCTTGATCCCCGAACGGCGCCATCGACTGGAGCTGGCCGAAGCCATGGGGCGGGAGGAGGAGCTGGAGCGCCTGCCTGTGGAGGAGGAGCTCCCGCCGGTGGTGCCCGCGCCGGAGGTCAAGCCCGCACGGGATTGACCTCCGGCTCAACAGGGCCGGGAAGGGCGGTGTCGGAACGACTCACGGTGATGGAACGCGAGTTCCGGGAGGCATCCGGATGGCCTACCTGCTGGAATTGAAGAAAGTCACCAAGCGCTTCGGGGGACTGGTGGCCGTGAACCGGGTGGATTTCACTCTGGAGCCCGGCCGCATCGTCAGCATCATCGGGCCCAACGGGGCCGGGAAGACAACCCTCTTCAACCTCATCACCGGGATCTACAAGCCGGATGAAGGGGAGATCCTCTTCGAAGGCCGCTCCCTGGTGGGGCTCCGGCCGGACCAGATCACCGCAAGGGGCATCGCCCGGACCTTCCAGAACATCCGTCTCTTCGGCAACATGACGGTGATGGAGAACATCCTGGTCGGGATGCACACGCGTTTCCGGGCGAACCCTGTGGATATCCTCTTTCAGACGCCTCGCTTTCGGGAGGAAGAGCGGCAGTTGCGGGAGGAGGCGTTGCGGTTGATCCGGTTCGTCGGGCTTCGGGCCTCCCCGGATGAGCTGGCCAAGAACCTGCCGTATGGGGAGCAGCGCAAAGTGGAGCTGGCCCGAGCCCTGGCCGCCCGTCCCAAGCTGATCCTCCTGGATGAGCCGACGGCCGGGATGAACCCCCAGGAGACGGCGGAGACCACACGCCTGATCCGGCGCCTCCGGGATGAGCTGGGCATCACGGTCATCCTGATCGAGCACCAGATGCGGGTGGTGATGGGGATCTCCGAACGGGTGACCGTCCTGGACTACGGGGAGAAGATCGCCGAGGGAGCCCCGGAGGAGGTCCGCCGGAACCCGCGGGTGATCGAGGCCTACCTGGGGCGGGGTGTGGCGATGGGAGCGGTCGCCGGATGAAAGGGGAGGGCCTTCGGAGGAAAAACTCGGGGGGTTCGGGAGCGGAGCGATGGCCGTTCTGGAGCTGAGGGATGTCCATACCTATTATGGACACATCCATGCCCTCAAGGGCATTTCGTTTAAGGTGGAGCCGGGGGAGATCGTCACCCTGATCGGAGCCAACGGCGCCGGAAAAAGCACCACGCTGCGCACCATCTCCGGCCTGGTCCGGGCGCGTCACGGCCAGGTGTTCCTCAACGGGGAGGACATCACCCATCTACCTCCCCACGAGATCGTGGCCCGGGGCGTCGGCCACGTCCCCGAGGGGCGACGGATCTTCCCCCAGCTCACGGTGTGGGAGAACCTGGAGATGGGCGCCTACACCGTGAAGGACCGCCAGGAGATCGCCCGGCGGATGGAGTTCGTGTTCAGCATCTTCCCCCGTTTGAAGGAGCGGCTTTATCAAAAGGGGGGGACCCTCTCCGGGGGCGAGCAGCAGATGCTGGCCATCGCCCGGGCGCTGATGATGAGCCCACGCATCCTGCTCCTGGATGAGCCCTCTATGGGCCTGGCGCCGGTGCTGGTGGAGAGCATCTTCGAGGTCATCCGGCAGCTGAACCAGCAAGGCACGACGATCCTCCTGGTGGAGCAGAACGCCCACATGGCCCTGCAGGTGGCCCACCGCGGCTATGTGCTGGAGACCGGACGGATCGTCCTGGAGGGGACGGCCCGGGAGCTGGCGGAGAACCCGCAGGTCCAGGCCGCTTACCTGGGGATGCACTGAGGTCGGATCCTCGCCTCGGCTTCCGCGGCGGCCGCCCGGAAAGCCCAAATCTTAAGGAGGAGACCATGAGGCGCCTGCTGTGGGGAATCCTGATCGCTGCGTTGCTGGCGGTTGCGTGTCAGCCGGCCGCCACGCCGACCCCGGCCCCTGGGGCCGGAGCGCAATTGCCCAACCTGGGGGGGCGGGAGCTGAAGATCGCCAGCGACACCACCTACCCGCCTTTTGAGTTCGTCGACCCCAAGACCAACGAGGTCGTGGGCTTCGACGTCGATCTGGTCAACGAGATCTGCAAGCTGCTCAACTGCAAGCCGAAGATCATCTCCACCGCCTGGGAGGGGATCTTCGCCGGCCTGGAGCAGAAGCAGTTCGACCTGGCCGCCTCCGGCATCACCATCACCGAGGAGCGCAAGCAGAAGTTCGACTTCTCCGATTCCTACCTCCGTTACGGCCAGGTGGTGCTGGTCCGGGCCGATGAGGAGCGGATCAAGAGCAAGGACGACCTCAAGGACAAGATCGTGGGGGTCCAGATCGGGACCACCAACGAGGAGACGGCCAAGACGCTGGTGGCCGACGAGGCCAAGCAGCTCAAGCGCTACGACACCTTCGACCTGGCGGTGCGGGCGCTCCTGGCCAAGGATGTGGACGCGGTGGTGATCGACAGCCCGGCGGCCGATGGCTTCATGGCCCAGAACCCGGGCAAGCTGAAGATCGCCGGGGAGCCCTTCACCAGCGAGGACCTCGGGCTCTGCTTCCCCAAGGGCAGCGATCTGGTCGCTCCCTTCAACGCCGCCCTGAAGGTCCTGAAGGAGAACGGCACGCTGGACCGGCTGTATCAAAAGTGGTTCAAGGAATACAAGCCGGGCCAGTAGGATGATCCTCCAAGAAGATGGAAGCTTTCGTTCGGATGGGTCGCGGGAACTTCTCGCGGCCCATCCTTTTTCAGAGATCCGCAGTGCCCATCGAAGGCTCTCCATCGGTATCGCGCGGAATCGTTGCGAGATGGGTGGGGATGAACTCCGGCATCCCGGATGGTGGAAGGAGTGACGGCGATGGCGGTTTCCATCGAACGACAGGCTCCGCTTCCCTCCCCGCGGCCGCCGCGGCGATCCGGCCTGGACTGGCGGACGTGGCCCTGGTGGGCGGTGATGCTGGGGGCGTTCGGATTGTGGACCGGGGTGGCGATCCTGAACTCCCCGGATTATCAGGCGACGGTCCGCTTCCTGGTCCGGGGCATCCCGGTCACCCTTCAGCTGACGGTGATCGCCTATGCCATCGCCCTGATCCTCGGGCTGATCGCCGGCCTGGGCCGGGTCTCCCGGAACGTGGTGTTCTATAACCTGTCCACGCTCTACGTGGAGTTCATCCGCGGGGTTCCGCTCCTGGTGGTGCTGTTTTATGTGGCCTTCGTGGCCGCCCCGCCGATGGGAGACGCCCTGATCCAGGCCGGCCAGGCGTGGGGGCTGCCCCCGCTGGCCGAGCTCGGCCGCCTGATCCGCAGCGAGATGGGCCGGGCGGTGACCGGCCTGGCCATCGGCTACGGGGCCTACCTGGCGGAGGTGTATCGGGCGGGCATCGAGTCCATCCCCCGGGGCCAGATGGAGGCGGCCCGCAGCCTGGGGATGACCTACTGGCAGGCCATGCGCCTGGTCATCCTCCCCCAGGCGATCCGGAACGTGCTGCCTCCCCTGGGCAACGACTTCATCGCCATGCTGAAAGACACGGCCCTGGCCTCGGTGATCGCCGTGCCGGAGCTGATGTATGTGGGGCGCCAGCGGGCGGCGGGGACCTTCCGGTATTTCGAGGTATACAACACGGTGGCCCTGCTTTACCTGGCGATGACCCTGTTGCTCTCCCTGCTCGTTCGCCTCCTGGAGCGACGGACCGCGGTCCCTCGTTGATCCGGGAGCTCCTCGCCGTCTGATAGATGGAGGTTGTTTGTGAGCTTGTTTGGGAAAAACACGGCTTGTTACAATAACAGGGGTTGTCCGATTCGGCCTTGCGGTAAGGGTGATCCGGCCCCAGGCGCCGCCCCTGGGGTCGGTGGGTGTTGTGTGGTTTTCACTAAGTTGAGCGAGGGGAGATGGCGATGGTCAACTATTTGATCCGTCGTCTGTTCCAGATGGTGATCGTCATTCTCCTTTCATCGATGGCGATCTACGCGATCATGAACCTGGCCCCTGGAGGGCCGTTGAGCGGGATCAATCTGGGAGCGGATCGGAAAAGCCGTCTGAGCCCGGAGGAGATCCGAAGGATCGAGGAGTTCCTGGGATTACACCGACCGTTGCACTGGCGATATATCGTCTGGCTTCTGGGGGAGGACTGGCTGGATGACGTAGGGCTTTCTCATCTTCAGCGAACCAGCTGCCGGCAGATCCCGACGGAGTGCACCCGGGGGGTGATCCGCTTCGACTTTGGCGACTCCTGGCGGCTGGCCGCAGGGCAGAGGGTGATCGATCTGATCTGGTTCCGTCTCCCCAACACGCTCCTCCTGATGACCTCCGCGACGCTGCTCTCCCTTCTGGTGGCCATTCCCATCGGCATTTACTCAGCGGTGCGGCAATACTCCCTCCTGGATTATGTGGCGACGACCTTTGCCTTCTTCGGGACCGCGATGCCGGTGTTCTGGTTCGGGCTGATGATGATCTTCCTCTTCAGCGGCCCGCGCTCCCCCTGGTATCAGGTCCTGGGCCTGCCGTATCTCCCCACCGGGAACACCTTCAGCCTGCGTCCGCCTCCGCCGGGGAGTCTTCTCCACGTGCTGGGCGCGACCCCCGGTTCCCCCCTGGATCGGGCCGTGCACCTGATCCTGCCCACCCTGGTCCTGAGCCTCCTTTACATGGCCGGCTGGAGCCGCTACACCCGCTCCTCCATGCTGGAAGTGCTCCGTCAGGATTATGTGCGCACGGCTCGGGCGAAGGGGTTGATCGAGCGGGTGGTGATCATGAAGCACGCGTTGCGCAACGCCCTCATCCCCATTGTGACCATCCTGACTTTGGAGATCCCGGGCATTTTCAGCGGGGCGGTGATCACGGAGACGATATTCAACTATAAGGGCATGGGGCGGCTCTATTACGACGCCCTTCAGGCGGACGACTGGCCGGTGGTGATGGCGTTGCTCTTCATCACCTCGCTGCTGGTGGTGTTCGCCAACCTGTTGGCGGACATCCTGTATACGATCGTTGATCCGCGGATCCGGCTGGAGTGAGGGGGGACGGATGGCGACGGCAGAGCTGCGGGCGGAAGCCCTTCTGACGGTTCGGGAGGAAAGTTACCTCCAGATTGTGTGGCGTCGGTTCCGGCGTCACCGGGTCGCCCTTTTCGGAGCCGCGATCCTGATGGGTTTCATCCTCATCGCGGCGTTGGCGCCGTGGATCGCCCCTTACGATCCCTACGCCCAGAACCTGAACTTGAAGAACGCGGGGCCGTCCCCCGCCCACTGGCTGGGGACGGATGAGCTGGGCCGCGATGTCCTTTCCCGGCTGATGCACGCGGCCCGTATCTCCCTGACGGTGGCGTTCGTGGTCACGTTGATCAGCCAGACCACCGGCGCCCTCATCGGGGCGATCTCCGGGTATTTCGGGGGCTGGGTTGACAACCTCATCCAGCGGATCGTGGATTTCATGCTCACCCTTCCGCTGCTCCCGCTCCTGCTGACCATCTCCGCTCTCCTCAGCGACGTCACCATCCCGGGCCTGAGTCGGGAGTGGAGCAGCGTGGTGATCATCATCATCGTCCTCAGCGTCTTCGGCTGGATGAGGGCTGCGCGTCTGGTGCGAGGGGTGGTGCTCTCGTTGCGGGAGCAGATGTTCACGGAGGCCGCGCGCGCCCTCGGGATGTCGGACCTGCAAATCGTGGTGCGCCACATGATCCCCAACGCCATGGCCCCTATCATCGTCAGCGCCACCCTCAGCCTGGGCACCGTGATCATCCTGGAGGCTGCCCTGAGCTTCCTGGGCTTTGGGGTGCAGCCTCCGGTGCCCACCTGGGGCAACATGCTCAACAACGCCCAGGCGGATATGTGGACCCAGCCCTTCAAGGCCATCGTCCCCGGGTTCTGCATTTTCCTGACTTCGCTTTCGTTCAACTTCGTGGGGGATGGCCTGCGGGACGCCCTGGATCCGCGGCTGAAGCGTTAGGCCCGTCGGGGTTCATGGGAGGGCTACGTAAAGATCTTGCGGGGAGGAAGGCCGGATGTCTGCTCGCGATCTGTTGAGGGGAGGATATCCTCTGAAGGAGGAGATGGCTTTGGTTTCCCGTGACAGCCGCGAGGTGTTGCTCGAGGTTCGGGATCTGCGCACCTATTTCTTCACCGAAGAAGGCGTGGTGAAGGCGGTGGACGGGGTGAGCTTCCACGTGCGGCGGGGGGAGATCCTGGGCTTGGTCGGGGAATCCGGATGCGGGAAGAGCGTGACCTCCCTCTCGATCATGCGCCTGATCACCCCGCCCGGACGCATCCTGAGCGGGGAGGTGCTTTTCGACGGGGTCGACCTGTTGAAACTGCCCGAGTCGGAGATGGTCCGCCTGCGGGGCAGCCGGATCTCGATGATTTTCCAGCAGCCGGTGAGCTGCCTGAACCCGGTCTTTAAAATCGGTGACCAGATCGCGGAGGTTTTTCAGGTCCACGAGGGATTGAGCCGGGCGGAGGGTTGGCGTCGCGCCATCGAGCTCCTGCAGATGGTGGGCATCCCGGATCCGGAGCGACGCGCCCACTCCTATCCTCACGAGCTCTCGGGGGGCATGGCCCAGCGGGTGATGATCGCCATGGCCCTGGCCCTGGGCCCGGAGCTGCTGATCGCCGACGAGCCCACCACCGCTCTGGACGTGACCATCCAGGCCCAGATCCTGGATCTGATGCGGGAGCTCCAGCGCCGCATGCACACCGCCATCATCCTCATCACGCACGATATGGGCATTGTGGCGGAGATGTGCGATCGGGTCGCGGTGATGTATGCGGGCCAGATCATCGAGGAGGCCGATGTGCGCACCATCTTCTCTAACCCGCAGCATCCCTATACCCGGGGGCTCCTGGGATCCATCCCGGTGATGGGGGTGGTGAAACCCCGCCTGGACACAATCCCGGGGACAGTGCCCAACCTGATCGATCTCCCGCCGGGTTGCCGTTTCGCGCCCCGTTGCCGCGCCCGCGTGGAGAACCAGGCCCAGCTCGGGAACGTCTGCCTGGAGCAGATCCCCCCGCTCTTTCATACGGAGCCCGGACATCAGGTCCGTTGCTGGCTTTACGGATAGCGCACCCCGGCCGGCGCGTTCGAAAAGGATCTCTGGAACAGGGAGGATGACGGATGACCATCGTGCAAGCGCAGGCTCAGCCCCGCATGGAGGTCTCGGCGGATCAGGATCTGGTGGTGGTTCGGGATCTTAAGAAATATTTCCCGGTGCGTCGGGGATTGCTGCAGCGCGTGGTGGCCTGGGTGAAAGCCGTGGATGGGGTGAGCTTCAACATCCGCCGCGGCGAAACCCTGGGGCTGGTAGGGGAATCCGGCTGCGGGAAAACCACCGTCGGACGCACGATCCTCCGCCTGATCGAGCCCACGGCCGGGGAAGTCTATTTCGAGGGAAGGAACATCTTCGCCCTCACCAAATCCGAACTGAAAGCCCTGCGACGGGATATGCAGATCATCTTCCAGGACCCTTACTCCTCCCTGGATCCCCGTATGCCGGTGGGGGCGAGCATCGCCGAGGGGCTTGCCGTCCACGGGATCGGAACACCGAAAGAGCGCATGGAGATGGTGATCGATCTCCTCCGCAAGGTGGGCCTGGAGGATTACCACGCCCGCCGCTATCCTCACGAGTTCTCAGGAGGCCAGCGCCAGCGCATCGTCATCGCCCGGGCCCTGGCCCTGCGCCCCAAGTTCATCGTCTGCGATGAGCCGATCTCCGCCCTGGACGTCTCCATCCAGGCCCAGATCATTAATCTCCTGAAAGAGCTTCAGGAGGAGTTCCATCTCACCTATCTGTTCATCGCCCACAACCTGAGCGTCATTGAGCACGTCAGCGATCGCGTCGCAGTGATGTATCTGGGGAAGATCGTGGAGCTGACTTCCCGGGAGGAGCTGTATCGTAATCCGCTCCATCCTTACACGCAGGCTTTGCTCTCCGCTGTTCCCATCCCGGATCCCACCCTCAAGCGGGAGCGTATCCTGCTGAAGGGAGATGTCCCCAGCCCGCTCAACCCGCCCGCCGGATGCCGCTTCCATCCCCGTTGCCCGGTCGCGATGGCGCACTGCGCCCGGGAGGAGCCGCCCTTTATCAACGTAGGAACGCCGCAGCAGGAGCACTGGGTGGCGTGCTGGCGGGTGATGTAAGCCTGGCCGTTGCTCTCAAGGGCGAGGCGATGGGATCCGGAACTCCAGCACCACGGTCCCCTCCGGGTCCTCCAGAACGCCCCGTTCGCCGGGCTGCCACACCGCCCCGTCGCGTCCCCAGTAAAGATCCGTGGCCGTGTTCTCCCCGGCGCGGGTGTGCACCGCCACCCGGCTGCCGGCCCATAGGGTGAGGGCCGGGAAGACGAAGAGGTTCCCATCCGCATCCCGCAGCCGCCAGCCGGCCAGGCTGAGGGTCGCCCCCTCGTTCACCAGCACGAGGGTCTCCTGCTCCACATCCCCGACCCCGCGGATCTCCAGAACCCGCAGGCGGATCCCATCAGCGGCCGGCGCTGGGGATGGCAGCGGGCTCGGAGAAGGGATGGGGGGCGGCACCGCCGGGAGCTCCCCCGGGATCCGCAACACCTGCCCCGGATAAATGACCGCCTCCGGGCTCAGGCCGTTGGCCCGCAGCAGGCTCTCCAGGGACACCCCATAGCGCGCCGCGATCCCGATCAGGGTATCCCCAGGCTGGACGGTATACATCAGCGGGGGGCGGGGCGTCGCGGTGGGGATCGGGGTGGCCGTGGGGAGAGGGGTGGGCAGGGGCGGCAGCGGCCAGATCCGCTCGATCCCCCACAGGGCCAGGATCCCCACCCCGCAGGCCGCTATGAGGTTCCAGACCATCCATCGGAGCCATGACCCGGAACGGCGTGAAAGCCCCCGTCCCATGGTGCTCATCCCGGGCGTTCTCCATCGTGATCCGGAGGATCATCCAGGATTCCCATTTTATATCGCCTTTGGAGATCGCATAGATGGATCGGCGAGCCTTCGATATAATTCGAGGTAGAGGATCGTGCGGGCAGGAGGAGCGGACGCATCGATGCGGAGCATGTTGCAAGCCCTGCGGGAGGGCCTGGCGCGAACCCGCCAGGCTGCCTTCGGACGGATCGCGCAACTGTTGGGGGCAACCGAGATCACGCCGGCGCTCTGGGAGGAGCTGGAGGCCGCCCTCATCCAGGCCGATGTGGGCGTGCGGGTTGCTCAAGAGCTCCTGGATCGCCTGCGAGAACGGGTCCGCCGGGAGGGGGTCACCCGGGCGGAGGACCTGCGGGCGATGTTGAAAGCGGAGCTGCGCGCCCTGCTCAAAGATCCCCCACCGTTGAACCTGGGGCGGGATCCCCTGGAGGTGGTGCTGGTGGTCGGAGTGAACGGTTCGGGGAAGACCACCACCGTGGCGAAGCTGGCCCACCGCTTCCGGCAGCAGGGCCGACGGGTGCTGTTGGCGGCGGCGGACACTTTCCGGGCCGCGGCGGGGGAACAGCTGGAGATCTGGGCGGAACGGGCCGGCGTGCCCTGCATCGGGGGGCAGCCCGGCGCCGATCCCGGCGCGGTGCTCTTCGACGCCCTGCAGGCCGCCCGCGCCCGGGGTTACGACCTGGTCCTGGCCGACACCGCCGGCCGACTGCACACCAAATACAACCTGATGCAGGAGCTCCAGAAGGTCCGCCGGGTCGCCGCGAAAGCGGTCCCGGGCGCGCCCCACGAGGTCTGGCTGGTGCTGGATGCCACCACCGGGCAGAACGCCCTCCCGCAGGCCCGGGAGTTCCATCAAGCCGTGGGCGTCACCGGTCTGATCCTCACCAAGCTGGACGGCACAGCGAAGGGGGGCGCGGTCTTCGCCATCGCCCGAGAGCTGGGCCTGCCGGTGCGGTTTGTGGGGGTGGGAGAGGGGCTGGAGGATCTGCTGCCCTTCGATGCGGGCGCCTTTGTAGAGGAGCTGTTCGAGGATGCGACGGGGTCGCCTGCCTGAAATCGAGATCCCGGCACCCTCCCGGGATGCCATGATCCGGGCGGTGGACATCCCGGAGGTGATCGGGGCGTATTTGGTTGGCTCCTGGGCCGCCGGCCGGGCGGATGCCCTGAGCGATGTGGACATCGCCGTGTGGGTGGATCCGGATGTGCCCCCCGCGCGGTTCCCGGAGCTCCTGGATCGTCTCCAGGCCCGGTTGGAGGAGGCCCTTCCGGGCCATGAGATCGACCTGATCCTGCTGAACACGCTGCCTCCGGCCCGTCAGTTCGCGGTTCTAAAGGAGCGGGAGCTCCTGTTCTGCCGGGACCCCGGCCGCTGCGCGGATTGGGAAGCCCGGGCGATGCGGGCCTATCTGGACGAGGGCCCCTTTCGGGAGCTCCTGAACCGGACCTCCCTGAAGCGCTGGAAGGGGGAAAGCTCAGTGATCGATCGAGATTTATTGATGGATCGCATGACCCGGCTGGAGGAGTTCCTCGCATTGCTGGAGCCGCTGGCCGCCCTGGACCGCTCGGACTTCTGCGGGGATCCGTATCGCTACGGCAGCGCGGAGCGCTTCCTCCAGCTGGCCATTGAAGCGGCGCTGGACATCGGGCATCACCTCATCGCCCACATGGGATTGGGGCGTCCTCAGAGCTACGCGGAGGTCTTTCGGATTCTGGGACGGGCGGGGATCCTGCCGGAGGCGCTGGCGGAAGCCATGGCGCAGATGGCCCGGTGGCGAAACCGGCTGGTCCACCTGTATTGGGATATCGATCACGCCCAGGTTCACGCCATGCTCCCGCAGGCGATCCGGGATCTGAAGGCGTTCATGCAGGTCACCGCGCGCTTGATCGAGGGGACGTCCGCCCCATGAACCTGCCCGAAAGCAGGGGAAGGCCGCCCTTGCCAGGCGGCCGGTGGAGATCCATAGAGAGATCCATAGAAAGGGAGGGAGATGATGTCGACGGATCTGCGAGAGCGATTGGAAGCGTTGACGCTGACGCTGGAAGATCTCCTGGACCGTCTTTGACATCCCGGAGAAGCAGGCGGAGATCCAGCGTTTGGAGGAGGAGGCCGCCCGGCCGGATTTTTGGGAACAGCCGGCCCAGGCGCAGGAGGTGCTGAAGCGGTTAGGCCGCCTGAAGGAGGAGGTCCGCAACTGGCTCCATCTACGCCAACGGGCTCAGGAGGCCCGGGAGCTGCTGGAGCTGGCGGAGGGCGAGGGCGATGAGGCGCTGATGGCCGAGCTGGCCCGCGAGATCGAAGCCCTGGAGGAGACGGTGCGCCACCGCCAGTTCGAGGTCTGGATGTCCGGCCCCTATGACCGCCACGACGCCATCCTGGCCATCCACGCGGGGGCCGGCGGCACCGACGCCCAGGACTGGGCGGAGATGCTGTTGCGCATGTATCTGCGCTGGGCGGAGCGCCGGGGCTGGGAGGCCGAGTTGCTGGACAAGGTGGACGGCGAGGAGGCGGGGATCAAGAGCGCCACGGTGCTGGTGAAAGGCCCCTACGCCTACGGCTACCTGAAGGCGGAGAAAGGGGTGCACCGCCTGGTGCGCATCTCCCCCTTCGACGCCGCCCGCCGCCGCCACACGTCCTTCGCCCTGGTCGAGGTCTGGCCGGACATCGGGGAGAGCCCGGAGATCGTCATCCGGCCGGAGGACATCATCATCGAGACCTTCCGGGCCTCCACGGCGGGCGGCCAACATATGCAGAAGAACGAGACGGCCGTCCGCATCCGGCACATCCCGACGGGGATCGTGGTCTCCTGCCAGAACGAGCGCAGCCAGACCCAGAACAAAGAGACCGCCCTCAAGATCCTGAAGGCCCGGCTGGCGGAGCTGGAGGAGCAGAAGCGCCGGGCGGAGATCGCCGCCCTCAAGGGCGAACACGTCAGCGCCGAGTGGGGCAACCAGATCCGCTCCTATGTGCTGCATCCTTATCAGCTGGTCAAGGACCATCGCACCGACTACGAGACCAGCCAGGTGGAGCGGGTCCTGGACGGGGAGCTGGACGATTTCATTGAGGCCTATCTGCGCCAGGCTGTCGCGGCTCCCCGCTCGTGATGGGGGAAGCGGCCTGCCAGGCCGGGGATCCGGAGGGGGACGATGGGGAAGCGGAAAACGAGGAATCCCACCGGGGAGTGGCTCTCTCTGAAGGAGGCGGCGGCGATGCTGGGGGTGCACCCGGCCACGCTGCGGGCGTGGGCGGATGCCGGGCGCATCCCCTCCCAGCGGACCGCCGGGGGGCACCGGCGGTTCGCCCGCAAGGATCTGGAAGCCTGGCTGCAGGCCCACGGCGCGGAGCCCGGGGTGCGCATGCTGATCACTTACACCCTGGGCCAGCTCCGTCTGGAGCTCGCCCGGGGAGTCGGCCCTCAGGCCCCCTGGTTCGAACGGATGCGCGGCCCCATCGCTCAGGAGTTCCAGGCCACGTGCTATCAGCTCCTGGAGGAGCTCCAGGCTTACATCCGGGATCACGACCCGCATCGCCCCCGCCGGATCGGGCAGCGTTACGCCGAGCAGGCGCACGCGGCCGGGCTGGGGCTGGAAGACCTGTTGCGGGCGTTCCTCCACTTCGGCGGCTACCTCCTGGAGAGCGTGTTCCGGATGGTGGAGCTGGGCGGGGCGCCGGAGCGCTGGCGCGAGGTTTATCGGGACATCCTCGCTTTTTACAACGAAACGTTGCTGGCGATGGTGGGGGGATATCTGGAGCGCGCGCCATGGGATCAGGCCGTCGTCCGTCCGGCAACCGGCTGAGCGGCCTCCTGATCGGGGCTGGGCTGCTCCTCGGGGCCGCCGGGCTCGCGACGGCCTGGCCCACCCCCCGGGATCCTGAACCCCTTCCACTTCCACCCCGGGGGCCTTCCGCGGCCCCACCGGCCCGCCCATCTCCGGAGCCGAGGGGGGTGCAGGAGGCCAGGGCGATGCGCCCGGAGCCTGCGCCGACCCGCTCGCCGTCCTCCGGGGCGGTGGCGGATCCCCCCATCCGCCTGATCATCCCGGACATCGGGCTGGAGGCCCCGGTGGTCCCGGCGCGCCTGACCACGATGACGGAGGGGAGCCAGGTCTTCATCACCTGGGAGCCTCCCCACGGGTTCGCCGCCGGCTGGCTCCCCACCTCGGCGGCGCCCGGCCAGGGGGGCAACGTGGTCCTGATCGGCCACCACAACATCGAGGGGAAGGTCTTCCGCGCCCTCCATCGCCTGCGCCCGGGTCAGCGGATCCGGGTGGAGACCTCCCGGCAGGCCTACGCGTATCAGGTGGAGGGGATCCACATCCTGCCGGAGAAAGGCCAGCCTCCGGAGGTGCGGCAGCGGAATCTGGGGTGGATCCTGCCCACCCCGGAGGAGCGCCTCACCCTGGTCACATGCTGGCCGCCGGAGAACAACACCCATCGCCTGATCGTGGTGGCCCGCCCGGCCCCGTGAGGGCGCCCGGCGTGGCGCGCGCGAGCGCTCATGCGAACTTTCCGAACTGGAGGTCGGGATGTCGATCCTGGATTGGACGCCGTTGCGGCGGATCCGGCGCAACCATGCGCTGGAGCACGCCACGATCCATCTGCTCAGCCAGCGGTTCCCCGGCCTGCCCATGGCCGGTCGCTCCACCCCTTTCGGGTTCTACGTTTACGGGAACGTGCCGATGGAGGCGGTGATCGCTGCGGCCCGTGAGGCCCTGGAGCGATTGCGTCGAGGCGAGCATCACTGGGCGATCCATCCGGGTTGCGGGACCAACTACGTGGCCTCCGGCACCTCCGCCGGCCTGGCGGCCTTTCTCACCCTGGGCCTGGTGCCCCATCGCCGGCGCCGCGACGTTCTCCCCCTGGTCATCTTCGCCACGGTGCTCACGCTGATCGCCGTGCAACCCCTGGGCCCATGGCTGCAGGCCCACGTCACCACCCGGGCTGACCCGGGGGATCTGGAGATCGTGGGGGTGCGGGCCCTCCCCGGCGGCTTCGTCCGGGTCCACTTCGTGGAGACCCGGGGCGGATGAGCGTCCGGAGCCCGAGCCGTAACCAAGGAACTACACGAATCATTCGCGGAACACCGCAAAGACGTCCCGATGATCCTCCTCTTCCACGGTGAGAACGAGCTGGAGATCGAGGAGGCCCTGCGGGAGCTTCGCGGGGAGGTGGGGGATGCGGCCGCCCAGTCCATGAACGTGATCGTCCTGGACGGCCGGCGGATCTCCCCGGCGGAGCTGCAGGCGGCATGCGCGGCGATGCCCTTCCTGGCCTCGCGGCGCCTGGTCGTCGTGGAGGGATGGTTCGCCCGGGAGCGCCGGCGGGCCCAGGAGGACGAGGCCTTCCGACAGGCCCTCGCCGCCGTCCCGCCCACCACCCTCCTGGTCCTGATCGAACGGAGGACCCTACCGGAGGATCATCCGCTGTTGCGCTGGATGGCGACGCATCCGGATCAGGCGGAGGTCCGGCATTTCCCCCTGCCGCCTCCCCGGGCCCTCCCGGAGTGGGTGATGGAGCGGGCCCGGCGATACGGCGGGACCTTCACCCCGCAGGCGGCCTCCGCCCTGGCCGCCCTGGTCACGGATCTCCGCCTGCTGGATCAGGAGATCCGCAAGCTCTCCGCATGGGCTGCCGGCCGCCCCGTCACCCCTCAGGATGTGGAGCGGCTGGTCCCCTATGCGGCGCCGATCAGCCTCTTCGAGCTCACGGAGGCCTTAGGACGGCGGGATGTGCGCCGGGCCCTGGCCGCCCTCCACCGGCTCCTGGAGGAGGGAGAGCACCCCCTCGGGCTGTTCGGCATGATCGTCCGCCAGTTCCGTCTGATGCTCCTGATGAAGGAACAGCTGGAACGGGGCCTCTCCCCCGCGGAGGCCGGAAACCTGCTGGGCCTTCATCCGTATGCGGCGCGCAAGATCGCGGAGTCCGCGGTCGCCTTCTCGATCCCCCAGCTGGAAACCTTCTACCGGAGCCTGGCGGAGCTGGACCTGGCCATCAAAACCGGCCAGGTCCCGGATGTGGTGGCGCTGGAGACGTTCATCGTCTCGGTGGGCCGACGGGAAGCCGTATGAAGGCGTGGATCGTCCTCAAGCCCCACGCGGAGCGCAAGCTCCGCAATTTCTACCCCTGGGCCTTCCACGATGACATCGCCCGCGTTCACGGGGACCCGGAGCCGGGGGCCGTCGTGGAGGTTCGGGACGCCACGGGGACGCTGGTGGGGAGGGCGTTCTACAACCCCGCGGCCCATATCCCCCTTCGGATGCTCACCCGGGGGGACGAGCCTGTGGATTCGGAGTGGCTCCGGAGGCGCCTGGCGGAGGCCGCCGACCGGCGAAGGAGCATCCGGGACACGAACGCCGTCCGCCTGGTCCACGGGGAGGCGGATGGGCTCCCCGGGCTGATCGTCGATCGCTACGGCGACGTCCTGGTGGTGCAGATCCGGAACCTGGGGATGGAGCGCTGGCGGGAGATGCTGGTGGACGCGTTGCGCGAACGGTTCGCGCCCCGGGGGATCTATGAGCGCAGCGATGTGGAGGCCCGGGAGGACGAGGGGCTGGAGCCGCGGGCTGGCCTGTTGTGGGGGGAGATCCCGGATCCGCTGGAGGTGGAGGAGGACGGGCTGGTCTTCGAAACCAGCGCGATCCGCGGGCAGAAGACCGGGTTCTATCTGGATCAGCGGGAGAACCGCCGACGGCTGCGAGGGATGGTGCGGCCGGGGGATCGGGTGCTGGACGTTTACGGCTACATCGGGACCTTTGCCATCCACGCGGCCGCCGCGGGGGCGACGGCGATGGTCATCGACAAGGACCCATGGGCGCTGCAGCAGGCGGAGCGCAACGCGGCCCGCAACGGCCTGGCCTCCCGGATCACCGTCCGCCTGGGGGATGCCCTGGAGATGATGGAGGCGTTGCTCGCGGAGGGAAGGCGGTTCACCCACGTGGTCCTGGATCCGCCCGCGATGGTGAAGCGGCGGACGGAATGGGAGCGGGGGGTGCGCCGACGGTTCGTGGAGATGGCCGCGCTCGCCCTGCGCCTGCTGGAGGAGGGCGGGGTGCTGTTCTTCTCCTCGTGCGCCTATCCGGTCCGCCTGGAGGATCTGATCGAGGCCGTCCGCCTGGCGGCGGCCGACGTGGGCTGCCGCCTGGTCGTCCGGGATGTCACCTATCAGCCGCCGGATCACCCATGGATCCTGCAGATCCCGGAGACCCTTTACTTGAAGACGCTGATCGTGGAGAAGCAAAGGTGAGGCGGCTCCGGGTCCGGCGCACCCTGCGAGGCCGGAGGATCCGGTTTATCATTCAAAGGAGACCGTTCCCGGGATGGTGAGCGACGAGTCCATGAAAGACGAGATGTTGGAGCGCCGGAGGGCGGCGGCCTGGGAGGCGGCCCGGGCGTGCGCGGAGTTGTTGCGCCGCCGCTTCGGGGCACGATGGGTCTTCATCTTCGGCTCCCTGGCCGGCCAGAGTCCCTGGCACGCGCGCTCAGACATCGATATCGCCGTGGAAGGGCTGGCGCCGGAGCGCTACTTCGACGCCCTGCGGGAGTGTGAGGCGCTCCTTCCGGAGGGCATGGAGCTGGATCTGATCCCTCTGGAGAGCGCCCCTCCCACCCTGCGCGCCCGCATCCTGGGGGAGGAGGAGATGCCCATCGAGCCGACGGAAGCCCTGCGTCGGGAGATCGACCTGGAGCTCGCCCGGCTGGAGCGGCTGATGAGCCGCTGGCCCGGCGAGCCCGACGAGTTCGCCCTGCGCAGCCTGGGGAGCATCCTGCACGATTTCTACACCGGCGTCGAACGGATCTTCGAGCGGATCGCGGTGCGGATCGATGGGGACCTCCCTGCCGACCCTCATGGGCACACCGATTGGCTGTGGCGGATGATGAGCCCGTGGGGGGAATCCCGACCCGCCGTGATCGATCCCGCCCTGGGATCCCGCCTCTCGGATTACCTTCGTTTCCGGCATCTGTTCCGTCATACCGATGGATTCGAGCTGGAGTGGGAGCGCTGTCGGCCGCTGGCGGAGCGGATGCCGGAGACGTTTCGGGAGCTTCGAACCCAGCTGATGGCTTTCCTCGATTCCCTCACCGGGCGCTGGGAGCCATGAACGCGGAGACGCCCTCCCCTGCCTTGCGGATGCTGGGGCCCGCCCTGATGCTGGCCGGGACGATGCTCCCCTGGGGGGCAGGCCCTGCGGCCCGGGGGCTGGACGGATGGGGGGTGCTGGTCCTGATGGTCAGCGTGCCCGCCCTGTGGCTGCCCTGGGCCATCCGGGGATCGCCCCGGGCCCGGCCGATCCTGGGAGCCCTGGCCTTCCTCGCCGCCGTGGGCGCCCTGGGGGCCTGGCTGAGCGCCTGGCAGACGGCCGCCGCCTCGGCGGCGGATCCCGCCCGGGAGATCGGGAAGGGGCCGCTGTTCACCCTGGTGGGAGCGGTTCTCACGGGGGCCGCCCTCCCGGACGCCTGGAAGCCCTGGCAGCGCGCCCTGGCCACCGCCGGTGGAGTCGGGCTGGCGATGGCCCTGGCCTTCGGGCTCCCCGCGGTGCGGTTCGGGGGGCGGGGGCTTGCAGCTGCCGGGGGAGGTCCATCGCCGGCCCTTCGAACCCCATGGGTGGTGATTGAGATCCTGCGTCCCACCCCTTCGTCGGAGACCCCCTCGATCCCACCCGGGACGCCTGAGAGTGAGCCGCAGCGATCCCCGACACCCGCCCCGCCCTCCCGAAGCGGACCCCCGACGGAGGGGCTTGGGGAGGCCTCCCAGCCGCCTGCCCCTCCGACCGAGGAGCCGCCGCCTCCGTCGGCGCCCACGTCCACGCCCATGCTCTCCCCTCCGCCCACGCCCCCGCTTTCCCCCCTCTTCCCATAGAGGTGGATCTTCAGATAAGCAGCCTCTAAAATCAAAGGCGGAGGGGGGAGGAGGTCGTCCGTCCGGGGCAGGGAATCCCATTGCGATGGAGGATTCGGAATGGATGGGTTTGCGCAGGAGGTTGCCCGCCGGCTGGTGGAGAACATCGAGCGGGTGATTTTCGGGAAGCGGGAGGCGGTGGAGCTGGCGGTGATCGGGCTCCTGGCCCAGGGCCATCTGCTCATCGAGGATGTGCCCGGCGTGGGCAAGACCATGCTGGCCAAGGCCATGGCCCGCTCCATCGGGGGAACCTTCCGGCGGATCCAGTTCACGCCGGACATGCTGCCCAGCGATATCACCGGCGTCTCGATCTTCAACCCCGGCACCCGCACGTTCGAGTTCCGCCCCGGGCCGATCATGGCGAACATCGTCCTGGCGGATGAGATCAACCGGGCCACGCCGAAGACCCAGGCGGCCTTGCTGGAGGCGATGGAGGAGCGGCAGGTGAGCGTGGACGGCGTCACCTATCCTCTCCCTCAGCCGTTCCTGGTGCTGGCGACCCAGAACCCCATCGAGTATGAGGGCACCTTCCCGCTGCCCGAGGCGGAGCTGGACCGGTTTATGCTGCGCATCCGTCTGGGTTATCCGGCCCGCAAGGACGAGCTGGCGATCCTGGAGGCCCAGCAGTTCCGCCATCCCATTGAGACCCTCGACCAGGTGGTGCGACTGGAGGAGCTGCGCCGCGCGCAGGAGGAGATCCGGGCCGTCCACGTCTCCGCGGAGATCCGAGGCTATCTCCTGGAGATCGTGGAGCGCACCCGGGAGCATCCGGACGTCTATCTGGGGGCCAGCCCGCGAGGGACGCTGGCGCTGTTCCGCACCGCGCAAGCCCGGGCCGTCCTGCGGGGGCGGGATTACGTGATCCCCGACGACATCAAGGCCCTGGTCCAGCCCTGCCTGGCCCATCGCCTGATCCTTCATCCCACCGCCCGCATGCGGGAGGTTACCCCGGAGCAGGTTCTGGAGGAGATCATGAACCGGGTTCCGGTGCCCGGCGCCGCCCTGGCGTAGCCGCCCGGCCCGAGGAGGTAGGACAACTGCGAGCAGTTGTCCTACAAGTGGGATACACCCGGAGGATGCCTTCTGTTTTGAAAGCGGCGGAAATCGGGTATACTCGAGCCGATCGCTGGATCTGCGGGTTTCACCCGAAGGCTCCAGGAGCGAGGTGGCGGATGGGCAGGCTGGAAGATCCCCAGCGCGTGGGCAGAGTTCCGTTTGCGGATCTCGAATGGATCCTGGAGGCCTTCGCGCCCCTGCGGTTCCCTCTGGCCCAGGGCCTCTGGCTCCTGCGCCCGTGGATCGGCGCGGAGCCTCTCGCCCGCTGGATCGCCGTCCTCGAATCCGCACCCCGAAGGCCAGGCCGGGAGGATCCCCGATGACCATGGGCGTCCTGTTGCTGATCGCTGCGGCGCTGACGCTGGCGGCTGTCTACGGCGGGCGGCGGATCCGCCTCTCCCCCCGTGCCCTCGAATCCTTCCGGCAGATCCCCTTCCAGGTCGGGCGCTCGCTGGAGACCGGCCAGCCCCTCCAGTTCGCGCTGGGATCCGGCGGGCTGCTCGGCGGCGAGGCCGCGTTCACCCTGAGCGCGGCCCGGTCCCTGGAGCGGGCGCTGGGGGATGTGCGAACAGGGGAGGTCCCTCCCTGGGTGGCCGTGGCCGATCCCGTGGCGCTGCTGTATGCGCGGCATCTCTTCCAGGAGGCCGCCCGGCTGCCGGCGATGTCCTCTCCTCCCCTGGATCGCATCGAATGGGCTGGCGCCAGCCCGATGGCCTACATCGCCGGCCTGACCCTCTCCCTGGGCCTCCGACCGGTCGCCGCCAACATCCTGGGCGGGTCCTTTCGGGAGGAGGCGATCCTCGCCGGCGAGGCGGGCCAGCGGGAGGGGGCGGTCTCTCTCTTCGCCATGCCGGATCCTTCCGGCGCGGCGGCCATGTGGCCTCTGGACCCGTCCCTCGCGGTGGGGGAGGAGGCCCTCACCGCAGCGCCCCGTGAGGATGCCCCGGGGCGCTGGCTGGCTCACGATCTGCTTCGCTGGTTGCTGATCGCGCTCCTCATCGCCGCCGCGCTGGGGGCGATGGGACGTGGGTGAAGGAGGGAAGGGATGATCCGGCGGGTGGTGTTCACCGGGGTTCTGAGCCTGGCGATCCTTCTCGCCCTGGTGCCGTATCTGTGGCCCCAGCCGGCGCTCCGCCAGGCCCTGACCGAGCTGGGTTCCACGCTCCTGGCGTATGCCACGCTGGTGGCCTTCCTGGCCTTCCTGGACGCCCACCTCCGTCGGATCCGCCTCCAGGGGGAGGGATGGCCGTATAGCCTGGTCATCGTCCTGAGCGCCCTCGCCGTCCTGATCCTCGCCGCAGGCGAAGGATGGATCCGGGGCAGCGGGCTCGCCGGCCCCTGGATGATGTGGATCTATCAATATGGGGTGCTGCCCCTCGAGGCCTCGCTGGGCGCGCTGCTTCCCTTCTTTATGATCCTTGCCCTCTGGCGCCGGCTGCGCGCTCGACCCTCCGTCGAAGCCCTGCTGTTCACCGCCGGCGTCCTGAGCGTCCTGATCCTCCGCTCCGGCGGCACCTCCCTCCCTCTGCTTTGGGGTCCCCTGTCCCACGCGGTGGTGGAGCCCCTGATCACCGGGGGGGTTCGGGGGATCCTGCTGGGCGTGGCGTTAGGGGTGGTGGTCATGATGCTGCGGATCGCGCTGGGGCTGGATCGGCCTATGGGCCGTTGATCCGGGAGGAAGCCGATGCGACGCTGTCCGGTTTGTGGGGCGCTTTACCCGGAGGAGGCGCAAATCTGCACCCGTTGTGGGGCAGATCTGGTGGATGGCCCCGGGGAGATCGAGGGAACCCTCTGCGCCGTCTGCGGATACCGGAACCCGCCCGAGGCCGTGTTCTGTGAGCAGTGCGGTGTCCGGCTGAAGGAAGCGGAGGAGGAAGGGGAGGTAAGGCGGGAGGAGGCAGCCGGAGCGCCCCCGGAGCCCGGGATGCCGGAATGGCTGCTTGCGGTGGAGGATCTGTTCCCGGAAGCGCCTCCCGCTTTCCCGGAAACCGTCGAGGAGGAACGCCCGCCGTTCGGGGCGCCGCCGGTGGAAGAAGCGCAGGGTCCGGGGGAGGCTCCCCCTTCGGGCCCTGAGGCTCCGATTCTTCCCTTCTCGGAAGAAATGGAGCCGGAGGCCATGCCCCCGGAGGAGGGCGCTCCTCCCGGCCCGCCGGAGGCGGAGACCGGGATGGCCGTTCCGCCGTGGATGCCTCCGGAGACCGAGGCATCCCCGTTCCCGGAGCTCCCTCCGCTCTTCGAGGTTCCAGAGCTCGGGGAAACCCCTCCGGTCAGCGAGGCGGGCTTCTCCGGTGAGGAGGCTTCCCCGCCGGAGACGGCTCCGTTCACCTTCTTCCCGCTGGAGGAAGAGGCGGAGCGTCCTCCCGCGATCGAGGCCCCTTCTCCGGGCGGCGAGGAAGTGGAGGCCCTTCCTCCTCCATGGCCGGAGGGGGAGGAGCTGCCGGAATGGTGGAAGGAGCTGGGGCTGACGGAGGCGCCTCCGCCCGGTTCATCGGAGGAGGTCCCTGCCCAGGCCCCTCCTCTTCGGGCCGAGGGGCTCCCGGAGGAGGTCATGACGGCGCCGCCGGCGACAGCGCCCTTCCAGCTGGAGGAAGCGCCTCCACCCCCGCCTCCGGAGGAAGTCCCGCCCTTCACAGACCTGGAGGCGGTGCTGGCGGAGATGCCGGAGTGGTTGCAGACCCTCCGGCCGGTCGCCGAGGAGGGCGGAGAGGCGCCGGTGGAGACGCTCCTGCCTCTGGAGCCGGTGGTGGTGGAGGAACAGGGTCCGCTGGCCGGGCTGGTGGATGTGCTCCCACGACATCCCCAGCTGGTGGAGGTCCAGGGCCCTCCCGCCCGTCTTCGGGCCGAGCCGATCCCGGAGCTCCGGACGCGGGCGGAGGCCTGGGGGAGTCTGCTCGCCCAGGGCCTGACCTTCCTGATCGGCGAGCGGGTGGCGGAGCCGACCCCGGCCGGTCTGGCCCAGGCGGTGGAGCGCGGGTTGTTGTTCGCCCTGATTCTCGTGGCGTTGATCCTTGGCCTTTACTGGCCGCTGCCCTTCTTCCGGCCCGCCTTTCTGACGCCGCCGACGGCCTTCGTCGCCGCGCTGGATGAGGCCCCATCCGGAGGGCTGGCGCTGGTGGCGGTGGAGTATGGGCCGGACCGCGCGGCCGAGCTGGACGGCTTCCTGAGGGGGGTGCTGCAGCGGCTGTCGGACCGTGGGGTGCGGGCGCTGACGGTGAGCCTCAGCCCCTGGGGAGCGGCCCAGGCCGCCTCCGTGGTCCTGGCGCGGTCGGACTATGGGGAGCGTGTGATGCATCTGGGGTATGTGCCCGGGCATGAGGTGGCGATCGCCCGCCTGTTGAGCCAGCCGCTCCGCCGGTTCCCCGTTGATTACACCGGACGGCCGGTGCAGGATCTGCCCATCGCCCGGGATTTCGGGGAGGAGCCGCTGGCGGCCCGGGTGAGCCTGGTGGTGCTGATCACCGGTTCCCCGGAGGCCCTGCGAGGCTGGCTGCAGCAGGCCCGGGGGATCCTCCCCCCGGAAGTGCCGGTGATCGCGGCGGTGAGCGCCGGCATCGCGCCCTATGCGGCCCCGTATCAGGAGAGCGGCCAGCTCCGGGCGGTGGCCACCGGCTTGCGGGACGCGCTGCTGCTGGCGGGCGAGGTGGCCGAGGGCAGCCCGGCCTTTTTTGATCTACAGGCGCAGGCGTTGCTTCAAATGCTCGTTGTCGCCCTGATCGGCGTCGGGTTGGGGATCAGCCTGTTCGCCGCGCGCCGGAGGGAGGGATGAACCCGATGGAGGCCATGGGGACCGCTCTGGCCGTCTTTCTCACTCTGATGATCCTGAGCTATTTGATCGAGGACACGGCGGTCTATCGGCTGGCCGCCAGCCTGCTGGTGGGACTGAGCATCGGGTATTTCACGGCCGTGATGCTGTGGAACGTCCTGATCCCGCAGTGGCGGGCGCTTCCCGTGGCGGTGGATCCGGCCCGACGGGCTTTTCTTCTCCTGCAGCTCGGGTTGGGGCTTCTGGTCCTGGCGAAAGGCGTGCCGCGGCTGGGGATCCTGGGGGATCTGGGTCTCGCCATCGCCCTGGGCGTGGGCCTGGGGATCGCAGGGGCGGGGGCGCTGTTCGGGACCATCGGGCCTCAGGTGGCCGCGGGGGCGGGCCAGGGGTTCACCCTGGGGCTGGCGGCGACGTTGCTCGCGCTGCTGGCCGCCCAGTTCTACCGCCCGCCGGCGCGGTCCCCTGCCCTGAGCGCCGCATGGGGGGTTCTGCAGGGGTTGGGACGGGCGGTGTGGGCCTTCACCCTGGGCGCGCTGTTCGGCAGCGCCCTCATCACCGGGATCTCCCTCCTGATCGGCCGGGCCGAGTTCCTGATCCAGGCCCTCAGCCGGTGGGGACCCTGAGATCCCTGTTCCGATACGCACCGGCGGGAGCAGGGCATGACCCTGAAGAGCCTGGTGACCATCGATGTGGGGAGTGTGCAGACCCGGGCGATGCTGTTCGCCCGGGTGGAGGATCGCTTCCGCTTCGTGGCGGCGGCCAGCGCCCCCACTTCCCTGCGCGGCCCGGATCCGGATGTCCTCCTCGGCGCGATCCGCGCCCTGGAGCATCTGAGCGCGATCTCCGGGCGCCCCCTGCTGGATCCCCAGGGGATCCTGATCGCCCCCGAGCTCTCCACAGGAGCGGGGGTGGACGTCTGCTTGATCACCCTCAGCGCCGCCCCTCCGTTGCGAGTGGTGTTGGGGGGCATCGCCCCTGAGTGGAGCCTCGCCAGCCTCCATCGCGCGGCGGCGGGAAGCTACACGCGGGTCCTTGAGACGCTCTCGGTGATCTCGCCCGATGGATCCCCGCGGACCGAAGAGGAATGGCTGTATGCCCTGGTCGCGGCGGAGCCCCATGTGGTAGTGATCGCCGGCGGCGTCGATGGCGGGGGCACCCGGCCGGTGGAGGCCCTGCTGGAGGCGGCCGTCCTGGCGGCCCAGCTGCGCCCGGAGGAGGAGCGCCCCCTGCTTCTCTTCGCCGGGAACGCGTTGTTGCGCGAGGAGGCGGTGGCCATGGCCGGGCGGCAGATCCCGCTGCGGGTGCTGGAGAACGTCCGCCCGCGCCCGGGGGTGGAGCGCATTGGCCCGGTGGTGGAGGAGCTGGATCGACGCTACGCGGAGCAGGCGGCCATGCGCCTGCCGGGCCTGTCGGCGTTGCAGGGATGGGCCCGTGGCGAGATCCTCCCGACCGCCCGAGCCCTCAGCCATGTGGCCCGCTATCTCAGCCTGGAGACCCCGGAGCGCGGGGCCCTGGTGGTCGATGTGGGGGGGCGCCACGTGGTGCTCGCAGCCGCCTATGGCGGCATGCTGGCTCAGGTCGTGCAGCCGGACAGCGGGATCGGCCCGGGGATCCTGTCGCTGTATCAGCGACGGGGTTACGAACGCATTGCCCGGTGGTTGCCCCAGGAGATCCCTCCGGAAGCCCTGGAGACGCTGGTGTGGACGAAGGCCCTGCACCCGCTCTCGGTCCCTCAAACCCCGGAGGAGATGTGGATCGAGCTGGCCTTCGTTCGGGAGGCCCTATCGGAGGCGTGGGAACGCCTCCACGTCCTCTGGCCCGAGCTCGGGCGGACCGTCCGTTTCTTCGAACCGATCCTGCTCAGCGGCGGCGCCTTCGCCGCCCATACCCGACCCGGGGCCCTGGCGCTGGCCGCTCTCGACGCCCTCCAACCCATCGGCCTCACCACCCTGCTCTGGGATCCGGTCGGCCTGCTCCCCGGCCTGGGGGCCCTGGCGGCCCTGGACCCCGGATCCGCGGTGGAGGCCATCACCGGCCGGCCCTGGATCCTCCTGGCCACGGTCCTGGCCCCTGCTCTGGAAAGCCCGGTGGCCCCGGATGAGCTGCTCTTCACCTTCGAGGTCCACCATCGAGGGCCGGACGGCTCGGAATCGGTGTATGAGATCGAGGCCCGGGGCGGACGCCTGGAGGTGGTGCCCATCCCCGAGGCCGGCGAGACCGAGTTGCGACGCTTCCGGATGCGACGCCCGGTGGATCTGGGATGGGGACCCCGGCGGGCGCCCCGGCGGATCCGGATCCCGGGAGGGATGCTGGGCCTGATCGTCGACGGGCGGGGGCGGCCGCTCCGGCTGGCCGAGGATCCGGAAACCCGTCGGGAGCAGAACCAGCGCTGGCTCTGGGACGTCGGCGCGCTGGGAGGTGCCCTGTGATCTCGATGGAATCGCCTCGCTTCTATCCCGGGTCCGTGACGTTTATGGCCCTGGCGACCATTCGCCGGGAGCGCCGCCTGCCCCTCCCGGGGAAGGTGCGGGTGCGTCGGGGAGAGACGGTGGAGGCCACGACCGTCCTCGCCACCGCCGAGCAGCCGATGGGCGTGGTGATCGTGGATCTCGCCCGTCCCCTGCGGGTCCCCCCGGAGCGGGCCCTCGCGTATCTGCGGCGCAAGCCCGGCACGTCGGTGCGCGCTCAGGAGGTGCTGGCCGCCCGACGGACCCTCCTGGGGCTGCGCACTCTGCGGGTGCGTTCGCCGGTGGACGGGGAGGTGGTGGCGGCCGGCGGGGGCCGGGTGATGATCCGGACAGGGACGCGCACGCTGGAGGTGCGAGCCGGGTTCCCCGGCGTGGTCGTGGAGGTGATCCCTTCATATGGGGCGATCCTCGAAGCCACGGGCGCCCTGATCCAGGCCTTCTGGTCCAGCGGCTCAGATTTCAGCGGGGTTCTCCGGGTGGTCACCAGCGGGGCGGAGCCGTTGCGGGCGCGCGTCCTGGATCCCATGGTCCAGGGCACCATCGTGGTGGGGGGCGGGTGGATCGAGCCGAGCGCCCTCGAGCAGGCGGAGCGGCTTCAGGTGCGGGGGATGATCGCCGGGAGCATGGAGGCCTCTCTGTTGCCCCGACTGCGGGAGCTCTCCTTCCCGGTGATCCTGACGGAAGGGTTCGGCCGCCTCCCGATGCATCCGGGGATCTTCCGGATCTTCTCCCTCTATCAGGGCCGCGAGGCCTTCATCCTGCACCCTCCCGCGGATCCGGATGGAACGCCGGGCCGCCCGGAGATCGTGATCCCGGTCCCGACGGAGAATCCCCCGCCGCCGGAGCCGACGGGGGAGGTCGTCCTCCAGCCCGGCTTGCATGTCCGTCTGTTGCGGGAGCCGCATCGGGGACGCACGGGGACCGTCCTTCGCGTCCTCCCGGACCCGCAGGTTCTGGAGAGCGGCCTGCGGGTGTGGTGCGCGGAGATCCGGCTGGACGGGGAAGAGCGTCCCGTCCGGGTCCCGGTTTATAATGTGGAAGTTCTACGTTCATAGCTGAGCTCTTCCGCAGAACCTTCTGAGAACTTTTCTGGAGACTTCTGCTCGGAACCACCACGGGCTCAGGAGGCGTCTTCGATGGCCGATGTGGATCTGGAGGGGCTGCCCCCGGAGGAGGGGCAGAACAGAACGTTCATCCTGGCTCTGCTGGTCCTGGGGGGGCTGTTCGTCGTCCTGCTTTTCGCCATCGGGCTGTATCTGGCCCTGAGCGGCCCGGCTCGGGGTCGGCCGGCGGCTCCAGCGGGGGCGCCCACTTTCACACCGATCCCTTCGCCCAGCCCGTTGCCGCCGACCTACACCCCGACCCCCAGCCCGACCCGGCCGACGACTCCCACCCCGGCGCCCATGCCGACCGTGGAGCTCGCCGGGCAGCCTACGGCTACCCCTGTTCCGGAGCCGACGGCAACCCCGGCCCGCCCCACACCCACCCCGCGGCCGGCCGGGCTGCCTCAGACCGGCGGAGGAAGCGGCCTGGCCTGGGGGCTGGGGGCGGTGGGCGTGCTCTTGCTGGCCTTCCTGGCCCGGCGCCTGCGGATGCGCCCCGGCGCTTCCTGAACCGGAGCCGTTCTCACCGCCGGCGGTTGAGCTCGAACAGGAACCGGAGGCCGTGCAGGGTGAGGTGGGGATCGACCACCTGGATGGCGCGGACCTCGTGGGCGATGGTGTCCGCCAGGCCGCCGGTGGCGATCACCCGGGCGGGCTCCTCCAGCTCGGCCTGGATGCGCTGGATCATCCCCTCGACCATGCTGGCGAAGCCCAGGATCAGGCCGGATTGCATCGCCTGGATGGTGTTCCGGCCGATGGCCCGGGGCGGCCGGGTCAGCTCCACCTGATACAGCTGGGCCGCGGCGGTGACCAGGGCCTCCGCCGCCACCAGGATCCCCGGGGCGATGGCGCCGCCCAGGTATTCCCCGTCGCGGGAGATCACATCGAACACCGTCGCGGTCCCGAAGGCGATGGCGATGGCCGGCCCGCCATACAGCCGGTAGGTGGCCACCGCGTTCGCCACGCGATCCGCCCCCACCTCCCGCGGGTTCTCCACCGCCAGCCGGATCCCCGTGCGGATCCCGGGGCCGACCATCAGGGGCTCGAGGCCCAGGTAATGTCGGACCATCTCCTCGAACACCGCGCGCAGGGGCGGGACCACGCAGGCGATGGCGCAGCCCCGGATCTCCCGGGGGCGGATTTGATGAAGATCGAAGAGCTGCATGAAGAGGGCGGCGTATTCATCCGCCAGGCGATGCCGCTGGGTGGAGAACCGCCAGTGGGCGATCAGGGATTCCCCCTCGAACACCCCGGCCTTGATGTTGGTGTTGCCGATATCCAGGCAGAGCAACATCGCGGCGCTCCTTCCCTACGGACCGGAAGGCCTGCGGACAGGATCTCGGCGTGGTCCGCGCATCGGTCTTCCCGCAGGAGGGGCTTTCGCCCCGAACCTCCGTTTTCGATCCCGCAAGGGGTGACGGCGGAAGCCGTCCCTTCAATTCCGGCTCCCCGTCTTCTTGATCCCATTGGGTCGCGGCTGAAGCCGCTCCTACCAAAATACATCGTCCTGGTAGGAGGGGCTTTCGCCCCGAACCTCCGTTTTCGATCCCGCAGGGGGTGGCGGTGGAAGCCGTCCCTTCAATTCCGGCTCCCCGTCTTCTTGATCCCGCCGGGTCGCGGCTAAAGCCTCCTACCAACAATACATCGATCCTCCTGGTAGGAGGGGCTTCAGCCCCGAACCTCCCTTTTCGATCCCACAAGGGGTGGCGGTGGAAGCCGTCCCTCCAATTCCGGCTCCCCGTCTTCTTGATCCCATTGGGTCGCGGCTAAAGCCGCTCCTACCAAAAATACATTGTCCTGGTAAGAGGGGCTTTCGCCCCGAACCTCCGTTTTCGATCCCGCAGGGGGTGGCGGTGGAAGCTCCCGCCGGCATGGGTCGGTGGGATCCCGGCTATGGGAGCATGAGGTTGTCGATCAGCCGGGTGGTCCCGATGTAGACCGCCAGGGAGAGCAGGGCGGGGCCTTCCACCCGCTCCAGCTCCTGCAGGGTCTCCGGATGCGCCACGCTGACGTAATCGATGCGGGCGAGGGGCTCCGCCCGGATCACCTCCCGCATGGCCTCCCGCAGGCGTTCGGCGTCCCGTTCCCCGGCCTCATAACGGACTTTCGCGGCCTGCAGCGCCCGGAACAGCACCGTGGCCGCCCGCCGCTCCTCCGGGTTCAGATAGGTGTTGCGGCTGCTCATGGCCAGCCCGTCCGGCTCCCGCACCGTCGGGCAGATCACGATCTCCACCGGGATGTTCAGGTCCTGCACCATGCGCCGGATCACCACTGTCTGCTGGGCGTCCTTCTGGCCGAAGTAAGCCCGGTCCGGCTGGAGGATGTTGAACAGCTTGGCCACCACCGTGGCCACGCCCCGGAAGTGCCCCGGCCGCGAGGCGCCCTCCAGGGGGCGGCTCACCTCCTCCACGATCACCCAGGTCTGGAAGCCCGGCGGATACATCTCCTCCACGGAGGGGACGAACACCAGGTCCACCCCCAGGGGCTCCAGGAGCCGGAGGTCCCGCTCCAGATCACGGGGGTAACGGGCGTAGTCCTCGTGGGGCCCGAACTGGGTCGGGTTGACGAAAATGCTCACTGCGACGCGGTCGTTCTCCGCGCGGGCGCGCCGGACGAGGGAGAGATGTCCCTCGTGGAGATAGCCCATCGTGGGCACGAAGCCCCACGTGCCGGGGAGCGCCCGGCGGACGGCGCGGGCTTCCGCAATGGTATGAACCACGCGCATGCGCATCACCTCCCCAGGCGATCTGCGCGTAACAGGTTCCGCTCTTCATCCCGGGACGATCTCCCCCGCCCGGACCTTCGGGGGCGGGGAGACCGGAGCGCGAACGCGTTTCCGCTCCAGGGCCTTGACGGCCCGCCAGAGGGCCTCATTGAGGGGGACGGGGATCCCCCGTTCCCGTCCGATGGCCGCCACTGCCCCGTTCAGGGCGTCGATCTCCGTCGGGCGGCCCCGCTGCACGTCCTGTCGCATCGACGAGGAGTTCGCCGCGGTCCGCCGGCAGACCT
The DNA here is from genome assembly GCF_018771565.1 of Thermoflexus hugenholtzii. NCBI lineage: Bacteria > Bacillati > Chloroflexota > Thermoflexia > Thermoflexales > Thermoflexaceae > Thermoflexus > Thermoflexus hugenholtzii. The sequence goes on along the minus strand of NZ_CP076326.1, from coordinate 1,882,437 downwards.
CGGCCACGAAGGCGACGGGGTCCTCGAAGGGCAGCCGGATCCCCTGGGCGCGGGCCACCGCGGCCGTCTCCCGAGCCGTCCCCCGGGCCAGGGCCCACAGCGCCGGCCGCTCCAGCAGGGCCCCGTTCGGGACGTCGAAGAGGGCGGTCACCGGGTTGATAGCGGTGTTGGCCACCAGCTTCCCCCAGATCACCCCGCGCAGGTCCTCCCGGATCTCCACGGCGAACCCGGCTTGCCGCAGGCGCGCGAGGAGGGGCTCCAGGGGCGCCCGGGACGATGAGGGGGCGCCGAGCCAGATGGGGCCCTCGCCGCCCAGCCGGGCGCGGCCCGGGGCCTCCAGCGTGGCCCCCATCATCGTCACCCCCTGCCACGCCCGCTCCGGCCCGAGGACCGTCCGGAGCGTCTCATAGGGGCCCAGGCCGTTCTGGAGGGTCAGGGCGATCCCGGCGGGCTTCAGGACCTGCCGGGCCCACCGCGCGGCCCGCTCCGTCTGGTAGGCCTTGACCAGGATCAGGGCGGCGTCGCACGGAGGGACCTCCGCCGGATCCTCGGCGGCCGCGACGAAGGCGGTTTCTTCCCCCTGGGGGGTGATCAGGCGCAGGCCGTAGCGGCGCGCGGCCTCCAGGGCCTCCCGCCACGTCCCCAGCATCCAGACCTCCGCCACCCCCGCCAGACGGACTCCGAAGAGGGTCCCCAGGGCGCCGGTGCCCAGCAACGCGATCCGCATCATCGGGCCTCCCGCACGGGCGCAGGGGCGGGGAGCCCTTCCAGCATGGCCTGGAAGGCGGCCAGCTCCTCGGGGTCCATGGAGAACGTGTGCTCCGGGCCCGGGAACCGCCGGCTCCGCACGTCCTCGCAGTAGGCCTGGACGGCCCGCACGATCTCCTGGTGCAGGTCCGCGTATTTCCTGGCGAAGCGGGGGGTGAAGCGGTCGAAGAGCCCGATGAGGTCGTGCAGGACCAGCACCTGGCCGTCGCATGCCGCTCCGGCCCCGATGCCGATGGTGGGGATGCGCAGGCGTTCGGTGATGGCGGCGGCCACCGGCTCGGGGACCATCTCCAAGACGATGGCGAAGCATCCGGCGGCCTCCAGGGCCAGGGCGTCCTCCAGCAGGCGTCGGGCGTCGGCGGCCGTGCGGCCCTGGACGCGGTAGCCGCCCAGCCGGTGGAGGGACTGGGGGGTGAAGCCGATGTGACCCATCACCGGGATCCCGGCGCGGACGATGGCCTCCACCGTGGGGGCCATCTCCCGCCCGCCTTCCAGCTTCACGGCGTCCATCCCCGCTTCTTTGAGGAAGCGCCCGGCGTTGCGGACGGCCTCGGCGATGTCGGCCTGGTAGGCCATGAAGGGGAGGTCGCCCACGAGCAGGGCGGAGGGGTTGGCGCGGGCGACCGCTTTGGCGTGGTGGAGCATCTCCTCCATCGTGACGGGGAGCGTGTTGGGGTAGCCCAGGACCACCATGCCCAGGGAGTCGCCGACGAGGATGACATCGACGCCCGCGCGGTCCACCGCCAGGGCGGTGGGGTAGTCGTAGGCGGTGATCATGGTGATCGGCTGGCGGGCGGCTTTGCAGGCCTGCAACGTGTGGATGGTGACCTTTTTGCGATCCATGGTCCCCTCCCGGAGATGCGCGTGAGGAAACAGGGGGCGACCGGCCCGAAGCCGCGGAGGGATACCGGGGTCATGGGAGGCGGGATCTTCCGTTCCCGGCCGTCCCGGTTGCCCGTCGGCAATCCAGGCGGTCGCAGGCGATCCATCCGGGGTTCCGCTCCTTTCGGCTCACCGCCCATGCGGGTCGGTGGCGCTTTCAGTATAGCACGGATTCCGGGTAGTGGCGACCCGACGGGTCGCCCCTACATTCATAATCCATGATCCGGATGATCCCATGCGCGGGGTTGGGCATCGCGACGAATTCGTCAGGGTGCAACCCCCCATAGGGGCGCGCGATGGCGGTTTGGAGCCACTCCGCGCGCGCGATCTCGCCGCTTTGTAGGACAACTGCGAGCAGTTGTCCTACGATTTTGGGACACACCCGCGGCATCCGGTTGTGGGGGACGATGGGGATGAAAGAAGCGCCGGGTTGGGGGTCATCGTATCCCGGCAGGCGGATGGACCGCCGGTGATGGCGTTGCGGGTCGCAAGGCATCGGGAACCTCCGCCGTCCTGGAGATGCGCCCGCGCGCAGGACGGAGAATCCCCCGGCGCCCCTTCCTCGCTTGCGTTGAGGACCCGGCGCTTTCCGCTCCGCCATGGCGAGGGCGCCGCGCCGCTAACCCCCTTGCCCTATGTTGCGCCCGATGAGGAGGGGTGGCGCGGCCGGTTTTCCCAGGCCCTACGTCTTTTTCCGCAAGGCCTCCCTGATCCAGTCCAGCAGCGCGACCGCCGCGCCCAGAATGATGATCAGCAACGCCGCCGCCCAGAGGGGCTGCTCCTGAATGAAGGCGCGGACGGCCTCCGACAGCGGTTCGCCGATCCCGGAGAGCACCGCCATTGCCAGCGCCACCAGGCCGGCGATGAGCAGGGCCAGCGCGCCCCCGCCGGCCCGCCGGGCCCAGGCCCGCCAGGCCGGGACGGGGGGCGGCTGCAGCGGGTCCTGCCAGGGCGAAAGGGCCGCCTCCCATGCCGCCTGCCGCTCCAGGACGGCGGCAAGCAGCTCGTATTCTTTCGCCCGCCGCGCCGCTCGCCGGATGGAAGTTAGGCGCTTTTGCCAGGCGCGGCGTTCTTGCTCGTTCTGAGGCGGCGAGACGGGTGGGAGTTTCAACAGCGCCCACGCCGCCGCCTGGCGCACTCCCCAATCCTCATCCTGGAGGGCCTGGATGAGGGCGGGGGTGGCCTGGGGGTCGCCGATCTTCTCCAGCGCCTTCGCCGCCGCCTCGCGCACCCCCACATCCTGATCCCGAAGCGCCTGGATGAGGGCGGGGACGGCGGGTGGGCCGATCTTCTCCAGCGCCTTCGCCGCCGCCTCGCGCACCCCCACATCCTGATCCCGAAGCGCCTGGATGAGGGCGGGGACGGCGGGTGGGCCGATCTTCTCCAGCGCCTTCGCCGCCGCCTGGCGCACATCGCGATCCTCATCCCGAAGCGCCTGGATGAGGGCGGGGGTGGCCTGGGGGTCGCCGATCTGTCCCAGCGCCTCCGCTGCTGCCAGGCGCACCCACCACATCTCATTCCGAAGCGCCTGGATGAGGGCGGGGATGGCCTGGGGGTCGCCGATCTGCCCCAGCGCCTCCGCCGCCGCCTGGCGCACATCGCGATCCTCATCCCGAAGCGCCTGGATGAGGGCGGGGGTGGCCTGGGGGTCGCCGATCTGCCCCAGCGCCCCCGCCGCCGCCTGGCGCACCACCCCCTCCTCATCCTGGAGCGCCTGGATGAGGGCGGGGGTGGCCTGGGGGTCGCCGATCTGCCCCAGCGCCCCCGCCGCCGCCTGGCGCACCACCCCCTCCTCATCCTGGAGGGCCTGGATGAGGGCGGGGGTGGCCTGGGGGTCGCCGATCTGCCCCAGCGCCCCCGCCGCCGCCTGGCGCATCTCCCACTTCTCATCCCGAAGCGCCTGGATGAGGGCGGGAACGGCGGGTGGGCCGATCTTCTCCAGCGCCTCCGCCGCCGCCTCGCGCACTCGCCAATCCTCATCCTGGAGGGCCTGGATGAGGGCGGGGGTGGCCTGGGGGTCGCCGATCTGCCCCAGCGCCCTCGCCGCCGCCTCGCGCACCACCCACTCCTCATCCCGAAGCGCCTGGATGAGGGCGGGGATGGCCTGGGGGTCGCCGATCTGCCCCAGCGCCCTCGCCGCCGCCTCGCGCACCCACCACTCCTCATCCTGGAGCGCCTGGATGAGGGCGGGGATGGCCTGGGGGTCGCCGATCTGCCCCAGCGCCCTCGCCGCCGCCTCGCGCACCCACCACTCCTCATCCTGGAGCGCCTGGATGAGGGCGGGGATGGCCTGGGGGTCGCCGATCTGCCCCAGCGCCTCCGCCGCCGCCTCGCGCACCTCCCACGTCTCACCCTGAAGCGCCCGGCGCAGCTCGGGCCATAGGCGTCCCCACATCGCCTTCGCGTGGCCGCTCTCCCCGGCCAGTTCGGCGGCCAGGAACAGGTCCCGGCGCAGGAAGCCTTCTTCCGGCGAGCGGGCATGCAAGATCCACTTCAGCAGGCGCAGGGCCTCGGGCTCGGGCAGCGACCCGACCAGCAGGGCGAGGGGCTCGCGCCAGTCGGGCAGGTGCAGGCGGGCCCGCAGGAAGCGCCACGCGCGCCGGGCGTCCCGCTCCCAGGCCTCCTTCAGGCGCAGGGCGACGAAATACTCCCGCAGGGTCTGGTGGCTGAAGACGTAGCGATGACGCGCTTTTCCATCTTCCGCCTCCGACAGGCGGGCGAGGAGGCCGGTCTGCTCCCGCAGGCGGCCCAGCAAGCCTTCGGCCTCCGCTCCATCTTGCGCCGGCCCGAACCTTTGCAGCGCCTGCAGCAGGTCGGCTTCTTCGTTCCCCCCGCCGGTGTGCAGGTGCCAGGCCAGGGCCTGGAGGGCCTCCAGAAAACGCGGCTTTTCCTCCTCCTTCGCGCCGCGCCGCCGGGCGCGTTCCCAGGCCTCCTCCACCCACAGGCGGTAGAGGTCGGCGCGGCTGCGGGCGATCTCGCCGGCCTGGGCGTAGTGCTGGGCGCTCAGGCGCAGCAAGAGGGGGTTGTCCAGCAGGCGGCGCAGGGCCGGGTGGGCCCGCATCCTCTCTAACAGCTCCCGGGCCCGCGCCCCGGCCTCCTCGGCCGTCCACTCGGGCTTCAGGGCGGCCAGCCAGCCGCGCAGGTAGGGCAGGGCTTCGGCTTCGGGGTCCTCGAACGGCTTGAGGAGGTATTCGCGCAGCCCCGGCAGGGGCTGGAACCCGGCCGGGCGGGAGGTCAGGATCACCCATCCGGCCCCGCTCTGAGCGAAGCGCTGGATGCGCTCCCGCACGGCCTCCCGCAGCCGCACAGCCTCCCGCAGCGCCTCCGGCACCTCGTCCAGCCCGTCCAGCAGGACGAGCAGGCCGGGCGCCTGCCTCCACGCGTGCAGCAGCGCCTCCGCCTCGTCCTCGGGGCATTGCAGCCGCTCGCGCACCTCGGCGCGCAGGGCATCCCACAGGGTCTTCTGCCCGGCGATGGCATAAGCCCGGGCCTGCAGGTTCAGCAGGATCGGGATGTAGGGGCGCGGGATCCCCAGCCGCTCCCTGTGCCAGTTTTCGTCGGCGCGGGCGAAGCACAGCCCGATGAACTGCAGGGCGGTGGATTTCCCCGCCCCCGGCTCGCCCAGCAGGGCCATGTGCTCCCCCTTCGCCAGCGCCGCCTCCAGGGGGACCGGCGGGGGAGGCGGCTGGGGAGGCGGGGGCGCGCCGGCGTCCTGAAGGCGCGCCCCCGCCGGGTCCAGGTCGGGGCGTGGCGGCTCCGTCGGCTTCGGTTCGGGCCGCTCCCGCGCCTGGAGCATGAAGAAGACGCGCTCCAGCGGCAGGCGGCGTTCTTCGCCGTGGACGGTGACCGTCAGGTATCGCCATTCCTCGGCGACGGCGCGCCGGTAACGCGCCGTCAGGTCGTCAAGGGACTGCGGCATCATCTCCGCTCACCCCTCTTTCCACCCGATGGCCGCCGCCTGAGAGGCTCCCCCCTTATGTTCGCATCCCCACGGATGGCGGTCAAAGAGATCCTCGACCGGCATTACGCTTCGATGGGCTCCGGCTTGAGGATGGCCAGGACGGGGTGGAGCTCCGGGCGGCCGGGCTCGATGGCGATCTCCTCGAAAGCCGGGTTCTCCGGCGAGAGCAACCATTTCCCGTTGCGATAGTTCAGCCGCTTGATCAGGAAGGCCCGGTGCGCCTGGCTGTGGTAATCCTCCACCAGGACGGCCAGCACCAGCCTCCCCAGGAGCGCGCGCCACTCGTTCGGATCCCGCGCCGCCGGCCCTGAGAGCCGCCGCGCCAGGATCAGGTCCCCGGGCTCGATGCCCGCCCCCCGCATGCTCTCCCCCTCCACCCGAAGCACGATCAGCTCCTCCCGACGCGCCACCACCACCCGATCCATGTCCGCCTCCACATACACCCGATACACCTGCTCCCCCACGCGGAGTCGCTCGATCTGAACCTCCGCCGAATCCGAAAGGCGCTCCGCGGTCTGGGGGTCCAGGAACTGAAGGTCCCCCGCTTGAGGGTGGGTGTCCGGGAGCAGGACGAGGGAGAGCAGGGCCAGGCGGGCGGGCCGGAGCGGGCCTTCCGGCGTCGGGATGGGCTCGGCCGGCGTCCTTTCCGGAGCCTCCTCCCGCGGAGGCTCCGCGGCAGCGAGGTGTCGGTCGCGGAGGATCTCCCCGATGATCTCCTGCGCCCAACGGAGCCATTCCGCCAGCTCCGGCGATGTCACGCCCTGAAGCGCGGCCGCCCGCTGCCGGTCCTGCAGCAGCTGCTCCGCCCGCCGCGCCATCTCCAGGGCCCATGCCGGATCCTCTCCGCGCAGCCAGAAGGCCCCCAGCAGCGCCGCGAGCGCCTCCGCCAGGGCCGGGCCGTGAAACCGAAGGGCGCGAAGGATCTCCGTCAGGGGCTGCCGCAGGGCGCCCGGGGGCAGATAACCCGCCCATCGGTCCAGGGCCATCCCGACCAGTTGGGCCCCGATCCGACCGGGCATGGCCTCCCCCGGCCCGGCCAGGGGATCCGCCGGCAGGAGCATCAGGAGATGGCCGAGGGTGCGCAGCCGCTCCGGATCCGGCGGATCCTGATCCAGCAGCGCCCGGAGCGCTTGCAGGGCCGGATGCCGGCCTTCATCCAGGGTCCGAATCAGATGGGAAAGAAGGCGACGCTCCCGCTCCACCGGACGCGCCTCCTGTGTCGCCCTGGGGGCTTTGCAGGATCCGCCGCAGGTGATGGAACAGCTCCAGCAGCTCCTTCGGGGTCAGCAGGGCCGCCTCCGGCTGGGCCCAGTGCTGCACCAGCTCCACCAGCCGCAGGAGCAGGCGGTGGAGCCCCCGCTGGGGGTCCGCCGCGGACCACTCCTCCCGGACCACCGCGGTGATGGCCTCGAGCAGCTCCCGCTGGCCCATGGCCCGGGCCAGCTCCCGCTGGCGCAGCTGCTCCCGCACGGCCCGGGATTGCATATGCACCACCCATCCCCGCCAGGGCACCTGCCAGTGCTCCAGCCACGCCTGCCGGATCAACGGCTCCACCTCCGGCCGGGGCATGGGCGGGGTGAAGGCGAAGTGCAGGATCTGCGCGTTCCACTGCGCCGCCTGCTCCTCCAGCTCGGCGCGAATTGCCGCTCGGATCTGCTCCCAGCGCACGGGGGTCGGCGCGTCCTCCGGGGGGCGCTCCGGGATCCCCCTGGTGTGGGGCGGCTCGGCCGGCTCCCCGGCGAAGCGGGGCGGCTGGGCCCGGGCCTCCTCCAGGCTGGTGTAAGGGGACCACATCTCATCGAACCACAGGGCTCCCAGCCGGCGGGCCAGGCGGTTCCGGGCCTCATCGGCCAGCTCGCCGGCCCAGTCCACGCCATAGCCCCGGTCCCGGGAGCCGGTGTCCAGGGCGTAGGCCATGCGGATCAACCGGGCCTCCCCGGTCGCGTCCCCGGGCTCCCAGCGCAGCTGCGCGCCGAGCTCCAGCCGCGCCTGCACCGGCAGCCCATCCTGGGTCCATGCGTTCACCTGCCGGCGGCGAATCTGAGGACGAAGATCCAGGACCAGGGCCGGGCGTTCGAAGGGCCTCAGGCGATGCTCCCCCGGCCCGATCAGCCGGACGAAGGCGCCGCCTCGCTCCAGCAGGACCAGACAGCTCTCGTGCACGACCAGGGTGCCCGGGCCGCCGATCCGGACCAGGGGGGACGTGCGGGTCGTCGCGGTGAGATCTCCGTCCCGCGCGTGGCCCACCGGGGTTCGCGCATGGGGGAAGAACAGGGCCCGCAGGAGGAAGCCGACGGCCTGGCCCCAGCGGACCCGATACATCCGCGCGACGAAGGTGGAGGCCTGAACCAGCATGAAGGCGGCGATCGCTCCTTCCATCAGAAAGCCCAGTCCGCAGCCGAGCCTCAAGATCTCCCCGATCCGCTCCCCCCACCATGCGCCGATCAGGAGAGGGACCAGCACCAGGCCGGGCAGGCCGGCGGCGAAGGGGATGGCCACCCGAAGGAGGAACTCCATCCGCGCTCTCACGGGCTCCCTCCTTGCAGATATGTGCGGAGGCGGTTCAGTTCCTCCGGCAGCAGCAACCCGCTCTTGCGGACCGCCGCGTCCAGCGTCTCCAGGAAGTGCAGGAGGATGAGATCGGGGGAGAGGGCGTCGCGGCCGCTCAGCACCTCCCGGAGGGCCTGGAGGGTCTCCATCTGGGCGGCATGACGGGCGCGGGCGTATTCCAGCAGCAGCTCGGATTCCGCCAGGCCGATCCAGCGGGCCAGCCGGGCGGCCCACTGGCTGCGCCAGACCTCCACCCGCTGGCGTCGGGCTTCCTCAGGCACCTCTGCCAGGGCGAGATGCAGCCGGTCCGGCCGGATCCCGGCCCGGCTCAGCTCCGGGGCCAGCGCCCCCTGGATCTCCTGCGCCAGCCGGACGAGGGGTGGACCCGGCCGCTCCTCCCCTTCCCGAGCCAGCCCGAACAGCTCGTCGAAGAGGCGGTTGCCGATCCGGAGGGCGAGCTCCTCCCGGGCCCGGTGGTAGGCCAGCTCGAACCAGTGGAGCGTCCGATCCTCATCGACGCGAGCGGCCCGGAGGGCCTGGGCGATGGACCGGGCGACGCGCGGGGCCGGGTAGAAATACGGGGACAATCCCCGCTCGACGGGAGGGAGACGCTGGGCGGCGAAGGAGGCGACGGTGCGGATCTGGAATCCGAGGGAGAGCCCATCCTGGGTGCGGACCGTCACCGGCTCCGGTTCGCTCCGCGGGTAGCGCTGAGGGCGGAGATCCACGAAGGCGGTGATCTGCTCCTCCTTTTGCACCCACGTCAGCCCGGGGCCGGCGATGCGGAGGAACCCGGCTTCTCCCTCCACGGCCAGGGCGCTCCGGGCGTCCATCAGCCAGAGCCCGGGCCCCTGCAGGGGCTCCGTAGAAGCGCGCGGCTGGCCCGCGTCCACCACCCCCAGGCTGCGCAGCCGGCCGAAGATCCACGCGGCGAACGCCCGTCGCACAAGGCCGGCCTCGTGCGGCGCAGTGGGAGCTAAGGCAGGGAGGAGGAAGAAGAAAAGGAAGACCCCATAGAGGATCATCGCGAGGAGCCAGAGGGCGAACAGGAGCCCGGGGATCTTCGCCCAGCGGAGCCATCCGATCCCGCTCAGAAGCCCGACGAGGAGCAGCCCCAGCCATGCCCCGATTCTGCCTCTCCGCAGCATGCTTGCCTCCCCTGGAGGGACCCCCGTAGCGCGCCGCGATTTCCCGGGCCTCCTGATCCCCGACCCGAATCCCCATCCGGGGGCCCGGTGGAAGGGCATGGTTTCATCCCCGTATATCCCGGAAAGGCCAGGGGAACGCCGCGAAATCGCCTGCAGATTTCAACCTTACGTGTATTGTATTACCGCTGCAGGGTTGCTGCGAGCCATCACCCGTTCGTCCGATGGCCGGAAGAGAGCGCCCGTTCCAGGGGGTGACCTCACGCGCCGAGCCCCCCTTTTTGACGGGGCGGCGCTCCTGTGCTACGATGGAGCGCCCTGGAGGTTCACCATGGGAGAGCGACGGCAACGACGGATCGGGGAGCTGTTGCGGGAGGAGTTGAGCGCCTTGATCGGGGAGCTGAAGGATCCCCGGGTGGCCGGGGTGACGGTCACCGCGGTGGAGCCGGCGCCGGATCTGACCATCGCCAAGGTCTACGTGACGACCTGGCCGGCGGATCCCGCCCGACGGGAGGAGGTGCTGGCCGGCCTGGAGCACGCGAAGGGCTACCTGAAGCATGAGCTGGCCGGCCGCGTCATCCTGCGCCGCATCCCCGATTTGGTGTTCAAATGGGACGACACGTTCGATCGCGCGGATCGCATCGAGCGCCTGATCTCCCGGCTCCATGGTGGGAAGGAGCAGCCCTCGGATGAGTCGTGAGCAGGCCCGACAGGCCCTGGAGCAGGCGCGCCGCGTGGCGGTGGCCACGCACATCACCCCGGATGCGGACGCCATCAGCAGCCTCATCGGGCTGACGCAGATCCTCCGCCGTCTGGGGAAGGAGGCGGAGCCGTTCTGCGACGATGAGCTGCCCCCGCGCCTGCGGGCGATCCCGCACGCCGAGGAGATCTCCCGCGCCGCCCGGGGCTCCTTCGATCTCCTGGTCAGCCTGGACGCCAGCGACCCCGCCCGCCTGGGCCGGGCCTTCGCGGAGGTCCGGGAGGCTCCCCTGCTGAACATCGATCACCACATCACCAACACCGGCTTCGGAACGGTGAACTGGGTGGATCCCTCCGCCGTGGCCACGGCGGAGATGGTGTTGTGGCTGGCGGACGACCTGGGGGTGTCGCTGGATCGGGAGCTGGCTTCGATCCTGCTGGCCGGGATCGTGGGGGACACCATGGGGCTGCGCACGCCCAACGTCACCCCCCAGGTCCTGCGGGAGGTCACCCGCCTGGTGGAAGCGGGGGCCTCCCTGCCGGCTCTGGTGGATGTCCTCTTCAACCGGCGCTCCTTCGCGGCCATCCGCCTCTTCGGCCAGGCCCTCGCCGGGGTCCGGCTGGAGGACGGCGTGATCTGGACGGTGGTCACGCGGGAGATGCGACAGACCCTGGGGCTGGGCCAGGCCAACGACCTCAGCCTCTCCAGCTTCCTGATCAGCGCCGAGGAGGCGCGGATCGCCGCGGTCTTCACCGAGCGGGACGATGGCAAAGTGGAGGTGAGCATGCGGGCCCGACCCGGTTACGATGTGGCCCGCGTCGCCCTCGCCTTCGGCGGCGGCGGTCATCCCCCGGCCGCCGGCTGCTTGGTCCCCGGCCCTCTGGAGGAAGTCATCCCTCCGATCCTGTCCGCCCTGAAGGCCGCCGCGCGGGACGGCCGCACGGATCCTTCCGGATGAAGGAGGCCCCGTGGCTTCCACAGGACAACCGGTGCGGGTGGGCATCCTGACCATCAGCGATCGCGCGGCCCAGGGGATCTATGCGGATGAGAGCGGGGCCCTCCTGCGGCAGCAGGTCGCCGAGCGGCTGGGCTGGACCGTGGCGCGCTATCGCGTGGTCCCCGATGAGGTCGAGGCGATCCAGCAAACCCTGCGGGCCTGGTGCGATGAGGAGGGGCTGGATCTGATCCTCACCACCGGGGGGACGGGGCTGGGCCCCCGGGATCTCACCCCGGAGGCGACGCGGCCCCTGCTGGAGCGGGAGGCGCCGGGGATCGCCGAGGCGCTGCGGTTCTACGGGCTACAGCGCACGCCTTTCGCCATGCTCTCCCGGGGCGTGGCCGGCATCCGCGGGCGGACCCTGATCATCAACCTGCCGGGGAGCCCCCGGGCGGTGCAGGAGGCGATGGAGGTCCTGGCCCCTGTGCTCCCCCATGCGCTGGCCATGGCGCGGGGGGAAAGCGGCCCTGCGGCCGCCCACACCCTGCGGGCGTGAAACGGCTCAGCGGGCCAGCATCAGCACCATATCGTAGTAGGCCAGGTTAGCCTCCCGTCGGCGCTGGACCACCTCCTCCAGAGGAATCGTGACGATATCCCGACCCTGCAGGGCGGTCATCACCCCGCGCTCGCCTCCCAGCAGCGCCTCCACGGCCTTCACCCCCATGCGGGTGGCCAGCAGGCGATCGAAGGCCGTGGGGCTCCCGCCCCGCTGGATATGACCCAGGATCGTGATCCGCACATCGAAGCCGATGGGATGGCTCTCCAGGAACTTGGCGACCTCCGTGGTGCGGTAAGGGGCGCCCTCCGCGATGACGATCAGGGCATGGGTTTTGCCCCGCTCGTAAGCGTCCATCACCGCCCGGGCCACCTCCTCCAGACGGGTCTCCCGCTCCGGGATCAGCACCATCTCCGCCCCGCCGATCACCCCTGCGATCAGCGCCAGATACCCGCAATCCCGTCCCATGGTCTCCACCAGGAACGCCCGCCCGATGGAGGAGGCGGTGTCCCGCAGCCGGTCGATGGCGTCGATGATGGTGTTCAGGGCCGTATCCACCCCGATGCTCATGTTCGTGCCCCAGATGTCGTTGTCGATGCTGGCGGGGACGCCGACCACGGGGAAGCCGCGCTGGTGGAGGGCCAGGGCGCCGCGCATGGAGCCGTCGCCGCCGATCACCACCAGGCCTTCGATCCCATGCTGGTTCAGGCGGCGCAGAGCCTTGCGCTGCCCCTCCTCCGTCATAAACTCCTTCGAGCGGGCGGTCTGGAGAATGGTCCCGCCGCGCTGGATGATGCCGCCCACGTCCCGGGGGCGGAGCTCCACGATCTCCCCCTCGATCAGGCCCTGGAACCCCCGTCGGATCCCCAGGACCCGCACGCCGTGATAGGCGGCGGTGCGCACCACCGCCCGGATGCAGGCGTTCATGCCCGGCGCATCCCCTCCGCTGGTCATCACCCCAATGCACCGCATCCCGCATCACCTCCGTGGCGGCTTTCAAGCGGGTCGCTTCCGAAATCGGACATTTTACTCATTTTAGCGCTCCCCCCGTATATCCGGACAAAGATCCGCCCTCACAGCGGGCGCGATCGCCGGCAGCCGCCGTCGGCCGCGCAGGGGCCCTTCTTGTAGGACAACTGCTCGCAGTTGTCCTACGATTTTGGGACACACCCGAGCCCCGCTCAGGAGGACGCGCTCCCCCGAATTGTGCTACAATGTAAAGAAATCAGAGAGGATCCGGACAGGCTGGACTTTGCTGAGCAGGGGGAAGATCCCATGGCGAGCGTGGCCTTTGAGCATGTCACCAAGCAGTTCGGGAACGTGGTCGCGGTGAAGGACCTGACCCTTCACATCCCGGACGGCGAGTTCCTGGTGCTGGTCGGCCCCTCCGGTTGCGGCAAGACGACCACCCTGCGGCTGCTGGCCGGGTTGGAGGAGGTCACCCAGGGGCGGATTTACATCGGGGATCGGGACGTGACGGAGGTTCCCCCCAAAGATCGCAACATCGCCATGGTCTTTCAGTCCTACGCCCTCTACCCCCACATGAACGTCTACGACAACATCGCCTTCGGCCTGCGCATGCGCAAGGTCCCCAAGGCGGAGATCGAGCGCCGGGTGCGGGAGGCGGCCCGCATGCTGGAGATCGAACACCTGCTGGACCGCAAGCCGCGGCAGCTCTCCGGTGGGCAGCGCCAGCGGGTGGCCGTGGCCCGGGCCATCGTCCGCGACCCGGCGGTTTTCCTCTTCGACGAGCCCCTCTCCAACCTGGACGCCAAGCTCCGGGTCCAGACGCGGGCGGAGCTGATCAAGCTGCACCAGCGGCTGGGGACCACCTTTGTGTATGTGACCCACGATCAGGTCGAGGCCATGACCATGGGCACCCGCATCGCGGTCATGAAGGACGGGGTGCTCCAGCAGGTCGACACGCCCCAGAACCTTTACGAGCGGCCCGACAACCTGTTCGTGGCCGGGTTCATCGGCTCGCCGCCTATGAACTTCTTCGAGGCCCGCCTGGTGCCGGAAGGAGAAGGCCTGTGGGTGGACACGGGGGCTTTCCGCGTCCCGGTCCCGCCGGATCGGGTGCCCGTCTATCGGCCCTATGTGGGCCGGCGGGTGATCTTCGGGCTGCGGCCGGAGCACATCTACGACCCCGAGTTCGCGCCGCCCCTCAACCATCCGGCGGAGGTGCAGGCTCGGGTGGACGTGCGGGAGCTGATGGGCAGCGAGGTCCATCTGCACCTGGTGGCCGACCGCCAGATCTTCGTCGCCCGTGTCGATCCGCGAACCCGCGCCCTGGTCGGGAACACCATCCGCGTCCTCTTCGATATGGACCGCATGCACCTCTTCGACGCGGAGACCGAGCGGGCGATCCGATGAGCCCACCCCGGGGGCGGGGAGCGCACCGGCATCCCCGCCCCCTCTACCGATCCCGGACGGCCAGGAAGCGATCGAAACCCACCCGCGCCGCTCCCGCCGCCATGGTTCCCACGCTCACCCCCACGCGCCCGCCCGCCTCCCGGGGATCCCGCGGGATCCGGGCCGCTTCGACCCCGTTGATCCAGAAGACCATCTCGCCGCGTTCGCATCGGACCCGCAGGTGGTTGGTGGTTCGTCCGGTTCGGATGGCCTCATGGGCGGTCCAGTCGACCTGCGTTCGCCATGTCCCCTGCTCGTAGAGGAAGATCCCATAGTAGCCGTCGGCGCTGACGGCGAACCGGTAAAGGCGCCCCGGCCCGGCCTCCAGGACCAGGCCGTAATCCGCGGAGGAGGGGCCTTCGAGCAAGGCCGCTTCCACCTCCACCTGGCCCTCCCGGAACGTGAACGGGGAGAAGGCCCAGGCGACGGTCCGCGCCGGTTGCAGCGTGAGGATCAGGCGTCCGTCCTCCACCCGGGCCTGGAAGCGCGGATCCCGAGGGAGAAGCCACCCCGGCGCGCCCTCGCGGAAGTCCGCGGCGTAACGCGCCGGAGCGGGCGCGCGGCAGCCGGCGAGCAGCATGATGCCGATCATCCCGCCGAGAAGGACCCCGCCTCTCATCCCATCCCTCCGCGCAGGGAGCCGAAGGCCCCCGGGCTTTCGTCTCTACTATAATTCCACCCGTGAACGGTTTACTTTCTCCGGATCTCCGGCCGGTGTCCACGCCGATGGGCGATGGGGATCGGATCCCGCCGCCGCGGTTTCAGCTGGGGGACCCGCGGTGGCTGCTGGAGCTGCGATACCTGCCGTGGCCGGTGGCGTGGGCGGTCTGTTTCGGCCGCCCGGGGCCGCTCCATGTGGAGCTGGGCTTCGGCGATGGGGCCTTCCTGGCCGCCCTGGCCCGCCGGATGCCGGCCGCCAACCTGGTCGGGGTGGAGCGGGCCCTGGAGCCGACCCGCTGGGCCCTCCGGCGCATGCGCCGGGAGGGAGTGGAGAACGTCCGGCTGGTGCTGGGGGACGCCTTCGCCGCCCTGGCCTTCCTGTTCGAGCCGGAGTCCATCGAAGGGCTTTATGTCAACTTCCCGGATCCCTGGCCGAAGGCCCGTCATCATCATCGACGGCTGCTGACGCCGGGCTTCCTTCATCTGGCCGCCCACCGCCTCCGGCCCGGCGGCCTCCTGACGATCGCCACCGATGATCCCGATTACGCCCTCTGGATCGCGGAGGCGCTTCGGGGCACCCCCGGTCTGGCGAGCGTCTTCGAGACGCCATGGGTGCACGCCCTGCCGGGGCGGGAGCCCACGCGATATGAACGCAAGGCCCTGGCGGCCGGACGGACGTGCTTTTACTTCGTCTGGCGGCGCTCCGGGCCGGTCCCGGCGCCGGCGCTGCCGCGGATCATGCAAGGGGAGGCGTCCATGCCCCATCGGATCTGGGAGGGGGATCCGGATCTCTCTCAGGTGGCGGCGCAGCTGCGGGGACGCCTGTGGCAGGACGGGGAGACCATCTGGCGGGTGAAGGGCCTGTATCGGGCCCTGGAAGGGGAGGGGTTGCTGATCGAGCTGCTGATGGCCGAGGGCGCCTGGGTGGAGACGGTGGCCCTGCTCTTCCGCCCGCACGGGTCAGGGCTCTGGATCCTGAAGCCGGCGGAGATCGGAGGGCTCCGGCCCACCCTGGCCCTTAAGATGGGCGTCCAGCGCATCGCTCAGGCCATTGAGGAGGCAACCCCCGGGCTGCGCGTGGTCTCCTCCACGATCTGAAGGGCCCGACGGTGGGCTTTTGCAACCCGGACGCGGAGGGGCGGATGGACAAACCGGTTCACGAGATGACCTTTGAGGAGGCGCTGGCGGAGCTGGAGCGGATCGTGCGGGCTCTGGAAGGGGGCGGCCTCCCCCTGGAGGAGGCCCTGGCCCTCTACGAGCGGGGACAGGCCTTGGCGGAGCGCTGTCAGCGGCTGCTGCAGGAGGCCCAGCTCCGCGTCCGGATCCTGGAGCGGGACGAATCCGGGGCGCTCCGCCTCTCGCCCTTCGAAGAAGGGTGACGGATGGAGCCGGCGGATCTCTTCCGGAACCCGATCCTGATCCCGGCCTTCCTGGCCTGGACGGCCGCCCAGCTCTCCAAGGTCCCGGTGGAGTGGGCGCGGCGGCGACGGCTGGACCTGAGGCTGTGGTTCAGCGCCGGCGGGATGCCCAGCTCCCACGCCGCCCTGGTCTCGGCCATGGCGACCGCCGTGGGGCTGCGGGAGGGTTTCACCTCCACCGCTTTCGCCATCAGCCTGATCGTCGCCCTCATCGTGATGTATGACGCCGCGGGGGTCCGCCGCGCAGCCAGCATCCAGGCGCGCCTCCTCAATCAGATCCTGGACGAGGTGTTCGCGGGCCGTCCCCTGAGCGAGCAGCGCGTGAAGGAGCTCATCGGCCACACCCCGATGGAGGTGGTGGTGGGGGCGCTGCTGGGGATCGCCATCGCGTGGATCTGGTGGCAGCTCGCGCCCTGAGGGGAGAGGGATGAAGATCTACACCCGCACCGGCGACGACGGCACCACCCAGCTGATGGGCCCGACCCGGGTCCCCAAGGATCACCCCCGGGTGGCGGCCTACGGGGCGGTGGACGAACTGAACGCCTGGCTGGGTTACCTGCACGCCATGGGGCTCCCCCCTCCATGGGCGGAGCGGCTGCAGGAGATCCAGCGGGACCTCTTCGTCATCGGCAGTTACCTGGCCCTGGATCCCACCGTGGCGGATCGGGCGGCCGCCCTGCCTCCCCCGCCGGAGGAGCGGATCCCCCAGATGGAAGGGTGGATCGACGAGTGCGAGGCGGTGGTCGGGCCGACCCGCGTCTTCATCCTGCCGGGTGGGCATCCCTTGAGCGCCGCGCTGCACATCGCCCGCACCGTCTGCCGGCGGGCGGAGCGGGCCGTGGTGGCCCTCCATCGGGGGGAACCGGTTCCCTCCTGGATCCTGGCCTACCTCAATCGTCTCTCCGACCTGCTGTTCATGCTGGCCCGCTGGGCCAACGCGGCGCATGGGGTGGAGGATATCCCATGGAGGCCATGACGGCGGCGCTGCCCGACCCCGCCCGAGCCCTGCTGGAGCAGATCCGCTCCCGGCGCTCTGTCCGCCGTTACCGGCCGGATCCCATCCCCCGGGAGTGGGTGGAGGCCCTGCTGGAGGCCGCCCGCTGGGCCCCCTCGGCCCACAACCGGCAGCCCTGGCGCTTCGCGGTGGTGGAGGACCCCCGGGTCAAGGCCCGCCTGGCGGAGGCGATGGGGGAGCGGCTGGCGGAGGACCTGCGGCGCGATGGCGTCCCGGCGGAGCGGGTCGCCGAGGAGGTCGCCCGCTCGGTGGCGCGGATCACCGCTGCCCCTCTGGCCCTCGTGGTCTGCCTCTCGATGGCGGAGATGGACCGCTACCCCGATGCGCGGCGCCAGGCCGCGGAGCGGACGATGGCCGTCCAGAGCGTGGCCATGGCCGGGCAGAACCTCCTGCTGATGGCCCACGCCATGGGTCTGGGGGCCTGCTGGATCTGCGCCCCGCTGTTCTGCCCGGAGACGGTGCGCGAGACGCTGGGGTTGCCCGCAGACTGGGAGCCCCAGGGGATGATCCTGGTGGGGTTCCCGGCAGGGCCGCCCCGGGCGAAGGACCGCCGCCCCCTCGAAGCCTTCGTCCGCTGGATCCGCGCCGGATGAGGAGCCGTCCACGAGGGGGAGCGCGAATCCACGAAGGGAAAGGGGCGTAAAGGCTCGAGGGGCCCGATGCGTGCGTTCGGGCTCGGACTCCTCGATGGCCCCGGCGTCCGAAGCGGGAGGGGGCCGGGCGGCAAGCGCCGCGAGGCCGTCCCCGAATGCAGGCTCGGATTTCGGGGTGGCCCTTCAGAAGCCTGAGGGTGGGGACCGCCCTCGGCGGTCCCCACCCGGAAGAGGAGCGATCAGGCGGGGGTTTCAGGAAGACGGTAGTCTTTGAACTGCTCCCGCAGCACCTTCTTGTCGAACTTCCCCACGCTGGTCTTGGGGATCGCCTCCACGAACACGATGTCATCGGGGAGCCACCACTTGGCGAAGCGCGGCCGCAGGAACTCCAGCAGCTCTTCCTTGGTGAGGTCCTCCTTGAACTCGGGGCGAGGGACCACCACGGCCAGCGGGCGCTCCTGCCACTTGGGGTGCGGCACGGCGATGACCGCCGCCTCCAGGACCTTGGGGTGGGCCATCAGGGCGTTCTCCAGGTCCACCGAGGAGATCCACTCCCCGCCGCTCTTGATCAGGTCCTTGGTCCGGTCCACGATCTGGATGTAGCCCTCCGGGTCGATGGTCACCACGTCCCCGGTGCGGAACCACCCGTCCTGGAAGGCCTCGGCGGTGCGGGGGTCGTTGTAGTAAGCGCGGATCACCCAGGGGCCGCGGACCTGGAGCTCGCCCATGGTCTTGCCATCCCACGGCACCTCCCGCCCCTGCTCATCCACCGCCCGGATCTCCACGCCCACGACGGGCATCCCCTGCTTGGCGCGGACGGCGAAGCGCTCCTCGTCAGGCCAGCTTTCCATATAGCTTTTGAGGTTGGCCACGGTGCCCAGCGGGGTCATCTCCGTCATGCCCCAGGCGTGGGCGATACGGATGCCGAAGCGCTTCTCGAAGGCCTCGATCAGAGCCCGCGGCATGGCCGATCCGCCCACGGGCATCACCCGGAGGCTGGAGAGGTCGTAGCGCTCCCGCTCCAGCAGGGCGTAGAGGCCGATCCAGATGGTGGGCACGCCGGCGGTCACCGTCACCCGCTCGTTCTGGATCAGCTCCGCGATGTCCCGGGGCTGCAGATGGGGCCCGGGGAAGACCAGCTTGGCGCCGACCATCACCCCGGCGAAGGGCATCCCCCAGGCGTTGGCGTGGAACATGGGGACCACCGGCATCAGCACGTCCCGTTCGCAGATCCCGAAGGTGTCGGCCAGGCAGAGGGCCATCGAGTGCAGGAAGATGGCCCGGTGGCTGTAGACCACACCCTTGGGGTTCCCCGTCGTCCCCGAGGTGTAGCACATGCCGGCGGCGGCGTTCTCGTCCAGGCGCGGCCAGGGATAGGGGGCCTCCGGGGATTCGGCGAGCAGCGCCTCGTAGTCGAGGGCCGGGGAGAGGGAGGTCTGGACCGGGCCGGTGTCGCTCATGATCACGAAGGCCTTCACCGTGGGGATCTGATCCCGGATGCGCTCCAGGAGGGGGACCAGGGAGGCGTCGACGAAGATGACGCGATCCTCGGCGTGGTTGATGATGTAGATCAGCTGATCGGGGGCCAGGCGGATGTTCAGGGTGTGCAGGACGGCGCCCATACAGGGGGCGGCGAAGTAGATCTCCAGGTGGCGGTAGGTGTTCCAGGCGAAGGTGGCCACCCGATCGCCCCGCCCGATCCCCAGCCGGGTCAGGGCGTGGGCCAGGCGGTGAACCCGTCGATGGAAGTCGGCGTAGGTGTAGCGGTGCATGCCAGCGGCGGTGCGGGTGGCGATCTCCTTGCGGGGGAAGAGACGGGCGGCGCGGTCCAGGAAATGATGCAGGGTGAGCGGCCAGTCCATCATCAGGCCTTCCATGGCACCCTCCTTTCCGGATAGGGGAATCGAAGAACAGGGGAATCACCCCACGCGGATTAATTCTAACACGGGGGGTGGAGGCGGGGGAAGGGGGGATGGGAGCGCCCCATCCCCCCGGTCAGCGGTCAGGACAGGGAGGCCGCCATCTTCGCGGCCAGGTCCGCCACCCGCACCGAGTAGCCCCACTCGTTGTCATACCAGGCCACTACCTTCACGAAGTTCCCGTCGATCACCATGGTGGACAGCCCGTCCACGATGGCCGAGTGGGGATCGCCCTTGAAATCGATGGAGACCAGGGGCTCCTCGGTGTAATCCAGGATCCCGCGGAGCGCGCCCTCGGCGGCCGCGCGGAAGGCGGCGTTGACCTCCTCCCTGGTCACCGGTCGGGCCAGCTCGGCGGTGAGGTCGATGACGGAGACGGTGGAGGTGGGGACACGCAGGGCGTAGCCGTCGAGCTTGCCCTTGAGCTCGGGGATCACCAGGCCGATGGCCCGGGCCGCGCCGGTGGTGGTGGGGATGATGTTGAGGGCCGCCGCCCGCGCCCGCCGCAGGTCCTTGTGGGGCAGATCCAGGATGCGCTGATCGTTGGTGTAAGCGTGGACGGTGACCATCAGCCCGCGCTTCACGCCGAAGGCATCGTGGAGGACCTTCACCACGGGGGCCAGGCAGTTGGTGGTGCAGGAAGCGTTGGAGACGATATGGTGCTGGGCCGGATCATAGCGGTGGTCGTTCACCCCCAGCACCACCGTGAGATCCACGCTGTCCGAAGGGGAGGCAGGGGCGGTGATGATCACCTTCTGGGCGCCGCCGACGGTGCGGTGCACGGCGGCCTTGCGGCCATCGGTGAAGAGGCCGGTGGACTCGATGACGATCTGCACGCCCAGGTCCTTCCAGGGGAGGTTGGCTGGATCCTTCTCCGCGAAGACCCGGATCTCGTCCTCGCCCACGATGAGATAGGAGTCCCGAGCGGCCACCGGCTCCGGGTAGCGTCCGTAGTTGGAGTCGTATTTCAGCAGATGCGCCAGGGTGGGGGCGTCGGTGATATCATTGACCGCCACCACCTCCAGCTGGCCGCGGTATTTCTCGCGGATGGCCCGGAAGACCTGGCGCCCGATTCGACCGAACCCGTTAATGCCCACTTTGACCGCCATCGGACTTCCCTCCTCAGCGATTTGGGGATCGCGCTTTTCTGAAAGTATACCCCGGTTTCAGGGAATGGGCGGGAGAGCGCTTCCAGGAACGCCCCTCGCTGATCCGAACCCGATTCAGATCTCTCAAAAGTCTTATAACCCCTCTTCCGGATTCCGGACAGTGATATTTTTCACAAGTTAACGGGGTGGATGGACAGGGGGAGGGGTCTCCGGGAGCCTGAGTGGGGGGCTGTTCTCCATGGAGGAGGGCCATGAGGGCCGCGCCGGGTTTTGCCCGCGGATCGACTGGGATTCGGGGGGCGATCCCCGCGGCCGTTTACAAGCCTCCTCTGCAGAAACGCGCGAGGGCCGCGCCAGAGGGCCTGTAAGCCGGGTTCTGTCCCCCGTGGGGAGCCACGGGGTGGCGGTCATCTCTCTGGGACGGCGGTTACCCGCCGCCTCAAGCGGCCTACCCGCGGGCATTGGGCGCGGGGCAGCCCCGGCGCCCCGAAGGGCGCCGCGCCCGCTGCTTGGCCTTGCTCCGGGTGGGGGTTGCCATGCGCCGGAGCGTTGCCGCCCGGCCGGTGGGCTCTTACCCCACCTTTTCACCCTTGCCTCCATGACCCCGGGAGTTCCCGGGCGGATCGGCGGTCTGTTTTCTGTGGCCCTGTCCACGGGTCGCCCCGTCCGGGTGTTACCCGGCACCCTGCCCCGCTGGAGCCCGGACTTTCCTCAGGCCGGGAAATCCCCGGCCCGCGACCGCCCGGCCTTCTGACGCGGCCCACATTTATTTTAACGCGGAACGATGGCTCTCAGGTTATGGCCCGCCCGCGGCCTGCCGCAGGGCTTCCAGGACGCGGCCCAGGGCTTCGATCTCCGCGCCGTAAGCCGCCCAGTCCCCCCGGCGGATGGCTTCCTGGGCCCGCTGATAGTGCGCGTAGGCCTCCCGGATCAGGGCGGCCACATCCCCGCCCGGAGGGGCCGAAGGGCCTGAGGGCCCCGAGACCTCCGCTCCGCCGATGGCCTGAGCCAGCGCCTGCTCCAGGGTGGGGGCCATCGCCACCCGCTGCTCGGTCGCCACGATCACCTGCTTCAGCTCCGGGATCTGCCCCTGCTCGGCCAGGAGATACAGCGGCTCCACATACAGGAACGCCTCCCCGATGGGGATCACCAGGAGGTTCCCCCGGATGACCTGGCTGCCCCGCTGGCTCCACAGGGTCAGCTGCGCCGAGATCGTGGGTTCCTGATCGATCCGCGCCTCGATCTGCTGCGGGCCGAAGATCAGCCGCTCCTTGGTCAGCCGATACAGGATCACCTCCCCATACCGCCCGGGGTCCGAGCGGGCCGCCATCCAGGCGATCATGTTCTGCCGCCCGGAGGGCGTGAAGGGAAGGATCAGGACGAACTCCACCGGTCCCTCTGGATCCACCCGGGTGAGCACGTAGTAGGGCTCCATGGGCTGGGGCTCGGAGCCGAAGATCTCCGTCGGGACCGCCCACACGTCCTCCTTGTTGTAAAAGGTGCGGGGATCCTGCACGTGATACGTCCGGAGGATGTCCGCCTGGATCCGGAAGAGGCCCTCCGGGTAGCGCAGATGGGCCTTGAGGCCCTCCGGCATCTCCGAGAAATCCCGCCAGAGGGCGGGGAAGATCCGCCGCCAGGCCCGGATCAGGGGCTCATCCTCCACCACGTAGAAGGTCACCGTCCCGTCGTAGGCGTCGATCACCGCCTTCACGCTGTTCCGGATGTAGTTGAGGTCCCCGTGCGGCTGGCTATACGGGTAACGATCCGTCCACGTATACGCGTCCGCCACCCAGACGATCCGACCGTCCAGGATCACCGCGTAGGGGTCCGGATCGAAGCGCAGGAAGGGAGCCAGGGTGCGGAGCCGGGTGCGGATGTCCCGCCAGAACAGGATGCGGCTCTCGGCGGTGAGGGCGCCGCTCAGGATCAGATTGGGGTCCCCGAAGTAGAGGGCGAAGAGGGCCCGCCGCGCCAGCCCGCCCAGGCGGATGCCGGTGCGGCCCTGATACGTCGTGGTGACGTTCTCCTCCCCGCGGGGATAGTCGAACTCCGGCACGGCGGTGTTCACCAGGGCGAAGTCCACCGTCCGCTCTCCGAAGTAAATCTGCGGGCGGGTCAGGGGGATGGCGCCCACCGGCGGGATGTCCTTCAGCAGGAACACCGGGAGGCCTTCCGGAGTGAAAGCCCGCACCGGCACGACCACCACGCCGTAGCCGTGGGTGAACACCAGGTGCCGGTTGACCCAGGTGCGGGCCTGAGGCGGAAGGGCGTCCAGGTCCAGCTCCCGCACGCTCAGCATGACCTGGCGATACGCGCCATCGATGCGATAGCGATCGACATCCACGTCGACGAACACGTAGTAGGGGCGGATGCTTTGCAGCTGCTGCAGGGTCTGCAGCAACGGCCGGTAATCCCACAGGCGGATCCCCTCCAGGATTTCGGCGTGGGCCCGGATCTCCTCCGGGGTAGGGGCCTCGCGCGGGGAGAAGATCTGCTCGTTGAAGTCCTCCAGTCCATAGGCGCGCCGGGTGAAGGCGATGCTGTGGGCGATGTAAGGGCTCTCCCGGGCCAGCTCGTTGGGGCGCACCACCAGGGTTTGGATCAGGCCCGGGTAGACCTCCAGCCCGAGGAAGGCCAGGGCGAGCCACACCCCGAACCCCAGGGCCAGAAGGGCCGGCCGGCGCAGCCGCAGGTTGAGCAGCATCCCGGCCGCGAGGAGAACCATCAGGCCGCTCAGGAGGTTCAGGACGGGCAGGCGGGCGTGGACCTCCGCGTAGCCCGCCCCGAAGGCCACCGGCCGCTCTGCGTAAAGCAGCCGGTAGGCGTCGAAGCGATACCCCACCGCCATCAACAGGAAGAAAAGGGCGGCGAGGATGGAGAGATGGGCCCATCGCCACCGCCGCGGGACCGGGAGGACCAGCGGGAAGAGGGCGGCGAGAGGGACCAGGCCCCACTGGGCGGTCTCCTGCAGGGATACCCAGAGGGGCCACCGGAACACATACCAGCCGACATCGAGGCCGAAGAGGGGATCGCGGACGCCGAAGGGCTCCGCGTTCAGGGCCAGCAGGACCCTCTCCCACTCCCCCTGGAGGGCGAGGCCGAAGAGGAAGCCGACGGCGGCGGCCAGCCCCAGCCAGAGCCGAGGGGAGCGGCCCGCCGCGCGGGCCGCAAGGAAGGCGTTCAGCCCCAGGAAGAGGAGGGCGGCGCCCCATCCGATCCCGAAAAGAGCCGCCCGGGCCTGCCACTGCGTCCACAGGATCGACTCGTAGCCCAGGTCCCGGAACCACTCCCACGTCACCCACAGGCTCAAAAGGCGGCCGGGGATGAACAGCAGGAGAACCCCCAGCCCGAAGAGCCCCAGTCCCCACCGAAGCCACCGCTCATAGGGGAGCCGCGCCCAGTCGATCTCCAGCTGTCTCCCTTCGAAACGACCCCCTCGCCGCCAGGCCATCCCAACCTCCCGGGCAGGATGTGGAGCGTCCTCCGGATCCGAACGGCGATCGCGCGTCTCTATTGTAGGGGATGCGGTGGGGCTCGGACATCCGCAGGCAAGCGTGCGAGTCGGAGGCGCCGGCCCGGGATGCCAGGTTGTTTCTCGATGTGTTCTTCACCGAAGGATCGATGGATGTGCCGGAGCGGCTTCCGCCGCGACCCTTCGCGTCATCGAGAACCAGGGGCTCGGGGTTGCCGGAGCAGCCTTCGCTGTGACCCTTTGCCTCATCGAAGACGGGTGTTCGGGGCGAAAGCCCCTCCTGCAAAAATGATTTTCCCGTAGGAGCGGCTTCAGCCGCGACCTTCGCGTCATCGAAAATCCAGGGGTTCGAAGTTATCAGAGCCGCTTCAGCTGTGACCCTTGCGTCGTCAAAGACAGAAAGTTCGGGGCTAAAGCCCCTCCTACAGAAACCGTCTTTTTGTAGGAGCGGCTTCAGCCGCGACCTTTGCGTCGTCGAAAACCAGAGGTTGGGAGTTGCCGGAGCGGCTTCCGTCGCAACCCTGCGTCATCGAAGACGAGAGGTTCGGGGCTAAAGCCCCTCCTACAAAAACCATCTTTTTGTAGGAGCGGCTTTCGCCGCGACCTTCGCATCATCGAGAACCAGGGGCTCGGGATCGACGAAGCAGTCTTTACCGCGACCCCTACGTCATCGAAGACAGAAAGTTCGGGGCTAAAGCCCCTCCTACAGAAACGGATTTTTCGTAGGAGCAGCTTTCGCCGCGACCTTCGCGTCATCGAGAGCCAGGGGCTCGGGGTTGCCGGAGCAGCCTTCGCCCCGGCCCTTTGCGTGATCGAGAGCAGGGCTCCGGGCGGAATCCCCCTCCTGCCGGAGGATGGACGCTAAGAAGGTCCTGCGGACCGGCGCGCCTCCAGGGCTTCGCGGACCAGCTCGTTGACCCGCTGGGGGTCGGCCTGGCCGCGGGTGGCGCGCATCACCTGGCCGACGAACCACTTCAGCACGCCCTCCTTGCCCCGCAGGTAGCTCTCCACCTCCCGCGGGTTCTCCTCAATGACCCGGAGGACGATCGCCCGCAGGGCTTCCACATCCCGGATTTGGGTGAGCCCCCTGGCTTCCACGATCCGACGAGGGGCCTCGCCGGTCTCAAAGGCCTCCCGAAGGACCATCTTCCCCGTGTTCAGGTTGATCTCCCCCCGCTGGACCATGCGGATCAGGTCCACCAGGGCGGTGGGAGGGACGCGCACGTCCCCGATCTCCACGCCCGCCTCGTTCATCAGGCGGAAGAGCTCGCCGGTGATCCAGGTCGCCAGGGTCCGGGGCTCGAGGGGAGGATCTCCCTGGCGGGCATGGCGCACAGCCTCCTCAAAGTAATCCGCCACGGCGTGATCCTCGGTGAGCAGGTCGGCCTCGTAGCGGGTGAGTCCGTATTCCCGTTCGAAGCGTTCCCGGCGTGCCCGGGGCAGCTCCGGGAGCATGGAGCGGATCCGCTCCACCCACTCCCGGGAGATCGCCAGCGGGGGGATGTCCGGCTCGGGGAAGTAGCGGTAATCGTGGGCGTGCTCCTTGCCGCGCTGGGGGACGGTGACCCCGCGGGCCTCGTCCCAGCCCATGGTCTCCTGCTCCACCTGCCCGCCGGCGCGCACGATCTCGATCTGACGCCGGATCTCGTATTCCACCGCCCGCACCAGGGCCCGGAAGCTGTTCAGGTTCTTGATCTCGGTCCGCGTCCCCAGCCGCGTCTCCCCTTTCGGGCGCACCGAGACGTTGGCCTCGAAGCGGATGACGCCCTTCTCCATGTCCCCCGAGTTCACCCGGAGGTAGCGGAGCAGCGTGCGCAGGGCGATGGCGAAGGCCTTGACCTCCTCCACCGAGTGCATATCGGGCTCGGTGACGATCTCCATCAGGGGGACGCCGGCGCGGTTGAAGTCCACCAGGGTGGCGCCGCCTACGTGAAGGAGCTTCCCGGTGTCCTCCTCGATGTGAACCCGACGGATGCGCACCCGCTTCGTCCCCTCCGGCGTGTCGATCTCCAGATAGCCGTTCAGACAGAGGGGGTAATCATACATGGAGCGCTGATACTCGGAGGGGAGGTCCGGGTAGAAATAGTTCTTCCGGTAGAACAGGCTGTATTCGGCGATCTCGCAGTTCAGGGCCAGGCCGGTGAGGATGGTCCACTCGATGGCCCGCTGGTTGGGGACGGGGAGCGTCCCGGGCATCCCGGCGCAGACCGGGCAGACGTAGCGGTTCGGCTCCGCCGTGGTGCTGTCCACCACCGGGCACGCGCAGAACATCTTGGAGCGGGTCTGCAGCTCCGCGTGGATCTCCAGGCCGATCACCGGCTCGAACTCCACCGGTCACCTCCTGATGCTTGAGGATCCGAACCCAGCGTCTCCGGCGAGGATCCTTCCGGGGTGGCTTTCTCCCGTTCCCACACCCACCGGACTTCCTCCCGGAGGATGCGGCCGAAGCGGCTGTCTGGATCGATGCGCTCCCATTCCTCCCGGGTGTAGACCAGGACGTCGGCGGGCACGGGCAGCTCCTCGATGGGCCACCGGGCAGCCCGGGAGATGAATGGCTGGTCGGAGCGCGTCACGACGATCACGATGTCCAGATCGCTGCCCACCCCCCAGTCGCCCCGGGCGTAGGAGCCGAAGTAGCCCACCCGGAGGACCTCGGGATTGGCGGCGGCGATCCGACGGCTCCAGTCTCGCACCGCCGCCTCCACCTCCCGGGCGTCAGGCCAGGTGCGCACGGACGAACTCAAGGATTTCACGGGCATAGCGGATGGCCTCCTCGCTCTGAAGGGGCCCGTAATGTTCAAAGGGCGCGCCCTCCGGATGGCTGTTCGGATAGCGGGGAGGGATGTAATAGCCGTCCAGCACGCGCGCCCTTTCGATCAAAAGGGGCGGGACCTGAAGGGAGGAGGGGAGCTCACGGAGCAGTCGGGCGATGACATGTCCCCAGGCCTCCTGTCCGAAGTAGAGATGAAGGGCCTTCACCGCTTTCTCCGCCGCCTGATGGGCCGCGAAGCACGCCCACTCGTGACGGCCCGCCCGCATCGAATCCTCCGCCTGCTCCAGGTCCCGCTCCGCCTGTCGGAACCAGTCCATATGCCGGGCAGGCATGCTCCCTCCCCAAACCGGGGGTCGATGATTTCCGCCTCTTAATTTAACTCAAATCGCGGGATGGGGCCGGGAAGGCCCGGATCGCCTTCCGGAGGTTCGTTTTTTCCGTCGGCGCTCGGCCCGTGCGGGGAAAGCATCCTGGGAGGGCGAGGATGAGCCTCAGCGGGCGCTTGGCGGGATGTTCCCTGCGCGGATCGCCCGATCCACGGTTTTCTTTAACATTTTAGCACGCCGGAGAGAGGGCGACCTCTTTCCGGGAGGGATTCACCCGCGTATCGAGAAGGCCATCCGGTGGATCCGCACGCTCTGGACGAGGCCGATCCCGAGGCACAGGGAGAGAAGGGCGCTCCCGCCGTAGCTCAGGAAGGGGAGGGGGAGGCCGGCCACCGGCGTCAGCCCCACGTTCATCCCGATGTTGGCCAGGGCCTGGAAGGCGATCCAGGTCCCCACCCCGACGGCGATCAGCCGACCGTAGGTGTCCTCGGCCGTCCAGGCGATCTGAAGGATGCGTCCGAGGACCCACAGGTAAAGGGCGATGACCCCCAGGGCCCCCACCAGGCCGAACTCACCCGCCAGGACGGCGAAGAGGAAGTCCGTGTGGCGGACCCGCAGGAAGCCCCAGACGTTCTGGGGGCTCTGCCCCCAGCCGGTCCCCCACAGCCCCCCGCTGCCGATGGTGATCAGGGCCTGGGTGAGGTTGTAGGCGGTGTTCGGATCCGGCTGCAGGCCCAGGAAGTGCAGCAGGCGCCCGCGCATGTAAGGCAGCATCATCGTCCACGCCCCAAGGGCCAGGGGGAGGCTCAGGAGGCCCACGGCCAGGAGATGCCGGGGGCGGATCCCCCACACGAACAGCATGGCCAGCCCGATGACGACGAGCACCACCGCCGTGCTCAGATTGGGCTGGAGGAAGATCAACGCCGCCGGCAGCAGGAGATAGCCGAAGGCCAGCAGCACCGTTCGAAAGGAGTCCAGCTGTTCCTCACGGTCCGCCAGGAAGCGGCCCAGGCTGAGGATCAGGAGGAGCTTGGCCAGCTCCGCCGGCTGGATGTTCACCGAGGCCACCTCCAGCCAGCGGCGGACCGGCGCGATCTGGCTGCGGCCGGCGATCAGGGCGAGCAGCAGCAGGCCGACGAGGAGCAGATAGAGCCCCTGGTGGAAGGTTCCCCAAATCCGGTAGTTCACCGAGGATGTGGCGAGGATGAGGACGATCCCGATCAGGGCGAAGGTCACCTGCCGCCGGGGGGCGTCCGCGAGATCCGGGGAGCGCAGCACGGCGCTGGCGATGGTCGGGATGCTGATGGCCATCAGGGCCATCACCCCCAGGAGCAGCCCGACGTCGAAGCGGCGCCATTCCCCCAGACGTTCCTGCAGCCACCCGATCATGATCGGCTCTGCCGGTTCCCCAGCGGGATGTCCGCCACCAGGCGGCACTCCCGGGCGTCCTGGGTCACGGTCACCCGCACCTCTTCAGCGACGATGGGCACGTGGCGGGAGAGGACGGCGATGATCTCGTCCTTGATGACCTCCAGCAACCCCGGGGAGAGGTCGCTGCGGTCGTGAACCAGGATCACCTGCAGGCGCTGCTTGGCGGTCTCCCGGGGCGAGGGCTGCCCTCGCAGTCGATCCAGCCAGCTCATCGGCCACCTCCGCTGCGCACCAGCCGGCGCAACCAGCTCAGAACCCCATGCCCATCCTCAGAGGGGAAGAGAGGAACGTTCTCCCCCATCAGGCGCCGGGCGATGGCCCGGAAGGCCTGGCCCGCCGGCGACCGCTCCTCCAGCACCACAGGGGTCCCCCGGTTGGTGGCGACGACGACCTGTTCGTCCTCCGGGATCACCCCCAGCAGCTCGATGGCCAGGATCTCCAGCACGTCCGAGGTGTCCAGCATGTCGCCCCGGCGGACCATGTCCGGCTTCAGGCGGTTGACGATGAGCTTGGGGGTCGGCTTGCCCATGGCCTCCACCAGCCCGATCACGCGGTCCGCATCCCGCACCGCGGCCACCTCCGGGTTGGTGACCAGGAGGATGAGATCGGCGGGGGCCAGGGCGGTGCGGAAGCCCTCCTCGATGCCGGCGGCGGAATCGATGAGGATGTAATCGAAGTCGGGCCGCAGCTCCTCGCAGATGCGGACCATGTCCTCCGGCCTGACGGCCGATTTGTCCCGGCTCTGAGCGGCGGGCATCAGGTAGAGGTCGGGGACCCGCTTGTCGCGGATGAGGGCCTGACGGGTGCGGCAGCGGCCTTCCACCACGTGGACGATGTCGTAGACGATGCGGTTCTCCAGCCCCAGGACCACATCCAGGTTTCTCAAGCCGATGTCCGCGTCGATGCACACCACCTTCTTGCCGGCCAGGGCCAGGGCCATCCCCACGTTCGCCGTCACCGTCGTCTTGCCCACCCCGCCCTTGCCAGAGGTGACCGTGATCACCTGCGCGCTCATGGCGAACCTCCCGTTTCACCCATGCGGAGGGAGAGGGAACTCCTCCGGTTTACAGAAAGCGCCCGAACCATCGTTCCATCCACGATAAGGGACGCCATGGCTCCACCACAATCCGGCCCTCCTGAACCACCGCTTGCTCGGGGATGGGCCGTCGGGGCTCCTCCGGCGAGCGGGCGATGTAACGCCCGATGCGCAGCTGGACCGGGCGGAGCTCCAGGGCGTAGACCGCCGCCTCATCGTTCCCCTCACAGCCGGCGTGGGCCGTTCCCAGCAAGCGTCCCCAGATCACGATGTCGCCGGTGGCGGCGACCTCCGCCCCCGGATTCACATCCCCGATCACGCAGAGATGCCCTTCCACCTGCAGATAGTGGCCCGCCCGCAGGGTCCGGCGGACCACCCACGCCGGCTCCAGGGGGAGCTCCCGGGTTTCAGGGGCGCGCTCCGGGGCCGGGGGGCTCTGGAGGGGCAGCCCCAGCCGTCGCACCAGGGCCTGCGTGACTGGATGCTCCGTCCATATGCCGGTCAGGGTGAGGCCGAAGCGGTTCAGCAAGGCCAGGGCGGCCAGCAGGTCCGCTTCCTCCAGGATCCGATCCCCTAAGGCGAGGACCGCCCGGCCGCCGACGAAGAAGCTGGGGTTGGCCGACAGCCGGGCCTCCAGCGCCCGCAGGGCCTCGGGCCATGGCTCCGGCCCGAAGGAAAACCACAACGCATCCCCCACGCCTTTAATCGCCACCGGCTCTCTGGCCATCCCGTCCGTCCTCGCGTTCAGGTCAATGCCCCGGGATCGGTTTTGTTGTAGTGTAAACTTGTGGAAAAAGCAACTTTGGCGCAATGCCTTGTGGGGTTGGGAATGCAGGAACCGCCTCCGCCGCGGGCGGTTTGGGCAAGAGGACGGGCCGTCCGCGAAGGGGGACATGCATACACGAATCGATGGGCGGAGACCGCCAGGGCCGCATTCGTTGGCCGGCTTCCCCTTCCGGAGGAGCGGCTTTCGCCGCGACCCTTGCGTCATCGAAGACGGGGGTTCTGGGTTGTAAAGGCGGCTTTCGCCGCAACCCTTGCGTCATCGAAGGCAGAGGTTCGGGGCTAAAGCCCCTCCTACAAAAAGAACGATGTCGTTTTGGTAGGAGCGGCTTTCGCCGCGACCCTTGCGTCATCGAGGACGGGGGTTCTGGGTTGTAAGGGTGACTTTCGCCGCAACCCTTGCCTCATCGAAGGCGGAGGTTCGGGGCTAAAGCCCCCTCCTACAAAAAGAACGATGTCGTTTTGGTAGGAGCGGCTTTAGCCGCGACCCTTTGCCTCATCGAAAATCCGGCGGTTCGGAGTTGTCAGAGCGGCTTCCGGCGCGACTTCCTTCGCTCCGAAGGCGGCATTCGTGGATGACTCTCCTCTTGCAGGAGCGGCTTTCGCTGCGATCTCTGCGGCATCGAAAACAGGGGTTCAGGGCGAAAGCCCTTCCCCAGGGAGGATTCCACTCCACAGGAGGCTGGGATGGCGTGGCTGATTGCGCATGGCATCGTGTGCACGATGGAGGATCCGCCCCGGGTGATCGAGGACGGAGCGGTGGCGGTGGAGGGGGATCGGATCGCGATGGTAGGGCCCACGGCGGAGGTGCGGGCGCGCTACCCCGAGGCGGAGGTCCTGAACGCGAGGGGACAGCTGGTCCTCCCGGGCAGCATCTGCGCCCACACGCATTTTTACGGGGCCTTCGCCCGGGGCATGCCCCTGCACGACGAGCCCCCGGGGAACTTCCCTCACATCCTGCGTCGCCTGTGGTGGCGGCTGGACCGCGCCCTGGATGAGAAGGCGGTGCGCCTCTCGGCCCTGGTCTGCCTGATCGACGCCATCCGCCACGGCACGACCACCCTGATCGATCATCACGCCAGCCCCTCGTGCATCGATGGCTCGCTGGACATCCTTGCGGAGGCTGTGGCGGAAGCCGGCCTGCGGGCCTGCCTGTGCTATGAGGTCACCGATCGCAACGGCCCGGAAGGGGCGCGGGCCGGGATCCGGGAGAACGCGCGGTTCATCCGCCAGGTCCAGAGATGGCGGGCGACGGGGGATCCCCGGGGAGACTTGCTGGCGGCCTCCTTCGGGCTCCACGCCTCCTTCACTGTGGGCCCGGAGACCATGGCGCAGGCCGTGGCCGAGGCCCAGGCCCTGGGGGTCGGCTTCCACATCCACGTGGCGGAGGACGCGGCCGACGAGGGCCACAGCCTGACGATCTATGGGGTCCGCACGGTGGAGCGGCTGGCGCGGGAGGGGGTGCTGGGCCCCCAAACCCTGTGCGCGCACTGCGTGCACGTCGACACAAGGGAGATCGACCTTCTGGCCCGCACCCGGAGCAAGGTGAGCCATCAGCCCCGTTCGAACATGAACAACGCCGTCGGAGTGGCGCCGGTGGGCGCGATGCGGGCCGCCGGGGTGACGGTCGGGCTGGGCAACGACGGGTTCTCCAACAACATGTTCGCGGAGATGAAGACCGCCTACCTGGTGCACAAGGTTCACGCCCGGGACCCGCGGGCGATGGGAGCGGAGGAGGTGCTGGCCATGGCCTATCGGGAGAACGCTCGCATCGCCGCTCTCTTCTGGCCGCATCCTTTGGGGGTCATCGCCCCCGGCGCCTATGCGGACCTCATCCTCCTGGATTACCGGCCTTACACGCCGCTGACGGCGGAGAACCTCCCCTGGCATCTGATCTTCGGGATCGACGGCTCCCATGTCACCACGACGATCTGCGGAGGGCGGGTCCTGATGAAGGATCGGCAGCTGCTCACCCTCGACGAGGAGCGGATCGCCGCCGAGGCCCGGGCGCATGCGCCCATCGTTTGGGAACGCTTCCGCGCCATCGCGGAGGCCGAGCGGGGCTGATGAAAAGAAGATCCGCCGGCTGGCATGCGGCCGGACCTTCGGATATCCTACGGGAACCGTTCGAGCTCTCCGCCATGGGAGGTGGCATGCGGATCCGGGTGCGGGTGCCCGCGACGATCGCCAACCTGGGCCCGGGGTTCGACGCGATGGGGCTGGCCGTCCGCCTGTATAACGAGATCGAGGCGGAGCCGGCCCCGGCGCTGGAGGTCGTCCTGGAAGGGGAAGGGGCCGACGTCCTCCCACGGGATGCGACGAACCGGGTGGTGCGCAGCGCGGCGGCGCTGTTCGAGCAAGCGGGGATGAGGTTGCCCCCTATGCGGCTGCGCTGTCGCAACCGGATCCCCCTGATGTCCGGGCTGGGCTCCAGCGCGGCCGCCGTGGTGGGCGGGCTGGCTCTGGCCGCGGCCTGGCTGGGTCGGAGGGGACCGTGGGAGGAGCTGCTGGAGCCGGCCACGGCCCTGGAGGGCCATCCGGACAACGTGGCGCCGGCCCTGCTCGGAGGCCTGACGCTGGTGACCCGGGATGAGGAAGGCCTGATCGCGGCCCGGGTGTCGATCCCCCCGATGCGGGTGGCCCTGGCCCTCCCGGCTGTCCAGGTCTCCACCGAGATGGCCCGCCGCCTGCTCCCCGCTCAGTTTCCCCTGTCGGATGTGGTGGCGCAGATCGGGCATGTGGCCCTGCTGGTGCATGCATTCCGGGAGGGGGACTGGAGGTTGCTGGGGCGGGCGATGCGGGATCGGGTGCACGAACCCTATCGGGCGCGTCTGATCCCCGGCTACGCGCAGGCGGTTCAGGCGGCGCGGGCGGCCGGGGCTGCGGCGGTGTGCATCAGCGGATCCGGCCCGGCGCTGGCGGCCTTCGCCCCCGAGGGCCATGAGGCCATCGCGGCCGCCATGGCCGCCGCCTTCGAGGAGGCGGGCTTCCCGGCCCGCACCTGGGTGGTCGACGTGGAGCCCCAGGGGGTGCAGGTGGAGGTGGAGCCGGATCCGAACTCCCGGTGATCGCCGGCATGGGATCCCTTTTTCAGGAGACGTCTATGGAGTTCCTGCGACGGATGTGGCGGGCCTTCCAGACCATCGCGATCCTTTTCTCGTTTACCGTCAACCTGATCCTGGTGATCGCCCTGGGGCTGCTTTACATGCAGCTGGCCTCCCTGAAATCCGCCGTCAACGGGACGGTCGCCCGCCTGGAGGCCATCGTCCAGGATCTGGGGGATACGCGGATCTCCACCACCATCCCGATCCGCCAGTCGGTCCCGGTGGCCTTTGAGCTCCCGGTGCAGCAGGACACGGTGGTGGTGACCCTGGCGCCCGTGCCGATCACCACGGCGGCGACGTTCCAGTTGCCGGGGGGCGGGGGCACGATCAACGGGACGGTGTTCATCCATCTGCCCCCGGGGACCCGCCTTCCGGTCCGGTTGAACATGACCGTCCCGGTCCGCACCCAGATCCCGGTGAACTTCGATCAGCCGGTGGATATCGCGCTGGGGGCCTCGGGGCTGGACCCGGTGGTGGGGAAGCTGCTGTTGCTGCTCAAGGATCTCAAGGCGCTGCTGGATCTGATCCCGGGGCCGTGAGGAGCGGAGCGCCTTCGGCCAGCGGTTGGCCTGCGCCGATTGGGAGAGGTCCTTCTCAACGGGCCGAAGGAAGCCGATCTACGTTCAGATTCCCGCGCTTAGGAAGGTCTTCACGGCTGCGGGAGGGCCTCGGATCCGACCTTCCGTCGCGGCGAAAGCCGCTCCTGCGAAGAAGGGAGCCGTCCACGAATCCGATCCGCGGATACACGAATGCCGCTTTCGGAGCGGGGAAGGTCGCGGCGGAAGCCGTTTTTACCAAAGCATTGGTTTTTGTAGGAGGGGCTTTAGCCCCGAACTTTCTGCCCTCGACGACGCAAGGGTCGCAGCGGAAGCGGTTCTGACAACTTCGAACCGTTGGGTTCTCGATGATGCAAGGTCGCGGCTGAAGCCGCTCCTACAAAATCGCTTTAGCCCCGAACACTCGTCTTCGAGGGCGTGAGGGTTGCGGCGGAGGTCGCTCCGATCACGATGGGGAGATCAACGACCAGATGCGGTTGCGCACGCATATCGTCGTGGGGACTGTCTGGGGCTTTTGGGTGGGTGGGCCGCTGGGGGGTGCCCTGGGCGCCTTTGCCGGCGCCGTCCCGGATGTGGATCTCGATGTCGGCTCGGTGGGGCGGGGAGCGCGGGCGCTGGGCGCGCTGGCCATCGCCGGCGGGGCGCTGGGAGGCTATCTCCTGCGTTCTCCGGAGGTGGCGGGCGCAGGCCTGGGCGCCGGCTTCCTGCTGTGGGCGCTGGTCCGCTTGCCCCATCGGGGCCCCACGCATTCGCTGGCCATGGCGGGCCTCTGGAGCGGGCTGGGCGCGCTGCTCCTGCCGGATCCCGGGCTGGTCGGGGCATGGGCGGGAGGCTATCTCTCCCACCTGTTGCTGGACGCCCTCACGCCCCAGGGCATCCCGTGGCTCTGGCCGCTCACCGGCGCGCGTCTGCGCCTGGCCCGATGGCGGACCGGTTCGCTGTGGGATCACGCGATTCTGTGGCTCAGCGGACTGGCCGGGCTCGGGCTTTTGGGCTGGCGTCTGCTGAGGGGATAAAGCAGGGGGAGGATCGAGGATGTCGGATGCGCCGGCTCTCCCTCCGATCTGTGATTACGAGGAGACCGATTACGAGGCCTTCTGGCGGGCAGGCCGGGCGTATGAGGACCTGGCGGAGCGGATCGCGCTGCGCGCCCTGTTGCCGCCACGGGGCCGACGCCTGGTGGAGATCGGCGCGGGCTTCGGGCGCCTCGCCGATCTTTACGCAGGCTACGAGGAAGTTTACCTTCTGGACTACGCGCGATCGCAGGTCGAAGCGGCCCGGCGGCGCTGGGGCCATGATCCACGGTTCCGCTTCGTGATCGGCGACCTCTACCGCCTGCCTTTCATACCCGGATCCTTCGACACCATCGTCATGGTCCGGGTGATCCATCACGTCCGGGATGTGCCCCGGGCGTTGCGGGAGATCCACGAGGTCCTGCGGCCGGGCGGGGTTTTCATCCTGGAGTTCGCGAACAAGCGGAACCTGAAGGCCATCCTCCGTTATGTGGTCGGCGCCCAATCCTGGTCGCCGTTCTCACCGGAGCCGGTGGAGTTCGCCCCGTTGCATTTCGATTTTCATCCAGCCTGGATGCGCGCCCGGCTGGAGGAGGCGGGCTTCCGGATCCAGCGGGAGCGGGCGGTGTCCCATTTCCGACATCCGTGGTTGAAACGCCTGATCCCCGCGCCCGCGCTGGCCAGGATGGACGGATGGGTGCAGGGGATCGGGGCCCTCTGGAAGCTGACCCCCAGCCTTTTCATCCGGGCGGAAGCCGGGTCCGGCGCGCGCCCCACCGAAGAGGGACTCTGGCGCTGCCCCCTCTGCCGCCGGCCGGCCCGCGAGGAGGAGACGGCGGTGGTCTGCCCGGAGGGCCATCGCTGGCCCCGGGAGGGCCCCCTCTACCGGATGCGGGAAGGGATCTGAGCTCACCGCCCGGATCCGAACCACCACACCCTTCCATCGGTCCAGGCGGCGACCCACTCCCGGCCTCCGGCATGCCGGAGCTGGCGCGGGCCGGAGACCGCCCCGGCGGCCCCACCGGCGGGCGATCCCCCGACCAGGAGCCCCCACGCCTGCCATCCTTGCGCGATGGCCAACCCGGCGCGCTCGTCGCCCCGGTAGACCACCAGGTCCACCCGGGGGACCTCTCCGTTCGGGCGGCGGCGGGCGATCAGGACCCGCTGGCTTCCGATCTGGAGCAGCCATCCGTCCTCCCGGTTCTCCAGGATGAGGGAACCCATCTCGATCCGCAGGCCGGTTGGGAGCGGGGCTTCTTCCCCCAGGATCTGACGGACCGGATAGCGCGATCGCAGCGCGCCGGAGGGCCCCGGCTTTGCGGAACCCTCGAGGATCAGGAGATCCAGATGGGGGTCGAAGGGGCCCAACCAGCGCCCCAGCCCGGCCAGGGAGGCTTCGCGGATCCCCCACAGCCACAGCGCCCGATGGCCCTCCGGGCTTTCGACCAGGAGGAGATCCCCGCCCTCGAACAGCACCAGCTTCGCCCGATGGTCCGGGAGGTAGGTGAAGGCGATGGCCCCCAGGGCGCCGATCAATCCCAGGGCGCGCAGGGCCGGCTGATGCGGCCGAAGGCGGAGGATCGCCTCCTGAAAGGAGAGGCCGTAGGCCCGCAGGAGGAGGGCGCTCAGGGCTCCGCCGTAGAACAGCAACATCCCTTCCAGGTAGCCCGGGGCGACGCGAAGGGTGGCGAGGGGCCAGCGCGCCGTGAGATCGGCGACGCGGATGGTCCAGGCCAGGGGCCACCAGACCGCCCAGCCCAGCGGGGCGGCCAGCGGTCCGAGGGTCGCCGCGCCGAGGGCGGCAGCGATCCCGAAAGCCATCAGGAAGGGCTGCACGGGCAGGACCAGAAGGTTGGCCAGGGGGGCGATGAGAGAAAGCTCCCGGAAATGATAGAGCATCAGAGGGGCGGTGGCGATCTGGGCGGCCAGGGAGACCAGCAGGGCCTCGCGGACGGCCTCCACCAGGGCGCCGGCTTCGGGATCCCGCAGGAGCCGGGCCGTCCCTTCACGCGCCCATCCCTCCAGGGGCGGGGCGAGGAAGAGCAGGCCCAGGGTGGCGGCGAAGCTCAGCTGGAAGCCCACATCGTCCAGGGCCAGAGGATCCCACAGGGTCATGGCGAAGGCGGAGAGGCTGAGGGCGTTGAGGGCGTCGTTGCTGCGGCCCAGCATCAGGGCGATCAGGGTGAGCGCCCCCATGAGGGCCGCCCGCACCACGGAGGCCGAGGCGCCGACGAAGAGGGTGTAGAGGGGGATCAGGAGGAGGGTCGCCCAGAGGGCAGCCCGCCGGCCCAGCAGCCGGGTGAAGAGGGCCAGGGCGAGGGCGGTGAGCAGCGTGATGTTGTAGCCGGAGATGGCGACGATGTGGCTGAGGCCGGAGCGGGCGAAGGCCTGCTCCACCGTCCAGGGGATCCCGCTTTCATCCCCCAGGAGGATGCCGATGAGCAGCCCGGCCTCCGGGTCCGGCAGCAGCCCCCGCAGGCGGTCCCGGAGGAAGCCCCGGGCGGCGTAGAGCCCGCGGAGCAGAGGACTGCCCTCGCCGGCCCGCACCCGGGTCCACGCTCGGGCCTGCAGCTGCCCGAGCACTCCCTGACGGGCCAGGACCTCGCGCATGTCCACCTCCGGCCGGACCTCGGGGGGACGGATGCGGCCGGTCAGGCGGAGGCGATCCCCGTAGCGAGGACGGCCTTCCTCCAGATCCACTTGCAGCAGGGCTGTGCCCCCTTCCGGCCGGAGGCGAAAGCGGGATCCGGCTCCGCGTCCGGCAGGGTCGTCCACCACGATCCCTTCCACGGTGACCTCGGCGCCCTCCGCCATCGCCGCGGCGAGGGCGGGCGGCAGGTCCGGGGTGGGCCGCAGGGTTCCCCGGACCGCGCCGAGGAGGGCGATCAGGCAGAGGAGGGGGAGGCGCCGGTTTCCGGCGTGGGGAACGCCGAGCCCCAATGCCGCGATGGCCGGAAGGGCCCAGATCAGGAAAAACAACGTCCAGCGCGGGAAGAGATCCTCGCCGGATGGGAGGGCGCGGGCGAGGAGGAGTCCCACGAGCCAGGCCAGGGCGGGCAGGAACAGGGGCGCCCCCCGCAAATCCGGCATCCGCGCAGTCCACCCTTCCGAAGCGTTCATGGTCCCCCTCCGGCACAGGTCGGCCGTCGGCCAGGGTCGTTCAGGTGGGAGCGGCTATCCTGGGCATTGCGGTCCGGGCGAAGGGAGCCGTCGGGATGGACGCAGACGGACCGTGGGGCGCATGCAGGGCCCGGCTCCCCGGACTCCATCGGCGGCGCCTCAGGTTCCCCCTAAGCGAAGCAAGGGCATGCGCCTTTCCCCTCAAGGAGCTTCCCACGGGGATGGATGCTCCGGAGCGCGAGGCGGCAAGGGGACCTGCGGCATATCCCCGGGAAGCATATAAAACGGAATCCAGTTGGCGATCGCGCGAGAGAGCTCCGTGTTGAACAGGTCCTCCAGGAGAGTGATCGGATAGCCTGTTCCATCATCGATCCGGATCACCCACATCCACCAGAGGGTGGCATACCGGGGAGGCTGGAAGTCGTGGTCGAAAAGCTCCGGGTAGCGCCGCACATCTGCGGGAAGATAAACGTCCTCCGGTGGAAGCCAGAGGGCCTGTGTCGCCAGGGCGAACTGCCCATCCGGGGAACACTCCAGACCATCCGCGGTGGGTCCCAGCGCGCTACGCAGGAACGGAAGGAAGGCGACCGGGAAGCGTCCCTGCTCGGCCAGGGCGTGGGCCAGGGCCTGCTGATCCGGCCACCCGGGCGCGTTCGTCGGAGCGGTCAGGACTTTCCCGGAGCGGAGATCGACCCGGTAAAGGCCGCCTGGGAACGCGAGGGGTGGGGGCGTGAAATCCGAAACCGCTTTCCGGAAAAGCTCCTCTCCTTCGGGCATAGGCCCTCCGTCGCGATAAACAACGATCAGGGCGTGTTGTTGATCCGGTGAAAGGCATCCCTCCGCATGGACCTGGTCATAGACCTTCGCCTGGTTCTGGAGCACCGATTCCGGGATCGGAAAGCACAGGGGAGGAGAGAGCCTCTTGTCCGGCAGTATTTGAGCGCAGAGTTCCCCCTGGCTCCCGCATGGTTTCAGGCCGTAGATCCCTTTTTTCCCAGGCCCGATGCGATCCTTTCGGATCGCCAGCGCGTCCGGGGCCTCGACGCAGATCGGAGGGGCCTTGGCGGTGCCCAGCTCTGCGAACCATTCGCCGTCCCGCCAATAACAGAAATGCAGGCGTCCGTTCCAGAGCGTCCAGAAGGGCATCGTGAGATCCGAAGGCCACGGCCCGATCCAGCGCTGACCGTCCGTCAACCAGACCGCTCCCTCCGACCATGTCTGGCGTTCGAGGCGGGGGTGGAACACCGCGATCCAGTTCCCCTCGGTCTGAAAACCCTCCGGAAGCGGCTGGGGCCTCTGGGATCCGGAGGAGGGCGGAGGAGCGGAAGGGAGGCGGGTGGGCCGAGGGGTCGCGGTCGGCGTGCGGGTGAGCGGACGGGTGGCAGTGGGAGTGGCCGTCGCCGGAATGGGGGTCGGCATAGGGGAGGGGGTCCGCGCCGGTTGCGTTCCGAGGGGGCCCGTGACGATCGTCGGCGTCGCGGTCCGCACCGGCGTGATGGGCGCGGCGGAATGCATACAGGCGGTCAGGCTGAGGATCAGGATCCCTGGAATCCAGCGGCGCATCGGGTTCCTCCTGCAGGGTGGGCTCAGGGCGTGTTGCGGTTCAGGTAGCCGCCGCAGGTGGGGTCGGAGCAGACGACCCCCTGCCCCTCCCGCACCGCCAGGGGCAGATACAGCCAGGGGATGTTCCCCCGCCACACCAGGGGGATCCACCAGACCTCCCCCTCCGGCCCCTGCACCTGCCCCCGATCCGGATGCAGATGCGCATAGGGCCGACCGAAGGGCTCCAGGGTCAGATCCAGGACCCCATCCCGCGCCTCCTCCAGAACCCACTCCTTTCGAGCCACGTAGGTCTCCGTCCGCCTTCGGCCCGGGGCCACGACCGGCGGATCGGTCCAGCAGTCCATCTCCCCCCACCGCGCCCGAGGCAGGGACTCGCAGATCGTGCGGGTTCCGGTGACGTCCCGCACGGTCTTTTTGTCGACCCGCAGGCGCACGGGCCATCCCCGCTGGAAGTAGCCGTTGAAGGCGGGCAGCACTCGATCCCCGAAGGCCACCTCGCTCACCTGGCCGGTGGCCGGATGGGAGGCGTAGGGGAAGTTGATCGCGATCTCCCGTCCGGGGGCCACCTCGGCGTTCAGGCCGGCGGCGGGGAACTGCAGGAGACCGGGCAGGAGGACGGCCTCCATCATCCCGCTGGCGTCCTTCCGGAAGCCGCCGGGGGCGGTCCAGAGCTGGAGGCGCAGGCAGGCGGTGCCGGCGGGGACCTGGTGGGCCAGCAGTTCCGCCTCGCGCATCCCGCAGGGGAAGAGGGCGGCGCCGGGGCCACGGCTTCCGCCCCAGGTCCACAGGCGCCAGCCGGAGTCGGCATATTGGGGCCAGGGGGGCTCCTCCCAGACCAGGCGGGCGGTGGGGTGGAAGACCCCCCAGGGGTCCTCCCGGGCGACGAAGCCGACGGGGTAGGGGGTGACCCGGAAGCGGTGGGGTGGGACCTGGACCTTCAGGCGGATGGTCTGGCCGTAGTAGTCCCGCCAGGCGCAGGCGCCGGCGCTGTCCCCGACGCCGGAGCCCAGGGTGGGGTTCTCCAGACAGTAGGTTTTCCAGGCGACGTTGGCGGTGGGGCAGAAGTCGGGGCCTTCGCCGAAGCGGTGGGTGATCTGGACGTGGCCGGCGCAGTCGATCTCCGCCTGGGCCTCGACGCAGGAATTGGGCCCGGAGCCGGGAAGGATCACCCCGATGCGGGTGGTCCCGGTGCACCGCCGCGCCTCCCGCCCCGAAGCCCCCAAGTCCTGCGTCTGACGCACCTCGAGGATGAATCTGCAGGCATCATCTTCGCACTGATCCCCGCTTTGGGCGGCGGCGGGAGCCGGATGACTTGCTGTCCACCCGAACAACAGCAGAAGGACTGGAAGCATTGCAATCCACCGTGTCCCCATTACTCACCTCCGGGCCTCTGACCCTTCCGGGCGGATGATGAGGGTGCCGATGGGTTTCACGGTGGAGGGGTTGATCGTCTCCGGGAAGATCTCCTCCAGGCCGAAGCGGGCCAGCAGTTCCGAGCGCCGCCAGAGGGGCAATCCGAACAGTTTCGCCAGGTCCTCCGCCGAGCTCGCCGGCGCGGCGTGGATATCCCGGGGCGGCAGGGGGAGCTTGTAGGCGATCCGAACCCAGCGACGGGCCTTCGCATCGTAAACCACGCCTGCAACGGATCGCCTTACTTCTCCACCCTGGAGCTGGATGCGAACCCATAGGTCCTCCTCCCGCCCCTCTTGTCGGTTCCGTGTCCATGCTGCCTGGGGGCGATCCTCATACACGTAGACGAGGACCGGGAAGTCGGGATCCCCGGTGGCGATGGCCGTGTAGGGGAGATAGAGCGCATCAATCCGCTTCCCCTGGGCGTCATATCCGATCTCGAATACGCTGCGCCGCTCCGGCGCCAGCCGGATGGTGGGCGCCTCCATTCCGGGGGCCCAGAACCAGGGGACGGAGAGGACCTTGTCCTCCACCGAGGGCGCGGGGACGTCGGGGTTGGGGACCAGGGTGTGGGCCAGGTCCCGGGCCAGCCCCTCGTAGACGCAGGCGGGCTCGATGCGCTGGGGCGGCTTGGGCAGCCGGATGGGCTGCCCCGTCTTCGGATCCCGCAGCGTCCCCTCGAGGGGAACGAGCTGCCACAGCCGGGGGTCCTCGGGGCACCGGGGGGCGGGGGTGCGGGTGGGGGCCTGGGCGGTGGCGGTGACGGCGGCGAAGATCGCCGTTTTGGTCAGGGGCGGCAGGGTGGGGGCGGGCCGCTCGCCGGGGAGGGCGGCCTGCTGGCCCAGCCAGAGGGCGAGCAGGTAGAAGGCGGCCAGGAGGGGGAGGGTGAACAGCAGGCCCCAGGTGGCGGGGCGCAGGCGGCGGCGGCCGTAGTGCTCATACGTGAGATACCACCACAGTTCCTTGAAGAACCAGCGGATCCAAGCCATTGGGGCCTCCTGGGATCTGGTTTATTCGGGCAGGTGGGCGAAGCGGGCGCCTTCGCGGGCTTCGGCGGCCTGCTGGGCGGCGGCGATGCGGGCGAGGTCGGTGGCGAGGGCGTGGAGGCTTTGGGCGA
This sequence comes from Thermoflexus hugenholtzii, assembly GCF_018771565.1. NCBI lineage: Bacteria > Bacillati > Chloroflexota > Thermoflexia > Thermoflexales > Thermoflexaceae > Thermoflexus > Thermoflexus hugenholtzii. The sequence goes on along the minus strand of NZ_CP076326.1, from coordinate 1,840,101 downwards.
GTTCCTGACCGGCGCGGTGCCAGCGGGCGTGGCGGGCCAGGAGGGCCTGGGCGAAGGGGGAGTGGCAACGCTCGGCCAGGGTGCGGGCGAGGGCGTCCATTTGGTCGAGGTAGGTCTGGAGGTCGGCGCTGCGCTGGGCCAGGCGCTGGGCGATGGCCTGCATCCCTTCGTAATCGAAGCGGCTGGGGGAGGTCATGGGAAGCCCTCCGGGTGTTGAGATGCTTCATGTAGATGATAGACATCGGCCCCCGCCGCCTCGTTCCCCTTTTTCCGGTTTTCTACGGAACAGACGTGCGTCGCCTCGAAATGCCGGATTGGGGATCGCGGGTGGAGGCGTGGGGGATCCCCGGCTGGCCCTTCTGATCCTCCGGGAAAGGCCGGAGGCGAAAGGAACCGATTATGGCGCTGCACCCGGAAGGATCGCCTGGGCTCATGTCCCAGAGGATCGGAGAGAGGCAGAGGTCACCTTTTCCTCTCTCATTGCGCCATGGGGTTCTAATCGAGGCAACTGCCTGCCATTGCCCTCCATCCCATCTTCGATCATCGAAGGGGAAGAGCCTTGGCCTGGATCGCTTTGACCCGAATCTCCGCCTTCGATGGCGAGAAGGGTTGTGGTGAAGGCCGCTTCAGCGACCCTGAGTTTCTGGGTCTCGATGACGCAGAGTTCGCGGCTGAAGCCGCTCCTACCAAAAAATGGGCTTCTGTGGGGGGGACTTTTGCCCCGAGCACCCGTTTTCGATGAGGCAAGGGGTCACGGTGAAGGCTGCTCCGGCAGCCCAAAGCCCCTGGTTCTCGATGGCGCAAGGGTCGCGGCTGAAGCCGCTCCTACAAAAAATGGGCTTCTGTGGAGGGGCTTTCGCCCCGAACCTCTGCCTTCGATGACAAGAGGATCCGGGGACAGCGGTGCCGGCCCCGCGGATCTCGGGGAGGGGGGCCGGTTGGGGGCGCCCGCGAGGATCCGGGGGAAGGCTACTTCTCCTCCCGGTAGAGCCGCTCGCGGATGGCCATGATCTCCCGGCGCAGGCGCTCGTTGTGCTCCAGCTCGCTCTGCACCTTCTCGATGCCGTAGAGCACCGTGGTGTGATCGCGGCCTCCGAAGGCCTCGCCGATCTGCGGCAGGGAGGCCCCCGTCTCCTCCCGGGCCAGATACATCGCCACCTGGCGGGGGTAGACCAGCTCCTTGTTGCGCCGCGGCCCTCGCAGGGCCTCCGCCGGAACCCCGTAGAAATCCGCCACGACCTCGATGATCTGATCGATGGAGAGGGAACGGCGCCGGGGCAGCAGATCCGCCAGGGCCCGGGTGGCCGCCTCCATGGTCAGGGGCAGGCCCATCAGCTGCGCGTAAGCCACCACCCGGTTCAGCGCCCCCTCCAGCTCCCGGATGTTGCTCTGGATCTGCCGGGCGATGAACTCCATCACATCGTCCGGCACCGGAACGGCCAGCCCCTCGGCCTTCGCCCGCAGGATGGCGATCCGGGTCTCCAGGTCCGGCGGCTGGATGTCGGCAATCAGCCCCCACTCGAACCGCGAGCGGAGCCGCTCCTCCAGGGTCACCAGGGCCCGGGGCGGGCGGTCGCTGGAGATCACCAGCTGCTTGCCGTTGCTGTGGAGCGTGTTGAAGGTGTGGAAGAACTCCTCCTGCGTGCTCTCCTTGCCGGCGATGAACTGGATGTCGTCGATCAGCAGCACGTCGATGGAGCGATACTTGTCCCGGAACTGGTCGGTGGTCTGGGCCCGGATGGCGTTGATCAGGTCGTTGGTGAACTCCTCGGAGGAGACGTAGAGCACCCGCAGCCCCTTGCGCAGGCAGACGTGGCCGATGGCGTGCAGCAGGTGGGTCTTGCCCAGCCCCACCCCGCCGTAAATGAAGAGAGGGTTGTAGGTCTGGGCCGGACGCTCGGCCACCGCCAGGGCCGCCGCGTGGGCCAGGCGGTTGCTCGGGCCCACCACGAAGGTCTCGAAGGTGTAGCGGGGGTTCAAACGCTGGGCCCACGGGGAGGCGAGGGAAGCGTCCTCCTCGCCCGGGTTGGAGGCGGGGCCCTGGATCCGGCCGTTCTCGTAAACCACGAAGTCCACCGCCACCGGGCGCCCCAGGGCCTCGGCCAGCGCCCGCGCGATCACCGTCCGCAGCCGATGGGCCAGCCAGTCCCGGGCGTAGGCGCTGCGGGCCCCGATGACGAAGGTGTCCCCCCGCACCGAAACCACCTGCGTGCCCTTCACCCAGGTCTCAAAGGTGGGGCGAGGGATCTGTTGTTGCAGCGACTCCAGGACCGTCTGCCAGACCTCGTTTGGGTTCTCGATCCAGGTCATCCCTTCTCCCTCCTCATCCCTGCCGGAGGACGAACCGGCCGGGGGAGGCCGCTGGAGCCTTCCGGATCCGCATCACGGGCGCGAAGGCCGTGGAGGATGTTCCGGATGGACGTTTCGGATGGTTCCCGGAAAACGGAGCGCGTCGTTCCTCCGGGCAGTGCCTTTCTGATTCTATGCGGGGTCCCCGGGGCGGGCAATCCTTCCCCCAGCGGTTTAACCTCCCGGCTGCCCACAGGCTTTTCCACAGCCTGCGCGTCCCCTCTCCGGCGATCGCCGCCGGTTTTCCCCAGGGGGTTCCCGGTTTTGCCGGAGTTATCCACAGGGTTTTCCACTGCGGATCCGGCGGCCGGGGGGCGGACCGTCGGCCCCGGGGCGTCCGGCCGATCCCGGCGGGATCCGGGCGAGGGGATGGGGACGCCGGGCGCCGGCCCCGGGAGGGCGGCGCGCCGGAAGCCGCTCCCGCCGGATGGATGCCGCAATGAATGTCGGCTGACGCAGGGGCTTCCGCCCCGAACCTCCGTCTTCGATGAGACAAGGGGTCGCGGCGAAAGCCGCCCCGGCGGGGAGGATGTTCGGATTCCCCTTCGTGGACGGCTCCGCTCTCCCCCGGAGCCGGGAGCCCGGCTATAATCCGGAAGGCCGGAGGCGCGCCTTCGGCGCGGATCCTTTGCGGACAGGAGGCGGATGTGCGGCGATTGATGGTCACCGGCGGCGCCGGCTTCATCGGGTCCAACTTCGTGCGCTGGACCCTGGAGACGTATCCGGACGCGTATGTGCTGGTGTATGACAAGCTGACCTACGCGGGGAACCTGGACAACCTGAAGGACGTGGCGGAGAGATTCCGGGGGCGCTACGCCTTCATCCGCGGGGACATCTGCGACGCCCGGGCGGTCCACGAGGCCATCCGCGCCCATCGCATCGAGGCCATCGTCAACTTCGCCGCCGAGTCCCACGTGGATCGCTCCTTGATGGAGCCGGGGAGCTTCGTGCAGACGGACGTCTTCGGGACCTACGTGCTGCTGGAGGCGGCGCGGGCCTTCGGCTTGCGCTACCATCAGGTCTCCACCGACGAGGTCTACGGCGAGGTGCTGGAGGGCGCCTCCACGGAGCGGGATCCCCTGATGCCGCGCAGCCCTTACTCGGCCAGCAAGGCGGGGGCGGATCTCCTCTGCCTGGCCTATTTCACCAGCTTCGGGGTCCCGGTGACCATCACCCGGGGCTCCAACAACATCGGCCCCTATCAGTATCCGGAGAAGTTCGTCCCCCTGTGCATCACCAACGCCATCGACGACGAGCCGATCCCCCTTTACGGGGACGGCCGGCAGATGCGGGACTATCAATACGTGCTGGATCACTGCGAGGGCATCGATCTGGTGCTGCGGAAGGGGCAGCCGGGGGAGATCTACAACCTGGGGACGGGGGTCTCCACGCCGAACATCGAGGTGGCGAAGCGGATCCTGGATCTTTTGGGGAAGCCGTATTCGCTGATCCGCCTGGTGCCGGACCGGCCGGGGCACGATCGGCGGTATGCGCTGGACGTCTCGAAGATCGTGGCGCTGGGGTGGCGGAGCCGGCACACCCTGGACGAGGCGCTGGAGAAGACGGTGCGCTGGTATGTGGAGAACGAGTGGTGGTGGCGGAAGATCAAATCGGGGGAGTATCGGGAATACTATCGGCGCCAGTATGCGGAACGCCTGGCCCAAAGCCGGCCCGCCTTCTCCGGGTGACCGGCGTCGCCGGAGGTGGGGACGCTCTGATGGTTCCGCGAATCGGCGGAGAGGGGCGAAAACCGGGGGGATCCGCGGAAATTCGATCCAACCGACCGAAAGGGCCCGCCAGATCTGGCGTTCATCGGGTTGCGCATGTCGAGATGTGGGGGGTCCGGGAGGCGATGGAGGGGGCCTTTTCCGCGAATCCCGGATCCGGGCGAAAACCGGGGGGGATTCGCGGCCGGTTCGAATGCGAGGAAAAGAAGCTTGACAGATTCGCAAGAGGAGGCTATCATAGGACGCGAAGTCGGATGGAAGCGGGGGGAAAGGAAGGGGTGAGGGGGTGGTAGAGGGGGGAAGAAAAGAAAAACCCTCCGCCGCCCTTGCAAGGACGAGACCCGTTTTCAGGGGATTGCGACCAGTCTGAAGCCCCAATCCAACTCGAACGGGCTGGCCACCCTCTTGCAAGGACGAGACCCGTTTTCAGGGGATTGCGACCCAGACTCGATCCGGAACGGCTCATCTGGCCAAAGCCAGCCTTGCAAGGACGAGACCCGTTTTCAGGGGATTGCGACACCTTGTTTTCCATCGGAAGGAAAATAACGTCCTCCCGATGCTTGCAAGGACGAGACCCGTTTTCAGGGGATTGCGACTATACCCGGTGGGTCGCCCTGAACCCTTGTAAGTTTCCCTTGCAAGGACGAGACCCGTTTTCAGGGGATTGCGACAGGGATTCCCTTCCTGGGACCCCTCGGCGGACCCCTCGGCTTGCAAGGACGAGACCCGTTTTCAGGGGATTGCGATTAGAGCTGGCGGTAGACGTCCGGGTCCGCTGCGTCCACAATCCTTGCAAGGACGAGACCCGTTTTCAGGGGATTGCGACCCTTGATTGGCTGTTGGATTCTTCTTGATGCTCAGCGATCACTTGCAAGGACGAGACCCGTTTTCAGGGGATTGCGACGCGCCTTCATCTTGATCTCCCCCTTTCGGTTGAGTTTTGGCTTGCAAGGACGAGACCCGTTTTCAGGGGATTGCGACGCAGCGTCGAGGATGTCGCGGATGCGATAACACATATGCCATCTTGCAGGGACGAGACCCGTTTTCAGGGGATTGCGACGTCGTCTTTGATGTATATGATCATTTTTTCCCCCTCCCTCTTGCAGGGACGAGACCCGTTTTCAGGGGATTGCGACCGGCGGAGGACCGACTTGAAGCGGACCTCGGGGATGTTCGCCTTGCAGGGACGAGACCCGTTTTCAGGGGATTGCGACGATGGGAACCGAGCAGGATCAATAATGTGGAGCTGGGCCCACCTTGCAGGGACGAGACCCGTTTTCAGGGGATTGCGACGGGAGGAGGGCCTCCTCGGGGTCCACCCCCACCCGCCAGGCGGTCTTGCAGGGACGAGACCCGTTTTCAGGGGATTGCGACACCACTCCATCGGGAATTCGCATTACCTCGCGCCCCTCGATCCTTGCAGGGACGAGACCCGTTTTCAGGGGATTGCGACTTCCGCGAGCGTTAGGGTTTGCCCCGGCTCGAGGCTAAGAACCTCTTGCAAGGACGAGACCCGTTTTCAGGGGATTGCGACATCCGTTCGGTCCAGCAGGATCTCGACTTGTTCCTCGAGACTTCTTGCAGGGATGAGACCCGTTTTCAGGGGATTGCGACACGGCGAACTCTCCATAGCGGCCTGGCAGGAAGGCGAAATCCTTGCAGGGACGAGACCCGTTTTCAGGGGATTGCGACGGCGAGAAGGGGTTGGCGATGAAGCTGACCGGGTAGGGAGTGATCGGACTTCATCTCCCGCGCGCCCCGGGAAAAAAGGAGCGGGGGGCGCGGCGCTGCGCCCCCCGCTCCTCATCGGCTCCCGCCGAGCCGGGCCTCCCCTCCGGCGCGAGGAGAAAATTGTAGGACAACTGCGAGCAGTTGTCCTACAAAGCGGCCAGGCCTGACAAAATCGGGACACACCCGGCGATGAGGCCGATCCCGCCTCTGCGCCTCAATCCGCCTCCATGATCAGGCGCACGGCCATGGTCCGCTCCACGCCCCGCCAGATCAGGAGCGCCTCCTCCCGCGTCCGGCCGCGCGCCCGCACCGTCCGCCGCTCCTTCACCCGCGCCACCCCCAGCCGGATGAGATCCTCCGGGTCCACCGGGATCATCGCCGTGGCGATGCGCGCCCCCTCCGCCGAGAAGGTGCCGGATAAGGCGATGGCCAGGGGCGGCCGCTCCTCCTCATAGGCCCGCCAGAACCCCGAATCCCGTCCGATCCAGCAGATCACATCCGGCGTCTCCAGGGTCCGCCGCTTCCAGTCCACCAGCCCCACCATATCGGGGAAGCCCGCCGCCAGATACCCGGCCAGCCGCCGCTCGTCGATGTGCTCCGGGATGGCGCGATCCCATCCCCCATCCTCCTCGGCGAACAGCAGGCGCAGCCGGGATCGCAGGTCCGGCAGATAGATGTTGGCCGCCTCGTCCAGCACCCGGTCGGCGAACCCCTGGGCCCGGGCCTCCTCCGCCGCCGCCGAGGGGTCCCGGGCGTAGCGATGCATGTAGCGGATCAGGGCGCCCAGGGCGGCGTTGAGGTCCCCCTGCCGGTTCGGCGGCGGGCCGTATCCCGGCAGCCGCCACGGCCGCCCCACCGCCAGCAGGGAGACTGCGGCGATCAGGCCGTCGAGGATCTCCTCCGCCTCGCCGGCGGCCCGGGCCACAAGCAACGGGACGGCCAGGCGGGCGGGGAGGCCCAGCTCCAGGATCTGATACCCCCGCGGCGTGATCCGCCCCCGGGGATCCAGGGCCTCCAGCCGCCGCAACAGCCGAACGGCCTCCTCCACCGCCTCCCGGGAGGGCGGGTCCGGCAGCGGCAGCTCCCGCACCGACAGCCCCAGGGCCGCCCCCACCAGCACGATGCGCTCCGGAGAGGTCCGCTGGGTCTCCGGAGGCCGGGCGGCCTCCCGCAGCTCCGCCATCCGGAAGCATCGGATGCAGAGCCCCGGCGCGGTCCGGCCCGCCCGGCCCGCCCGCTGGGCGGCCTCGGCCTGGGAGATGGGCACCACCGGCAGCCGGACGAACCCCCGGGTGTCCGCCTCGCTCCGGCGCACCAGCCCCAGGTCCAGCACCAGGCCGGCGTTCATCGTCAGCGACACCCCGGCCAGCTCGGTGCTGACGAAGATGCGGGTGGCGCTGCGGTCGGCCGCCTTCTCCACCACGGCCTCCTGCTCGCTCACGGCCATGGCCCCGTAGAGGGGGATCACCTCGTTGCGGAACTGGGTGCGCAGCGCCTCCACGGTGGCCTCGATCTCCCGCACGCCCGGCATGAAGATCAGGGCGTGGAGGGGAACGCCCAGATGGGCGATGCGGATCTCATCCTCCCCGACCTCCACCTGGGTCCCCTGGAACCGGAGCTGTCGGTAGCGGCGGAGGGCCTGGAGGACCACCCGGGCGGGCTGATCGACCCGGGTGGAGAAGCGCACCGGCCATTCGATGAGGCGGATGGGATACTGGGGGGCCGGGAGCTCGATCTCCACGATCTCGTAGCCGAACCGCCGGGCGATGCGGGCGAGGCGCTCCTCCACCCGCTCCATGGTGGCCGACATCACCGCGAAGGGGCGGCCTTCCTTCACGATGAGGGCGAAGGCCAGGTCCCCCTCCATCTGGCGCAGGTGGACCTCATCCACGATGGGGAAGATCTCCGAGAGGCCCTGGCTCAGGATGTATTGGATGAGGATTCCGGTGGTGACGTAGGCCACGTGCACGTCGAGCATGCCGTAGGGGAGGGTATGGCTGCCCCGCACGGCGTAGCCCACGCGGCCCCTCAGGATCAGCCGAGGCCCCCCTGCCAGCTCATAGACATCCGGGTGGAGGTCCGGCGGCAGCTCGTAGACCCCATCGCGGGTGCGGTGGTTCACATACCACGCCAGGGAGATGGCGGCGGCCCGGGTGGGGACCGCCACCATCGCCGGCTGGTCGGCCCACGCTGCCAGCAGGAAGGGGACCACCGTGGATTTGCCCGATCCCGGCGGCCCTTTCACCAGGACCATGATGCGGGATCCCCGGGGGATCCGATCGAGAGGCCGAGGGACGCTATCCCCCATAGTTGTAGAAGAACAGGGTCAGGGCTTCGATGCCGCGGGCCCAGGTGGGCAGGTGGAGCTTCTCGTTGGGGGCGTGGACGCGATCGTCGGGCAGGCCGAAGCCGGTGAGCACGGATTCCACCTTTAGGAGCTCGCGGAGCTGGGTGACGATGGGGATGGTGCCGCCCTCCCGTTTGAAGGCGGGGCGTCGCCCCCAGACGGCCTCCAGAGCCTGGGAGAGGGCCTGCACGGCGGGATGCCGGCGGTCGGTGAGGGAGGCCCGCACCCCCGCCATCCGGATCAGCTCCCACCGCACGGTCCGGGGCGCCCGCTCCTCCAGGTAGCGCCGCAGCTGCTCATAGACCTCATCGGGATCCTGGTCCGGCACCAGCCGCATGGAGATCTTGGCCATGGCGGAGGCGGGCAGCACGGTTTTGGCGCCGGGGCCGGTGAAGCCGGCCAGCAGCCCGTTGACCTCGAGGGTCGGCCGGGCGGTGGCCCGTTCCACCGGCGTGTAGCCGGCCTCTCCCCACAGGGCGGGCGCGCCGGTGTTGCGCAGATAAAAGGCTTCGTCCATGGGGAGACGGGCCAGCTCCGCCCGCTCCTCCTCGCTCAGGGGGCGGACCCGGTCGTAGAACCCGGGGAGGGTGACCCGGCCCTCGGCGTCGTGCATGCCGGCGATCAGCTCACAGAGGACCTGGGCCGGGTTGTGGACCACGCCGCCGTAGAGGCCGGAGTGCAGGTCGTGGGCCGGCCCGTAGACCCGCAGCTCGAAGTAGGCCAGGCCCCGCAGCCCGTAGGTGATGGTCGGCAGGTCCGGGGCGATCATCCCGGCGTCCGGGTTGAGGGAGATGGTGGCCCGGAGCCGGTCCGTGTGGGCGGCGAGGAAGGCGGGGAGGCTGGGGGAGCCGATCTCCTCCTCCCCTTCGATCAGGAACTTCACGTGGACGGGGAGGGGGCCGCTGCGGGCGACGGCCTCGAAGGCGGCGATGGAGGCCATGACCTGGCCCTTCATGTCCGAAGCCCCGCGGGCGTAGAGGTTCTCCCCCCGCACCGTGGGCTCAAAGGGCCCGCTCTCCCATTCCTCCAGCGGGTCCGGCGGCTGCACGTCGTAGTGGCCGTAGACCAGCACCGTGGGGGCATCGGCCCGCGCCGCCGGGGCCTCCCCATAGACCACGGGATGGCCGCCGGTGGGCATGATCTCCACATGCGGGGCGCCGGCGGCCCGCAGCCGCTCGGCGACCCAGGCCGCGGCCCGTTCGACATCGGCGCGGTGGGCCGGGTCGGTGGACACCGAGGGGATGCGGAGGAAGTCCTTCAGCTCCTCCAGGAACCGATCCTGGTTCCGCCGGACGTATTCCAGGGCCTGCTGTCGTGGCTCCGTCATCGATGGCCTCCTGAGCGGAAGATATCAGGTCGTCGGGGTCGCCTCGGGATGGGCCACCCCGCCGAACCGGGCGGCGATCTCCTCCGAGGGAGGATACGCCTCGCAGCCCATGTAGGCCGCCAGGGTTGGGTGCACGGCGCGGATGGCCTCGTAGATCCGCATGGCGATGTAGCGATAGGCGAAGTGGCCGTTGGGGCCGCCCCGCAAGCGGCACAGGTGATAGGCCTCCCGCAGGTTCATGGTCATCAGCACCCGCCGATAGACGGCGTTGGGCAGCGCGTAGGCCGCCGCCTCTCCGATGACCGGATGCATGCGCTCCCACAGCGCGATGGCCGCCTCCACCGCTGTCCGATACGCGGCCCCCAGGCCGGCTTCCTCGATCGCCCGGGGGACCGCGTAGCCATAGGCGGCGGTCAGGGCCTGGGGCGTCTGGGTCATCATCCGGTGCCGCTTGAGATCATAATAGGCGCCCTCGTCCATCAGGCAATCGAAGGTGTAGACGATGTGCTCCAGCTCCCGGACGGGCGGGTCGAAGGGGGTGCGGCCGCCCAGGGCGGCCTCCAGAACCTCCCGCCGCTCCTCCGGGCGCATCGCCCGGACCTGCCGGAGGGCTCCTTCGTAGCTGAGGGCCCGGAACCGGTAGAGGCAGGCGGCGATGAAGCGGACCTCGGCCTCCGGGTCCCAGGCGATCAGCCGGACCCCATCCCGGGGTTCGGGGTCTTCGGGGAGGGCGCAGGCCCATTGCCGCAGGCGCTCCGCGCTGGTCCGGAGGTAGGCGTTGGGCTCGGCGTATTTGAGGAGGGTGGGGACCTCTCGGAGGGCCACGGCCTTCACCGTTGCGGCGATCTCCCGGACCTCCGCGAGGGGGTGGGAGAGCCATTTGCGGAGGCCGTGCTCCAGGGCGCGGGCGTTCACCGTCATCCCCACGTTGGTCAGGGTGGCGGTGGGCAGCAGGTAGCGGCAGGCGTCCATGGCCCGGATCCGCAGCCGGGTGCGGTAGGCCCCCTCGCTCTCCTCCGGGCGGCGGGGGAACCAGCCCTCCATCACCCGACGGACGGGCTCCAGGGCGGCGTGGTAGGTCTCGAACAGCCGCGTCATCGTCTCGGCGTAAGCCTCCCGGAAGGGGGAAGCGGCGATCTCCGGCGGCAGGTAGAAAGCCTCCCGGTCGAGGATCTGGAAGCGGGTGGACTTCTCCGTAAAGGAGGCCAGCCGCACCCCTTCGATGGCCTCGGCGGCCAGGCGGGAGATGTTCTCGAAGGCGATGTGGAGGACGGCGTGCTCGGCCACCGAGGCGTGGCCGTAGCCCACCACCCATTTCTCGTGGAACTGGGCCGCGGACTCGTCGCTCAAGCCCTCGGCGATGACGTCGAAGGGCTCGGGGCTGCGGCTGGTCTTGGCGAAGGCCACGGCGATGACCTCCGGCCGGTATCTGCGCGGATCCAGCAGGTAGATCCGCCGCTCCCGCATGCCGTTCCTCCTTTCCGGGCCAGGCATCGCTCTGCCATGCTATCACAAGGCCGCGCCATGGGGAGCCTGGTTGGGAGGCCTCCTAAATGCGCCGGATGAATTCGGCCTGGGGAGGCCTTCCGCTGAGGGTCGGCCTGCGCGCCGAATGAATTCGGCCTCAAAGGGCCTACGGCCGACGGTCGGCCTGCCCGTCGAATGAATTCGACCTTGGGGGGCCTTCGGCCGACGGTCGGCCTGCGCCGACCGAAAAAGGCCTCTTTGCGTCGGCGGAGGCCGACGCCTGGCGCGGGGTGCGCCGAATGAATTCGGCCTGGGGGGCTTTCGGCCAACGGTCGGCCTGCCCGTCGAATGAATTCGACTTCGGGGGGCCTTCGGCCGACGGTCGGCCTGCGCCGACCGGGAGGGTGTTCTTTGCGTTGGCGGAGGCCGACGCCTGGCGCGTGAGCGCCTGAGAAGGCCGATTTCAATCGGCGTGAAGGCCTTCGGCCGACGGTCGGCCTGCGCCGACCGGAAAAGCGCTCTTTGCGTCGGCGGAGGCCGACGCCTGGCGCGGGGTGCGCCGAATGAATTCGGCCTCCAGGGGCCTTCGGCCGACGGTCGGCCTGCGCCGACCGGAAAAGCGCTCTTTGCGTCGGCGGAGGCCGACGCCTGGCGCGCCAGCGCCTGAGGAGGCCGATTTCAATCGGCGCCAAGGCCTTCGGCCGACGGTCGGCCTGCGCCGACCGGAAAAGCGCTCTTTGCGTCGGCGGAGGCCGACGCCTGGCGCGGGGTGCGCCGAATGAATTCGGCCTCCAGGGGCCTTCGGCCGACGGTCGGCCTGCGCCGACCGGAAAAGCGCTCTTTGTGTCGGCGGAGGCCGACGCCTGGCGCGCAGCGCCTGGGGAGGCCGATTTTAATCGGCGTGAAAGCCTTCGGCGGTCGGCATGCGTGCCGAATGAATTCGGCCTCCAGGGGCCTTTGGCCAATGGTTGGCCTGCGCCGACCGAAAGGGCATCCTGCGTTGGCGGAGGCCGACGCCTGGCATGAAGCGCCTGTGGAGGCTGATTTCAATTGGCGTGAAAGCCTGCGCCGGCCGAGAATGAGGGCCATAATCAATCTGACCCAAGCCATTCGGGGATTCGGATCATGCCTCGGGACACCCTTGCGATTTATATCCATCTGGTCTGGGCAACATGGGATCGACTTCCGCTCATTACGCCGGCGATCGAGCGACCATTGCACCGGGTGATCGCTCTCGAAGCCCAGAAAATGGGTTGCACAGTTCTGGCTCTGAACAGCGTGCCTGACCACCTGCACGTTCTGGTTCAGATGCCCAGCACAGTCACGGTGGCCGAGCTGGTCAAACGACTGAAGGGCGTTTCCTCCCATTTTGTCAACGATGTGTTGAGACCGGGGTTGCCCTTCAAGTGGCAGGGCTTCTACGGCGCCTTCAGCGTCAGCCGTTGGGATGTGGAGCGAATTGTGGCCTATATCCAGCGGCAGAAGGAACATCATCAAGCGGGTAGCCTGATCACGGAACTGGAATCTGTCTCCGAGGAGACCGAGCCTGATTCTAACTGAGAAGGGATGCGGGCCCGGGCCTATGTCAGGCACGAGGGGTTTTTGGAAGACCGATCTCTTGGTGCGGAGTCCTTTGGCGAATCGCCTGCTTTGAATGCCGAATGAATTCGGCCTGGAGGACCTTCGGCCGACGGTCGGCCTGCGCTGACCGGGAAGGGGTTTTGCGTCGGCGGAGGCCGACGCTTGGCGCGGAGCGCCCGTGGAGGCCGATTTCAATCGGCATGAGAGCCTGCGCCGATCAGTAAGGCGTCTCTTGTGTCGGCGGAGGCTGATGCCTGGTGCGCAGCGCCTGAGAAGGCCGATTTCAATCGGCGTGAAGGCCTTGGGCGTCGAATGAATTCGACCTCGGGGGGCCTCCGGCCGACGGTCGGCCTGCGCCGACCGGAAAAGCGCTCTTTGCGTCGGCGGAGGCCGACGCCTGGCGCGGGGTGCGCCGAATGAATTCGGCCTCCAGGGGCCTTCGGCCAACGGTCGGCCTGCGCCGACCGAAAGTGCGTCTCTTGCGTCGGCGGAGGCCGACGCTTGGCGCGTAAGCGCCTGGGGAGGCCGATTTCAATCGGCGTGAAGGCCTGCGCCGACCGGGAGGGTGTTCTTTTGCGTCGGCGGGGGCCGACGCCTGGCGCGTGAGCGTCTGAGAAGGCCGATTTCCAATCGGCGTGAAGAGACATATCCCGGTTCTCCACAGAGCGCGTGCCACTCGATTATGATTGAGGAGGGAACTCATTCCGCGCGGCCCGGGCCGCCGGGGCGCGCGATCCTCAATCCGGCGAGGTGGCCCCATGCGCGCGGTGGAGATCATTGAGAAAAAGCGCGACGGCTATGAGCTGAGCCCGGAGGAGATCCGGTTCTTCGTCGAGGGCTTCACGCGCGGGGAGATCCCGGATTACCAGGCCGCCGCTTTCCTGATGGCCGTTTACTTCCGCGGGATGACGCCCCGGGAGACGGCCGACCTCACCCTGGCCATGGCCTACTCCGGGCGGGTGCTGGATCTCCACGATATCGCCCCGGTGGTGGTGGACAAGCACTCCACGGGCGGGGTGGGCGACAAGGTCAGCCTGGTGGTGGTGCCTCTGGTGGCCGCCGCCGGCCTGCCCGTGGGCAAGATGAGCGGCCGGGGCCTCTCCTTCACCGGCGGGACCATCGACAAGCTGGAGTCCATCCGGGGCTTCCGGGTGGAGCTCACCGTGGAGGAGTTCCGGGAGCAGCTCCGGCGGGTCGGCGCCGTCCTCTGCGGCCAGTCGGCGGACCTGGCGCCCGCGGATGGGAAGTTCTACGCCCTGCGGGACGTCACCGGGACCGTCCCCAGCATCCCGCTGATCGCCGCCTCGATCATGAGCAAGAAGATCGCCGCGGGGGCCGACGCCATCGTGCTGGACGTTAAGGTCGGCAACGGCGCCTTTATGAAGACCCTGGAGGACGCGCGGGCCCTGGCCCAGCGGATGGTCGACATCGGATTCGCGCTGGGCCGGCGGGTGGTGGCGGTGATCTCGGATATGAACCAGCCCCTGGGCGAGGCGGTCGGCAACGCCCTGGAGGTGAAGGAGGCCATCGCCACGCTGCGGAGCGATGGGCCGCAGGATTTCCGGGAGCATTGCCTGACCATCGCCGCCTACATGCTGTATCTGGGCGGCCGGGCGGGGAGCGTGGCGGAGGGCCGCCGGCTGGCGGAGGAGACGCTGTCCTCCGGGGCCGCCTGGGAGAAGTTCCGCGCCCTGGTGGCCGCCCAGGGCGGGGATGTGGAGCAGATCGAGGAGCCGGAGCGCCTTCCCCGAGCCCGCCTGATCCGGGAGATCCCGGCGCCCGCCGATGGATACATCGCCGAGATGCGGGCTTACGAAGTCGGCATGGCCGCCGTGGCCCTGGGGGCCGGACGGACGAAGAAGGGGGAGCCCATCGATCCCGCGGTGGGGATCCTGGTCCATCGCAAGGTGGGCGATCCGGTGCGGCGGGGCGAGCCCCTGTTCACGGTGCACGCCAACGCGGAGGAGCGGCTCGCGGAGGCGGAGGCCTGGCTCTCCCGGGCGGTGCGCATCCGGGAGGCCCCAGTCCCGCCGTTGCCCCACATCTACGAGACGATCCCCGCGGGGATCGGATAGCGGATGGCTTCGGCCGGAGGGCTCCCGGATCTCCGATGGAGGGCGAGGATGTGGCGTTCGCACGCATGGACCGCGCTCGGGCTGATCGGTGCGGGAGGGTTGATCATCCTGTTCACCCTCTGGCGCCTGTATCCGGATCTGGCGCTCGCGCGCCTGCTGATGGGGTTCGGGATCGGCCTGATGGCCTGGGGGCTGCTCTGGTTTCCGATGGAGCTCCTTCACCGGCGAGGGGAGGAGGGGGCACCGCCGCGCAGGGAGCGAATCTGGCGGCGCAGCGGTTGGGGCGCTCTCGGCATCGCAGCCCTGGCGCTGTTACACTTCCAGCGGGCTCTCCGGCTGGAGTGGATCGCTCTGCTCGCCGTTTTGTTGCTCGGGGCTGAGCTCCTGTGGTGGGCCACCGAGCCGGACGCAGAGCCTGGCGAATGAAGGCGACCCTGGGGAGGCCTGCGGCCGACCGAAAGGGGATCCCTGGCGTCGGCGGAGGCCGGCGCCAGGTCAGGCTGATCTCTAAGTTTCCGGCAGGGGGAGCTTTCGCCCTGGACTTCACGTCTTCGATGGCGCACAAAGGTTCGCGGCCGAAGCCGCTCCTGCAAAGATCGTGGGAGAGGCGCTTTCGCCCCGACCTTTCTGACAGGGTCACGGCGGAAGCGGCCCCCGCCCTGCGGGGCGATGGGGCGGCCTCTGGGGGAGACCGCGGATCGAACCCATCGCGGAGGGAAAGGTGGGGATGGATCCCCGTCGGGAGCTGCCCAGCGTGGATCGGCTGCTGCGAGCGGAGGGCGCGGCGCCCCTCGTGGCGGCCTTCGGCCATGAGGCCGTCGCCGACGCCCTGCGGGAGGCCCTGACGGAGTTCCGCGCGAAGCTCCGGCCGGGCGACTCCCCGCCGTCCGAGCGGGCCGTTCTGGAGCGGGCCGCCGCCCTTCTGGCCCGCTGGCACACCCCTCGCCCGCGCCCGGTGATCAACGCCACCGGGGTGATCCTGCACACCAACCTGGGCCGCGCGCCCCTCCCCGAGGCCGCCCTGGAGGCCATTCGGGCCGCAGCGGCCTACAGCGACCTGGAGTTCGATCTGGAGAAAGGGGAGCGGGGGGAGCGTCAGGCCGCGGTGGAGGAGCAGCTGTGCCGGCTCACCGGGGCCGAAGCCGCTCTGGTGGTCAACAACAACGCGGCCGCGGTGTTGCTCGCCCTCACCGTCATGGCCCGGGGGCGCGGGGTCCTGATCTCCCGGGGCCAGCTCATCGAGATCGGCGGCGGCTTCCGCATCCCCGAGGTGATGGCCCAGAGCGGCGCGCGCCTGATCGAGGTCGGCACCACCAACCGGACCCACCTCCGCGATTATGAAGAGCCCCTCGCCCGGGGGGAGGACATCGCCCTCATCCTCCATGCCCACCATAGCAACTTCCGCATGATCGGCTTCGTCTCCGAGGTGCCCCTGGCGGAGCTGGTGGCCCTCGGGGCCCGTTACGACGTCCCGGTGATGGACGATTTGGGGAGCGGGGCGTTGCTGGACACGGCGGCCTTCGGCCTGGCCCACGAGCCGATGGTGCAGGAGAGCGTCGCGGCGGGCGCGGCGGTGGTGTGCTTCAGCGGCGACAAGCTGCTGGGAGGCCCTCAGGCCGGGATCCTGGTGGGAAAGCGGGAGCTTCTGGCCCGCATGCGGCGGCATCCGCTGATGCGCGCCCTGCGTCCGGACAAGCTCACGCTGGCCGCCCTGAGCGCCACCCTCATCCATTACCTCAAAGGGGAAGCCACCCGGGAGATCCCGGTCTGGCGGATGATCGCCACGCCTCTGGAGGAGCTGGAGGGACGGGCCCAGGCCTGCGCGGCCCGGCTCCGGGCCGAAGGGATCCCCGCGGAGGTCCGCCCGACCCGTTCCACCATCGGCGGAGGCAGCCTCCCCGGCGAAACCCTGCCCAGCGCCGCCCTGGTCCTGCGGCCGCCGGACCCTGAGGCGTTGATGGCCGCGCTGCGTCAAGCGGATCCGCCCATCATCGCCCGGGTTCAGGAGGACGCGGTGTGGCTGGATCTGCGCACGGTGCGCCCGGATCAGGAGGACGCGCTCCTGCGGGGGATCCGCCAGGCGTGGTCGCGAATCGGCGCCCAGGTAGGATCGTGAGTTTTCCGACAATCGTTCGAATGTTTCCCCATTTTCTGCAGGAAGGGCTTTAGCCCCGACCTTTCGTTTTCTTCGGTTCTGGCCGATGAAGCATGAGGACTTCGAGAGGATGTTCCGGCGCGTGCTGGAGGAGGGCCTGAGCGGGCTGGGGTGGACCCTGCCGGAGCCGGCCCTGGAGGCCATGGCGCGCTACGCCCGCATGGTGCGGGAGTGGAACGAGCGGATCAACCTCACCACCATCGTGGATCCGGAGGCCATGGCCGCCCGCCATTTCATCGACTCGCTGACCGCCCTGATGGTCCTGCGGGAGCCCGGATGGCCGCCTGCGCCCGCCCGGTGGCCGGCGCGCCGGCTGGCCGACGTAGGGAGCGGCGCCGGGTTCCCCGGCCTGGCCCTGAAGCTGGCCTGGCCGGCCCTCGAGGTCGCCCTGATTGAGTCCGTGGGGAAGAAAGCCCGTTTCCTCGAGGCGGTGGCGCGGGAGCTCGGGCTGGACGGCGTGACGGTGCTGGCGCGCCGGGCCGAAGAGGTGGGGCAGGATCCGGCGCATCGCGAGCGCTACGACATCGCCATCGCCCGCGCCGTGGCCGCTCTCCCCGTTCTCCTGGAGTATCTGCTCCCCCTGGTCCGGGTGAATGGGGTGGCGGTGGCGATGAAGGGGGCGGAAGTGGAGGAGGAGCTGGCGGCAGCCCGGGGAGCATTGGAGCGGTTGGGCGGTCGGCTTCGGGAGCGCCGGGAGGTGGCCTGGTCGCCCCATCTTCCCCCACGGACGTTGCTGGTCTTCGAGAAAGCGGCGCCCACGCCGGCCGGCTACCCCCGACGGCCGGGGATCCCGGAGAAACGTCCGCTTCGTTGAGCGGGGAAAAGTGAGGAGGCGCGTCGATGGAGGCCATCCGTCTGATCGCCGGGCTGACCCTGCGGGAGGTGTCGCGCCGCCGGCTGGTGCTGGCGGCCTTCGGCCTGGGGGCCGTCTTCCTGCTCCTCTTCGGCCTTGGCATGGCCCTGGTCCATCGGGAGCTCACCCGCTTCGGCCCCCCGGATCCCCGGGTTCGGGAGGAGGCGGTGGGGTTCCTGATGCTGGCGGCCCTCTATGTGGCGAACTTCCTGATCATCATGGCCGCGGTCATCGGGACGGCGGACGCCATCGCTGGGGAGATCGCCTCGGGGGTGATCCAGGCGGTGGCGGCGCGGCCGGTGGCCCGCTCCCAGATCCTCCTGGGCAAGTTCCTCGGGCATGCCCTCTGGTTGCTCCTCTACGCCCTGGGGCTGGGAGGCGGGATCATGGGCCTGACGGCCTGGATCACCGGGTGGGCTCCCCCCGGATGGGCCCGGGGGCTCGCCCTCCTCGCCCTCGAGGCCCTGGTCCCGCTCTCCCTCTCGTTCTGGGGAGGGACCTGGCTGTCGAGCCTGGCCAATGGGGCGCTGGGGCTGGGCCTTTACGGCGTGGCGTTCGTCGGGGGATGGATGGAGCAGGTCGGGAGCCTGATCCGACAACCGGCTGTGGTGGATCTGGGGATCCTGGCCTCGTTGCTGATGCCGGCGGAGGCCATCTGGCGGCGCACGGCCTATGAGCTCCAGAGCCCCCTCGCCCGCCTGGCCGGCTTCAATCCGTTCACCGCCGCCACCATCCCCAGCGACCGGATGCTTCTCTACGCCGTCCTCTACATCGCTTTCTTCCTCGCCCTGGCTGTCTATCAGTTCGAGCGCCGGGACCTGTGAGCAGGGATCCGGGAAACCGGCCACGCACATCCGAAACCCGTCGACCAGGAACCGATCCCCCAGCGTCCGGATCCGTCCCGCATCTGGAAAAACCGGAAAGCCCTGGGAGCGGATCGGAGGATCTTCCGGCCCCTTATGACCAGTGAGGCCCGATGTGGATCTCCACGTCCAGCGGCACGCGCAGGGGGTAGGCGTTCCGCATCCGTTCGTCCACCAGCGCCCGGACGATCTCGACCTCCTCCTCGGGCACCTCGAACACCAGCTCGTCGTGAACCTGCATGATCATGCGGGTCCGCAAGCCCTGCTCCCGGATGGCCCGGTCGATCCGGATCATGGCGATCTTGATGATGTCCGCGGCGCTGCCCTGGATGGGGGCGTTGATGGCCTCCCGCTCCGCCTTCCGGCGCACGGCCTCCGGGAGCCGGCGCGGGGGCTGCCCGGGCGCCGCCGGCATCAGCTCCGGGAAGTAGCGCCGGCGTCCCAGGAGGGTCTCCACATACCCCTGTCGGGCGACCCGTTCCTTGATCGTCTCGATGTAGACCTTCACCCGGGGGAAGGCGGTGAAGTACTGCTGGATGAACCGCTCCGCCTCGCGCCGCGAGACCCCCAGCTGCTGGGCCAGCCCATGGGCGCTCATCCCGTAGATCAGCCCGTAGTTGATCCGCTTGGCGAAGTTGCGCTGCTCCTCCGTCACCTGATCCAGCGGGATCCCGAAGGCCTTCGCCGCCGTGGCCCGGTGGATGTCCTCTCCCGCCCGGAAGGCCGCGATCAGCCCGGGATCCCCGGTGATGTGGGCCAGGATGCGCAGCTCGATCTGCGAGTAATCGGCGGAAAGGAGCGCGCAGCCCGGCGGGGCGATGAAGGCCCGTCGGATCTGTTTGCCCAGCTCGGTGCGGATGGGGATGTTCTGGATATTCGGATCGCTGGCCGAGATGCGCCCGGTCACCGTCCCGGTCTGGTGATAAATGGGATGGATCCGGCCGGTATCCGGATGGATCATCCGCGGCAGGGCGTCCACGTAGGTGCTCTTCAGCTTGGCCAGCTGCCGGTATTCCAGGATGAGCTCGATCACCGGATGCGCTCCCCGCAGGCTCTCCAGCACCTCGCTGGAGGTCGAATACATCCCCGTCCCGGTCCGCGGAACGTCGGCGGTGGGCAGCTGCAGCTTGCCGAACAGGGCATCGGAAAGCTGGCGCGGGGAGTCCAGGTTGAACGGATATCCCACCCAGCGGTAGATCTCCTGGGCCAGGGTCTGGATCCGTTTCTCGAACTCGACGGACATCTGCTGCAGCAGGGGGACGTCGATCAGGATCCCGGCCTGCTCCATCCGGACCAGCACGGGGATGAGGGGGATCTCGATCTCGGTGAAGAGCTTCCACAGCCCCTGCCGTCGCAGCTCCTCCTCCTGAACCCGGGCGATGCGCAGGGTGAGATCGGCGTCGGCCGCGGCGTAAGGGGCGGCGGCGGAGACCGGGACATCGGCGAAGGAGCGCTGGCCCTTCCCTTTCCCGATCAGCTGCTCGATGGTGGTCATCTCCACGCCCAGCCGGAGCCACGCCAGATGCTTCAGGTTGAGACCGTAGGCGGCCGGGTTGAGCACCCATTCGGCGACCATGGTGTCGAAGACCAGCCCCTCCACCTCCACCCCATGGCGGGCCAGGATCAGCATGTCGAACTTGGCGTGATGGGCCACCTTGGGACGCCCCGGGTCGCGGAGGACGGGCCCCAGGACCTCCAGAACCCGGCCGAGGGGCAGCTGGGGGGTGCCGTCCCGATGGCCGACCGGGACGTAATAGCCCCGCCCTTCCTCCACGGCGAAGGAGAGGCCCACCAGGCCCGCCCGCATCGGGGAGAGGGCGTCGGTCTCCACATCGAAGGCGAAGCGAGGCGCTCGCTCCAGAGCCTCCCGCAGCGCGGCCAGCCCGGCCTCATCGGTCACCACCGTGGCCTCCGTCGGGCGAGGCAGATGCTCCGTCCGCAGCGGGGGGACCGTTAAGGGCTGGACCACGGCGGGCCCGATGGGCTCCGGGAAGAGGGTGGGCTGGCGGGCCGGCCCCGGAGGGGCCTCCGGGGGCTTCTCTTCCGAAGGGGCCGCGCCGTTCGGGAGACGGGGGATCAGGCTCCGGAACTCCAGCTCCTGGAAGAGAGCCAGAACCGCCTCCCGGTCATAGCGTCCGACCCGGCACGCCTCCCAGTCCACCGCAATCGGGGCGTCGGTGCGGATGCGGACCAGCTCCTTGCTCAGGAAGGCCTGCTCCCGGCCGGCCTCCAGCAGCCGCCGCACCCGCTCCGGCTGGATCTCGTCCAGATGGGCGTAGATGTTCTCCAGGGAGCCGTAGCGCTTCAGCAGCTCGGTGGCCGTGCGCTCCCCGATCCCGCGCACGCCGGGGACGTTGTCGCTGGGGTCGCCGGTGAGGGCTTTGAGGTCCACCAGCTGATGGGGCTCCAGGCCGTAGCGCTCCCGGATGGCCTGAACGTCGTAGATCACGATGTCATCGAAGTGGCGGCGAGAGGTGAGCACCCGGATGCCCGGGCGGATCAGCTGGAAGGTATCCGTGTCGCCGGTGACGATGAGGACCTCTATGCCCCGCTCGAGGGCCTGGCGGGCGGCGGTGCCGATCACATCGTCCGCCTCGTAGCCCTCCACGGCCAGGATGGGGATGGCGAAGGCTTCGATGATCTGCCGGATGCGGGCCAGCTGGGTGTCGAAATCGGAGGGGCGCTCGGCCCGCGTCGCCTTGTATTCGGCGAAGGCCTCGTGGCGGAAGGTGCGCCCCACATCGAAGGCCACGGCCATGTAGTCCGGGCGGTGCTCCCGCCAGACCTTCAGGAGCATCGAAGTGAAGCCGTAGACCGCATGGGTCGGCTCCCCCTTGCGGGTCTGCAGGCCCTGCCGCAACAGGGCGTAATACGCCCGGTAAGCCAGAGAATGTCCATCCACCAGCACCACCAGGGATCCCATGCCACGTCCTCCCGATCCGATCCGAAGCCCCTGCCGGCTTCTTAATTGTAACCCTGGGCGGCCCTTCGCTCCCGGCATCTCAGATCTCGCCGTGGAATCACGGCGGGAGCCGCTCCGAGGGCCCGAGGGCCCGAGGGCCGGAGGCCTTCACGCCGATTGAAATCGGCCTTCTGAGGCGCTTACGCGCTAGGCGTCGGCCTTCGCCGACGCAAAGAGGCCTTTCCGGTCGGCGCAGGCCGACCGTTGGCCGAAGGCCTCTGGAGGCCGAATTCATTCGGCGCGCAGGCCGACCGTCGGCCGAAGGCCCCCTGAGGTCGAATTCATTCGACGCCCAAGGCTTTCACGCCGATTGGAAATCGGCCTCCTCAGGCGCTCCGCGCCACGCGTCGGCCTCCGCCGACGCAAAGGACACCCTCCTGGTCGGCGCAGGCCGACCATTGGCCGAAGGCCCCCTGAGGTCGAATTCATTCGACGCCCCAGGCCTTCACACCGATTGAAATCGGCCTCCTCAGGCGCTCCGCGCCAGGCGTCGGCCTTCGCCGACGCAAAGGACACCCTCCTGGTCGGCGCAGGCCGACCATTGGCCGAAGGCCCCCCGAGGTCGAATTCATTCGACGCCCCAGGCCTTCACACCGATTGAAATCGGCCTCCTCAGGCGCTCCGCGCCAGGCGTCGGCCTTCGCCGACGCAAAGGACACCCTCCTGGTCGGCGCAGGCCGACCATTGGCCGAAGGCCCCCCGAGGTCGAATTCATTCGACGCCCCAGGCCTTCACGCCGATTGAAATCGGCCTCCTCAGGCGCTCCGCGCCAGGCGTCGGCCTTCGCCGACGCAAAGAGCGCTTTTCCGGTCGGCGCAGGCCGACCATTGGCCGGAGGCCTCTGGAGGCCGAATTCATTCGGCGCGCAGGCCGGCCGTCGGCCGGAGGCCTCCCCAGGTCGAATTCATTCAACGCCCCAGGCCTTCACGCCGATTGAAATCGGCCTTCTGAGGCGCTTACGCGCCAGGCGTCGGCCTCCGCCAACGCAAAGAATGCCTTTCCGGTCGGCGCAGGCCGACCGTCGGCCGGAGGCCTCTTGAGGCCGAATTCATTCGGCGCGCTCCGCGCCAGGCGTCGGCCTTCGCCGACGCAAAGGACACCCTCCTGGTCGGCGCAGGCCGACCATTGGCCGGAGGCCCCCTGAGGTCGAATTCATTCGGCGCGCCCCGTGCCAGGCATCGGCCTCCGCCGACGCAAAGAATGCCTTTCCGGTCGGCGCAGGCCGACCGTTGGCCGGAGGCCCCCTGAGGTCGAATTCATTCGGCGCGCAGGCCGGCCGTCGGCCGAAGGCCCCCTGAGGTCGAATTCATTCGACGCCCAAGGCGAGGCCTCCCAGGGCCGAAGGAGAGGCTACGGCGGCTGGTGCCGGGGCCCGTTCCTCCGTCGCTCGCGTTTGCCCGGGAGCGAGGAATTGCTTACTATAAGAAGCCAACCGGCCGATCCAGGTGCCGGTCCCTGATGGAACTTCAATCCTCCCGGAGCGTGCAGGATGGCTGCGGTGCATCGACAGCGGGTGAAAGCTGTGCGCCGCCTGATGGCGGAAAAGAAGGTCGAGGCCTTCCTGGTCACCTACCTCCCCAACGTCCGCTATCTCTCCGGGTTCACCGGCTCCGCCGCGATCCTCTGCATCACGCCCCGTGGCGCCTGGATCCTCACGGATTTCCGTTACTGGGAGCAGGCGGCCCGCCAGGCCCCCGATTTCACCCTGTATCGGCTCCCGAGCCGCCGCTTCTCCGAGATCCTGCCGGAGTTCCTGAAGAAGATCGGCTCGCCTCAACGCATCGCCTTCGAGAGCGCCCGGGTCACGGTGGATCAGTGGAAGAGCTGGAAAAAGGCCGCGTCGAAGGTGAGGTGGATTCCGACCCGGGACTGGGTGGAGAGCTTGCGGGCGGTGAAAGATGAGGAGGAGCTGGCCCGCATCCGGGAGGCCGCCCGCATCGCCGATGCCACCATGGCCTATCTGCGTCGCCGCCTGCGCCCGGGGATGACGGAGCGCGAGGCCGCCTGGCTGGCGGAGCAATACCTGCGCACCCACGGAGGGGAAGATGTGGCCTTCGACATCCTGGTGGCCTCCGGGCCGAACGCGGCCATGGCCCACCACCACCCGGGGGACCGTCCCCTGAAGGTCGGCGAGCCCATCGTGGTGGACCTGGGGGCGCGGGTGGACGGCTATCACTCCGATCTCACCCGCACCTTCATCCTGGGCCGCATGCCCCGGCGCTTCCGGGAGATCTATGACATCGTCCTGCGCGCCCAGGAGGCCGCCATCCGCCATATGCGGGCCGGGATGCCGGGCAAGGAGATCGATGCGCTGGCGCGCGCCGTCATCGAGGAGGCAGGCTACAAGGACGCCTTCGGCCACGGCCTGGGCCACGGGGTGGGCCTGGAGATCCACGAGAAGCCCTCGGCCGGGCCCATCGCGGAAGACCCGGTGCCCGCCGGCGCCGTCCTCACCGTGGAGCCCGGGATCTATCTGAGCGGCTGGGGTGGCGTGCGCATTGAAGACATGGTGGTCGTAGGCGAAGATGGGGTCCGGGAGATCCTTACGCATGCCTCCCGCGACCCCCTGATCCCGGTGCGCGGATAGCGTCCCCCAAGATCCGGAAGGAGGTCCGCCGTGGGAACGATCCTGCAGGCCGTCGAGATCCTGCTCCGACCTTACCGTCAGAGGCTGCTCATCGGAGGAGCCCTCTTCCTGGCCGGCCTGGCCCTCGGGCTGATCTATGGCTGGTATATCGCCCCGGTGGAGTGGACGGACGCCGCCCCCGTGGATCTGCGGGTGGATTACCGGGCGAACTATCTGCGCCTGCTGGCGGACGCCACCCGGGCGGGTTTTCTGCGGGTGGAGGAGAGCGCGGGCTGGCTGGGCCAGCGCTGGAACCCCCGAGACGCCGCCCGGGAGATTCGCAACCTGGCCGCCCAGGAGACGGATCCCGCCCGCCGCGCCGCGATGGAGCAACTGGCCGCGGCCTGGGAGCAGGCCCCCGCGCCTCCCGCGCCCGCCCGGGGTGGGATCCCGTCCTACTGTATCGTTGGGCTGGCCGGCCTGATCCTCCTCGGGATCGCCTTCTTCCTCCTGCGCCGTCGAACCCCCCAGGCGGTCCCGCGGCGCCTGACGCCCGCCCCCGCGGCGGCGGCTCCGGCTGGCCCGATGCGAACCCCGGCCGCCCCCGAGCCGCCGGCGCCCATCGAGGCCTATCCGGCCGTCGGGGCGCCTCCCCTGGCGCAACGGCAAGTGACCTACAAGCTGGGGGATGATCACTTCGACCTCTCCTTCCCCATTGAGCTGCCCAACGGGGAGTTCCTGGGCGAGTTCGGCGTGGGGATCTCCGAGACCATCGGCGTTGGGGACCCGGCCAAGGTGACCGCCTTCGAGGTCTGGCTCTTCGACAAGAACGACATCAAGACCGTGACCAAGGTGCTGGCCAGCGAGCACGCCTATCGGGACACCGCCCTTCAGGCCCGCCTGCGGCAGAAGGGGGACCTGGTGCTGGCCTCCCCCGGGGCCATCGTGGAGCTGGAAACCCAGGGCCTCCGGCTTCAGGCCCGCGTGGTGGAGCTGGAGTATGGCAGCGGCGCGCTGCCGCCCAACAGCTTCTTCAGCCGCCTCACCCTGGACCTGGCGGCGTGGCGTAAAGAGGAGGAAGAGACCGCCTGAGCCCGGCGGCGGACAGGCGGGCAGGATCCCGGCTGAGCCGGCGATCCCTTCATGAGGAAGACCCGAAACCTTAATGAATCTCGAAAGGAGCCCTGCCATGGTGATGGACGAGCCGGGGGATGAGTTCGCGATGGAAACGCTGGCGGAGACGGAGCATTTCGCCGTCTGGCGCAGCACCGGCGACGACGGCCAGTCCCTCTTCCATCTGGAGCTGGGCAACGTCTCCATCCACCTGACTGAGGAGGAATGGGAGGAGCTGGTCGAGCTGGTGGATCAGGCGGTGGACGCCCTGGAGAGCGGGGGCGTTGGCTAAGGGGCCGCCGAGGACGGACGACGACAGCCCGGGCCGTGTCCGAGCCCATGACCCTATCTCACGCCAGCGGAGGTCTCCGATGACCCGTCCCAAGGTTTACATCACGCGACGCATCCCGGAACGGGCCTTTGAGGTCCTGCGGGAGCATGCGGAGATCAAAGTCTGGGACAGCGATCTCCCGGTCCCCCGCGAGATCCTGTTGAAGGAAGTGGCCGATGCCGACGGCCTCCTCTGCCTGTTGACCGAGAAGGTCAACGCGGAGCTGCTGGACGCCGCGCCGCGCCTGAAGGTGGTCAGCAACATGGCCGTCGGCTTCGACAACATCGATGTGGCCGAGTGCACCCGTCGGGGCATCCCCGTGGGGAACACCCCCGGGGTCCTCACCGAGGCCACAGCGGACCTCACGTGGGCGCTGCTGCTGGCCGCCGCCCGGCGCATCCGGGAAGCCATCGATTACGTGCGGGAGGGCCGCTGGATCACCTGGGGCCCCCTGCTCCTGCTGGGCCAGGACGTCTACGGGGCAACCATCGGCATCATCGGCATGGGGCGGATCGGGACGGCGGTGGCCCGTCGGGCGAAAGGGTTCAACATGCGCATCCTGTATCACGACGTCCGCCGGAACGAGGCCGCGGAAGCCGAGCTCGGGGCCGCCTTCGTGGACATGGACACCCTCCTCCGGGAGAGCGATTTCATCACCATCCACACAGATCTCAACCCAAGCACCTATCGCCTGATCAACCGGGAGGCCTTCGCCAAGATGAAGCCCACCGCCGTCCTGGTGAACGCCGCCCGGGGCCCTATCGTGGACACGGAGGCCCTTTACGAGGCCCTGAAGGAGGGGCGGATCTTCGCCGCCGCCCTCGACGTCACGGATCCGGAGCCCCTCCCGGCGGATCATCCGCTCCTCCAGCTGCCGAACTGCATTGTGGTCCCCCACATCGGCAGCGCGACGGTGACCACGCGGAACCGCATGGCGGAGATCGCGGCCCTGAACGTGCTGGCCGGCCTCCGGGGCGAGCGGCTCCCCTATTGTGTGAACCCGGAGGTCTACGAACGGGCCGCAGGCTGACCCCGTCGCCCTCCCGTTGAAACCGAGGCCGGACCGCCAGGCGGGCGGGGGCGGGACGGCTCGTCCCCCCGGCGCCGCCAGCGGGTCATGGCTTTCTGAAGGATCGAGGTGCGGACGGTGGATCCGATGGTCTCCCGGGCGGGGGAGCCCTGGCGGCGCCGCCAGGGCTCCCCCGTTTTTTGGGCGAGGCCGCCGTTTTCGCCCCGCGATTCAGCGGAGATCCCAGGCACCGGAGGCGATCCAGCCGGAAGCCCGCCGATTCGCCTATGCCCAAAACGGACCCGGGCCGCGCGGTGATGTTGACAGGGTGGGAAGTTTGGAGGAAATTCAGGAAAAGAGGAAGCGATCCGGATCGGAGGTGGAAGGGACGATGCCCACCCGGGAGGACGCGTGGGCGCTGGTGTGCGAGTTCACTCAAAGTGAGAACCTGCGGCGGCACATGCTGGCCGTGGAGGCGGCCATGCGGGCTTACGCCCGCTACTTCGGAGAGGATGAGGAGTCCTGGGGTCTGGTCGGGCTCCTCCACGATTTCGACTACGAACGCTACCCGAACGTCGCCCCCGACGGCCACCCTAACCAGGGGGCGCGCATCCTTCGGGAGCGCGGATGGCCGGAGGACATCATCCGCTCCATCCTCTCCCACGCCACCGAAGTCACCGGCGTCCCCCGGGTCACCCGGCGGGACAAGGCGCTTTTCGCCGTGGACGAGCTGACCGGCCTCATCACCGCCGTCGCCCTGGTCCGGCCCGACCGCAGCCTGTATAGCGTGACCGTGGACTCGATCTTCAAGAAATGGAAAGATCGGCGGTTCGCCGCCGGGGTGAACCGGGCGGACATCGAGCGGGGGGCGGCGGAGCTGGGGGTGCCCCTGGAGGAGCATGTGGCCCGCGTCCTGGAGGCCATGCAGGGGATCGCCCCCATCCTGGGCCTGGATGGATCGGCGCGATGAGCGAAGCCCGCAGCTCCGGACTCTTCCGGCGGTGCCCGACATGCGGGATGCCGGTTTCCCGCCGCTCCCGCACCTGCTGGCGGTGCGGGGCGGATCTCACGATCCCACCGGAGGCCCTCCAGCCGGAGCCCGAGCCGCCGATCCCCTGGCGATCGGCCCTTCTGGGGTTCGTGCTGGTTGTGTTGCTCTTCCTGGCGGTGGGTGGGCTGGCCTGGCGGATGGCGCGGGCGGCGATGGCCCGCCCGACGCCCACCCTCACCGGAACGCCTTTCACCCCCACCGCCACCCCCACGCCCCGGCCCACCGTTACGCCGACGCCCACGCTCACTCCCACCCCGATCCCACCGCTGGAGCACCAGGTCCAGGCCGGGGAGACGCTGCTCTACATCGCCGAGCGCTATGGGGTCACGGTGGACGACATCCGGCGTTTGAACAACCTCTCGGGGGATCTCATCGTCGTCGGGCAGGTGTTGAGGATCCCGGTCTACACGCCGACGCCGATCCTGGCCACCCCGACGCTCCCGCCGGGGGTGACCCCGTCTCCCACGCCGCGGCCGGATAAGATCCTCCACGTGGTGCAGCCGGGGGAGACTTTGCTGGCCATCGCCCAGCGCTACGGGGTCTCCATGCAGGCCATCCAGGCGGCGAACGGCATCGGGAACCCGGAGCGGATCCAGGCCGGGCAGACCCTGGTGATCCCCCTGGCCACGCCCACACCGGCCCCCGGCCCGACGCCCACCCCGACCCCCACGCCGGTGCCGACCTATCCGCCGCCGCCCTTGCTCAGCCCGCCCGATGGCGCCCGGGTGGAAGGAGCCGGGCTGCCCGTCCTCGTCCAGTGGGCGTCCGTCGGGTTGCTCGAGCCCAGCGAGATGTATGAGGTCCGGCTGTTCCGGGAGGACGGCGTGGAGATCGGCCGTTTCCGCACCCGGGCCACCGCCTGGCACATCCCGGCTTCCCTCCTCCGATCGGCCATGGAAGGGGAAGCGGGCCCCTATATCTTCCGCTGGACCGTTCAGGTGGTGCGGCGGGTGGTGGAGCCGGATGGAACGGTGCGGTTCGAGCCGGCCGGCCCGGCGGCCGCCCGGACCTTCCGCTGGAGCCCTGGCGAGGTCCCTTCCACCCCCAGCCCCGGAGGGGGATGAAGGGATTCCGATCGCTTCCATCCCGCATAAGGGGGAGCGCGCGATGCCTTTCGCGGACAAGCTGTTGACGTGTGAGAAGTGCGGCCGACCTTTTGTGTTTACGGTGACGGAACAGCGGCGCATGGTGGAGGCCGGCCAGCCCCTGGTGGAGCCCACCATGTGCCCGAAGTGCCGGGCGGAGGCGGCGCGACCGAAGCGCAAGCTGGAGCCCGGGCAGGTCTATGAGGGGCGGGTGAAGTGGTTCAGCCCCGAGAAGGGCTATGGCTTCATCCGCTGCGAGGACGGCACCGAGATCTTCTTCCACCGGACGGGGATCGTCCGCCCCGGGCTGGTCCTGGAGGCCAACCAGCCGGTCACCTTCGAGGTCGAGGTGACTCCGAAGGGGCCCCAGGCCGTCCGCGTCACCCCCGTCGCGGCGACGCAGGCTTCCGCTTCGGCGGAGCGGGATCCCGAAGCGGGCATCCTCCGGGAAGGCTCCGGATGAATCGGGAACGCCTGTATCGCACGGAGGCCATCATCCTGCGACGGGTCGATTTCGGCGAGGCGGACCGGCTCCTGGTATTGCTGACGCCGGAGCTCGGGAAGCACCGCGCGCTGGCCAAGGGGGTCCGCAAGATCCGAAGCCGCAAGGCCGGCCACCTGGAGCGCTTCATGCGGACCTCCCTGCTCCTGGCCCGGGGGCGGGAGCTGGATGTGATCAGCCAGGCGGAGGTCATCGCTCCCCATCCCCATCTGCGGGAGGACCTGGACCGCAGCGCCCTGGCTCACTACGCGGCGGAGCTGGCCGAGGCCCTCGCCCCCGAAGGGGAGGAGAGCCGCGCCCTCTATCGCCTGCTGTCGGACACCCTGGACCGCCTGGACGGCGGCGAGGATCCCCAGCGGGTCATCCGCTACTACGAGCTGCATCTCCTGGAGATCGCGGGGTTCCGGCCTCAGGTGGAGTTCTGCGTGGGCTGCGGGGAACCGCTGCGGGAAGAGCGGGGCCCGTATGGGTTCGATCCGCGGCGCGGCGGCGTCCTCTGCCCGCGGTGCGCCCGGGGCGCGCCGGGGGCTTACCCGTTGAGCCGCGCGGCGCTGAAAGGGATGCGCTTCATCCTGCGGACGCCTTACCCGGCCTTCCGGACGGCCCCCCTGCGGGCGGAGACCCTGCGGGAGATCGGCGAGCTCATCGGCCATCACCTGCGCGCCATCCTGGAACGCCCCCCGCGGGCTCTCGCCGTCCTCGGCCAGCTCGCCCGCTCCGCCCCCTCCGAGGAGCAGCCGCCTCGCCCGCCCTCATAGGGCTCGCGGTCCGGTTGCTCCTTCCCACCCCGCACGGATCCATCGCCTCAGGTAATCGAGCTCGGGGCACTTCCGCTCCAAAAGCCCTCGGATCAAATCCTCGAATCTCTGCGGGCGGAGGTTGATCTCCTCGTGGAGCTTTTCCTCATCAGGGGAGAGTCGATGGTCCTCCGGCCGGATGCCGTTTCGCCGCGCGACTTGCAGGATCCAGCCCTCCAGCCGGGGACACAACATGAGGATCCGATGGCCGCGCTGTGGATCCTCCAGCACCCGAACGCCATGGTTTTCCTCGATGAGCCGGGCGTTCCGGAGGTAGGAAGGCTGAGCGCTGGCCGGATCCTCATCGATGACCGTGCGGAGCTTCCGGATCGATTTGAAGCCTTCAATCTCCACCTCGCGGATCATCCCCGAGCCTCCTGACGGTCTCCAGCTCGATGATAGCCCGGCGGGATCCGGGCGGCAATCCTTCCCCCTCAGCGTCCTTCCCCTGCGCCGAAGATGAGGCTATCCTCTACCCGGAGAGACGTCCGGGAGGCGCCGATGGACAAAGCCGCGCTGATCCGCCGGATTCACGAGGAGCGGGAACGTCTGCTGCAAGCCCTTGAGGGGCTCTCCCCGGAGGAGATGACCGACGTGCCGGTGGTTGGGGAGTGGACGGTCAAGGACATCCTGGCCCATCTGGCCGTCTGGCAGGGCCGCCTGATCACGGCCCTCTTCCAGCTGGAGCAGGGTCGGCGTCCGAAAGACCTGGAACTCTCCCCGGCGGAGGTGGACGCGCTGAACGCGCGCATCTATCGGGAGCAGAAGGACCGCCCGCTGGAGCGGGTGCTGGCCGATTTCCACGGGACGTTCCAGCAGCTGTTGAGGCGCCTGGAGCGTTTCTCGGATGCGGATCTCACACAGCCCGGACGCTTCCCCGGCCTTGCGGGACCCCTGTGGGAGCTCATCGCCTCGGAGACTTACGAGCACGATGCGGAGCACCGCGTCGACATCGAGCGCTGGCGCGCCGCCCGGAGGGGCTCACCGGGCGGATGAAGACCGCCCTCCGAGCAGGAGGGAGAAGGGGCCCAGGCTCATCAGCAGGAAGAGCAAGAGCCACGGGCCCAACCCCTCCAGGACAGCGCGCCCGGGCGGTTGCGGGCGCAGCGCCGCCTCCACCTCCCGCTCCAGGCGATCCAGGGACCGCCCCAGGACGCGGCGGACGCCGCTCTCGCAGGAGAGGCCCTGGGCGTAGGCTTCCAGCAACCCCCGCAGCCCTCCGATCCCCTCGCGATCGTGGAGATAACGAACGGTGGCGCCTGCGAGGGCGTAGGCCTGCCGGGCCCGCAGGGGATCCGTGGGGAAATCCCCACACAGGCCGATCAGGGACACGCCCTCCAGGCGGGGCTCCTGGAGGGCGCGCAGGAGCGCCGGATCCGGCAGCCCCTCGCTCCAGACCGCCCATCCCTCGTCCAGCCAGGCCGGGAGGGGCTGTCCGCCCGCCAGGTCGTGGAGGACAACGTGGGTGAGCTCATGGGGGATGGCGCGGCGCAACGCCTCCAGCCCCGCGCCGTCGGGGGAGGCCATCAGGATCACGGCGCGCCAGCGGGGTCGAACCTCGCCTTCGATCTCCAGGCCGGCCAGCCGGAAAGCCGCCCGCGCCAGCTCCGGATCCGCATACCAGAAGAGATCGATGGGCTCCGGCGCGGAATACCCCAGAGGCCCCCCGATCCGCTCCAGGCTCCGGCGGGCGAGCTCCAGGACAGAGCGGGCCAGCCCGGGGTCCCCGGCGTGCCAGTGCAGCCGCAAGGGGCCGGCGCTCAGGGTCTGCCAGGCCACCCGGTTGTCCAGATACCGGAAGGTCTGGGGCTCCGTGGAGCGCCATCCCCCGGGATCCTCCCGCACCTCCCACCAGAAGGTGATGGGGACGAACGGCGGGAGGGGTTCCCGGCGCAGATCCCGCTCGTAGATCACGCGCAGGCCGTCGGAGGCCTCCAGGGTCCGGCGCACCCGGTAGGGCGTTTCCATCCCCGGCATCGTGTAGTAGAGGATGGCCTCGGAGATGGCCGGAAGGCCCTCGCCCTCCAGGACGAAGCGCATGCGCTGGCCGAAGGTGTATTCCACTGTCGCCCGTCCGGGGAACGTTCCCGCAGGGGTTGAGGTTTGGAGGGGGCGGGCGAAGATCGGGAGCAGCAGGACGAATCCGAGGAGGGCCTGCTTCATGGCCTTACCCTCGCAGCCAGGCGATCCATATGCTGAGGGTGAGCGGGCTGAGCAGGGTGGAGAGGAAGATGATGCCGGCGATGGTCCGCGGGTAGATCCCGAACTCCATGGCCATCACCACGTTGGAGATCGCCGCCGGCATCGCGCTCTCCAGGATCCCGGCCTGCCAGGCTGGGCCCTCCAGCCCCCAGAGGCGAGCCAGGGGGATCGCGATCAGAGGGATCCCGACCAGGCGCACCAGCGCCCCGAGCCCGATGAGCCGACGTCGATCCTCCAGGCGGATGCGGGCCAGCTCCAGCCCCAGCACCAGGAGGAGGACGGGGATCGCGCCGCGGCTGAGCAGGGCGATCCCGGCCTCGATGGGCTCCGGGGGATGCCAGCCGCTCCAGCGCACCAGGGCGGCGGCGAGGGCCGCGTAGAGGGTGGGGATGGAGAGCAGCCGTCTCCAGCTCCAGCCCCCTCCGCCATGCAGGGCCAGGGTGGCCCCCAACGTGTTGAGCAGGACGTTGTTGGTCATGAAATACAGCACCGCCCGGGCCAGGGCGGCATCTCCGAAGGCCCGTTGCACGACCCCCAGCCCGTAGCTGCCGGCGTTCACGAACATCGCCGTGAGCATCAGGGCGGTCCGCTCCGCGGCGGAGAGGCCCAGAGCCAGGCTGAGGAGCAGGCCGAAGCCTCCCGCGACGAAAGGCACGGAGGCGGCGAAGCCCAGGAACCGGAACAGCTCCACGCCGCTGATGTCCGAGCGGACCAGAGACATATAGACCAGGGAGGGGTTCAGGATGTAAAAGGAGAGGCGGGCCGCCGGATGGGAAGGCACATCCAGGTAGCGGCCCAGAAGCCAGCCCGCGGCGATCGCCAGAAGGACCGGGGTCAGATCGTGGAAGAGGATCTGGGGGATCAGGCGCAGGATCACCGGTGGCGCTCCGTCCTCCGCGTCAATCCCGTCGCCCCTCCTCATCGTCTTCCCCGCCTTCCTCCTCTTCCTCCTCCTCCCAGAGGGCCTGCCAGGCCTCCGCCTCGGCCGCGTCGGACTCCAGGTCCATCTCGAGCAGGGGCAGGAACGTCTCGGCCTCTTCCATCAGGTTCAGCTCCTCGAGGGCTTCCTCGGCCAGGGCGGCGAGGTCCTCGTCCTCTCCTTCGGCCAGCTCCTCCAGGATCTCCCGGGCTCGCGGGCCGCCGATCTCCCCCAGGGCCCAGATCGCGGCCTCCTGGATCTCCGCGTCCCCCTCCTCGATCAGGCGGGCCAGGAGGGGGACGGCCTCCCGGATGCCGATCTCGCCGGCGGCTACCACCGCCTCATAGCGCATGGCGGGGCTGGGGCTGCGCAGCGCCTCCATCACATAGGGCACCCAACGCTCCTCGCCGGTGCGGCCCATAGCGAAGACGGCGCTCATCCGCATCCGCTCGTCGGGATCCTCATAAGCCCGGGCGATCATCAGCGGGAGGTCCGGCTCCAGGGTGTTGCCCAGGGCCTCCAGGGCGCGCCGGCGCACCTCCAGGGGCTCCTCCGGATTGTAGAACGCCTGCCGCAACGCCTCGATGGCCGGGCGCACCGCGGAGAGGGGGATCTGTTCCATGATGCAGGCGTTGAAGAGATAGCGCCCCAGCCCGATGGCCGCCCGAGCCCGCACTTCCACGGATGGATCTTTCTCGAACAGCTCGAAGAAGCGCCGCATCAGCTGGAGGTCCTGATCCTCATACCACAACCCGTCGATGGCCAGCGCCCGCACCTCGGGATCCGGGTCGCTCAGGGCCATGCGGAAGATGCGCCCGAAGTCCACCTCCGTGTTCTCTTCGCTGATGTCCACCAGATGGCTCATGATGGCCCGCCGCCGCGCCGTCGACAGCGTCAGCCAGACCCGTGCGACCTGCTCGAGCTCCTCCTCGCTCAGGTCCGAAAGCCAGTAAAGCCGCGGGATGGAAAGCGGCGTGGCTTCATCTTTGAGATGAGCAAGCAAAGCTTCCACAGAAGGCATGAGAAAACCTCCCGAATTTGCTGAAAGCCCTCACCCGGGCGGGGGTCCATGGCCTCCCACCGCCCGGAGGTCGCCGAACGGGACTTTCCTGTGGCCGAAGCATCCGCTTCGGAAGGGATCGAAAACGCCGGATCGGCGCTTAAAATTATAGGGTTTGTCCTCCGGCTTTACGAAAAACTGCTCCGAGCCCGGGGGTGCGTGATCCGCGTTATTCCTCCCCCGGGGGATCCGCTTCCTGGAGGGCCGGGCGCAGCGCTTCGTAACCTTCCCGAGCGTGGCGGATGTGCCGATAGAGGTAATAAGCGAAGCCGGCCAGCAGGGCCAGGGCGATGGGGATGTCGAAGGGGCGCATGAGGCGGCGCAGCTCCTCCCAATGTTGCCCGAAGATGTAGCCTCCCGCAGCCAGGCCGGCGCACCAGAGGAACGATCCGGTGAAGGTGAGGAGGGTGAAGGGGAAGACGGAGACGCGGGCGACGCCGGCCGGGAAGGAGATAAAGGTGCGCACGATGGGCAGCAGACGGGAGATGAAGGTCGCCCACATCCCCCAGCGGGCGAACCAGCGATCCGCGGCCTCCAGATCCCGCGGGTGGATCAGCAGGTAGCGCCCATATCGGAACAGGAAGGGCCGCCCGCCGTAATACCCCAGGGCATAGGAGAGCAGGGAGCCCAGGGTGCATCCCAACCCACCGTAGAACCCGCCTTCCAGGACGGCCCGGAGCAACGTCCCGCCGCGGGCCTGAACCAGCATCCAGCCCGCCAGCGGCATGGTCACCTCGCTGGGGATCGGGATGTTGGCGCTCTCCAGGGCCATGATCGCCACGACGCCGCCCCAACCCATTCCCTGGAACAATCTCTCCAGGAACAGCACCAGCTGATGCTCCAGCGCTTCCATCGAGCCTCCTGTTTGCTTCCGAATCCATACAGAGGCATCCCTCTTTCGCTCCGAACTATAACCGATTTCCCGGGTCAGGCCAAGCGCTTCTCCGGATCGGGTCGGAACCGCTTCCGTTGCCATCGGTCGCTTTGCAGGCCGAAATTCATTTCGGCCATCCGCTGCGGGAATCCGTGGCCTCGGGTCATCGAAGGCAGGGGTTCGGGGCTGAAGCCCCTCCTGCAAAGGCCGATTTTTGTAGGAGCGGCTTTCGCCGCGACCTTCTCGTCTCGAAGGCGGATGGTTCGGGGCTGCGGGAGCGCTTTCCCCCGCGAACCTTCCCGTCTGGAAGACAAAGGGTGGGGGGCGAAAGCCCCTCCTGTGGAGGGAGATGCTTGGGGATGCCCTGGAGGTGTGGAGGGCCTGGCCGCCTGCACGTTGAGGATCCGAGTCCGTTCCGGATCTGCCGGCCCCTCGGGCCGGACGGCCTGGCCGTCGCCGTGAAGGCCGGAACTCCCCGATCCCGGCTTGAGCGGTTGGAGGTTTCGGTAAAATGAACAGGGAGGAACGCGCATGCCGGTTCGCTCGCTGCGACAGAGCCTGAACGATCTCGATGGGGCCCATCTCCGGGTGATCGCCCGCTTCTGGGAGGTGGATCCGGATCAGCTCTCCCGGGAGGCGCTGATCGCCCGCCTGCTGCCCGTGATGATGGACCCGGAGCGCCAGGCGGCGCACTGGGCCCGCCTGGGGGAGGAGGAACGAGCGGCATTACAGGCCTTGCTCGCGGCGGGCGGGATGATGCCCGCCGCCTCTTTCCAGCGGCGCTTCGGGGAGATCCGACGGGTCGGGGCTGCCCGCCTGGAGGGCGAGCGGCTCTGGGAACGACCGACCGGCCCGGCGGAGGCCCTCTGGTTCCGCGGGTGGATCTTTTTCGGGTTCGCCGAGCTGCCTGCCGGCTTCGAGGAGGTGGTGTTCCTCCCCGATGAGCTGCGGCTCGGACTGCCCGCCATGGAGGAGTCCCCCCCGCCCGAGCCTTCCGAGCGGATCCCCACCGCGCCGGCCCCGACGCGCATCCGGCGGACCGGCACGACGCCGGCGGATGACTTCTGCACGCTGCTGATCTTCCTCCACAACGAGGCCCCCGCGGCGTCCATGAGCGCGGAGGAAGCCTGGTCCCGTTTCCCGGCGGTGCGCCGGCAGCTGCGCTGGCCCCATCGGGAGCGCTGGTCCCTGCTCTGGCATCTGGCCCGGGTCCTGCGGATGACCCAGGTGCGCCGGGAGGCTCTGCGTCTGGACCCCGAGGTGACCACCCGCTGGCTGCAGGCCCCGCTGATGGAGCAGCTGCGGGCCCTGCTGGAGGCATGGCGGGACGATACGACGTGGAACGATCTCTTCCATGTGCCCACCCTGCGGCCGGAGCCCACCGGATCCTGGCAGAACGACCCCCGGCTGGCCCGCCGGACGCTCCTGGAGCTGCTCCGCCAGCTGGATCCGGGAAGCTGGTATGCGGTCCCGGATCTGATCCACGAGATCCGGAACCGGAACCCCACGTTCCAGCGCACCGAGGCGGAGTTCACAACCTGGTATATCCGGGACGCGGAGACCGGGGAGTATCTGCGAGGTTTCGAGCACTGGGATCGGGTGGAAGGGGCGCTCCTTCGCTATCTGCTCCTCGGCCCGCTGCACTGGCTGGGGGTCCTGGAAGTGGGGGAGCCGGATCGGATCCGCCTCTCGCCCTTCGGGGCCGCCTACCTGGGTCGGGGCGATCCGCCTCCGGAGGGGGACACCCGGTTCGTCTTGCTGGCGGATGGGACCATTGAGGTGGGGGCGGGCCGGCGGTATGAGCGCTTCCAGGTGGCCCGCATCGCCGACTGGATCTCCTCGGGGGAGGTGTATCGTTACCGGATCACCGCCCGTTCCCTGGCTCGCGCCCGATCCCAGCACATCGGCCCGGAGCGCATCCTGGATTTCTTCCGACGTTACGAGCTGACGCCTCCCGATGCCCTCCGACAGGCGCTGGCCCGCTGGGCTGCGCGGGGGACGGAAGCGCGCGTGGAGTGGGCCCTGGTGCTTCAGGTCAGCGATCCGGAGCTGCTCCGTCAGCTGCTGGCCACCGAGGCCCGCCGCTATGTGCAGGACGTGCTCTCCCCGACAGCGGTCATCCTGCAGCGGGCCGGCTGGCCTCACGTGCGAACGGCCCTGCTCCAGCTGGGGGTGGTGCCGGAGGAGCGCCTCGAAACCTCCCCGGAGCCGGAGACGGAATGAGCGGGGCCCCACGGCGCTTCCACGCTCAGGGTATAATTCGAGCCATGATCCCAGATGTTGGGAGGGTCCAATTCCAATGATGCCTCGTGGGAGAGGGTGGATCCTCGGGGGCGCCGCGTTTGTGTTCCTCTTGTGGACCGGTTGCGGCCGGGTGGTCTCGGAGCGGCCGACGCCGACCCGGGCGTCCCCGGACGTTCAAACCGGGATCCCCACGGCCACGCCGGTGGTGGTGCGGGTGCCCACCGCCACGCCGATCCCGACGCCCACCCCCAGTCCGACGCCGATCATCTACGTGGTGCAGCCCGGGGACACGCTGTATGGGATCGCCCTGAAGTATGGGGTGTCGGTGTCGGCCCTTCAGGAAGCCAACGGGATCACGGATCCGACGCTGCTGCAGGTGGGGCAGCAGCTGGTGATCCCAGCGCCCGGTGGGGGAGGAGAGGAGAGCCCCCGCCTGCCCACTCCTACGCCGATGCCGCTGCTGGTGCAAGGGTTCCGCTGCACGGCCAGCGCCCTGGGCAGCCTGAGCTGCGTGGGGGAGGTGATCAACCCCCAGCCCCATCCGATGCAGAACGTTCAGGTGCAAATCGTGCTCCGGGACGGGGAAGGTCGGGAGCTGGAAGCTGGGATCGCCGGGACGGCCCTGGAGATCCTGGCCTCAGGCGGGCGCTCCCCCTTCGCCCTGGTCTTCGCCACCGTCCCGGCTGGCTACGCCCGGGCCGAGGCTCGGGTGGTCCGCGCCGAGCCGACCCGGGAGCCCGGCCAGCGCTACGGGCCCGTGGAAGTGCTCCGCGCCCAGGGGGGCGAGGAGGGGACCGATTTCGTGGTCCGCGGCCAGGCGCGCAACGCCGACGCCGCTCCGCTGCGCCGGATCAACGTGGTCGTAGCCTTCTACGATGGCCAGGATCGCCTGCTCGGCTTCCGCCAGGTGGTCTTCTCCCAGGAGCCCACCTCGCCCGGGGCGGCGCGGGACTTTGAGGCGCGGTTCCCCGTCACGGACGTTCGTTCCTTCCGGGTGTTTGCGGAGGGACAGCGATGAGCAAGCGGGGAGTAGGGGTGCTGATGCTGCTGGGGGCTCTGGCGCTGGCCGGGTCGCAGGTGCTGATCCAGGCCATGCGGATGGGACGTTCGCCGGAATGGGGGCCGCTCCAGCAGGCGGCCCTGGCGGTGGCGGTGATCCTGGCGGTCCTCGCCCTCCCTCTGCTCGTGTGGGATGGCCGGCCGGCCTGATCCTCCGGTGTCGTTCATCCTCGGATGAGCGCAGCAACGATGACCGGTCTGCCGTCGCGTCCTCTCCGAGCCATCGCCTATGGGCTGTGGGCCGCGGTCCTGCTCGCCTACCTGGCCTATGCGCTGATCTTCGGGATCTACGCCGCAGCCCTTTTCCGCTTCCCCTTCGATTACGATCAGGGGGAGGGCTTCGAGCTCCTGGACGCCATCTACTTCGCCCGGGGGCAGTGGCCCTACCGCGACATCGAATCTTACCCCTTCTACGCCTCCAACTACCCGCCGCTTTTCCATCTGCTGGCCGTTCCGCTGGTGTGGATTTTCGGGCCGCGGCTGATCGCCGGGCGGCTGCTCTCGACGGCGGCGACCCTGGCCCTGGCGGCGGCGGTAGGCCTGGCGGTCCGGCGGTGGACCGGGCGCTGGGCCCTCGCGGGATGGGCGGGAGGGATGGTCCTGGCCTCGAATTACGTCTATCACATCGGCCCGCTCTCCCGCAGCCATATGATGATGGTGCTGTTCGAGACCCTGGCGGTGCTGGCCCTGGCCCGGGCGGACGGCTTCCCGGACCGCCGGGCGTTGATCTGGGGCTCCCTGGCGCTCATGGCGGCGGGATGGACCAAACAGCATGCGCTGATCACCGTGCTGGCGGTCCTGGCCTATCTCTTCCTGCGGGATCCGCGTCGGGCGATGGGGTGGGCACTGGGATTCGCGGGGGCCAATCTGGTCCTCTTCTTCCTGGTCAATTGGGCGACGCAGGGCTACTGGTGGTTGCACATCATCGAGGCCAACATCAACGAGTATGACTACCGCCAGGCCTTCTTCCTCTATGGCCAGTGGTTCCGGCTCCATGCGGTGGTCCTGATCCTGGCGTTATCGCTGGTCCTTTATGAGCTCTACTTCGACCGGCTCTCGCTGTTCAGCGTCTGGGCGGTCTTCGCGGCGGCCGGCGGGGCCCTGGCGGGCAAATGGGGGGCAGGGGAATCGTATTTCATCACCGCGGTGGTGGCGGGCATCCTGGCCGCAGCCCGTTTCTTGAGCCGTCTGGAGGGATGGACGGGGCGGGCCGTGACCGACCTGGCCGTCCCTCTCGCGCTGCTCCTCCAGGCGACTCTGGTCTTCCATCTGCCGACGGATCACCCGCTGACGCGGCCCGTCGCCCGGCTGCTGGGTCTGGAGGGGGTCCGCTATGTGGATCGCGTGGGCTACACCCAGCTGGGGCATCTGCCCACGGCGGAGGATCTCCGCAACGGCTGGAAGGTGGTGGCCTATGTGCGGGATGCGCCGGGTCCCGCCCTCACCGAGGAGGCCTCGTGGGCGCTGTGGGCGGATAAGGAACCGGTCACGAACCCCACCCAGTTGCTGAACCTTTACAAGAACGGCAAGCTCAACCCGGAGCCGCTGATCCGGATGATCCGGGAGCAGCAGTTCGGGGTGGTGGTGTTGCGGGCCCAGTTCTATCCCCAGCCGGTGTTAGATGCTATCGGCCAGGCCTACCGGCCCATCGACGACGTGCCGGTGAACGGCTTCCTCTACCGGATTTTGGCCCCCCGGGAGCAGAGCGCAGCTCCCTGAGTCCCCTCCGGAGAGGCTTGCCAGGCCCGGAGCTGATTTCGAATCCGGCGCACCAGCTCAGGCAGAGCCTGTCGGACGGCCGGGGTGATCTCCCCCCCGAAGGTGTAGGCGTCCGCGACTTCCACCGCGTAGATTCGAATCTCCTCGGGGAAGGGGATCCGAAGCGCCCGGGCAACAGCCAAAAGCTCGGGGAGGCCTGTGGCGTGGGGGGAGGGAGCCCGGACCGGGAGAGGCTCCCTCACCGTCCATTCCAGGATCGTCCCGGGGGGAACCTGTCCGGTCTGGATCGCGTCGATCACGATGGCCCGCTCGTAGCCGGCCATGAGATCCAGCAGGGCCAGGCCGGAGCCCTCGCTTTCCACAATCTCGATCCCTTCCTGGCCCTGCAGGAGGTCGCGCAGGGCCCGGGCGGCGAGCAACCCAATCCGGTCATCGCCGAGGAGATCGTTCCCGAGCCCCAGGATCAGGATCGCCATGTTGCATCCCCAATCGGACGCCCTCCCGTTTAATCCCGGCGGAGCTCGCGGACGAGCTCTCCGCGCGGGTTATAGATCCGGATGAGGAGAGGCATCTGGCCGGGGAGGGCGTGGGTGGCGCAGCCGTGGCACGGGTCATAGGCCCGGAAGGCCATCTCCACCAGGTTCAGGAGGCCATCGTCGACCACCCCTCCCCGGATTACGGAGCGGGCGGCCTTGTCGACAGACATCGCGATGCGGGCGGCGTTGTTCTGGGTGGCGACGATGAGATTGGCCCGGGTGATGATCCCCCGCTCGTCGGTCTCGTAATGGTGGATCAGCGTGCCGCGGGGCGCTTCCACCACCCCGATCCCTTCGCGGGGGGTAGCCGCAGGCAGGTTCCGCACGTGCGGGTCCAGGATCTCGGGATCGCGCGCCAGCTCCTGCATCCGCTCGGCGGCGTAGAGCAGCTCGATGAGGCGAGCCCAGTGGTTGGCCAGGGTGTGGTGGACCGGCTTGCCGCCCAGGGTGGCGTAGAACTGCTCATACGCCTCCTGAGCCCGCGGGGTGGCCATGCCCTCCGCGGCGTTCAGGCGCGCCAGCGGGGCCACGCTGTAAATCCCGCTTTCCGGCCCGTCGGTGAAGCCTTTCCATCCGACATCCCGGAGGTAACAGAACTTGATGTAGCTCCACGGCTCCACATGCTCGGCGATATGCCGGAGGTAGTCGCGGGCCGGGAACTTCAGGAACTCCCGCCCCTGGGGGTCCACCACCCGGAGCCATCCGTCGTAGAAGTTCACCCGGTTTCGTTCGTCCACCAGGCCCATGTAGTAGGTGCGGTGGGTGTAGGCCTCCGAGCGGATCCATTCCACATACTGCGGGTTCTTGAGGACGATGTCCTCAAACAGCTTCAGGCTGAAGAGGGCGAACTCGACGGCCCGATCGGCTCCGGCCAGGAAGGCCTCGCGGTCCTCCGGGGTAAGGGCTTTGGCGATGCCGCCGGGGAGCCCGAAGACCGGATGGATGACCTTGCCGCCCACCCGGGTGATGAGATCGCGCAGCTGTTTGCGCAGCCCGATCACCTCCCGCCCGATCTCCAGGCCGACGCGGGCCAGGACCCCCAGGATGTTCCGTTCGGCGCGGGGCGCTGTCGGGCCGACGACGAAATCGGGCCCGCCCAGGAAGTAGAAGTGCAGGGCATGGTCTTCGACCATGAAGGTGCAGTAGATCAGCTCGCGGATCTTCTTCGCCGCCGGCGGGGGCTCCACCTGATACAGGTCATCCAGGGCTTTGGTGGCCGCCATGTGATGGGCGGTGGGGCAGACCCCGCAGATCCGGGAGGTGATCTGGGGCATCTCCTCGGCGGGACGGCCGACCACGAACTTCTCGAAGCCCCGCAGCTCCGGGACCTGGAAGTAAGCCCGTTCCACATCCCCTTTTTCGTTCAGGAAGATGTGGATCTTGCCGTGCCCTTCCAGGCGGGTGATCGGGTCGATCACGATCTCACGACGGCTCATCGGGTCCTCCCTTCCTGGACGCGCCGGCCGTTCCCGGCCCGCCGGTGGAGCAGCGAGGCCGGGAGGCTGTAGCGATAAAACAGGCCGACTGGGTCAGGGATGCCTTCCAGGATGCGCTCGATCTCCGCCTCCTCGGTGGCGTCCAGCAGCGAGGCCAGGGCGGAGAGGGCCTTCGCGCCGCCGTCCAGGACGCGGCTGGTGGGCCCCAGACAGCCGGTGCAGGGCATGTTCCCCTGGATGCAGGCGGCCCCGCAGCCGCTGCGGGTCGCCGGGCCCAGGCAGATGATCCCCTGGGCCAGCAGGCAGGTCTGCGGGTCGATGAGGACCTGATGGGGACGCTTCAGGTCCTTCAGCGCCAGCCGCTCCGGCTTGGTGGGCTTGCGGGGGCACTCGGCACACAGGGCCACGTCCGGGGCCAGCACGGAGCCCCTGGGCGGCAGCCGCCCCTCCAGGAGCGCCTGGAGGGCGCTTCGGATCAGCCCCACCGGCGGGGGACAGCCCGGCAGGTAGTAATCGACCTCTACGGTCTGGTCCAGGGTGCGAACGGCTTCGTCGAAGGCGGGCAAGGTGAGCAGGCCCTCGTCCACCTCGATGCGCGTCTCCGGGCGCACCCGCTGGGGGTTGTGGACCGTGGGCGCTTCTTCATAGACGTAACGGAGGATCTCCTCCCGGTCGAAGAGGTTGGCCAGCCCGGGGACGCCGCCCATATGGGAGCAGCTGCCGAAGGCGATGAGGAGGCGGGCCTTGGCGCGCAGGAGATGCGCCATCTCAGCCTGCTCCGATGTCCGAATGGCGCCGTTGATGAAGGCGGCGGCCAGCTCCCCGTCCGCCAGCCGTTCCACGTCCTCCCGCTTGAAGTCCAGGGCCACCGGCCAG
The DNA here is from genome assembly GCF_018771565.1 of Thermoflexus hugenholtzii. Classification (NCBI taxonomy): domain Bacteria; kingdom Bacillati; phylum Chloroflexota; class Thermoflexia; order Thermoflexales; family Thermoflexaceae; genus Thermoflexus; species Thermoflexus hugenholtzii. Next base: position 1,797,285 of record NZ_CP076326.1, on the reverse strand, counting down.
AAGGCGATCTCCACCGCCTCCACGACCTGGAGGATCTCCTCGGCCAGGTCGACGATGGCCTCCTCGCAGCCCCCGCAGGAGGCGCACCAGTAGAAAGCCACCTTCGGCTTGCTCATGGCTGCGCTCCTTCCCGGACGGCGGGCTGGGGCTCGGGCTGGGCGGGCGCCGGGAGGTGGATCCGCCCGGGCCGCGGAGCCAGGCGCAGGGGCCCCAGCCGGCGGATGGTCTCCGTGAACTCGTTCGCCACCTTCTGGACGCGGTCTCCTTCGGAGGCGGAGATCCAGACCAGCCGCAGGCGCTCCTCTTCGATGCCCAGGTCCCGCAGCAGGCGTTTCAGCAACAGGTAACGGCGCAGGGCTTTGTAGTTGCCCTCCTGGTAATGGCAATCGCCCGGGTGACATCCGCCGATGAGGACGCCGTCGGCGCCCTGGCGGAAGGCGGCCAGGACGAACTGAGGATCCATCCGCCCGGAGCACATCAGACGGATGATCCGGATGTTGGGCGCATAGGTCATGCGGGCGGTCCCTGCCAGATCGGCCGCCGTGTAGGTGCACCAGTTGCAGAAGAAAGCGACGATGCGCGGCTCGAAGGAATCGCCGTTCCCTGCCGGTCGCTCAGACATAGGCCAGCACTCCTTCGATCTCCTGGAGGATCTGGGCGTCTTCGAACAGATGCTGACGAGCTGCGCCGGACGGGCATGCGGCGACGCAGGTGCCGCACCCCTTGCAGAGGGCCTCGTTGATGACGGCCACCCCTCGGGCCTCATCGAAGGAGATGGCGTTGTAGGGGCAGAGGCCGATGCAGGTCTTGCAGCCGGAGCACAGCTCTTCGACGATGTAAGCGGTGTTGGGCTCCAGCTCCACGTAGCCCTTATCGATCAGGGCCATGGCTTCCGCCGCCGCCGCCCCTGCCTGGGCCACGCTGTCCGGGATGTCCTTGGGGCCCTGACACGCGCCGGCCAGGAAGATGCCGTCCGTGAAGGTGGAGACGGGGGCCAGCTTGGGATGGCGTTCCAGGAAGAAGCCCTCCTTGCTGCAGGAGATGTTGAACATCCGTCGCACGGCATCGGCATCTGGCTGCGGCTCCAGGCCCACGGCGAGGACCACCATGTCCACCGGGATCCGACGCACCACCCCGATCAGGGTGTCCTCCACCCGGATGATCAGCTTGCCCTCTTCCTCGGGGGTGACGGCCCAGTCGGTGACCTCCGCCACGCGCCCCCGGATGAAGTGCACTCCCTCCTGGAGGAGACGATCGTAGAACTCCTCGTAGCCCTTCCCGGGGGTCCGCATGTCGATGTAGAAGTTATAGACCTCGGCGCCGGTCCGCTCCTTGATGAGATGGGCCAGCTTGAGGGAATACATGCAGCAGACCCGGGAGCAGTAACGGTTGAAGCGCTCGTCCCGGGATCCCACACAATGGATGATCCCGACCCGCTGAGGGATGCGCCCGTCCCGCAGCCGCACCTCCCCGCCCGTCGGGCCGGCGGCGTTGACCAGGCGTTCCACCTCCAGGGCGGTGTAGACGTTGGGGTATTTCCCGTAGCCGTATTCGGGGATGCGGCGCGGATCGAAGGTCTTGAAGCCGGTGGCCAGGATGATGGCCCCCACCTCGATCTCCTCGATCCGCTCCTGCTGTTCGAAATCGATGGCCTTCCGCTCGCAGGCCTCCAGGCACGTCCGCTTGCACTTGCCGGTCTTAAACCAGATGCATGTCTCGGGGTCGATCAGGACCACCCGCGGGGTGGCCTGGGGGAAGGGGATGTAGATGGGCTTGCGTTTGCCCAGGCCCAGGTTGAACTCGTCCGGGAAACGGGCGTCTTTATAGACGCAGGCGTCGATACATTGCAGGCAGCCGACGCAGAGCTCCTCGATCACATAGCGGGGTTTCCGCCGCACCCGGACCCGGAAGTTGCCCACGAATCCCTCGACCCCGATGACCTCGGAGTAGGTCCAGAGGGTGATGTTGGGATGGGAGGCCACGGCGGACATCTTGGGGGTCAGGATGCAGGCGGCGCAGTCGAGGGTGGGGAAGGTCTTGTCGAACAGGGCCATGTGGCCGCCGATGGTCGGCTCCCGCTCCACCAGGTAAACGTGCTTCCCGGCATCGGCCAGGGTGAGGGCGGCATGGATCCCGGCGATGCCGCCGCCGACCACCAGGACTCGATCCTTCACCGGCACCCGCCGGCGCTGCAGGGGCTCGTGGAAGATCACCCGCCGGACGGCGGCCGCCACCAGGGCCTTCGCCTTCTCCGTCGCCTCGCGGGGATCCTCGGTGACCCAGCTGACGTGCTCGCGGATGTTGACCATCTGGAAGAAGAAGGGGTTCTGGCCGGCCTGCTCCAGCACACGGCGGAAGGTCGCCTCATGGAGGAGCGGAGAGCAGGAGGCCACCACCACCCGGTTCAGGTTCAGCTCGCGGATGTCCTCCCGGATCAGCTCCTGGCCGGGATCCGAGCACATGAACTTGTATTCACGGGCCACGACCACAAAAGGCAGCGTCCGCGCGAACGCCACCACTTCGTGAACATCCACCTTCCCGGCGATGTTCAGGCCGCAATGGCACACGTAAACGCCGATGCGAGGCGCCCCGTCCGGATAGACCTCATGCCCGCCCATGGACTCCTCCCTTCGCGGCAGCCCCCACGGGCTGGATCAGGGGGACCATCAGGCGCTGCATCCCGAGGGCCTGCGGCGGGAGACCCATCGCCAGCCCGATGAGCTGGGTGAAGTAGAGAACCGGCATGGCGTTCAGATCCGGATAGCGCCGCCGGATCTGATCCTGATAGGCCTCCAGGTTGAACTGGCAGAGCGGACAGACGGTGATGATGCAGTCAGCTCCCCGGCGCTGAGCCTCGCGGAGGAGCAGGTAGTTCAGGCGCAGACCCACCTCCGGCAGGGTCCCGGTCAGGCTTCCCCCGCAACAGTGCGTGCGAAGCGCCCAGTCCACCGGCTCTGCGCCCAGGGCGCGGACCAGATCGTCCAGGGTGGTGGGGCGATGCGGGTCGTCAAAGAGGGCGTAGGGCCGCACGATCTGACAGCCGTAGTAGCACGCCACCCGCATTCCCCGAAGGGGATGCTGCACGCGGCGGGAGAGCTCCTGCAGGCCGATGTCGTGGACCAGCACGTCCAGCGGGTGGCGGATGCGGACGCGGCCGCGGTAGCAGAGCCCTTCTTCCTTCAAAGCGGTGGAGATGCGCTGGCAGAGGGAGGCGTCCGTGGCCAGACACTGCTGCGTTTTCAGGAGGACCAGGTAGCACGCGCTGCACGGGGCGATGAGCTCCACCCCGTCGGCGGGGGAGGGGTTCTGCGCTTCCGCCAGGGCGAGGTTGCGAGCCGCCAGGGCGAAGGCCTGGCGCTCGTCAATGGACATATACGCGGTGGCTCCACAGCAGTTCCAGTCCTCGAGCTCCATGAGGGGAGCTCCCAGGGCTTCGAACACCGCCCGCAGGGATTCCTCGTAAGCCCGGCCGGTCCCTTTCAGCGAACACCCGGGGAAGTAGAGATAGGCCATCGCGAGCCCTCCTTATTCTTCGGCGATCCGAAGCACCTGCTGCAGCCCCGGGCGATCCCGGATGCGCTCCGGGCGGAGCGGGAAACGTCCCCGGCGCAGAAGCTTCCATCCCATCGGCGCCATCGCCGGGATGCGGAGGGGATACGCCTGCAGGTAGAGCTTCAGGACCGTCCAGCTCTCGGTGAGGCGCCCGTTGCGACGGACGGTCTCATAGAACAGGCGGGCCAGGAGGGGGATGGGGAAGCGCCGGGGATGGATTCCCTCCCGGATGGCGTAGCGCTTGAGGGCATACATGACGTCTGTGATGCGGATCCCCTTCGGGCACTCGACCGTGCACGCGTAGCACGAGGCGCATAACCAGATCGTCAGGCTGCGCAGGACCTCCTGTTTGAACCCCTCGCGGACCATGGCGATGATGCGGCGCGGGGTGTAATCCATATACAGGCTGAGGGGACAGGCGCTGCTGCAGGTCCCACACTGGATGCATTCCATCAGGGAAGGGGAGCCGCTCAGCGCGATGATCTCCCGGGCGAACGAGGGGTCCAGTTCCGCTTCGTAGCGAATGCGGCGCTCCAGGGCGGCCATGCGCCGGCTCCTTTCTCTAACGGCGCTGGGGTCCGGTCCGTCCGCATGCGTCACGCTCCTCCCGTCCCCACCTCAATCGGGAGGAGGTCCGAGATACCATCCCCAGCTCCTATTTCAGCAGACCCCCGGGAGGCAAAAAGTGAAGAATTTCACGTTATGTGGTGAAAAAGATCACAAGGAGGGGTGGGATCCGGGGAATCGTGAAAAACGCCCCGGGTAGACCCCCCGGGGCGTTTGGGGTTCCGAGAGTGGCGAGGGTGGGACTCGAACCCACAACCCGCCGATTATGAGCCGGCTGCTCTGCCACTTGAGCTACCTCGCCAGTCCGTAAATTATTTAGGGCCTACGCAGTTGCCTGCGTATTCCGGTCGTAGCCACGGACTTTTCATCCGAGGCCAGAGGACCGGCCACGGGGGTCGCCCACCGACCCCTGCCCCGGAGGCCGAAGCCTCCGAGGAGTTTCTCGGATGAAGGCATGCCTCTTGGCCATCTGCCGCTTACCGGCATGCCCGCTCTCATGATAGCGTCAAGGGGGGCACCCTGTCAACTGCGTAACATTATAACGCCGTCGAGGCGGAGGCGTCAACGCGGCCGGGTGCCTGGGTGTGTCCCAAAATCGCAGGACAACTGTGAGCAGTTGTCCTGCAAGGCGGCCAGGCCCGGCAAAACCGGGACACACCCGGGGATCGAGGCGCGGGATCCCAGGGCGGGGGATCCTGGGCCAGCCGGCTGGGGATCCGGGAGTCGTGGGTAGGTTTCTTCCAGGCCCTCAGCGCCCGAGCCGACCGGGGCCTAAGCCTGCGAATCGGCCTACAATCATGACTGAAACCCCTGCTTACGAGCTTCGATCGCTGGAAGCGGGAAGAAAGCCGGGGATCAAGCTCCACGGATCCCGGGATGGCTTCTGCGGACGCCCGGCGATCCGCAGGGATGAAAGGAGCATCTCTATAACGGAGATGGGGCGATTCCGATGCGTGACGGAAGGGGATGGGGGACAGCGATCGCGCTGGCCCTGGTCGGGCTGGGGCTTCTGAGCCTGTGGAGGGCCGGGCCGGCCCTCATGGATTGGGCTTACACGGTGACCGGGGAGGAGAACCCCCTCGCCCGCCTGCGGGGTGTCCTGCATTATCTCACCAACCCCTTGCGCCCGGCTCCCCTGCTGGCCCCCGACATACCGGTGGCCCGCACGGAGGATCCCCCCTTCGGCATCAACACCTTCCTCGAGCAGGAAGTCGAGCCAGAGAAGCGGGAACGGACCGTGCGCATGATCGCCGAGGCGGGCTTCCGCTGGATCCGGCAGGAGTTCCCCTGGGCTGACATCGAGATCCACGGCAAGGGGGATTTCGAGGACCGCCGGCATCTCCCGCATCGCTCGGCATGGGAGAAATACGACCACATTGTCGCGCTGGCGGAGCGCTACGGCCTGCGTCTGATCGTGCGGCTGACCAGCCCGCCGGCCTGGTCGCGCCATGACGGGGAGGCCCGGGGCGCCTTCGCCCCGCCGGACAATCCGGAGGATTTCGCCGATTTCGCCGAGGCCGTGGCCCGTCGCTATCGGGGACGGGTTTTCCACTATCAGATCTGGAACGAGCCCAACATCGCCCCGGAGTGGGGCTCGTGTCCGACCTGCGCCGTGGACCCGGAGGCGTATACGGACCTGTTGTGTCGGGCTTATCGCCGGCTGAAGGCCGTGGATCCCCGCATCGTGGTCATCGCCGGGGCCCTGGCCCCCACCCTCTCCCTCAACCCCTATCCGCCCAACGGGATCAACGATGTCGTCTTCCTGGAGCGGATGTATCGGGCCGGGGCAGGGTCCTGCTTCGACGCCCTCTCCGTCCAGGGCTACGGCCTGTGGTCCGGGCCCACGGACCGCCGCCTGCGGCCTTATGTCATCAACATCAACCGCGCCCTTTACATCCGGGATGTCATGGTGCGCCATGGGGATGCGCACAAGCCCATCTACATCGCGGAGATGGGCTGGAACGCGGTGCCGGACTGGGTGGGGGACAAGCGCTTCGGCCAGGTGACCGAGGAACAGAAGGCCCGCTATCTGGTGGAGGCTTTCGAGCGCATCCGGCGGGAGTGGCCATGGGTGGCGGTGGCCAGCGTGTGGTTCTTCAAGCGGGCTTCGGATCGGGAGCGGGATCAATCGTTCTATTACTTCGCCATTGTGGAGCCCGACTTCACGCCGCTGCCCGCCTACGAGGCGCTCCAGGCCTATCTGCGCCAGCCTCCCCGGATGGACCCCGGGGTCCACACGGCGGCCCACTGGGCGCTGCGTTGGGAGGGCCCGTGGGCGGAGGCGGGGGAGGGCGCCCGTCGGGGCTCTCCGGGGGCCCGGGTGACGTGGACCTTCTACGGCGGACGGCTGCGCCTGGAAGGGACCAGCGAGGGGGACGCGCGCCTTCGGGTGGAGCTCGATGGCGGGCCGCCTCGGGCGTTCCGTTTGCCGGCAGGAAGCTGGGCGGTGGAGCTTCCGAGCGGGGTGGGCCTGCATGCGGCAGAGGTCACCGTGGAAGCAGGGACCGTGGTTCTGGCCCGCATCCGGGTGGGGCGGGAGGGGGAGGCCATCTCGCCGGCCCTCAGCCTGGGATGGCTGGCCGGGCTGATCGGAGGGCTTCTCTACCGAAGCGTCCGATGGCGTCCTCAGGACCACGGGGACGCGCCTTCCGATGACCGGCCTCCGCTCCCGTGAGAAGCGGTGTGTCTACCGGCGCGGATCCCCCGGGCCGAAAGCTCGCGCTTAAAATCGACGGACCAGTCATGTTTTGGGTCATCCTCGGAGTATGAAGAGGCTCACTGGTCTTGGCGTCCGTCTTGTGTTAGTTATCAAGTTGAAATAACACTTGGGGCTTCGCCGCCCAGGAGGACACCCCTCGGGGAGGATGCGGATGCGGACGACCGTCTACTGGGCGATCGGAGGGGTGATCGGTGTGCTCATCGTCGCCGGGCTGGGCGCGCTGTTCCTCGCCCCTCAGGGCCTCGGCGCCTATCTGTCCGATAACCCGGAAGCCTGCAACAACTGCCACGTGATGAACGCCTCCTATGAAGGCTGGTTCCACGCTGCCCATCGCCGGGTCGCGGTGTGCAACGATTGCCATACCCCCCACGAGTTCCCCCTCAAATGGGCGACGAAGGTCACGAAGGGGATGCAGCACGTTTACTTCTACACTACCTATCAGATCCCGGCCCAGATCCGCGCGGACCCGTTGACCCGACAGATCGTTCAGGCGAACTGCGTGCGCTGCCATTTCAATACGGTCTCCGGTCAGAGCGGGTTGCTTCAGGGTGAGCGCTTCTGCTTCGATTGCCATCGCACGGTGGCCCATGGGGAACGGCGTTCCATCGCCTTCGGCACCCTCTTAGAAAGGAGGTGAGGATGTTCCAGCGGATGCCGCCGCTCTGGTTGCGGATTGCGGGTCTGGTGGTGTTGGTGATCGTGCTGGGCCTGGCCCTGGCGCTGGTGATCGTCCAGCTGCGCGGGCCGCGCCTGGAGGTGGTGCGGCCGGTGGCCATTCCCGAGGGCGAGACGAACCCCGCGGTATGGGGCCTGGCCTTCCCCCGGGAGTATGAGAGCTGGCTCCGCACCAAGGAGGGCCGCAAGACCCTCTACGCGGGCTCGGTCCCCTTCGACAAGCTCGAGGAAGATCCCCGTCTGAAGGTCTTGTGGGAGGGCCACCTCTTCGCCGTCGAATGGGGCGAGGACCGCGGGCATGCTTACTCGGTGGAGGACACGCTCAAGAGCAAGCGGCGCCAGGCCCTGGCCCAGCGGCGCGGCGGGGTGACCCCGGGGACCTGCTGGAGCTGCAAGTCGGCCGATGCCCCCCGCCTAATGGAGGAGATGGGCCCGGCGAACTTCTACGCGGCTTCCTTCGAAAAGCTCTATGAGGAAGGGAAAGTGAAGCATCCGGTCTCCTGCGCCAACTGCCACGACCCCAAGACCATGGCGCCTACGATCAAGCAGGTGGCCCTGAAGGAGGCCCTCCAGAAGCTGGGCAAGGACATCAATCAGCTCACCCGCCAGGAGCTGCGCTCCCTGACCTGCGCCCAGTGTCACGTGGAGTATTACTTCGCCAAGGAGCCCAAGGATTACCTGGTGTTCCCGTGGGAGAAGGGGATCCGCTTCGAGGACATCGAGGCCTACTACAACGAGCGGAAATTCGCTGACTGGACCCATCCTTCCACCGGCGTGCCGCTGGTGAAGTTCCAGCACCCGGAGTATGAGCTATACGCCGCTAACTCCACTCACTACCTGGCCGGGGTCGCCTGTGCCGATTGCCATATGCCCTTCGTGATCGAGGGCGGGATCAAATACACTTCCCATCAGGCGGCCAGCCCCTGGCATCGCATGGAGCAGGCCTGCGGCACGTGCCATCTGGACATCCCCTTCATCCGCAAACGGGTGGAGATCATCCAGACGACCACTAAGGCCCTTCAGGACGCGGCGGAGATGGCCCTGGTGGAGGCCATCGAGGCCCTGAAGGCGATCAAGGACAACCCCAACGCGGATCCCAAGCTGGCGGAGGAAGCCCGGACGCTGTTCCGCAAGGCCCACATGCGTTGGGATTTCGTGGCCGTGGAGAACTCCCTCGGCTTCCACAACCCCCAGGAGGCCATGCGGTTGCTGGCGGAATCCATCAACTACGCCCGCCAGGCCCAGCTGAAAGCCGTGCAGGCCCTCCAGCGGCCGCAGGTCCAGGCCGTCACCCCGTAACCTCGTCGCGGCCGCCCGATCCTTCGCGGGGCTGGGTCCATCAGGGCCCAGCCCCATTCGTTTATGCCTTGCCATCCGCGATCCGCGAGCCTTCCGGCGTGCGATAGAATGGAGAACATCCGAAGACCGGGTAGGATGGCTGCCCGGTGGGGGCACGCATGACGCGGGTTCTGGTGATCGATTACGGGATCGGCAACCTGGGGAACGTGGTGCGGGCGCTCCAGCGCCTGGGCGCCGAGGTGCGGCTGAGCGAGGATCCGGCGGACCTGGAGTGGGCGGACCGCCTGATCCTGCCCGGCGTGGGAGCCTTCGGGGACGGCATGGCCGGCCTGCAGGCCCGAGGCTGGGTGGCGCCCTTGCGGGCCGCCGTCGCCGCCGGCAAGCCTCTCCTGGGCATCTGTCTCGGGATGCAGCTCCTCTTCGAGGAGAGCGAGGAGATGGGTCGCTATGTCGGCCTCGGGTTGCTGCGGGGCCGCGTCCGCCGTTTCCCGCCTGAGGCCGGGAAGATCCCGCAGATCGGATGGAACCAGCTGGAGCGCCGGGGCGACCATCCCCTGCTGCAGGGGGTCCCGGACGGCGCCTATGCCTATTTCGTGCATGGGTATTATTGCGAACCGGAGGATCCGGCGGTGGTCATCGCCACCACAGTTTACGGGATCCGCTACGCCTCGGCCGTGGCCCGCGGGCCGGTGATGGGGGTCCAGTTCCACCCCGAAAAAAGCCACCGCGTGGGCCAGCGGATCCTGGAGAACTTCCTGCGCCTGTGAGGGCTCGGGAATGGCGCTGGAATTGATCCCCTCCCTGGACCTGCTCGAAGGCCAGGTCGTCCGCCTGATCCAGGGGGACCCCCGTCGTCGGATCGTGTATCCGGTGGACCCCCTGGAGCAGGCGGCGCGCTGGGCGGAAGAGGGCGCCCGCTGGCTGCACGTCGTCCACCTGGACGGCGCCTTCGGGGCCTCGGGGGCCAGCGCGGCGGTGATCGCCCGCCTGGTCCGGGAGGCCCCGCTTCAGGTCCAGCTGGGCGGCGGCTTGCGCACCCTGGCGGACCTGGAGCGGGCGTTCTCCTGGGGGGTTGCGCGCGCGGTGGTGGGCACGATGGCCATTCGGGATCCCGCATCGTTGGAGGCGGCCCTGGCCCGCTTCGGCCCGGAACGTCTGGTGCTGGCGGTGGAGGTCCGGGGAGGGCAGCTGACCTGGGCGGGCTGGCAGGAGGCGGCGGGGGACCCTGAGGCCTTCGCCCGGGCGTGGGCCGCGCGGGGGGTGTGTCGGATCCTTTATACGGACACCTTGCGGGATGGGACCCTCGCCGGGCCGGACGTGGAAGGGGCCCTCCGGATCGCCTGGGCCAGCGGCGTGCGGGTGTTGCTCTCCGGGGGGGTGGGGACCCTCGAACACGTGGAGGCGGTGGCCCGGGCAGCGGCCCACGGCCTGGAGGCGCTGATCCTCGGCCGGGCCCTGCACGAGGGGCGGTTCACCCTGCGCGAGGCGATGGCGCGCCTGCGCCCGGCCGAACCCGGAGGCCCTGGATGATGCGGCCGCGGTTCTTTCTCCCGATGGCGGAGCGGGAGCGCCTGCTGGACCGGCTGCGGGCGCAGGTGGAGAGGGAGGCGGAGGTCGAGTTCGCCACCGTCTTCGGCTCCTTCCTGGATCCCGAGCTGCCCTTCGCGGACATCGACGTCGGCCTGGGGCTGGCCCCGGGGGCGGACCCCGAGCGCTACGAGCTCGATCGCGCCGCTAACTGGACTGTCGCCCTGGGTTATCCTGTGGATGTGGTGGTCTTCGCCCGCGCGCCGCTGGGATTGCAGGTTCAGATCCTGAACGGCCATCCCCTGCTCATCCGCGATATGGAGCGCTTCGTGGATCTCCTGGAGCGGACGGGCTGGGAGTGGATGCACTGGGAGCCTTATGTCCGTCAGTTCCTGAGGGAGCTGCTGCCGTGAGGGTCGATCCGGAGCGCGTCGCTCGGCTCAGCGCGGAGATCCTGGAGCGGGTGGAGTGGCTCGCGGTTTACACCACCCTCGACCTCCCGGCCTTCCTGGAGGATGAGCGCAACGTCCTGTCGGCCAAAATGCTCCTCGTGGAGGCGGTGGAGGGAGCCGCCGCCCTCTGCAACCATGTCATGGCGCGCAAGTTCCGCCGAGCCCCGGGAGGATTTGTCCTGTGCCTGGACGAGCTGGCCGCGCGCCTGGGGTGGGAGGATCCCTTCCGACAGCGGTTGCGGCGGATCGCGCGCTTTCAGAACGAAATGAGCCATGAATACCGGGAGGTGACCCCCGAGCCGGTCTACCGGATGGCCCGGGAAGAGGCGGGGGTGCTCTGGGAGCTCGTGGCGCGGGTTCGGGACTGGCTGCGAGCGGAAGGGGATCTTTCGCGGGGGATCCGAAGCGAAGGCGAGGCGAGGTGAAGATGGCGCTGGCCAGGCGCATCATCCCGTGTCTGGATATCCGGGCCGGGCGGGTGGTCAAGGGGGTGCGGTTCGTTGACCTGCGCGACGCCGGGGACCCGGTGGCGCACGCCCGCTTTTATGAGGAGGAAGGGGCCGACGAGCTGGTCTTCCTGGATATCACCGCCTCCGTCGAGGACCGCGGGATCCTGCTGGAGGTGGTGCGTCGCGTGGCGGAGGTCCTCTCCATCCCCTTCACCGTCGGCGGGGGGGTCCGGGATGTGGAGGATTTCCGGGCCCTGCTGCGGGCCGGGGCGGACAAGGTGAGCATCAACACGGCGGCGGTGCAACACCCCGAGCGGATCACGGAGGCAGCGCGGCGCTTCGGCTCCCAGTGCGTGGTGGTGGCCATCGACGCCAAACGGGTCGGCCCGGACCGGTGGGAGGTTTACATCCACGGCGGGCGCACGCCCACCGGGCTCGACGCGGTGGCGTGGGCCCGGGAGGCCGAGCGCCGGGGGGCCGGGGAGATCCTGCTCACCAGCATCGACGCGGACGGCACCCGGGAGGGTTATGATCTGGCCCTCACCCGCGCGGTGGCCGAGGCGGTGGGGATCCCCGTCATCGCCTCCGGGGGGGCGGGGGCGCCGGAGCATTTCTACCGGGTTTTCACCGAGGGGAAAGCCGACGCGGCCCTGGCCGCCTCCCTCTTCCATTTCCGCGAGCTCCGCATCGCCGATCTCAAGCGCTATCTCGCGGAGCGCGGGATCCCTGTCCGCCTGGTCTGACCGGGTGAAGCGGATCGCCATCCCGTTCTCGAGGAGGGAATCCGCATGCCCACTCGCCCGTATCGCTTCTTCGATCTGGTGATGGCCCTTTTCGTCACCGTGCTCATCGTGAGCAACATCGCCTCCTCGGCCAAGATCGTCGATTGGGGGGTGAGCCTCTTCGGCGTGCGCCTGGCCTTCGACGCCGGCACGATCCTCTTCCCGGTGAGCTACATCTTCGGGGACATCCTCACTGAGGTTTACGGCTACCGCCGCTCCCGCCGGGTGATCTGGACCGGTTTCGCGTGTCTCGCGTTGAGCGCCTTTATCCTGTGGCTGGTGCGGATCCTCCCGGGGGATCCCGAGTGGGAGCGATACGCCGGCCAGCGCGCGTATGAGGCGATCCTGGGAGGAATGAGCACCGGCGGCATCGTCCTGGCCAGCCTCCTGGGCTACTGGTCGGGCGAGTTCGCCAACTCCTTCACCCTGGCTCAAATGAAGATCCTCACCCGCGGGCGCTACCTGTGGTCCCGCACCATCGGCAGCACGCTGGTTGGAGAGCTGGTGGACACCGGGGTCTTCGTCACCGTGGCCTCCCTGTTCGGGGTGTTTCCCTGGAGCCTCTTCACGACCCTGGTGCTCACCAACTATCTGTTCAAGGTCGGCGTCGAGGCGGTGATGACCCCGGTGACGTATCTGGTCGTGGGTGCCCTCAAGCAGCTGGAACAGGAGGATTATTACGACTATGACACCGATTTCAACCCCTTCCGGCTGGAGCTCGGGATCTGAGGAGGCGCTGCGCCCGGCGGTGGTGCAGGACGCGGTCACCGGCCGGGTGCTGATGCTGGGCTGGATGAACGAGGAAGCCCTCCGGCGCACCCGGGAGACGGGGGAGGTGCACTTCTGGAGCCGATCCCGGGGCCGCCTCTGGCGGAAAGGCGAGACCTCCGGGAACGTCCTCCGGGTGGTGGAGATCCGGCTGGATTGCGACGCGGACGCGGTCCTGGTGCAGGCCCTCCCGGCCGGCCCGACCTGTCACACCGGCCGGCCCAGCTGCTTCCACCGCGCGCTGGAGGGATCCGAGACCCCGCCGCCGTCCGGCTCCATCCTCCACCGCCTGGAGCAGGTGGTGGGATCCCGGCGGGATCATCCGGAGGCGGGGTCCTACACTGCGCAGCTGTTCGCCGCCGGCCCCGATGAGATCGCCAAGAAGATCGGGGAGGAGGCCGTCGAGGTGCTCCTGGCCCTCCGGCATCAGTCCGACCGCCGGGTCCTGGAGGAGGCGGCGGATCTTCTTTACATGTTGACGGTGGGCCTGAGCCTGCGCGGCTTAAGCTGGGATGCGGTGCTCCAGGTCCTGGCGGAGCGTCGAGGGCTTCGCTGATCCTCAGGGAGGAGAAGGCGATGGAGATCTACCGGTGGGAGGCGCTGGATCCACAGACGCGTCGGCGCCTGTTGCTGCGGGCCCGGGCGGATCTCACGGAAGTGCTCCCCGAAGTGAAGGCCATCCTGGAGGACGTGCGCCGACGGGGCGACGCGGCGGTGCAGGACTACATGCGTCGCTTCGATGGGGTGGATCGGCCGCCGTCGCAGTGGCGGGTGAGCCGGGAGGCCATGGCCGCGGCCTGGGAGGAGCTCTCCCCGGAGGTTCGGGAGGCGCTGCGCCGGGAGGCCGAGGCCGTCCGTCGCTTTCATGAGGCGCAGCGGGAGCGGCCGATCTGGCTGATGGAGATGGCCCCCGGGGTGCTGGCCGGTCAGATCATCCGGCCCCTCGATTCCGCCGGGCTTTACATCCCGGGCGGTCGCGCCGTGTATCCCACCATCGTCCACGCCCTGGGGATCCCCGCCGCCGTCGCGGGCGTCCCCCGCATCGTGGCCTGCACCCCGCCGGCCGGGCGTCATCCGGCCGTGCTGGCGGCTGCGGACGCGGCCGGGGTCACGGATTTCTTCCTGGTGGGTGGGGTGGCCGCCATCGCGGCGATGGCCTACGGCACCGAGACCATCCCGCGGGTGGATAAGATCGTCGGCCCCGGCAACATTTACGTTCTGGCGGCCAAGATGCTGGTGATGGGGGAGACGGCCATCGACATGCTGGCGGGCCCGACGGAGGTGGTGGTGCTGGCCGATGAGACCGCCCGCCCGGATTGGGTGGCGGCGGAGCTCCTGGCTCAGGCGGAGCACGATCCCCAGACCTCGTGTCTCCTGGTCACCCCTGTCGAGGAGCTGGCCCGGGCGGTGCGTCGGGAGATCGAGCGTCAGGGCCCGGCGCTGCCCCGCTGGCCCATCGCCCGCCAGGCCCTGGAGACCTACGGCGGGCTGATCGTCACCGCGGACCTGGAGACGGCCATCGCGGTGTGCAACGCCTACGCGCCGGAGCATCTCGCGATCTACACCCGCGATCCCTGGGCCGTCCTCCCCCGCATCCGCCACGCCGGGTCGGTCTTCCTGGGGCCGTGGTCGGCGGTGGCGGCGGGGGATTACGCCACCGGGACCAACAACACCCTGCCGACGGGGGGCTGGGCCCGGGCGGCCTCCTCGGTTTCGGTGGACACCTTCATCCGGCGGATCGAGGTGGAGGCCCTCACGGAGGAAGGGCTGCGCCGCCTGGCCCCGGTGATCACCATCCTGGCGGAGGTGGAGGGGCTCCATGGCCACGCGGCCTCCGTCCGCATCCGGCTTTCTGAGGGTGGGGAGAAGTTTGGGCAGAACGCGAATGTTCTCTAAAGGGAGACCTGCTCGTCTCCGGCATACGGCCGGACACTGCGCCTTTGCGGACCATCGGCGCTGGAGATCCTCTTGAAGCCTGGCTTAGGAGAAGTCTGCTTGAACCTACCCGCTCGCCGGTGGGAACGGTTCGATCGCCTTGAACAGGTTTGACAACCCATTTGGGAGTCATCCACAATGAAATGGCCACACCCTGTTTCGTGAGGTGGGCAATGGTGCGGTGGCGCTCCCTGGTGACGGTGATCGGGGTGATGAGCCTGGTGGGGCAGCCCCTGGCGTTCCCCCCGAGATCCTCCGCCTCCGCCCCGGGGCGGATCGCATCCTGGCCTCCGGCCTCGCCATCCTTCCAGAGCCCGCTGCCTCCGCCTTCCCCCACTCCGCCGTCCGCGCCCCCGCCTCTGCCCCTGCCTCCACCGGAGGAACGGCCCGTCGTCCCTGGCGCCCCGGTGGCCTTCCTCAACGGCCGGATCACCGTGGAGGTCCCCGACCGGGTCCCCCTCGCCCGCCTGCGTCTGGCCGTGCGGGAGCAGCGCCGCCTGGGGGCCGGCCAGGCCGGCCTGGCCCTGGCCTTCGATCTGACCGCCGTGGATGCCCGGGGGGCGCCCCTTGCCCGCTTCGCCGCCCCCCTCACGGTGACCCTGCGGCTGGGGGACCTGGTGAACTGGGCCGCCCGCCCGGATTGGCTGCGGCCCTGGGTGGGGCACTGGGACGAGAAGCGGCAGGGGTGGCAGACCCTCACCCCCACCCTCCTGGACGAGGCGGCGGGGGTGGTGGCCTTCCCCACCGACCACCTGTCGGTGTTCGGGGCCGGCACCCAGGGGGTGAAGGAGAGCGGCTGGGTGCTGAATTTCCACGACACCCGGGTGGATCGCTTCTCGGGGGCCCTGGTGTGGGCATATCCCCTCGACCTCCCGCCGGGCCCGGGGGGCATCCGGCCGGATCTGCGCCTTGCCTATAACAGCCGCCGGCTGGACGGGGTGCTGACCTGGGCGCAGTCGGACGGGGTGGGCTGGGGCTGGAGCCTGGAGGTGGCCGAGGTGCTGTGGCGCAACGTGCGGCGGTGCTTCGACGGCGCGAACTTCTACCTGTGCTGGGACGCCGTGCCGCTGCTGGTGATGAACGGGGAGGCGGTGAAGCTGGTGCCGGAGGCCCCGCTGCCCGATCGCGTCCAGTATCTCGGGCCGGGGAGCGCGACCTATCGCTTCCGCACCGAGGACGAGCGGTTCTGGCGGATCGAATGGCAGCCGGGGCCGGAGAACGGCTCCTGGGAAATCACCCTCAAGGATGGCACCCGCTACCGCCTGGGGACCACCCCTGACAGCCGCCAGACCCTGCGGGGGTCCATCGGGCCGTGGACCGGCAGCGGCTGGACGACGGGGGCGGCCACCGTCCGCTGGCGGGTGAAGGAGATCGTGCATCCTACCGGGGTCACGGTGACCTTCTCCTACGCCGAGCAGACCCTGGCCCAGCAGTGCGACCTCTTCCGGGCGGCGGGCTTCCTCGGCCCGAACGAAGGCTGCCACGGGGACGACCCGAACTCCGAGCGGGCGAGCTATTTCACCCAGATGGAATATCCGGGAACCCGGGTGCGGGTCCTCTGGGACCGGCGCTGGAATGGCAACGGACCCCACGACGGCTTCGGGGCCCCGGCCTACCGATGGGACTTCGCCGCGGCGGGGATGGCGGCCATTTTCTGGCAGACGGACGCCGTGCAGAAGGTCGTGCTGGAGCGGCGGCGGGGGGATGGGACGTGGGCTGTGGTGCGGGAGATCCGCTTCACCTACGGGACCTTCATCCCCGAGGATGAGACGAACAAGCGCCTGCGGATCCTGACGGCGATCCAGGAATGGGCCCCCGAGGGCAATGCCTGGAAAGCCCTGCCGCCCTTCACCTTCGGCTACACCGGGTATCCCAATAAGGACTGGTGCAACGTCTTCGCCCAGCCCTGCAGCGAGTGGGACCAGGCCCGCTTTTTCTACCCCCGTCTGACCCGGATCGACAACGGCTACGGGGGCGTTATCGAGGTGGGCTACGAGACGCCGGATGGGGGCCACTGGCAGGCCAAGAACTACCGGGTGGCGTGGCGGCAGGTCACCGACGGCCTGGGCGGGGGCTGGCAGGAGGCCTACGCCTACAGCGGCGACAGCCGGGGGCGGTGCTATCTCTTCTGGGGCGAGGACCAGACCGGCTGCACCTGGCCGGATGGCTTCACCGGCTCCCACCGGCGGCCCCTTCCTGGGCTACCGGGAAGTGACCGTGACCTTTCAGGACCGGAATGGGAATCCCCAGCGGGTGGAGTGGACCCGCTTCGCGCTCCCTGAAGGCCCCACGAACGACCCCTGGCCGGTTCGGGGGCGACCGCGGGAGCATCAGATCCGAAGCCCCAATGGGCAGGTCCTTCAGGCCATTGCCTCCACTTACGGTATTTCCCCCACCCTGGGCGGGGCGCATTTCGTCTTCCTCCAGCGCCAGGACGCCACGACCGATGGCCGCACTACACGCACCGAATGGCGCTACGACGGCTACGGGAACGTCACGGCGGTCTTCGAGCACGGCTTCCTGGATGTGGCCGGGGACGAGCGCACCACGCACCGGGGATATGCCTACAACACCTCGGCCTGGATCCTGGACAAAGTCGCCTGGGAGCGGGTCTACGAGGGGATCTCCGAGGATACCGGCGGGGCGGCCCTGCAGACCGAAACCCGCTTCTTCTACGACGGCGCCGCCTCCTTCACCACCCCACCCACGAAAGGCCTCCTCACCCGGGTGGATCGGGGCAAGGAAGGCTGGGGCTGGGTGAGAGAGCAGGCCGCCTACGACGTCTATGGCAACCCCACCGTCCTCACCGACGCCCGGGGCTTTACCACGACGTTCGGCTATGATCCGAGCGGCGTCTACCGGGTGTGGGAGCGCAACCCCCTGGGGCACAT
This sequence comes from Thermoflexus hugenholtzii, assembly GCF_018771565.1. Classification (NCBI taxonomy): domain Bacteria; kingdom Bacillati; phylum Chloroflexota; class Thermoflexia; order Thermoflexales; family Thermoflexaceae; genus Thermoflexus; species Thermoflexus hugenholtzii. Next base: position 1,779,669 of record NZ_CP076326.1, on the reverse strand, counting down.
CACCCGCTATGAACACTACGGGGTGAACGAGAGCGACCCGGGCGCCGGGCGGGGGCCGGTGGGGGCTTTGAAGCGGATCGTCGACCCCAACGGAGCGGCCACGGCTTACACCTACGACCCCTTCGGGCGGCTGCGGACGGTGGTGCGGCCGGGGGACACCTGGGATTCCCCTACCGAGGAATGGCGCTACTACGACGGGGTGGACTTCCCCTTCACCGACCGCGGGCCCCTGATGGTCGTGCGCCTGGTCCGGGGAACGCCAGGGCTGGCCTGGTGTTCTGGGGGGCTGGCCTTCTGGGAGCGGCTCTATTACGACGGCCTGGGCCGGCGGGTGGAACGCCAGACCCCTGGTCCGGGATGGACCTGCTCGGGAGGGGGCCAGGAGATCGTCCAGTATACCCGCTACGACGCCCTGGGCCGGGCCGCCGAGGAGAGCCTGCCGTATTTCGTGCCCCAGTATACTTACGCCACCACCCCGGACGGGAAAGTGGTCACCCCTTATCGGGATCCAGACCCCAACGCCCCCCGGGTGCGCACCACGTATGACGCGTTGGGCCGTCCCCTCACGGTCACCGCCCCCGACGGCGCGGTCACCCGCTACGCCTACGCCGATGGCGGGGTGCTGGCCCTGGATCCCAACGGCCATCAGGCCCTGCGGTGCGCCGACGGCCTGGGCCGCCTGGCCGAAGTCTACGCCTTCAAAGGAACCTTCTCCTCCCCCACCTTTTCGGCGGAGCCCCTGGCGGTGGCCCGCTATCGCTACAATGCCCTGGACCGCCTCACCGATGTCCGGGATCCCCTGGGCAACCGGATCCGCATCGCCTACGACCCGTTGGGCCGCAAGGTGCGGATGGACGACCCCGCCATGGGCACCTGGTTCTACCGCTACGATGCGGCCGGCAACCTCATCGCCCAGGTGGATGCCCGGGGCTGGGCGGTGAACGCCTACTACGACCCCCTCGGTCGGCTGAAAGGGAAAACCTACACCCCGAACGTCCCGGATGGCGCCGCTTACGTTCCCCCGCCGGACCCGGGGCCTTCGGGGTATGCCGTGGGCTTCGCTTACGATGAGCCCGGGTATGGGGCCTCCCTCGGGCGCAAGACCCGGGCCTGGACCGCCGAGGGGATCCAGCGGACCTGGGCCTACGACGCCCGGGGCCGCGTCCTCACCGCCACCCTCACCGTGGACGGCCAGACCTACCTCCAGCGCTTCGCCTACGACGCAATGGACCGCCTGGCGCAGCGGGTGGACCCCGACGGCGAGGTCCTCACGGTGGCCTATGGTCCGCACGGCTGGCCCACGGCCCTCACTGGATGGAGCCTCTATGCCGGGAACGCCGCCTACAATGCCGCGGGCCAGCTCACGAACCTCACCCTGTTCGGGGGCGGCCTCCTCCAGCGCGCCTACGACCCCCGCACCTTGCGGGTGGTCTGGATCCAGGGGCCGGGGCTGGACCTGGGCTACGCCTACGACCCGGCCGGCAACGTTTGGCGGATCACGGACACGGTGTGGTCGGAGGTTTGGGCCTTTGCCTATGATGAGCTGGACCGCCTCACCGGGATGAGCGGGCCGGTGAGCGGGACCTGGACCCTGGATGAAGGGGGGCGGTGGTTGCGGCGGACGGAGGGGGCCCAGGCCTGGGTTTACGACTATGGGGATCCCGCCCCGCCGACTGTCCCGCCGGGGCCTTACCGGGTCTACCTCCCCCTGGTGGCGAAAAGCCGCACCGTCCGCTGCCTGGACGAGGCCTGGCATGCGGCCTGGGCCGGAAGCGACCGCGGGCGTTCGTGGAAGCTGGTCTCGGTGAGCGATGGGACGACGCTGGGGTATGATGGGAACGGGAACGTGGTGACCCGCACCGTGGGCGGGGTGGAATGGCGCTACGTCTACGACCCCGAGAACCGCTTGAAGGAGGTCTGGCGGGGCGCCGAGCGGGTGGCTTCCTTCCGGTATGACCCCGAAGGGAACCGGGTCGTGCGGGAGGTGGGGGGCCTCCGCACGGTGGTGGTGGACGACGGCTACGAGGTCCGGGGCGGGGTAGTGCGGAAGGTCTACTGGTTGGGCGGCGAGACGGTGGCGGTGCGGGAGGGGAGCACAGTCGATGCGGCTGTGGGGGACCATCTGGGCAGCGTCACTGTGCTGGCGCAGGGCGGGAGCGTCGCAGGGGCCACGCGCTATCTCCCGTATGGCGCCATCCGGTGGGAGAGCGGCCTCTGGCCCACCGACCGCCGCTTCACCGGCCAGCGGTGGGAGGCGTCCCTCGGGCTGTATGACTACTGGGCGCGCTTTTATGATCCCACGTTGGGCCGTTTCCTGCAGCCGGACCCCATCGTGCCGGAGCCCGGGAACCCGCAGGCGCTCAACCGGTATGCGTATGTTTACAACAATCCCTTGCGCTATGTGGATGGAAGCGGGCATCTCCCAGTGGCGCCGCTTTTAGTAGCCGGGGCGATCGTGTTGCTGAAGGCCATCGATTATGGATGGACCGCCTGGGATGTGTATCAATCGGGGCGGACGCTGGCCAACCCGCTGGCAACGGATGAGGAGAAGCTGGTTGCGGGAGTCAACCTGGCCCTGGCCGTGGGGCTGGAGGCGGCGGAGCCGGAGGACTGGCTCCCGGTCTCGTTGCCGCTGGATGATCTGGGGCGACGTGCCCTGGTGGCGGGGCTGCGGGAACGGATGCAGCAGGGTGGGCTGCGGGCGGGAGTGGCCTTCTTGCGGGAGGCGGTGGGCGAGGCCGCTCCCCAGGTGATCCGGCGGATGTATGACCTGGGGGTGTTCGGGGGCATCCGGAGCGCGGGGGAATGGGAAGCGATCTTGCAGGGGGTGCGCAAAGAAGCGGGCCTGGAGGTCCACCACCTTATCGAAAGACGGTTCGCCGAGCGCGTGTTTGGTCTCGATCCAGACGATGTCCCCGCCGTGGTGCTGGATCGGACCTTCCACCAGCAAGAGGTCACCGCACGATTGTTCAGGGAGCTACCGACCGGACGCTCCTACAACGCTCAGCAAATATGGGAAGCCTATAAGAGGGTATATGGTTCCGGCCCTGGAGGATTGAATCGACCGGAATGGCTGGAGGCCATCTGGTCCTATTTTGAGCGATTAGGGGTGAAGCGATGAAACGAGTCGCGGTGTTCAGCCTGGGATGGAGTTTAGCTGGTCCTCCGGACAAGCAAGCTCAGGAAAAAGCCCAGGTTGCAACTTTGCTTCGAGAAATAGGCCGAGAGAAGCTGTATAACCCTGAAAAGCATTGGTATCCTGTGGATGTGGACGTTCGTTCCAGGGCCTTTGAAATACTCATTAAGGCAGCCCAGGAATCGGATCTCGTTCGTCTGATCCGTATAGAGCGAGTATATTCATCTGAAGAGCTCCAGGCGGCTCCCCTCCTGGAATGGCGACTGACCAACCAGGCCATCGAGGATGATTACTACACGCTGCACTTTAAGGAAGGCCAAGCCAAAGGAATCGCCCCTTATGCCCGGGATTGCCCGAGTTGTCGAGCCCATCTGGAGCAGGTGCGGGACATCTGGGTGGACACTCGCTTGATGGGCCAGCGGGACCTTTCGCTCACGTATAGCTTTGAGATCATCCTCTCCGCCCGCCTTGCCCGGATGCTCCAGGAAGCCGGCTTCACCGGCTTCGCCCTCCGCCCCGTCTGGGATTACCGCAAGCCCTACCAGGGGGAGCCCAAACTCTACCAGCTGGTGGTCACGAACGTCTTGCCTCCGATGGCCTCGCCACCCACCGAGTTTGAACAGGAGCAGCGCTGCGAGGTGTGCGGGACAGAGTCCAGGTTCCTCAAGCACACCCACTTCTGGGGGCGGATCCAGTATTATGAGGAAACCGACATCTACTATGCCCGCGAGGTTCTGGAGCAAGCCACCGATTTCAACATCACCTCGGAGCGATTTGGGGTGCTTTCGGCTTCCCATCCTCTGGTCATCATTTCCCAGCGGGTGTATCGATGGCTGAAAGAACAGGGGATCAAAGGCTGGTCGGCTCGTCCGGTGTATCTGGTGGGATCGAGCACCTTGACAAGTGAATAAAGGGAAATCCTTCCCCGCGCCGGTAGTCACTCCTTTTGGTATTGATAATGCTTGAAGGTCAAGAACTCTTCCCAGGTCCAGATATGATCGGTCAACCCGATGGCCATCGCCGGCGTCCGCGGCCGATACCGCCGCCCCTCCGGCAGGCCCTCCCCCGCTTCCCGCAAGGCCCGATGGGGCCGCAGCCAGTTGTGCTCAAACAAACAGAGGATCACCAGCGCATCCCAGGTCCCTGTCGTCTTCGCAAAGGCATGGGTCTTACGCGTCAGCGCATTCAACCGATCGCGCAACATGCCATTCAACCGTTCCTCATGCACCGGATAGGGGCAATCCACCGCCTCCCCAGAACCTGACGCACCTCCACGCGCACCATCCGGCCCTGATGACGACGCTTGACCGCTTGCGTCAACCCCACCCCAGGCGTGAGCACCAGGGGCGGACGCCCCCGCTTTCCCGTCGGTTGCGCGTCCCGATAGACCTGACGAACCGCCCGTCGGTAGACCGGCCGTCCATCGCTGATCCAGATCACGCCCCTCCTGCCAGATGTGCGCTGGCGGGTCTGCGCCACCACCTTCGGCGCGACCTCATCCTCCGAAGACCCAAAGCCCCACGCCACCACAAAACGAGTCGCCCGGTCCTGGCTCAAACATCCCCAACGCGGGCCCACCCCGCCCGCCGAGGCGTCTGGATCTCCAGCCTCTGGACACTTTTTTTGACAAACGACCAGAAAGCATCCACCTCGACCTCGCTCAAATGCAGGTCGTGGACCAGGACCTCGGTGAGGGCCTCAGCGTGTTGGGCGGCCATCCGGAGCCATCGGCCAATGGTTTCATATTTGTGGCCGGTGATCTCCTCAGCGGCGCTCAGGCTCCCCCGACGCATCACCACCAGCAGGGTGCGCGCCACTTCCGCAGGGGTCACACGCAAGCGATACATCGCCGTGCCCAGGGTAGGCCCAAACGAGCGCCCGCAGTTCCGACAGACCCAACGGGGCCGCCCACCCTTACTGCCGTTCTTTACCACATGGGTGGCCCCACAGCGAGGGCAGGGGGGGTTCTGGGAATTGGGCTTTCGATTCATCGGGCCCACCTCCGTCGGAATCTGGCCCCGATTATACCACCGAGCACTACTCAGGGGGGTGATTACCCCCCGCGCCGTGGGCGGGGTGGAATGGGGCTACGTCTACGACCCCGAGAACCGGCTGAAGGAAGCGTGGCGGGGCGCCGAGCGGGTGGCTTCCTTCCGGTATGACCCTGAGGGGAACCGGGTCGTGCGGGAGGTGGGGGGAGTCCGCACGGTGGTCGTGGATGAGGGCAATGAGGTCCGGGGCGGGGTGGTGCGGAAGGTCTATCGGCTGGGCGGCGAGACGGTGGCGGTGCGGGAGGGGAGCACAGTCGATGCGGCCGTGGGGGACCATCTGGGCAGCGTCACGGTGCTGGCGCAGGGCGGAAGCCCGGCGGGGGTCACGCGGTATCTTCCATATGGGGCGATTCGGGTAGAGAGCGGGGTTTGGGTCACCGACAAGAGGTTCACCGGCCAGCGGTGGGAGGCTTCTCTTGGCTTGTATGACTACAAGGCCCGCTTCTACGACCCCGCCCTGGGCCGCTTCCTGCAGCCGGATCCGCTGGTGCCCGAGCCGGGGAACCCGCAAGCGCTCCATCGGTATGCCTATGTTTACAACAACCCTTTGCGCTACGTCGATGGGGGTGGGCATCTCCCGGTCGTTCCCCTCCTGGTGGCCGGGGCAATCATCGCCCTCAAGATCATCGACTACGGCTGGACGGCATGGGATGCCTACCAGAGCCTGCGGGTGCTGAACGATCCCAACGCCCCGGAGGCGGCCAGGGCCGAAGCCGCCGCCAACCTGGCCCTCATCGCCGTCACCGAGGCCGCCGAGCCCGATGACCTGCTCCCGGTCACCCTGCCCCTCGATGATCTGGCCCGGAAAGGGATCTTGAAGGCAGGCCGGGAGATCGGAGAACAAGCCACACGACAGGCTGTGGAGGAAGTCGCGTCTGCAGCCATCCGGAAGCCGCCCATCGTCATCGGAGAGAATATGGAGCGCGTGCGAAGGTATGCCCAGAAGATCGGAGGAGAGACCATCGATGACTGGTTGGGTGGACGCAAGTGGACTCCGGAACTCAACGATGAATTTATAAATACAGTCAAGAGAGAGGGACGGGAGGTAGTAGACATTGGCCCTGATTTCAATCGTCGCTTAAGGTATCGACTGGATCCTACGGATCCTTTGGGACGGCCTCCGAGTATAGTCTACGGGCGAGAGCGTCGTCAACTATCAGGCTATCCAAATTACCGACGTGTATACGAGCGTTTCTGGAAATATGGTGGTGGCGTTCCAGGGCTAGATTATTAAGGAGGGAGATTATGAGCATATCTTCCAGCGAGTGCCAGGAATTCGCAAGGCTTGTCCAGAAATACTTCGCTTTCCTGGCAGATTACGGGTTTAAGCGTGCTCATCAATATGAAATCAGCTCAAGCACATTTTGCAAGGTGGTGTATCTTGGAAAGCATGTAGCCATTGAGATATATCTGGATATTCGGGATAACTATGTGGGAATAACAATCGTTAAAGTAATTAATGGATTACCAAAAGATAAGCTACATGGAGGGTTTCATGCAGATTTAGGAGATTATCTAAAAAAGCGCGGCCGCTTTCGAAAGATCCCTATTCAACCGTTTGAATCATCTATTGAGACAGCCCTTGCGATATGGGCAAAACATTTGTATCTGGAAGGAGGAGAAATATTAGAGGATACCCCTCATTCGCTTCCTATTACAGACATGGGATGAAATCCTCATGTCTCTTCCATAGAAGCTTGCCAGGTAGACCGGCCTCTTCCCCACCGACCGCCGCTTCACCGGCCAGCGGTGGGAGGCGGGGCTGGGCCTGTATGATTACCGGGCTCGGTTCTACGATCCGGCCCTGGGTCGCTTCCTCCAGCCCGACCCGCTGGTGCCCGAGCCGGGGAATCCCCAGGCGCTGAACCGGTATGCGTATGTCTACAACAACCCGCTGCGCTACACCGATCCCAGCGGGCACTGCGCATTGCTGGAGGAGAACGCAAGCGGACTCTGTGTTCGGTTCACCCCGGGAGGCACCCTGCACATCGTGCGGGGCGGCTCGGTCTTCGTCAACTGGGTGGAGGTGGCCCTCGCCAATGCCCTGCTCTCCGGGAATCCCCGTTACATGGATGCCCTCCCTGATGGTGCCGGATGGGCCATCGCCCCATCCCTTTCCCGGGTGAGGACCGAGCTGGAAGAAGCAAGTGGGGAAGGATCCACTGGAGGGCTGGGGCTGGATCCCCTATGGCTGGTTGGGCTGGCGATGGCGGCGATTGGGAAAGCGGGGGAGGAGCCCTCCGGTCCGCCCCCGGCGTGGTTGGAGCTGGTCCCCCCGAAATACCGGGAAGTCGTGGCGCGGGCCTTTGAAGGCACACCTCAAGTCGTGACTTTGCAGGAAGATTTAATTGTTTATCGACATTGGGGAGGTGAGGCGCGTGAGAAAGGATCCCCTTGGTTTTCTCCTAAGCCTTACATTCGACCGGGGAACGCTCGACGCTATCTGGCTCTCCCACCATGGAATACGGCGGAGAAGATCTCTGTGTTCCGGATCCCAGCTGGCACTACAGTTATCATTGGAAGAGTAGCTTCACAGGTTGAAAGTTACGGATCTTATGCAATTGGAGGTGGCATTCAGGTTTATCTTCCTCAACCTGAAGCAGCCATATTAATTGGACCTCTGGATAAAACTAAACGCTAAGGAGGCGCCATGAAGGAAGAAATCAAACTAAAGATAGAAAATGCGATTCGCGAAATTGATAGGTTGAGTGTCGAATCGAGGACGCCTAAATTCTTGAAATATATGCGAAATTGGCTGGAAGAAATATTAGACGAGCTTGAGAAACCTATTCCCGATCCTCAAAGGTTGCTTGGATTAGCCAGTGGGTTAGGGCGGGGGATCACAGATGATTATGAGTTTTCATCAGGACCATTAGGAACCCGATTGCTTGAAATTGCTTCGGAAATTATTCGGGCTTATGATCCTCGATTTCGAGGTTAGCGCTCGAAATTGAATTGCGACCCGGCCGGCAACCTCATCGCCCAGGTGGATGCCCGGGGCTGGGCGGTGAACGCCTACTACGACCCCCTCAACCGGCTGAAAGGGAAAACCTACACCCCGAACGTCCCGGATGGCGCCGCTTACGTTCCCCCGCCGGACCCGGGGCCTTCGGGGTATGCCGTGGGCTTCGCTTACGATGAGCCCGGGTATGGGGCCTCCCTCGGGCGCAAGACCCGGGCCTGGACCGCCGAGGGGATCCAGCGGACCTGGGCCTACGACGCCCGGGGCCGCGTCCTCACCGCCACCCTCACCGTGGACGGCCAGACCTACCTCCAGCGCTTCGCCTACGACGCAATGGACCGCCTGGCGCAGCGGGTGGACCCCGACGGCGAGGTCCTCACGGTGGCCTATGGTCCGCACGGCTGGCCCACGGCCCTCACCGGGTGGGGTGCCTATGCCGGGAACGCGGCTTACAACGCGGCGGGCCAGCTCACGACCCTCACCCTGTTCGGGGGCGGCCTCCTCCAGCGCGCCTACGACCCCCGCACCCTGCGGGTGGTCCGGATCCAGGGGCCGGGGCTGGACCTGGGCTACGCCTACGACCCGGCCGGCAACGTTTGGCGGATCACGGACACGGTGCGGTCGGAGGTCTGGGCCTTTGACTACGATGAGCTGGACCGCCTGATTGGGATGAGCGGGCCGGTGAGCGGGACCTGGACCCTGGACGAAGGGGGGCGGTGGCTTCAGCGGACGGAAGGGGAAGACCACTGGGTCTATGACTACGGGGATCCTGTTCCTCCTGCTTCCCCGCCGGGGCCGCATCGGGCCTATCTGCCCCTGGTGTTGCGGGGTTCCGGCGTGCGCTGCCTGGGTGAAGCCTGGCACGCGGCCTGGGGTGGGGGAGACCGGGGCCGCTCCTGGCGGCTGGTTGCAGTGAGCGATGGGACCTCTCTGGGGTATGATGGGAACGGGAACGTGGTGACCCGCGCCGTGGGCGGGGTGGAATGGCGCTACGTCTACGACCCCGAGAACCGGCTGAAGGAAGTGTGGCGGGGCGCCGAGCGGGTGGCTTCCTTCCGGTATGACCCCGAAGGGAACCGGGTCGTGCGGGAGGTGGGGGGAGTCCGCACGGTGGTCGTGGATGAGGGCAATGAGGTCCGGGGCGGGGTGGTGCGGAAGGTCTATCGGCTGGGCGGCGAGACGGTGGCGGTGCGGGAGGGGAGCACAGTCGATGCGGCCGTGGGGGACCATCTGGGCAGCGTCACGGTGCTGGCGCAGGGCGGAAGCCCGGCGGGGGTCACGCGGTATCTTCCATATGGGGCGATTCGGGTAGAGAGCGGGGTTTGGGTCACCGACAAGAGGTTCACCGGCCAGCGGTGGGAGGCTTCTCTTGGCTTGTATGACTACAAGGCCCGCTTCTATGACCCGGCCCTGGGCCGCTTCCTGCAGCCGGATCCCATCGTGCCCGAGCCGGGGAACCCGCAAGCGCTCCATCGGTATGCCTATGTCTACAACAACCCGCTGCGCTACACCGATCCCAGCGGGCACTGCGCATTGCTGGAGGAGAACGCAAGCGGACTCTGTGTTCGGTTCACCCCGGGAGGCACCCTGCACATCGTGCGGGGCGGCTCGGTCTTCGTCAACTGGGTGGAGGTGGCCCTCGCCAATGCCCTGCTCTCCGGGAATCCCCGTTCCATGGATGCCCTCCCTGATGGTGCCGGATGGGCCATCGCCCCATCCCTTTCCCGGGTGAGGACCGAGCTGGAAGAAGCAAGTGGGGAAGGAGCCACTGGAGGGCTGGGGCTGGATCCCCTATGGCTGGTTGGGCTGGCAATGGCAACGGGGAAAGCAAGGGAAGAGCCCTCGGGTCCGCCCCCGGCATGGCTTGAGCTGGTCCCCCCGAAGTACCGGGAGACCGTAGCCCGAGCCTTCCAGGGCACCCCCCAGGTCATCACTCTCCAGGAAGACCTGATCGTCTATCGGCATTGGGGAGGAGGTGCACAGGAAGAGGGTTCTCCCTGGTTTTCTCCTAAGCCTTACATTCGACCAGGGAACGCACGGCGCTATCTGGCATTGCCACCTGGAAATACCGCAGAGCGGATTTCAGTTTTTAAGATCCCCGCAGGCACGATTATCATCCATGGTAAGGTTGCTCCTCAAGTCGAATATTTCGGACCCTATGCCGTTGGGGGTGGAGAGCAAATCTACCTGCCAGATCCGAGCAAAGCCATCCTAATCGGCCCGCTGGATGTCAACAACCAGTAGGGAGGAACGAGGAATGGACATTGAAACAACGAAGAAGAGGATCAACGAACTCCTTCATGAGGCTCGAGAGGCTGCGAAGAGCCCTGAAGCATATGGGCTTCTCCCTGATGTGATCAGGATCTTGGAGATGCTTCAAAGCAGGCTTGAAAGCGAGAATCCAGATTGGGAATCGATTGTTCGGGGAGCGGGGGCTCTGGGTCGCGTGGTGACCGATAGTTATTCCTTCTCCGAAAGTTCGTTAGGCAACAAGCTGCTTGAGTTTGTCAATGAAATTATTGTTCAATATGGACATTGATTTTCACGGATTGGTTAATGTATAGAATAACGGTGGGGTAGGATATGGAGCAAGTCACCGCCTTTGAGGTATGATGCCGAAGGGAATTGGGCCGTGCGGGAGGTGGGGGGCCTCCGCACGGGGGTCGTGGACGAGGGCGATGAGGTCCGGGGCGGGGTGGCGCGGAAGGAGTATCGGTTGGGTGGGGATGTGGTGGCGGTGCGGGAGGGGGATGCGGTCGATGCGGCCGTGGGGGACCATCTGGGCAGCGTCACCGTGCTGGCGCAGGGCGGGAGCCCGACGGGCGTGACCCGGTATCTCCCGTATGGCGCCATCCGTTGGGAGAGCGGCCTCTGGTCCACAGACCGGCGTTTCACCGGCCAGCGGTGGGAGCAAGGCCTGGGCTTGTATGACTACCGGGCGCGCTTCTATGACCCCATCCTGGGCCGCTTCCTGCAGCCGGATCCCATCGTGCCCGAGCCCGGGAACCCGCAGGCGCTGAACCGGTATGCTTACGTTTACAACAACCCGCTGAAATACACCGATCCCAGCGGGCATTGCCCCTGGTGCGTGGTCATCGCCAAAACGCTCCTCCAGACGGCCGTGGATGTCGGCATAGACTACCTCATCGCCCGGGCCACCGGCACTGAGTTTCGCCTGGTCCACTCCCTGGCGGTCAACGCGGCGGTGAATGTCACCACCCTGGGAGTGGGAAGCACGGTTGCCAAGCTGCGCCACCTGGGGAAGCTTGCTCTACTCGCCCGCCACGCGGATGAGGCCACAGAGGCGGCCCAGGCATTGACCCAGGCGGCTCGCCACGCCGATGAGGCCGCCGAGGCGCTGCGAGCAGCCGAACGCCTATCCCAGGCGGGGATTAGCCTGGAGCGGTTCCGCAGTATTGGACGGGAAAGCATCCCCCATGTCCTGGAGGCGTTCGGCGATGCGATCCGACCGATGGGTGACATCCCGGAAGCCTTCCGAGGGCGGCGGATAACAACCCTGGGGCGGACGTGGGATATCGAGGCGGCAAAAGAGCTGGGCGGCTTTCGGGTGCTGGATGATCCCAACTGGACGATCGAGCGCAACTTCGAATGGCTGAAAGAGGCAATTGAAAATGGGGATGTGTTCTACCTGGCCTCTCCTGTAACCGAAGCTACCTTGACAGGAGAAGCCAAGTGGGGCGGTGTTTCCGTCTATATGCGTGAACTTTACATGCTCTTGCAGGCAGGTTACCGTCGTGTAGGGGATTACTTGATTCCACCGAACTGAGGGAATGATCCAAATGATGAACATAGATGATTCGATTTCAAGTCCTGAGCAAGATCGTGACATGAGGGGGATAGGGGTGCAAGAAGCAGCGTTCTTTATCAATCAGCTTTCGGACGCTGAATATTGGGCTGCTCCCTTACCTTGTGCCGAGGACGAGAAAATCACGCAAATCTGTGCCTTTTATCAACAACTCTCCTCAAGGGAACGCATAGCTTTCAAAAAGATGATAACACAGAATGGGTATTTTGTATTAAGCGTATACTCAACACGTATGGCAATGTTAGGGGTAAGGAAAAGGCAAGAAAGCTGGTTGATATATGGCATTGTTGCATTGACGATTGGCTGGACAACTCCCTATGTTGACCAGAGGGAAATCCTCATGAATCTCGCTCCTCTATACCACAGCGCCCAGATAGTAGGAGATCCCCGTCATATTTTTGAAGCCGGTGTGCAGCATGTGGAAGACGAGCGCCTCCGACAGTTGATTCTGGGCTTTCTCGACCGCGATCCTCGAGATCAACGTCCGGAAGCAATGGGATGGGAAATCATTCAAGGACCGAGCGGCCTCATCTACCGGTTTGACGATCAGCCTATCCCGGAAGGGCATCTCTGATTCATAGATCCTGGCACCTTCACAACTCAAGCGCGCTGTTGCAGGCCATAGACCACCGCTTCACCGGGCAGCGGTGGGAGCAAGGCCTGGGCCTGTATGACTACCGGGCGCGCTTTTATGACCCCACGCTGGGCCGCTTCCTGCAGCCGGATCCCATCGTGCCCGAGCCGGGGAACCCGCAGGCGCTCAACCGCTACGCCTACGTTTACAACAACCCGCTGAGGTACACCGACCCCAGTGGCCACGTTCCGGTCATCCTGGTGATGATGGGGATTGGCGCAGCCACCGGAGCGCTGATCAACTACGGGGTGCAGGTGGCGGCCAACATCAGCCAGAACGGCCTTCAGGTGCAGGCCTTTACGAACGTCAATTGGGCTGCTGTCGGGGCCAGCGCCGTCGCCGGGGCGGTCGGTGGAGCCACCTTCTATGGAGCCAGCGCGGTGTTGGGGACAGGCTTATGGGGGATGGTGGGCGCAGGGGCGTTCAGTGGCGCAGTCTCTGGGCAAGCGGCTCGGGCCACCGAGAACGTGCTGACCGGGAAGGCTATCGGGGAAGGGTTAGGCGATCCGGTTGAACTGGGGCGGGATGCGATCATCGGTGGGCTCAGCGGCGGGATCTTCCACGGTGTGGATCGGATGGTGATGCGAGCGGCATTTCGGGGAACCTATGTGTATATCTCGGAAGGGAGAACTCCGGGCCATCCAGGAAACCGGGCTGCTGCGTGGAGGACGAACGGACAATCCGACTTATTTCACGACCGATATTTTCCAAACAAGTCAAGAGGCTGTAAGTCGTTTGGCTCTTCTTCGGACTCCTGCGTATCGAATCGAGTTTGAGATTTTGAATCAGCCCTGTATCCAAGGTCCTGCACGCGTGCGGCCGTGGTTCCGCCCCCGAGATCCTGGATTCCGGGCCGGCTGGGGGATCGAATATTACACCCGGGATCCGGTGCAAGTTCGTCTATTGCGATGGGAGAGACTACCATGAAATGGCGAGCAAAATTGATTATTTTTGAGCCATTTGAGTCCGAAGAAGAAATTATTGGCGATTTAACAAATTTCTTCTGGTTTAAATCTGAAGATGGACGCGTGTTTAGGATATCTCCACGTGGTAGTCTGTTTGAATTTATCCCTTTTTTAAAGGGAAAGGAAATCGTTATCATCTTGTGGGATAAATGTTCTATATATTTAGGAACAATAAAACGCTTATAATTAAGAGCAGATTGTATAGGATAGTAAATCGTAGGGTGATTGCAGCTCACTTCTCCGAGCTATCGAGCTATTATACACGGCATGTCGGAAAAGAGGAGATTGCGGCCATTGAGCAAACCGGCCTCCTGCGGGGCGGAAGGCCCGGAGAAACTTACTTCACTATTGATCGCTATTTGTCAAAGAATTCCGCTACGCAAAGATTAGCTCTTAAGCACAGGCCTGAATACCGCGTGGAGTTTGAGATCATTAATCAACCTTCTATTGTTGGTCCTGAGCGCGTAGCTCCCTCTTTAAAGCCATTCCGATGGGGTTGGGGAATTCAATACTGGACCCGTGACTCCGTTCAAGTCCGAATTTTAAGTTACTATCGAATGGAGTAAAGATATGCGCATTGAATTTGTTGTGAGCGAGCCTTTCGAGGACTTTGAGATCATCAAAGGATATATTCCAGAGCCTTTATGGAGGGCATGGTCTGGGCTTTTTTCGGTTCTTTTTATCAGTGAAGATGGGCGCCGATTCAGGCTTCCTGCCGGAGTCTATTTTAAGTTAAAATTTTGTGGAGAAGCAAGCATTCGGATATTTAGTCCTCATCACGGAGGGCTTATAATTGCGGATTTAAAGGTGATCCCGGAAGAGGGAAATCAAAGCAAGGCAACTGGGAAGAAGTAGGTGATGTCACAATGCTGGCGCAGGGCGGAAGCCCGGCGGGCGTGACCCGGTATCTCCCGTATGGCGCCATCCGGCTGGAGACCGGGCGCTTCCCCACCGACCATCGCTTCACTGGCCAGCGGTGGAAGGCATCCCTCGGGCTGTATGACTACCGGGCGCGCTTTTATGATCCCACCCTGGGCCGCTTCCTGCAGCCGGATTCGCTGGTGCCGAAGCATAGAGATCAGTGGGTGTGTAGCTGGCATGCCGATGCCTTTACCTGTCTGATGAGATGTTGTGGAGCGCAAATAGCGCAACCTGGAAGCGGGCCTTCCCCTATCGTCGCTCCGGGTAGCCGGGAGTGTGACACTTCGAAACCGGAAGCGGGATTCAGATCATCTGCAAGGGAGCCCTCCGGAAGTCAGCACCCTCGCCGCGTATCATGGCCCCGGGAGTCCCTTCCGGGTTCACCCACCGACGGACCCCGGAACGGTCAGCGCCGGATGCGGGTTGCCGGGTTTGACAGGCCCTCTGAAGAAGGTTAGAATTGGGCATGGATGGGGCGGTAGCTCAACCGGCAGAGCAGCGGCCTTTTAAGCCGACGGTTGTGGGTTCGAGTCCCACCCGCCTCACTGCCTGCCCGAAAGCCTTCTGCGATGTCCCCATCGCGGAAGGCTTTTCGCTTTTTCGAGCGGGCCGTAACCGCTTATCCCTTTCATCCAGAGGAGGACCGATGGCTCAGGGAGCGCTGGCAGAGGAGCCCTTCGAGGGCATGACCTTGACCTTCGCCGAGGAGAGCACCATCACCGCCGTCTACCAGGTCCGCCGGGTCCTGGCCCACGAGCGCAGCCCGCTGCAGGAGATCGCCATCCTGGAGCTGGAGAACTGGGGCAAGGCCCTGGTCCTGGACGGCGTGATCCAGTTCACCCAGCGGGACGAGTTTTTCTACCACGAGTCCCTGGTCCACCCGGCGATGATGGCCCATCCCAACCCCCGCCGCGTGCTGGTCATCGGGGGCGGGGACGGCGGGGTGGCCCGGGAGGCCCTGCGCTATCCGACGGTGGAGGAGGTGACGGTGGTGGAGGTCGACGGCCGGGTGGTGGAGCTGTGCCGGCAGCATATGCCCGAGTTCGCCTCCTCTTTCGACGATCCCCGGGTCCGCTTGATCATCGGCAACGGCCGCTCGTTCCTCGAGGAGCAGGCCGGATCCTATGATGTCATCCTTCTGGACTCCAACGATCCTCTGGCGGAGCTGGCCCGCAGTCTCTTCGATCCCGTCTTCTTCCGGCTGTGCGCGGAACACCTCACCGATGAAGGGATGCTGGCCCTCCATCTTTCGGAATCCCTGTTCCGGGAAGGCTACCTGGGCTACGAGGCGCCGACGGTGCGGGGCGCGCTGAGCCGGCTGTTCCGATACGTAGAGACCATCCCCATGCCCTATTCCACCTACCCCTGCAACTGGTGGAGCTTCATCGTCTGCTCAAAGGGGCTGGACCCCCGGGTGGTCCGCAACCCGCATCCCTTCCGGGGGCGCTACTACGACCCCGCTTACCACGCCTGGCTCTTCGCCCCAGCCGCCTTCATCGAGCGCCTGGAGACGCTAAAGGGAACGTTTTAGCCAGCCGCCCCCGCCCGGAAGGGAGGGCCTGAAGGAAGCAGGCCCTCCCTTTTTGACAACAAATAAAATTTGTGAGATGATTAAATTGCTGAAGCTTTAAACGAATTTTCGTGCAAAATGTCGGATAACGGGGGGAACAACGGATGTTTCTGGATGCCCAGGACTGGGTGCACTGGTATGGGCAGGAGCATCGGGTGGCGGGGGAGCGGGAGCGGTTGTGCCGGCTGGCGGAGCAGGGGAATCCGGATGAGGGGCTTGCGTTCCGGGTGGGAGGATGGCTGATCGGGCTGGGGCGGTGGCTGCGGGGCGAGGCTTCGCCGCTCCGGTGAATGAGGAAGGCTCATGGGGTGAGGGCCGTTAGATGCTCCCGAGCGGCCTGGAAGTTCGGGTTGAACTGTAGTGCCCGTTGGAACATGGCGCGGGCGCCTTCCCGATCCCCCAAGGCCAGCAGAGCCTGCCCTTTGTAGTCATACCACTCTTCCACATAGGGCGTGACCCGGAGGTTGGCGTCGGCCAGGGCGATCACGTCGGCGTAGCGGCCGACGGCCAGGTAGGCCTCAAAGGGCTCAAAGCGATACCAGAGGATCCGCCAGGGCAGCCCCAGGGTCCGGGCCTGATCGAAGGCCGTCGCCGCCTCCTCCGCCCGCCCCAGATGGAGGAACGCCGCGCCGGCGTTGAACCAGGCGAAGGCGTCCCGGGGATCGGCGACGAGCTCCTCCTGGGCCCGGGCGAGGGCTTCCGCCCACATCCGTCCATCGTCGTCCCAGACCGGCCCGATCAGCGCCCGCACCCGCTCCTCATCCTCCGGACGATAGATCACGATATAAGCGCGCTGGAAGTGGCGCCAGTAGCGGTCCACCTCGGCGTAAGGGATCCCCTGGTTCGGCCCCATGTAAGAATCCATCACGATGAACTGGCCCCGCCGCTCGCTGAACCCGATGAGCAGGCGGTAGTGCCCCATCCACCCCTGCCGGGGGTCCGGCTCGAAGCCGGTCTCGATGATCACCGGGAACCCGTTTCGGAGCAGCTGCTGCAAGAGGGGGAGGGTTCCGTTCACCCGCACCCGGGCCCCCAGCCCCAGGCTCCGGACGAAGGCCGCCATCTCCTCGGGGGAAACGTTCTTGTCCTCGGGGTCCGGCTTGAGGACGGCAGCGGCCTCTTTCTGAGTGCCCCGCCAGCCGTAGAAACTCAACGCCATGGCCAAGGTGGCCGGGCCGCAATTGTTCCAGGTCTGGAACGTGTGGCGCACGCCATACAGCAGGACGTCGGCCTCGTTCAGGGCTGCCGGGGTGTTGCGCGCGGCCTGGGTGGGCCCGGGGAAAACCGGCGGGGTCACCGTCGGCGTCGGCAAGGGGCGAGGAGTGGGCGAGGGCGATGGACGAGGAGAAGGAGAGGGGACCGGGGTCCGGGAAGGGGTGGGGCCTGGGGAGGGTCGCAGCGCAGGCGTGAGGGGCGTCAGGAGAACGGCCAGTCGCTCCGGGGGCACCGGCGTCGAGGGAGTGGGGACGGCGGCGGGATGGGCGGGCCAGATCCAGGCCTGAAGGGGCTCCGGGACCAGGCGGGCGACATACCGCGGGGGAAGCAGGTGGAGCCCTTCCCACAACGCTCCCAGTCCCATAAGGAGGATCAGCGCTCCCCCCATCCGCCAGCCCCAGCGGCCCATCGCCCCCTCCGGCTCCACAGGTCGCCCCCCATTTTACTTCGGATCAGCCCACCGGGGAGCACAGCGACACGACACCCGATTACAAGGGAAGGCGGGGGATCCCCAGGGCGCTTTCCAGCAGCGCCACCAGGCCGGCGGAGACCAGGGTGTGGCCGCCCAGCAACACCGGGAGGGGCGCCCCAGCGGCTGCCTCCACCCACTCCCGCAGGAGCGGATCGCGGATGGTTTCCCACGCGAACAGATCGGCCGCATAGCGATCGACGGGTTCCGGCCAGCGCCCGGCCGCGGCCATCCAGACCCGGATGTCCAGGAGGGCTCCATCCGCCAGCTCCCCTAAGGTCTGGAAGAACGCGCGGGGCCCGACGGCCTGCAGGTAGGCATACACCAGGGAGCGGACCTCCCCGCGCTGCATCCGGGCGCTGGCCTGCATGCCGCGCTCCTCGCTGAACACCCGCGTCCAGACCTGGGCATGGCGTTCCAGGGCCGCCCAGGCCCAGGAGGGAACCCGGCCGGCCAGGATCAGGCGGCTCCCCGGCGTCCGCAGCAGGGCCTCTATCCGCGCGACCCGGCGGTCGTCCCATCCGGTTTCCACCACCGCCGCGCGCAGGGCAGGCGGGGCCAGAGGATGACGGGCGACGATCAACGCATCCACCGGCGTATCCAGGTCCAGGAGGGAGGCGGTGGAGCGCGGCCAGGCGCGCGCCGGGAGCCCCCCTTCCCGGTGAAGGACCCAGGCCATGGCGTTGTCGGTGGGGAGCCGGTGGGGACGTGCCCGAACGGCCTCCGCCGGGGCCAGGGCGATCCAGTCGCTGGAGTGCAGGTTGTTGGTCAGCAGCCCCTCCTCCATCTCCTGGAAAGCCTCCAGGGCCGCGTCCCAGTCTTCGGATGTCATGAGCGGGGAAGCGCCTGCGCCGACATACAGAAGGCGCGAGATCCGGTAACGCGCGATCAGATCCGCCAGGCGGGAGCCGAAATCAAAGGGTTGCGAGGCGGGATCCAGATCGATCTCGAGGGGGAAGGGCGCGTGGCCCAGGGACTCCAGTCCCTCCAGATCCGGGGCCGCCAGGACGGCCCGGGTCACCCGACCGGTGCCCATGATCCGGCTGAGGGTCTCCCGCGCAGCCATCCGCAGGAGGAACCCCATGGTGCGCTCGAGGGGATGAGCTCCCAAAGGGCCCACCATCATCACCAGGGTGAGGTCCTTCATGGATGCGGTTCCGTTCCTCGATTGGTCTCACAGCCGTGATCCCGGCCTGCCGCGCTCATGATAAGACGGGTCCCCCGGCGATGGATGAGCCGCGCTCCTCCCGGCGATCCGCTCGTGGGCATATCTCCGCCTGGGGCGGGAAGCCGTAAAATGGAGGTGCGCAGCTTCCCGCCCTGTGTGGCGGTCGGAGCAACACCTTCGGGATCTCTGGAGGCCTCGATGATTGCCACCCCGCGCGGCGCCGCGACGACGTGGCCACAGTGGATCGCCCTGAGCCTCTATGGGCTCGCCCTGACCATGACTTCGAACATCGTGGACCCGCCGTGGCTGAGCCAGAAGGCCAGCCAGCTGGCCGGCCCGGGCTGGCAGAACACGTTGCTGGGGAGCGTCGCCTTCATCGGCCTGGTGTGGGCCGCGCTGGTCCAGCCGATCTTCGGTGCCTGGAGCGATCAGCTCCGGAGCCCCTGGGGCCGCCGGAAGCCTTTCCTCTGGCTGGGAAGCCTGCTCCTTGCCCTGGCCCTCGCCCTCCTGGTGGCCGCCCCCTCGGTGCCCATGCTGATCCTGGCCCTGCTGCTGGTGCAGACGTTCTCGAACATGGTGCAGGCGGCCTATCAGGGGTTGATCCCCGATCACGTGCCCGAGGATCGGCGAGGGCGGGCCTCCGGGATCAAGGGGTTCATGGAGATCCCAGCGGTGGTGATCGGCCCCCTGGTCGCCGGATATTTCCTGGGGCGCGGCCAGATCTGGGGGCCGTATCCGGTGCTGCTGGGGGTTTATCTGGCGGTGGGCCTGATCACGGCCGCCGCGGTGCCCTCCCAGGCCCTGGCGGAGCCGCCCTCCCGTCGCCCCACCTGGATCTATCAGGTGGACTGGAGCCGGGCGCCCACTTTCGCCTTCTGGCTGGCCCATCGCCTGGTCTTCTGGTGGGCGCTGCTGACGCTGCGCACCTTCCTGATCTTTTTCCTCCGCGACACCATGGGTCTAACGATGGAGCAGGCCCAATCCCTGAACGGGACCCTCTCGGCCATCCTGGGGGCGATGATCCTGCTCCTGATGGTGCCGGCGGGGGCCCTGGCGGACCGCTGGGGGACGCGGCCGCTGTTGCGCGGGGCAGGGGTCCTGGCAGGCCTGGGCACCTTTGGGTTCCTGGCGGTCTCCCGACTGGTCGGGCGGCCGGAGCTGCCCGCCCTGGTGGCGGCCTCCCTGGTGATCGGGATCGGGGTCGCGCTGTTCGTGGCCGCCAGCTGGACCTGGATCACCCGCATCGTTCCCCCCGAGGAATCCGCGCGCTACCTCGGGCTGGGGAACATGGCCACTGCCCTCGGCAGCGCCATCGCCCGCTTGAGCGGCCCGGCCATCGACGCCATCAACCGGAGCACCGGAGGGCTGATGGGCTATGATGTGGTCTACGGCCTCGCCGGCCTGCTCTTCCTGGGAAGCCTGCTCCTGGCTCGCCCCCCGGCCGGGGCGGTTCGAACCCGTTCGCATTGACAGCCCGCTATCGGCTGTGTAAAATAACCTGCGTCTGTTCGGCTCGAGATCCGATCGGAAACACAAGGGGGATCCGGGAGCATGCCGACATTCAATCAGCTGGTGCGCAAGGGGCGAAAGCCTAAGGTTCGGAAAAGCAAGTCGCCGGCGCTCCACTGGGTGTATAACTCCCTCACCGGGGAGCGCTACTGGGACCCCAAAGGGGCGCCCCAGCGGCGGGGGGTGTGCGTGGTGGTGCGCACCATGACCCCCAAGAAGCCCAACTCGGCCCTGCGGAAGATCGCCCGGGTGCGCCTGACCAGCGGCGTGGAGGTCACGGCGTATATCCCGGGCGAGGGCCACAACCTGCAGGAGCACTCGGTGGTCCTGGTGCGAGGCGGCCGTGTGAAGGACCTGCCCGGGGTGCGCTACCACATCATCCGCGGCGCCCTGGACGCAGCGGGAGTGGAGAAGCGGCGCCAGGGCCGATCCAAATACGGCGCCAAGCGTCCGAAGGAGCAGAAGGCCCAGAAGAAGTGAAGAGAGGAGCGGAACGACCCTATACCGGACCGCTTCGTGACTACTTCTCTCGCCTGTCGGGGAAATCCTGAGGCTGGGGACGCGGCCTGAGATGTCCCCAGCCTCGAATTCCCGCCTGTGTGATGCCCCCTGGTGATCCCCTCTATGAAGCCGAAGGTTCTCGATCTCCGGGTCACGGATGAGCTCCTAATTGTGGATCTGGAGGACGGCCGCACCCTCATGGTGCCTCTGAGCAGGTATCCACGCCTGGTTCATGGGACGCCGGAGGAGCGGCAGAGGTTTGAGATCGCTGGGGCCGGCTATGGCATCCACTGGCCGGATCTGGATGAGGATGTGAGCGTAGAGGGCTTGCTTCTGGGAAAGCCCTCCGCCGAAAGCCCGGCGTCCCTGGCCCGGTGGCTGGCCTCCCGAGGGAGGAAGCGGGCCTGAGCTCTTCGATGCAGGGGCTTATCCCTTTTGGGCCGCAGACCGCTGCCCTGCCCGGCGCGGGCGGGAACGAGGGGATTTCTCGGCCTTCAGAGATCGGAGCTGTCGGAGCTCCTGTTCGGTGAGCGGACGCCACTGGCCGGGCTTCAGCCGCCCCAGGGTCACCGGCCCGATGCGGATGCGGATGAGGCGGCGCACCGGATGGCCCAGGCGGGCGGCGATGCGCCGGATCTGGCGTTTCTTCCCCTCCCGCATCTCCACCTCCAGCCAGGTGTGCGCCCCCTCATAACGGATCACCCGCACCTTCGCCGGCCGGGTCCGTCGGCCGTCCAGGAAGATCCCGCGCCGCCAGCGCTCCAGGGTTTCCGCCTCCGGTCGTCCTTCCACGAGCACGTGGTAAACCTTGGGATGCTCATTGCGCGGGTGCGTCAGGCGATGGGCAAGCTCCCCATCGTTGATCAGGAGGATAAGCCCTTCGCTGCGCGCGTCCAGCCGCCCCACCACATAAAGGGGCCTCACCGGGGGAACCAGATCATAGACGGTGGGTGAAGAGGAGCCCGGCATGGGATCCGAGAGCACCCCTCGCGGCTTGTAGAGGACGAATCCCATCAGAGGCGGGATCTTCACCGGCCGTCCGTCCACCCGGATGTCATCCCGTTCCGGATCGGCGCGCATCCCCAGGTGGGCGGGGACCCCGTTCACGGTCACCCGTCCCTGTCGGATCATCTCCTCGCATTCCCTGCGGGAGCCCAGGCCGGCCCGCGCCAGGATCTTCTGCAGGCGCTCTAAGGCCATCGAGGCCCCCCTCATGGGCGGGGGATTTGGCGGAGCTTCTCGGCCAGCCGTTGCACATCGTCGGTGCCCCGTATGCGGATCCGCGGCCACAGGAAGCGGTTCTCCAGACGCTCGTCGGCCCCGTAGGCGGTGGTCACCGCTCCCCAGAACCGATAGCCCTCCAGGAACCGGATCAACGTCTCATCGTAAACGGAGGACGGATAGGCGAAGAAGCGCACCGGCCGGCCAGTGTGGGCTTCGATGGATTGCTTGCCGCCGATGATGTGATAGAACAGGAAGGCCTCATCCCGCCCGTTGAGCGGGATGTGCTCCCGGCCATGGAGCTGGATCTCCATCCCGGCCTCGCTCATCCGGCGGATCTGCTCCCAGGAGAGATAGCGCGGATCCCCTTCATCGGCGCGCCCTGTGAGCACGAAGAAGGTGCCTCGGAAGCCGTAGCGTTGCAGCAAAGGGAAGGCTTCCTCATAGGCATCCCGGTAGCCGTCATCGAAGGTCAGCACGACGGGGCGCGGCGGCAGGGGCTTCCCCTGGGTCAGATGGAAGATGAGGTCGCTCAGGGAAACTGTCTCGTAACCGGCCTGACGCAGATATTGCAGATGCGCTTCGAATTGAGAAGGCCGAACGGAGAGATCCATGCGCAGGCGGTCCGCCTCCGGAGGCGGGTCGGAGATGTAGTGATACATCAGGATGGGAACCCGAAGGGCGCGCGGGGTCCCGTCGGAAGGCGGCAGCGGCTCCTGGAAAAACGGATAGGGGGTCGGCGTCGGCGTCCCGGTCGGGGTTGGAATCCGGGTGGGAAGGGGCGTTGCAGTCGGCGGAGGGAGGGTCGGCGTCGAGGAGGGGACGCGCTCCGGGGTCGGGGTCCCGGTGGGGGTTGGAGAGGTCTGAAGGGGCCTTCCCCAGGAGGGCAGGGCCAGGGTCTGCTGGACGCTTAGGAGGATGAGCACGATCAGCCCGCCCGGGAGGGCGATCCCGGCGATCGGAGGCCGCGGGCGCCGCCGGCGCATGGAGCGGATCCGTTTCGGGAACATCGGAATCAGTGCTCCGGGCTCTGCCTCGGGGATCCGGGATCAAGCCGTTCCGCCGGGACATAAATCCCCGCATCCCCGGTGAGGGAATGCGGGGCCAGGTGCCCCCGAGGGGATTCGAACCCCTGACCTCCGCCTTGAAAGGGCGGCGTCCTAGGCCACTAGACGACGGGGGCGCGTTCCGCAACCAATTATACCACGATTTTGGACCACCTCTCCGGGAAGGTGTTCTCCCTCACCGTCGGCGGTGGGCCTCGCGGACGTTGGGGATCTGTTCGATCCGCGCCAGGGCGCGATGCAGCTGGGCCGCCGAGCGGACCTCCAGGGTGGCCTGGAAGACCGCGAAGCCGTTGCGGGTGTCCACGCTGATGCGAGCGATGTTGATCTGCTCGTCCTTCAGGACGCCGCTGATCTCGTGGAGCAGGCCGACGCGGTCGATGGCGATGATCTCCACCTCCACCGGGTAGCCCTTCTCCCCGGCGGGGAACTGCACCTCGATCAAACGCTCCGGCGTGCGCACGTTCAGGATGTTGGGGCAGCTGCGGCGGTGGATGGTGATGCCGCGGTTGCGGGTGATGTAGCCGATCACCTCATCCCCGGGCACCGGGTTGCAACAGCGGGCCAGCTGCATCAGAAGACCCTGGGGGTTGTTCTCCACCAGCACTGGGCGGGAGGCGTCGTAACGCTCCGAGGGAGCCTGGGGCTCCGGGGCGGCCCGCTGCTCCTCCCGACGCCGTTCCTCCTCCATCCGGATCAGGCGCGGGGCCAGCTGCTCCGGGGAGACGTCGCCCCAGCCGATGGCCGCCAGCAGGTCCTCCGGCTCCTTGTAGCCGAACTCGGCGTAAAGCCGGCGCGCCGCCTCATCCACCGAGAAGGGCACCCCCAGGCGCCGGATCTCCTGGGCCAGGATCTCCCGCCCGTGGACGATGTTCTCCGCCCGGCCCTGCTGTTTGAACCACTGGCGGATCTTCTGACGGGCCCGCGAGGTCTTCACGTAGCCCTTGGCCGGATCCAGCCAGTCGCGGCTGGGGCCGCCCTGCTTGGCCGGGATGATCTCCACCTGATCGCCCATCTGGAGGACGTAATTGAGGGGGACCCACCGGCCGTTCACCCGGGCGCCGCGGCAGCGGTGCCCCAGCTCGGTGTGGATGTGATAGGCGAAGTCGATGGGCGTGCTCCCCCGGGGCAGGTCGATGACGTCCCCCTTCGGGGTGAAGACGTAAATGCGATCCTCGAAGACGTCGGTCTTAAGGGATTCGACGAACTCCTTCGCCGAGGTGACCTCGTTCCGCCACTCCAGGAGGGAGCGGAGCCATGCCACCTTCTTCTCGAAGGCCAGGTCCCGTTTGGAGACCTGCTCTTTGTAGAGCCAGTGGGCGGCGATGCCGTATTCCGCCTCCCAGTGCATCTCCCAGGTGCGGATCTGCACCTCGAGGGTCTTGCCGTCCTCCAACATCACCGCCGTGTGCAGGCTGCGGTAGGAGTTGTCTTTGGGGTTGGCGATGTAATCATCGAACTCCTTGGGGATGGGACGCCACATGGAGTGGATGATGCCGAGGACCTGATAGCACTCCGGGACGGTGTTCACGATGATGCGCACGGCCCGCACGTCATAGACCTGATCGAAGGAGACGCCCTTGCGGAGCATCTTGCGGTAGATGCTGTAGATGTGTTTGGCCCGGCCGGTGACCTCCGCCTGGATGCCCTCCTCGGCGAGGCGGGCCTTGATGCGCTCCACGATCTGCTGGATGTGGCGCTCCCGCTCTGCCCGGCGCTCATCGATGGCCCGGGCGATCTCCCGGTATTTCTCCGGCTCCAGATAGCGGAAGGCCAGGTCCTCCAGCTCCCACTTCAGCTGCCAGATGCCCAGGCGGTTGGCCAGGGGGGCATAGATCTCCAGGGTCTCCCGGGCGATGCGCTTCTGCTTCTCCGGGGGCAAGGCTCCCAGGGTGCGCATGTTGTGCAGGCGGTCGGCCAGCTTGATCAGCACCACGCGGGGGTCCTCGACCATGGCGAAGAAGATCTTGCGGATGTTCTCCGCGCTCTGCTCGTCCCGCGTCGTGCGCCGGGCCTCCCCGTCCTCCGGCTGGGCCCGCAGCCGGTCGATGTATTTCAGCTTGGTGACCCCATCGACCAGGCGGGCGACCTCCTCCCCGAACTCGCGGCGGATCTCCTCCAGGGTCACCCCGGTGTCTTCCACCACATCGTGCAGCAGGGCGGCCGCGATCACCGGGGGGTCCATCCGCAGCTCGGCCAGGATGCCTGCCACGGCCAGGCAATGGTAAAGATAGGGTTCCCCGGAGGCGCGGGTCTGGCAGCTGTGGGCCCGCTCCGCCAGCGCATAGGCGCGCTCGATCAGCGCACGGTCCGAAGGGCTGAGGGGATCGCGGATCTGTTCCAGCAGGAACTCCAGGGTGGTCGGGTTCTGCACCCCTACCATGCCGCCACCGCCTTTCCGTCCCTTTCCCCAATTTTAGCACGGATCCGGCAAGGGAACCCACGGGGCTCCGTTACGGGTGTGTCCCAAAATCGTAGGACAACTGCTCGCAGTTGTCCTACAAAGCGGCCAGGCCCGACAAAATCGGGACACACCCTCCGTTACCCTTTGTGACGTCGCCGGTCGCTTCTGGCAGGGGGGCTTCCATCCCGAACCTCGGCCTTCGATGGCGCAACGGTTGCGGCGAAAGTCGCTCCGAAAATCCCGAACCGCTGGTTCTCGATGACGCAAAGGGTCGCGGCTAAAGCCGCTCCTACGAAAAAACGGTTTTGTAGGAGGGACTTTAGCCCCGACACCCTCTCTTCGATGACGCAATGGATGCCGAAATGAATTTCGGCCTACATAGGGGGCTTCAGCCCCGAACTACCAGGGCGCTCGGTCGCGGCGGAACCGCTCCTGGGGAAGGCGGATCAAGGCGGATCTGTTTTTCACGAGGATGGGAGCTCCTGCCAACCCGCCTGAGCGGCGGCCTCGGTCAGGGCGCGGCGGAGCAGCACCGCCACCATCTCCCGCCGATATTCGGGAGAGCCCCGGAAGTCCCCGGGCGGGTTCACCCGGGCCCGGGCTTTCTCTGCGGCCGTGGCGAAGCGCTCCGGATCCGGCGGCCGCCCCTCCAGGACCTGCTCGGCCTCGATCAGGCGCACCGGCCGCGGCGCGGCTCCTCCGGCGGCGATCCGCACCCCATAGCAGGCGCCATCCACCCCCCGGAACAACCGGACAGCGACCCCTACGATGGGGGCATCGGCAGGCGTGCGGGCGACCTTGTGGAAAGCAGTGCCCATAGGGGCAGCGGAAAGGGGGATCCGGACCTCCGCGACGATCATCCCCTCGCGCCGGAGGGCCTCCCGGTAGTCATAAAAGGCCTCCAGGCGCAGCGCCCGCGGGGCCTCCGGCTCCGTGAACACCACCAGCTCGGCGTCCAGGGCCAGCAACACCGTTGCCAGAGGTTGCTCCGGGGAGGCGCCGACCACCGCCCCGCCGACGGTGCGCTGGTTCCGTAACGGGAGGGGCGCGGTCTCCCGGGCGGCGAGGGCGAGGATGCCCCCGCCGAGGGATGCCGTCTCAGGCGTCTCCACCAGCGCTTGCAGCGGGGTGGTCGCCCCGATGCGCAGCCACATCCCTTCCTGTCGAACGAAGGACAGGCCCAGATCCTGGAGATCCACCACGGCCTCCACCTCCCGGGATCCCTCCGCCAGGACCTGGGTGCCCCCGCCGATGGGCACCGTGCGGATGCCGGGGCGTCGCAGCAACGCCAGGGCCTCCGCCAGGGTCTTCGGGCGATGGTATTCCCGCAGGTTCAGCCGCATCGTCCGCGCCTCCTTCGCCAGGGTCCTCATCCCGTCTCCTCCGGATACACGCGCCAGAAGGGCCGTTCGGCCTCGAAGGTCGCCTGGATTTCCGCCGGAACCTGAACCAGGATCGCCTCGGCCTCCGCGCACAGGGTGCCATCTTGCCGACGCAGCGACGCCTGCGCCCGGGCGACGCGGGATCCGATGCGGAGGGGGCGGGCGGTGAGGACCAGAGGCTGCCCCGTGGGGGCCGGACGATGGTAGCGCACCCGGAGCTGGGCGGTCACCATGAAGCGCATGGGATCCCCGATCATCAACGCCCGACCGGCCGCCTCGTCCAGCAGGGCGGCCACGATGCCACCGTGGGCCACACCCGGATAGCCCTGATAGACCTCGGGGATCACCACCTCCGCCCGCACCCCCTCGGCCCCTTCCTCGTAGAAGCGCACCTTCAGGCCGACCGGGTTCTGCATCCCGCAGACGAAACACATCCGGGAGTTCGGCTGGAGAGATGCGCGCATCGGCGCCCCTTACGCCTGGGCGAAGATGTCGATCATCAGCTTCACATCCCCCAGCGGGTAGAGGACCGGGCAGGTGCACCCGGCGGCGCGATATTCGTCCACCTTGCGGCGGACCTCCTCAGGCGACCCGCTGGCGGTGATCAGCTGGACGATATCGTCGGGGACCAGCTCCATGGCCCGCTCGATCTGCTCGGGGGTGGCCGGCCATGTGAGGACGCGCCCGATCTCGTCCAGCAGCTCCTGGGGCACCCCGCTGGCCTTCATGATGTGAGGCTGCTGGCCCAGATACTGGGTCACCAGCTTGCGGGCGCTGTCCAGCGCTTTCTTGCGGTCGTGGTCGACGGAGCACACCACCAGCTGCGGGCGGTCGATGTCCTCGATGCGGCGGCCGGCCCGCTTCGCCCCGATCTCCAGGTGATGGAGGGCCAGTTCGTTGTATTTCGGGGAGACCAGATAGTTGAGCAACACGCCGTCGGCGATCTCACCGGCCAGCTCCATCATCTGCATGCCGGTGGCCCCGATGTAGATGGGGACGTTGCGAGGCTCCCGGCGTCCATACACCACATCCAGCTCCACGTCGGTCAGATGGACGAACTCGCCGTGGAAGGTCACCCGCTTCATGGCCAGGAGGTCGCGCACCACGGTGACCACCTCGCGCATGGCCTTAAGGGGCTTCTCCCGCTTGATGCCGACCTTGGAGGCCAGGGGATCCCACCAGGCGCCGATGCCGAGGATGATGCGGTTGGGGGCGAGGTCATCCAGGGTGAGGAAGGTGGCGGCGATCAGGGCCGGGTTGCGGGTCCAGTTGTTGATCACGCCGGAGGCCACTTTGATCCGTTCGGTGACGGCGGCGTAGGCGGCCATGGGGACGATGGCGTCGCGGACCAGCCGGGATTCGGCCTGCCAGACGGCCTCGAAGCCGCGCTGTTCGGCGTATTGCACGTAGCGCATGGCCTCCCGCAGATCGTGGGCGTCCTGAAGGTAAAGGGCGACGCGCTCCGGCATGGGCGCCTCCGTGCGAGGTGTTTTCCCCCATTTTAACCGGAAGGCCGGGCGTTTGCCGGGATGGGCCATCGCTCCCCATATGGGTTTCAGGGTTCGAACGGAGGGAGGGGAGGGCAGAGAGATGGATCGCGCTCCGGGTCGGCAAGGCCGGGCGCGATGGGTGGCGCATGGGCCGATTCACCCCCGGCCGGGCGAGGCCATGGATGGCACCACTCAAGCGAAGAATTTCCCTAAGGCATCCATAGTCGAAGAGAAGCCGGGCCTCAGGGTGTGAGGGGGAATTCGACCGCGACCTGGCGTGGGAAGAAGGAGAAGGCATCCACGGGGTGGGCGGTGGGGGCGGGGGGTGCGTAGGACCAGATTCCCACCTCCCCTTCTGCGAAGGTGTCATCCTGGGCCTGGAGCACGGGCTGCCCGCCCACGGTCACCGTCATGGTGGTTCCCACGGCCTCCACCCCCAGGGTGAGCCAGGCGCCGGGGGTGAAGCCGGGCAGGGCCGTCTGGCCCAGGAGGGTCCAATCGCTCACCCGCCACAGCTGGACGGCGCCCTCGGGGCTGACCTCGGCCAGGTAGCCGCGGGTGGGCCGGCCCTCTTCCCCGTAGCCGCCGAGGCGGATGCCCAGGCCCAGGATGCCGGTGGATCCTTCCAGGCGGAGGCGGGCTGCTGCCCGACCGTCCCGGAAACGCCAGCCATTGAAGGTGAGGAGGTGTTCTCCGCTGGCGGTCTGGGGGAGGAGGGCGCCGTTCTGGCGGCCCCAGTCGCCCATCCGCTCCGTCCAGGCGGATCCGACGAAGGTTCCGGCTTCTCCCTCAAAATCATCGGTCTGGCAGAAGGCGAACATGTTCTCCGGGTCTTCGCAGGACCATTGGAGGGCTTCCCGGAGGAGGGGGTGGTTGCCCCAGCCGCCGCCGAAGTTGTCGATGGCGGCGTTGGCGAGCTCGAGGCCGATCCAGCCGCCGCGGCCGATGAAGAAGGGGGTGGTGGGAACGCGGCCGAGGCGCTGGTCGTTGTAGAAGACTTCGAGGGAGCCGTCGGCCCAGGCGCGGGCGCGGAGGCGATCGCCGGGTTGGGGGGAGAGGGGCCAAGCGGCGTGTTCGACCCATCCGGTTTGGGGGTGGAAGGATTGCACGTGCAGGCGGCCGGATTGGGGGTTCAGGTGGAGGGCGAGGGTGCCGGCGCCGGTCCAGTGGGGGCTTTGGGATTTGAGGAGGAGGTGGACGGAGGCGCCGGGGTCGAGGCGGGCGAGGGTGAGGCAGGCTTCCTGGTTGGCGGGGAGGGGGTCGGCGGTGCCGTGGGGGTTCCAGAAGGCCCAGCCGCCCTGGCGGGCGGTGAGGGTGCCGTGTTCGAGGGCCAGGTGGGTGGGGTGGGTGAGGCCGGACCAGTGGGGGCCGAGAGGGCCGTCGGGGCGGTTGAAGTCGTCGCGGGGGAGGCAGTCGAGGAAGCGGCGGGTGGCGAGGTCGAAGTAGAAGCGATCCTCCACCGGATGGCCAGGGTCGGTGTAGGGGTTGGGGGTGGTGATGGGCTGGAGGATGAGGATGGAGTTTTCCACATCGACGATGAAGACGGGCCCCACCGCCCGGGGGGTGGGGTAAGTGACCGCCTCCACGAGGGTCCCGCCATAGACGCTCTCAGGTTGGGAGGGGTCGTAGACGGTGACCACGAGGTGGAGCTGGCCCTGGGGGGAGGGGAGACGAGTGGTTGTAAGAGGATCCCGTTCCATTTCGGATCCGGCGAAGACGATGGTTTGGCGGCGGCCATCGGGGGAGACGGTGATCCATTCATTCTCGGGCCAGCCGCCGGCGAGCATGGCGATGGGGAGGCCGGTGAGGTTGAGGAAGCCCTTGCCCAGAGGGGTGCCGAAGACACGGAAAGAATAAGCGGGCGTGGGGCTGGGGCCGGGGGTGGGCCGCCAGACAGGGGTGGGGGAGGGATAGAGCCAGAATGGAATAGCGGTTTTGGTAGCAGCTAGGCGGGTGAGGGGGAAGACCTTGGTGGCGTCCGCTGGATGGAGGGTGGGTTCCTGGACGCTCTGGGCAGGGCCGGTGCGCCTGAGGTGAGGGGGCTGGGTCAGGAGCGCCCACAGTCCGATCCCCAGCATGAGGAGCAAGCCTCCCTGGAGGAGGGGAAGAAGCCATCGCCGTTTGGGGAAGGGAGAACGCGCCATCGCTCACCTCTCCCACGAGATGTCTGATGAAAAGCGAGGGTAGGCTTGCGATAGGATAGGATGAGATGACAGGATCCGATGCATCTGCAGGTAACCTTCCATGGGCTGGTTATCGATGCCCGCCCGCCTTTCCGTGGTTTGACATTGTTCATCCCTTGTCTCCTGACAGGCGGTCCTGGTGGTCAGCACACCGGTGAAGATCATCACGCGTTGATGGGTTTCCAGGCCGTAGCGGGCGACGTGGAACCATTGTTCTGCGTTCACTCCATTTGTGAGGTAAATTTCAGGGAACGGCTCCGCTGCCTCTGCGCCCCAGGAGATATACCAGAGATCCTCCAGGGTCCACCCATTGGAAGGCTGACAGGAAGGGCATCCCCGGAACGGGCAGCCATCGCAGGAGCCGAAGTTGAGCAGGTAGGAGCCGAGGTCGAGGAGGTCGGCGACCTCGGTATAGCCCTCCACCCACTCCCGGGTGGCCTGGGAAGAATTCCAGCCCGGCTCCGCATCGATGGCGCCCAGGACCCAGAAGCGCCCCAGCCAGTGGGGGTTATCCCAGACGTCCTGGTTAAGCCGGTTGATCATCTGCGCCCATGCTCGCCCGTGCGCCCGGGTCACGGCCTCGCTGGCATTGTTAACGCCCAAAGCCAGATAAAGCCGGGCGGTTCCATTACACTCCGCAAAGCCATCCAGAAAGCTTCGGGTCAGAGTGACGATGGTCGTAGTGGAAACAAAAGTGAAATCAACGAGGGTTGCTGCTCCATATTCTCCATTCTGCATCCGGGGATATCCGAAGTCCAGGATGACGGTGCCCCAGCCCCACGGGGGGAGGGATTCTCCTCGGGCGCAGCCCCAGGCCCGGAAGGTTTCGAGGGAGAGCTGATCTTTTCGCGCCACATAGCGGGAGAGGGTGGTGAGGGGATCGATCCACTGAAGGCGAACGGTGCCCCAGGAGGGATAGTTGTGATTGGCCGCGGGCAGGGTGGCGGTGTCCAGCACCACATTGAGGAAGTTGGGAGCCCAGGGCCTGGCCTCCAGGAACACTCGCTCGCTTCCCATCCGGGTTTCCAGGAAGCCGTCTCCGTAGGAGGTGCCGCCCCACAGGAAGCCCAGGCGCAGGGGGTCGTTGTCTCCCAGGGGATCGGAGAGTGGGAGGGCCCAGTAAGGGGCGTTGGAGAGGCTCACGGAGAACGAATCCCAATAACCGGTTCCACCGTTGTAAGGGGGGTTGGGGGTCCCCGGGGCGTTATAAGAATCCCAGGTGGCGAGGGTGAAGGTGAACGCCACCCGATAGCCCCAGGCGGGGGGCAGGGGGAGGGAGGCTCCGTGGATGCTGGTGTTCTGGCTGGCCCTTTCTGGAACCTGAGGGTGTCCCAGGTGCAGGATATTGGTTACGGCGGTCCCTCGCCAGAGGGGGGCGCCTGAGAAGGCGATTTCGGGCGGCTCCGGGCATGCGCTACAGGTTTGCCAGGTGAGGGGGGGTTCTGAGGTCTGGGCCTGGGCCAGGGCCTGGGTCAGGGCCAGGCTGCCCAGCGCGCCGAGCAGGAGCCATCGGAGCACCCCGCGTTTCCGGTTGTTCATATATTGTTTCCTCCGGATAGCGGGTTTGAGGAGGGGCTTTCTGAGTCCAATCATAGAGAGTTTGGGGGGCTGTGTCCAGCTCGGAGTGTTCATGTTTTTGACATGCGGGTGTTTCGATTTTTGACAACGGGCGGGTCTCCGGCGGCGCGGAGGAGGCGCCAGGCCTGGAGGGGAGGGGCCAGACGGGGGGCACCGGGAGGGCCCACCCAGATCCCGAGGACGAAGCCCCAGGAGCGTAAATCCATCAGGCTTGGTGCCCCCAGCCGCGCTGCGAGGCGGTGGAGATAACGGCTCACGCCAGCAAGGGAGAGACCCCAGCGGGCCGCCAGGGCCTTGAGGGGAAGCCCGGCGGCCAGATCCCGCCAGCGCCGCCAGTCCCGGGCGGAGAGGCGACGCAGCCGCCGGCCCCAGGCGCGGTCGAAAGCGATCGCTTGATCCACCAGGTCTGAGGACCAAGCCGCTTGGCCGCGGGCCAGATGGGAAAGGGTCTCCGCCCATTCTTCCGGGGTTCGGGTGAGATCCAAGATGCCGTTCAGGCTGATCTCCCAAGCGATCCAAATGGACAGAGGGGCGCATCGGCTCTCCAACAGGGCTATGGGCCGATATGGGTTTCGTTCTCGCAAGAAGGTGGCAAGGAGCCACCCGGAGGGGAAGATCCCCTCGCCGGCCAGCAGCAGGGGAAAGGCGTCGGAGCAGGCGTCCAGCTCCTCCACGGTGCAGAGCGGACGCAGGGTGGGAAAGAGAGTCCGGAGCGCTGCGCGGAGTAGCGAGGGTGCCCACAGGCCGATCCCATCTATCTGTTGAGCCCTCCTAATTCTTTGGACGGCCTAAGATTATCGTTCGCTTTCCCGAGGGTCAAGTTTTCAAGGCTCCCGGAAAGCAGGCGCGGAGGTTTCAGGGGGCCTCAAGCTCATCCGGTTCGCGTTCGACGAACCGCTCGATCACGCGGCCGACCGCTTCCAGGGTGGCCGGGGAGATCCGATCCAGGGTGTCCGCGGTGGTGTGCCAGGCCGGGTAGTCGAAGTCGATGATGTCCACGGCGGGGATGCCTCGCTGCAGGAAGGGGAGATGATCATCGATCAGCGCCCAGCGGGGCTCGGGGATGAACCAGGACCTATAGCCCAGCTCGGCCGCGATCCGCCACAGCTGCTCCCGCAGGGCGGGATCCGAGTGCTGTTCGTAGTAGAACTGGGGATCGGCATCCCCGACCATGTCCACCAGGATCATCGCCGTGGGGGTCACCGCCAGGGTGGCGGCGAAGTGGGTGGAGCCGAGGATCCAGGGCCGGCCCTCCAGGCCTCCCTGATCCTCGGCGTCGAAGAAGACCAGCCACACCTCCTGGCGCAGACGGGGACGGTCCAGGACCCGGGCCAGCTCCAGGAGCACGGCCACCCCGCTGGCCCCATCGTTGGCCCCCGGCACCGGATCATCGGGACGCTCGGGATCCCGATCCGCCCGGCGTCGGGTGTCGTAGTGGGCCCCGATCACGAGGACCGGCCCTCGACCGGCCCGGGCGATCAGGTTGCGGCCGGGGAGCCCCGCGGCGGCGAAAGGCTGAACCTCGAAGGCCCAGCCCTCGCGGGTTACGTGTTCCTCAATGTAACGCTGCACCGCTTCCCATCCCGGGCTTCCGGGATAGCGGGGACCCAGGGCCAGCTGGGCCTGCACGTGGCGGAAGGCCTCCCGGCCGTCGAAAGTCCGCCCCCCGGCCGGGGCGGAAGGACGGCAGGCCCCGATCAGAAGCAGGATCAGCAGCCCGAGCCGGGGCGATGATCCCCGAAGCATCTTCTTCCCTCACGCGCCCAGGCGGCTCAGGCGTCCGGCGTGGGCGAGGATCAGCGGCATCAGATCCGTGGCCATGAAGATCCCCAGCCCGCCGGTCCGGCACGCGCGCTCTCCGAAGCCGGGGGCTCCATCCGGCCGCGCCGTCCGCGGCGCCCACAGCAGCACCGGCACCGGATGCCAGGTGTGGGTGCGCAGGGCCGCCGGGGTGGAGTGATCCCCTGTGATCACCAGGACATCCGGGCCGCGCTCCAGCAGGATGGGAAGCGCGGCGTCCACCGCTTCGATGACCCGGACCTTGGCGGCGAAATCGCCGTCTTCCCCCCGGCTGTCCGTGGGCTTGATGTGGATGAAGAAGAAGTCGAAGTGCTCCCAGTGGGCCGCCGCTTCTTGAAAGAGCGCCTCGGGGCTCTCCCCGTGAACCTCCAGGACCTCCATCCCCACCAGACGGGCGACCCCGCGATACATCGGATAGGCGGCGATGGCGGCGGCCCGGAGCTTATACACCTCCGAAAAGGGAGGAAGATGCGGGGGACGGTCGAACCCCCGGAGGGTGACCATGTTGGCCGGGTGGGCGTCGGCCAGCAGCGCCCGCGCCTGCTCGATCCACCGGTTGACCAGGGCGGCGGTGCGCTCCGCCTCGGGCTGGAGGGGGCGGACCGGAAGGGGCGGCACACCGGTTTTGCCGGGGTCCGTCTCCGTGAGGGCCGGGGAGAGCCCTTCCCCACGCAGGACCAGGACGAAGCGGTGCTCCTTGACCGGCTCGATGCGCACCTCCACGCCCTCCAGCCGGATGGTCCGCAGCCGCTCTACGAGGCGGGCGTTCACCTCGGTGGGGATCCGGCCGGCCCGCCGGTCGACGATGCGGCCCTCCGCATCGACGGTGACGAAGTTGCCCCGCGCGGCGATGTCGTGAGGTTCCAGGGGGAAGCCGATCCCGAGGGCCTCCAGCACGCCCCGGCCCACGGGGTAGCGCAGCGGATCGTAGCCGAAGAGGGCGAGATGGGCGTAGCCGCTCCCCGGGGCCAGCCCCGGCCGCACCGGGATGTGCAG
Organism: Thermoflexus hugenholtzii; assembly: GCF_018771565.1. Lineage (NCBI taxonomy): Bacteria > Bacillati > Chloroflexota > Thermoflexia > Thermoflexales > Thermoflexaceae > Thermoflexus > Thermoflexus hugenholtzii. Next base: position 1,744,624 of record NZ_CP076326.1, on the reverse strand, counting down.
CCCCAGCGTCCCTTCCGCGGCGAGGCGGTCCATGTTCGGCGTGCGGGCGGCCTCCAGCTCCGTAGGCCCGCCCGGTTCCACCGGCATCCCGCCCAACCCATCCATCACCAGCAGGACGATCTTCGTCGTCCCCTCGGTCGCCAGCTCCGCGATGAGAGAGAGATCCGCCATGGGAACTTCCTCCGTGCTTCAGGGTAACGATTCCGGGAATAGGGGCACCGCTCATTCCTCTTGCAGCGCCTGGATCCGCTCTCGCAGCCTGCGGGCCAGCGGGAGCACCGCTTCCGGCGGCGCTTCAGCGGCCGTCAGCGCCTGGAGCTGTTCGAAATCCGCTCGCCCCTGTTGCACCTCCGCCGGGCGGGTGAGGGACAGGTGCCCGGCCGCCTGATCGAAAGCGGAGCGGGCCCGTTGCAGCGCTCCCCGAGCCTCGCCGGGGGCGGTCGGATACGTCTGCAGGAACAGGTCCAGCTGGTGGGTCGCCTCCCGCAGCGACCGACGGGCCAGCGCAGCGGTCTCCGCCTCCGCCCGTGGCCGCAGCGCCCAGGCCAGCCCGCCGATCAGACCGAGACCGGCGGCCGCCAGGGCCAGGGCCAGCGGCCATCGCGTCCGTTGCCATGGCATCATGGAACCTCCGGGGTCCTCAGGATCTCCGAGCCTTCATCTTAGCGGGACCGTGAGCGGGTGTCCAGCACCGTCCCGAGGTCGGGGATGACGTCGATCCCGAGCGGAGAGGGCGATGCGGCCGATCCATCTGCTCCTGCTTTCCTTTGCCCTCATCGGGGGGCTCTTTCAGCTTGCGACGCCGCTGTTTGAGACGCCCGATGAGCTGTGGCATGTGGGGATGGCGGCCCACCTGGCGCGAGGCGGGGGATTGCCGGTGCAGCGGCCCGGCGAGGAGACGCCCTGGCGACAGGAGGGCAGCCAGCCGCCGCTCTATTACGCGATGCTGGCGGCTTTCTCCCGCCTTCTCCGCTGGCCCCTGGAGGACCTGGAGGCCGTGCGCATAGAGAACCGGCATCCGTCCCCGGGGAACGCGGAACTGCCGGACAACAAGAACATGGCCCTGCACGGCTCCTGGGAGCGGTTCCCCTGGCGGGGGGCGGTGGGCACCCTGCATCGGTGGCGCTTTCTCTCCTTGCTCCTTGGGCTGATCACCGTGGAAGCGATCTACGCCGCGGTCCGGACGGTGGCTCCCGGCCGCCCGGGCTGGGCCCTGGGGGCGGCTGCGCTGACCGCATGGAATCCGATGTTCCCCTTTGTGATGAGCGCGGTCAACAACGACACGCTGATCAACGCCATGTCCGCCCTCGCCCTGTGGGCGCTGGCCCGCCTGTGGCGATACGGGATGACGTGGCCTCGCGCGATCCTCCTCGGGCTCCTGCTGGGGTTGGCCGCCCTGAGCAAACTCAGCGGCCTGGCCCTCTGGCTCTTCACCGCCGGCGTGCTCTTCGCCCTCGTCCGGGAAAGGCGCCTCCGTGCCCGTTCGCTGCTCTTCCACGGAATCCTGATCTATGCGATCGCCGGTCTCCTCTCCGGGTGGTGGTTCCTGCGGAACTGGATGCTGTATGGGGATCCCACCGGGCTGAACGCGATGCTGGAGATCTTCGGGCGCCGTTCGGTCACGCCGGCGCAGCTGCTCGCCGAGGCCCGGGGCCTCGTCTGGTCCTTCTGGGCGGTCTGGGGCTGGTTCAACATCCTGGCGGACCCGCCGGTGTATCTCTTCCTGGAAACCTGGCTGCTGCTGTCCGGGATCGGAGCGGCCTTCGCCATACACCAGGCATGGCAGAGGCTGGATCCGGAGGCCCGGGCCCTCTGGGCGGGCGCCCTGGGCTATACCGGCCTGATCTTCGCCGGGCTGGTGCGATGGACCTCCATGACCTCCGCCTCCCAGGGTCGGTTGATGTTCCCGGCCATCGGCCCTATCTCCTGGATGCTCTGGGTCGGCTGGGAGTCCATCGTGGAGCGCGGGATTCCCTGGGGGCGGACCGTCGGGCGATGGGCCCCGGCGGTGATCTGGATGGCGGTGGCCTGGATCGCGCCGATCCGCTACATCGCGCCGACCTATGCGGGCCCCACACCGATCCGCGAGCTCCCTCCGCAGGCCCGACGGGTGGAGGCCGTCTTCGGCGATCGCTTGCGCCTGCTGGGCTACCTCCCCGGCGCAGCAACGCCCGGCCGCGCGCTCCGCTTGACGTTGTTCTGGGAATGCCTGGAGTCCACCGCCCGGCCGTGGAGCGTCTTCCTGCATCCGGTTCGAACCCCTCTGGTTCAGGATGTCCGGCAGGTGGATCGCCATCCCGGCCGCGGCCTGTTCTCCACCACCGATTGCCGCCCCGGCTTCCGCTTCGCCGATCCATACTGGGTGCCCATCGGAACCGGCAACACCCCGCCGGCGGTGATCCGCCTGCATGTGGGGCTCTATGAGGCGGACACCGGCTGGATCGCCCCGGCGCGGGACGGCCGGGGACGGCCTGTCGAGCATGTGATCCTGGAGGCGGGGAAGCTGCAGGGGACCTCCGTGTTGTCCCCCGCGGCGCCCCTGAATGTGCGGGTCGGGCCCGCCCGCCTGATCGGCGTGGACCGGCCGGCGGAGGTCCGACGCGGGGAGGTGGTGACGGTGACCCTCTACTGGCAGGTCGAGGCGGTCCCTTCAACGGAATGGCGGGTCTTCCTCCATTTGGGGGATCCCGATCAGCCGCCCCGGGCTCAGCACGATGGCCCTCCGGCCCGGGGGGAGCTGCCCTCCACGTGGTGGGAGCCCGGCGATCGCTTCGCCGACCCGCATCCCCTCCCGATCCCAATGGATCTGCCGCCGGGTCTCTACGGCCTGCGCGCCGGCCTTTATCAGCCGGGCGGCGAGCGCGCGGAGGTCATCATGCCGGACGGCGAACGCCCGCCCCATCGGGCGGTGGAGCTGGGGGAGATTCGGGTCCTCCCCTAAGCCCGCAGGAGCGTGGTGTGGGAGATCGGGGATTCGGCTATAATTTGGGGCAACCGGACATCCTGGGAGAGGATCCGAAGCCTATGGATCTCACCGATCTGATCCTGTTGCCCATCGCCTTCCTGGGCGCGACCGTCGCCGCCTTCTGGCTGAGCATGGTGATCTGGACCTTCCGGGACATCCGGTCGCGCACCCGGGATCTGCCGACCCAGTTTCTGGCCACCCTGCTGGTGGCGGTGCTGAACGTCCCGGGCCTGTTGATTTACCTGATCCTGCGCCCTCGGGAGACGCTGGCGGAGGCCTATGAGCGGGCCCTGGAGGAGGAGCTGATCCTCCAGACCCTGGAGGAGATCGAACAGTGCCCGGCGTGCGGCCGCCGGGTGAAGGCTGAGTTCATCGTTTGCCCCTACTGCCACACTCGTCTGAAGCAGCGCTGCCCGCGGTGCCAGCGGCCGCTCCGCCTGGAGTGGACGCTCTGTCCCTACTGTGGGGTCAGCGTGAGCGGGGCCGCGCCCTCCCCGGCTCTCGCCGCCCCCGCCCGAGGAGGCTCCGCCGGCCCGGAGTGAACCGGATCGTCGATCGTTTCCGGAGGAGAAGAGGGGATGGGGCGATATCAGCCACCGGACGCGCTGGCTTTCCCGCGGTTTGCGGGGATCCGCACCTTCATGCGCCTGCCCCACGTTCAGAACCCTGAGGGGGTGGATGTGGCCATCCTGGGGCTCCCGTTCGACACCGGGGCGACGTTCCGGGTGGGCGCTCGCTTCGGCCCGGAGGCCATCCGCAGCGCCTCGGTCCTCCTGCGTCCCTATCATCCGTTTCTCCGGGTGAACCTCTTCGAACACCTCTCCGTGGTCGACGCCGGGGACGCTCCGGTGGCCCCCGGCTTCATTGAGGATTCCCTGCGGCGCATCGCGGAGTTCCTGACGCCGTGGGCCGCCGCCGGCGTGATCCTCATCGGGCTGGGCGGGGATCACTCGGTTCTTCTGGGGGAGCTGCGGGCAGTGGCCGCGGCTTACGGGCCGGTGGCCCTGGTTCAGCTCGACAGCCATCCCGATACCTGGGACGCTTATTTCGGGCATCGGTATACCCACGGCACGGTGGTGCGACGGGCCATCGAAGAGGGGCTGATCCTCCCCCAGCGGTCCATCCAGGTGGGACTGCGCGGGCCGATCTACAGCCCGGAGGACTGGGAGGCGGCCCGGGCCCTGGGCCTGGAGATCGTGACCGCCGGGGAGGCGCGCGCTTTGGGCCTGGAGGGCACCGCCCGCCGCATCCTCCAGCGGGTAGGAGATCATCCCGCGTTCCTTTCCGTGGACATCGATTTCTTCGATCCGGCTTATGCGCCGGGCACCGGCACGCCGGAGGTGGGCGGCTTCGCTTCGTGGGAGGGTTTGACCCTCCTGCGGGGTCTCATCGGCCTGCCGCTGGTGGGGATGGACGTGGTGGAGGTGCTGCCGGCCTATGATCCGGCAGGGATCACAGCCCTCCTGGCGGCCAACGTCGTCTACGAAGGCCTGGCGTTGCTGGCCGCCCGCCGGCGGGATGGCCTTCCCGCCGTCGCGTTGCTCGGCGCCCGGCCGGAGGGCATGTGAGGCCGGGATCGGATCCATCTTGGAAGGAGGGGCTTCCGGGATGGTTTACGCAGTAGAGCTGCGGGAGGTGAGCAAGCGCTTTGGAGAGGTGGAGGCCGTCCATCAGGTCTCCCTGCAGATCCGGGAAGGGGAGTTCTTCTCGCTGCTCGGCCCTTCAGGGTGCGGGAAAACCACCACCCTGCGCATGATCGCCGGCTTCGAGCGGCCGGATGCCGGCGAGATCCTGATCCGCGGCCAGCGTATGAATGAGGTTCCTCCGTTCCACCGCCCGGTGAACACCGTCTTCCAGCACTACGCCCTCTTCCCCCATATGACGGTCTTCGAGAACGTCGCCTTCGGCCTGGAGATGAAACGTCTCCCCCGGGAGGAGATCCGTCGTCGGGTGGCGGAGGCCCTGCGTCTGGTGCGCCTGACCGGGCTGGAGAACCGCTATCCTCGCCAGCTTTCCGGCGGCCAGCAGCAGCGGGTGGCCCTGGCCCGCGCCCTGGTCAACCGCCCGGCGGTCCTGCTCCTCGACGAGCCCCTGGGCGCCCTGGACCTCAAGCTGCGCAAGGAAATGCAGCTGGAATTGAAGAACCTCCAGCACCAGGTCGGCATCACGTTCATCTATGTCACCCATGATCAGGAAGAGGCCATGACCATGTCCGACCGCATCGCCGTGATGAATCAGGGGCGGGTGCTCCAGGTGGGCACGCCGGTGGAGATCTACGAGCGCCCCGCCACCCGCTTCGTGGCCGATTTCATCGGGGAGACCAATTTCCTGGAGGGTCGGCTGGTCGCCTTTGAGGAAGGATACGCCCGGGTGGAGGTGGAAGGATTCCCCCTCCTCGCCGCGCGGCCGGATGGGATCTCCCCGGGCCAGTCGGTCACGGTCGCCATCCGCCCCGAGCGGATCCATGTGAGCCTGGAGGAGCCCCTCGCGTTCCCCAATCGCTATCCCGGCCGGATCGAGGAGATGATTTACATCGGGACGGACACCCTCTTTCGGATCCGCTTGAACGAGCGCCTCGCCCTGCGGGCGCGCATGCAGAACCGGGAGGGCATCGCGCCCCTGGCCGGCTATGCGCCGGGGTCCGCGATCTGGGTCGCCTGGATCCCGGAGAGCGCCCGGGTGTTGCGGGAGTGAGGCGGGGGCGCCGGCAGGCGGAGCCATCGCGCGCCCGGACACCGTCGGACGAGGGCCGGAGGTCGTCGCATGGCAGGCGTGTTGCGTTTCGGAGGTCGAACAGGGACCGCGCTCGGCGTGTTCGGGGTCCTGGTGGGGAGCGGGGTGGCGCTCCTTCTCCTGGCCCAGAACACGGAGCCTCCTGGGCGGATGATCCTGGGCGGGCTGGGGCTGGTGGACGGGGTCCTGGCGGCCGTCTGGATCCTGGGTCTTCCGGGGGTCTCCTCCCTGATCCTCGCCCGCGCCGGGGCGGGGCTCGTCGGAGGGCTTGGGGCGATGTTCGCCCTGGGCCTGGAGCGAGGTCTGGTGATCGCTCTCCTTAGCATGGTCCTTCTCATCGCCGCGCTCCCCCGGGCCCGGCTTCCCATGCTCCTCATCCTCCCCGGGACCTTTTACCTGCTGGTCTTCTTCTCTTTCGCCGTCGGCATCATCGCCGTCATCAGCTTCATGAAACGGGGGCCTTATGGGGGGATCCGCTGGATTTTCACCCTGGAGAACTACCAGCGGGCCCTGGATCCCCTCTACATCCAGATCGTTCTGACCTCCCTCTGGATCGCTCTCGTCACCACGGTCCTCTGTCTGCTCATCGGCTATCCCGTCGCCTACGCCATGGCCCGGGCGCCGGCCCGCTGGCGCAACACCCTGCTGGTCCTGACGATGATCCCCTTCTGGACCAACTTCCTGGTGCGCACCCTGGCCCTGATGTTCGTGCTGCGCTCGGATGGTCCGATCAACGGTCTGCTGATGGCCATGGGCCTGATCCCGGAGCCTCTTCCTCTCCTGTTCACGCAAAACGCGGTGATCCTGGGCCTGGTATACGGGGAGCTGCCCTTTATGATCCTTCCCCTCTATGCCACCCTGGAGCGGTTCGATTTCTCCCTGGTGGAGGCGGCCCAGGACCTGGGGGCGAACGAATGGCATGCCTTCCGGCGGGTGATCTGGCCCCTCACCCTCCCGGGGGTCCTGGCCGGCTCCACTCTGGTCTTCATCCCCTCCGTGGGGGCCTTCATCACCCCGGATCTCCTGGGCGGGGCCAAAACGATCATGATCGGCAACGTCATTCAGTATCAGTTCCTCACGGTGCGCCACTGGCCCTTCGGGTCTGCCCTCTCTTTGATCTTGATGGCCATGGTCCTGGCGGCGACGATGATCTACCTGCGCGTCGGCGGAAGGGAGCGTGTGCTATGAGCGTCCCTGCGGTCACCCGGCCGGAGCGCGCGGCGGCGCGCGTGTGGCCGCCCCTGGTGCTGTATCTGGTGGAAGGGCTGGAGTGGACGGCCGTGGGCCTGGTGCTGCTGCATCTGGGGAGCGCCCTCGGGACCCTCATCCCCTGGCTGACCGGTCTGGGGGTGCTGGGCGACCTGCTCCGTCTGGCCCGGATGTGGACGGGCCCGGAGGGTCCCGGATGGGTTTCGCTGGCCAGCGGCTGGCTGGCCCTCTATGGCCTGCTGTTGCTGTGCGGCTACCTGTGGCGTCGCCCCGGCCGGATGGGGCGGATCCTGCGGCATCTGTTGACCTGGGGCTCTCTCACCCTGGTCTTCCTGTTCCTGGTCCTGCTGGATATCAACCGCGAGCATGTGCTGCGCCGCTTCCTGCGGGTGGAGCCCTGGCCGGTCCCTGTCTTCCGTTTCGCCGCTGAATGGCGGGCAGGGATGATCGGGCTGACCTTCTTGTTTCTGTATGTGCCGATCTTCATCCTTGTCCTCTTTTCCTTCAACGCCTCGCCGATCTCCACGGTCTGGCAGGGTTTTTCCACGGTCTGGTATCAGCGGGTGCTCCAGGATGAGCTGGTGCGAGGGGCGGCCGGGCGCAGCCTCCTCATCGCCTTCCTTGCCACGTTGATCTCCACCATCCTGGGCACGATGCTGGCCCTGGGGCTGGATCGCCATCGCTTCTTCGGAAAGGCCTTCCTCGAGGGCCTGCTCTATCTTCCCATCATCATCCCCGAGATCGTGATGGGGGTGGGACTGCTGCTCTTCTTCGTCCTGACCCGCACGCCTCTCGGTCTCTGGACCATCCTCATCGCCCACGTGGCCTTCTGCATCCCCTTCGTGTATGTGATCGTCCGCGCCCGGCTGGCCACTTATGATCGCACGCTGGAGGAGGCGGCTCAGGATCTGGGGGCGAACGAGTGGGAGACTTTCCGCCGGATCACCCTGCCTCTGCTGATGCCGGGGATCCTGGGCGGGGCGCTGATGGCCTTCACCCTCTCCATCGATGATTTCGTCATCACTTTCTTCGTCACCGGGCCCGGTTCGACCACTCTGCCGGTGTTGCTCTATTCCAAGGTGCGGCTCGGGATCACCCCGGAGCTCAACGCGGTCTCCTCTCTGCTCTTCGGCGCCTCCTTGACTTTTGTGGTGCTCTCCCTGATCGCTCAGCGTCGCTCGTGACGGCGGAAAATGAAAACACGGGAGATCCGCTCGGCTCCGAAAGGCCCCCATCGGCGCGCCCGACCGCCGATGGCCCTTCCTCGCCCGGAGCGCTCCGCTGGGCGGTCGAGGAGGGCCCTGCCCGGCCTCGGATGGATCGCCCTGCTGATCCTGGGCGCTCTCCTAAGCGGCCTGGGGATCGTCCGGGGCCTGCGGATCGTCCCCTTCGGCCCCGAACCCTACCTGGCGCCCCAGCCCGCCTCCTCCGCCCGAACCCCCCGGGTGGGTCTGGTGGCCGGACATCTGGGGCATGACAGCGGGGCGGTCTGCGCCGACGGGCTCACCGAGGTCGAGGTCAACACTGCCATTGCCCGGGAGGTGGCCCGCCGCCTGGAGGACCTGGGGTATTCGGTGGACATCCTGGAGGAGTTCGACGAGCGGCTGAACGGCTATCGGGCGGCGGCCTTGCTCTCCATCCACGCGGACTCCTGCGAATACATCAACGATGAGGCGACCGGCTTCAAGGTGGCCCGGGCCCAGGCCGACGCCGTTCCGGAGCAGAGCGATCGCCTGGTGGCTTGCCTGATCTCCGCCTACGGGCAGCGCACCGGGCTGCGCTTCCACGCAAACAGCATCACCTACGACATGACCGATTACCATGCCTTCCGGGAGATCGATCCCCGCACCCCCGCGGCCATCATCGAGACCGGGTTTCTCTACCTCGATCGGAGGATCCTCACCGAGGGGCGGGAGCGGGTGGTGGAGGGCATCGTGGAGGGTCTGCGTTGCTTTCTGGAAGGCCGGTAGGAGGGGGATCCGCCGGGGAGGCCATCTGGGGAAGGCCCCCCCGGCGTTTCCAAAGCGCATCGTTCTTACGGGACCGGCTGCTCCGCCGGCCGGCGGAACCACGTCCGCCACTCCCGTTTCTCCCAGACCACCAGGATAGGGGCCGCGTTGAAGATCGAGGAGTAGGTCCCGCTGATCATCCCGATCAGCAAGGTGGCGATGAACTGCCGGATCGTCGTCCCCCCGAAGAGGAGCAGGGCGACCAGGGTGAAGATCAGCGTCAGCTGGGTGTTGATCGAGCGGTCCAGGGTCTGCAGGATGCTGTGGTTCACGATCCGCTCATAGGGCTCGCCGCGGTAGCGGAGCAGGTTCTCCCGGATTCGGTCGAAGACCACGATGGAGTCGTGCACGGAGAAGCCGATGATGGTGAGCACGGCGGTGAGGAAGAGGGCGTCCACCTCCCACCCGAAGACTTTCCCGAAGATCGAGGCGGTGCCCACCACCACCGCCACATCGTGCAGCAGGGCCAGGACCGCGGCCACGCCGTAGCGGAAGGCGTGGGGGACCTGGCGGAAGGCGAAGGTGAGGTAGAGCATGATGGCCAGGGAGGCCATGGCCACCGCCACCAGGGCGCCTCGCGTGACCTCCGCCCCCACCGTGGGGCCCACGGATTCGAAGCGTTCCAGGACGACGTCGCCGTAGCGGGCGCGCAGGGCTTCCATCACCCGGGCCTGGGTCGCCGCATCCATCTCCCGGGTGCGGATGATCAGCGTCCCCTGCAGGGAGGGCTGGGCCCGGATGTCGGCCGTGGGGAAGCCGGTCGCCTGCCCCACGATCCGGATCACCTCCTCGCTGGAGGGCGCCGCCCCCGCGGGGAGACGGAGCTCCAGCATCGAGCCGCCGGTGTAATCGATGGCCAGGGGCAATCCGTAGAGGGCCAGGGAGATCAGGCCCGGCACGATGACCAGCAGGGAGAGGGCGAAATACCAGTATCGCTTGCCGATGATGTCGATCATCCCTTCGCCTCGCTGTCAGAAAAGTTCATTTTGGGCGTAACCTTGGTGTCTGTGCGAACGTTTCAGATCCCAAACCACCCCTGATGGACCCGTGCGCTGATCCGATCCAGCAGCGCATGCAGGAAAGTTCGGGTCACCCAGATGCCGGTGAACAGGCTGGCGGCCACCCCGATGGCCAGGGTCAGGGCGAACCCCCGCACCATGCTGGCCCCGAAGTTCAACCCGAAGATATAGAGGATGGCGCAGGTGATCAGGGTGGAGATGTTGGAATCCCGGATGGAGGGCCAGGCCCGCTCGAAGCCGTAATCGATCGCCATGGACAGATCCCGCCCGGCGCGGAGCTCCTCCTTCAGTCGCTCGAAGATCAGGATGTTGGCGTCCACCGCCATCCCGATGGAGAGCACAAACCCGGCGATCCCGGGCAGGGTCAGGGTCACCGGGAGCAGCTTGAAGATGGCGAAAACCAGGGCGGTGTAGAGGCTGAGGGCCAGCACCGCCAGCACCCCGGGGACGCGGTAGTAGAGGATCATGAACAGGGCGACGGTGGAGAACCCGATGATGCCGGCGATCAGGCTGCGACGGATGGACTCCTGCCCCAGCGTCGGGCCGATGTTGCGGGTATCCACGATCTTGAGCGGCACCGGAAGAGCCCCGTAGCGCAGGGTCACCGCCAGAGCCTCCGCGTCTGCCAGCGTGCTCCTGGAGCCCATCCGGATCACCCCCTGGCCCTGGGTGATCGGCTCCTGGATCACCGGGCAGGAGATGACTTTCTTGTCCAGCACGATGCAAAGGTAGCGCCCCACGTTCCGGGAGGTGTATTCGGCGAAGAGCCGGGTGCCCTCCGCGTCCAGGGTGAAGGCCACCTCCGGCTGCCGGAACTGATCCAGCTGGGGCCGGGCGCTGCGCAGGTTCCGGCCGGTCATGATCGTCCGGTAAATCGGCTCCGTCGGGCTGAGGGGCGCCGTTCCGGTCACCTCCGCTGTTCCGGTCAGGGAAGGGGTGGGGGCAAGGGACGGCGTGGCGGTAACCGGCGCGGTCCCGGTGATCGGAAGGTCCAGGCTGGTGCGGATGGTGGTGCCCTCCGGGATCGGGGTTGCGCCGGCGTCCACGAACTCCAGCAAGCCGGTCTGCTTGATCGTGTTCACGGCTTGCTCCAGGTTCGTCACCCCGGGCAGCTCCACCACGATCCGACGCGTCCCCGCGATCTGGACGACGGGCTCGGAGACGCCCAGGGCGTTCACCCGGTTCTCGATGATCCGGCGCGTGTCCTCCAGGTTGCCCCGGTCCACGGGCTGGTTCGGCGGGACGTCCGCCTCCAGGAGGATCTGGATGCCTCCCTGGAGGTCCAGGCCGAGCACGGTGCGGATCTCCCGCTGCAGCCCCAGGAAACCGATCTCAATCCGGGTTTCCGTGAAGTCCACCCAAAGGGCGAGGACGGCCAGCAGGCCGATCAACGCCAGCCAGAGATTCCGGTTGCGCATCGGGAAATTCACCCTCGGATCAGGTTGACCTTGTTCAGGCGACAGGAGGATGCGGCGGGTTTTCGCCCTTTCCTCCCGGCTCTCCCGGTGATCGGGCTTGGGGAGCGGTTCGATTATATGAATCCAGAGGAGGGAAAGCAAGCACCCACACCGTCCGAGGTTGCTCCTTCCTTCGATGGGATGTTCACACGGCGTTCACAGAGGACGGGTAGATGAGGGGAGGATCCTTCATCGAGGAGGCGCGAATGCTGGGACAGGGTTTGACGTCCTCTTCGTGGAAATGGTGGGCGGTGATCGGCGGCCTCGTGGCGCTTCCCATGTGTCTCTGGGCGTTCTGTATGGTCAGCGGCCTGGGCGTCGCGCTGCTGGGGACCGTCGGCTTGATGGCGGGAGAGGTCCGGCCGGCCCGGGAGGTCGCGGAGCAGTTCCTCTCCGCCTTGCGGGATGAACGGTGGGAGGACGCCTACGCCCGTTGCGCTCCGTCCTTTCAGGGGCAGCTGGGCGGGCCGGAGGAGCTGGCCCGGCGGCATGGGGGCGATCGCCTGCCGGTCGAGTGGTCTTTCTCCCGCTGGAGCGTGGAAGTGAAGAATGGGGTCCGACAGGCCCATCTGGAAGGAACTCTCACGACGGCGAGCGGGGAGAAATACGCCTTCTCCATCGAGTTGCGCACGCGCGCGGTCGGGTCCGGCGAGGCGTGGGAGATCCACGCGTTCACGATGGACTAAAGAGGGACGTCGAGGGCTTAAGGGGCCTGAGGGGATGGGGACAGGCTCCCTGCCCCGGCAGCTCGGCCGGAAGGTATGTCCCAAAATCGTAGGACAACTGCGAGTCGTTGTCCTACAAAGCGGCCGGGCCTGACAAAATTAGGACATATACGCTGCCCGAAGTTGCTCCTTCCTTTTCAAGAGGGCGGGTAGGTCCGGGGAGGATCCTTCATCAAGGAGCAGGAGTGTGGAAGGCATGGCGAATTGACCCATATGGGCTGGCGGGGTGTTGCGGAGTGCGGCGATCCCAGGCTTTGTGTTGTGGGTGGACGAACTGTGGCAAAGGGAGCGGCTCATCCCCATCCGGGAAGCCCTTGCCCGAATCAAAGCTCAGAAGGGACGGCCTTTGGGATGAGCGGATGCGGGCCGCCGGATTGGGGGCGGCCCGGATGTGTCAGGCCAGGTAATCCTTCAGCTTGCGGCTGAACTGGGGATGGCGGAGCCGGCGCAGGGCCTTGCTCTCGATCTGGCGGATCCGCTCCCGGGTCAGCCCGAACATCTGCCCGACCTCGTCCAGGGTCCGCCACTGGCCGTCCTTCAGGCCGAAGCGAACCTCCAGCACCTGCCGCTCCCGCTCGGGCAGGGTGTCCAGGATCTCCCGCAGCTGCTCCCGCAGCATCTTCAGGTGGGCCTCCTCCAGCGGGCTGAGGGTCCCGTGATCCTCGATGAAGTCCCCCAGCTCGCTGTCCTCCTCCTCGCCCACCGGCGTCTCCAACGACATGGGCTCAGCGGCCCAGCGCAGCGCCTGCTCCACCTTCCGGGTGGCCTCCCGGAGGCGGCGGGCCAGATAAGGGGGCAGGGGCTGGTTGGCGTTCCACGCGGCCTGGATCTCCAGCACCTCCTGCGGGGACAGCAGATCCAGCTCCAGGGCCAGCTCCTCCGGGGTGGGGTCCCGCCCCAGGGTCTGCTGGAGCTTCTGCTGAGCGCGCAGCACCCGGCTGAGGAACTCCGCCAGATGCACCGGGATCCGGATGGTACGAGCCTGATCGGCGATGGCCCGGGTGATGGCCTGACGGATCCACCAGGTGGCGTAGGTCGAGAATTTAAAGCCCCGCCCGGGATCGAATTTCTCCACCGCCCGCAACAGCCCCAGGTTCCCCTCCTGGATCAGGTCCAGGAAGGAGACGCCCCGGCCCAGGTATTTCTTGGCCACGCTGACCACCAGGCGCAGGTTGGCGCGGATCAGATAGGAGCGGGCCTCCGCCGCCTGATCCCGCACGTGCTGCCACCATCGGCTCAGCCGCTCCTCCGAAGGCAGATGGGCCCGGAGGGCCCGCTCCCCCGGCCACTGGACCGCGGGCGAGCGCCCGGAGCCGGGTCGGGCGGGATCCGAAGCCGCGTGCTCCGCGAGATACGAGAGCACTTCGGGAGGCAGCAGCAGCAGGTCGGCGTAGATCCGGACGAGCAGGCGCAGCAGCTCGGCCAGGCGGCGGCCGCCCCGCTGGCGCTCCAGGTAGGGCTCCAGGGAGGTGGCCCGCGCCTCCGGGATCGGGCGGCTGAGGTCGGCGATGAGGTCGGTCAGGCGCGGCATCGGGCGGTGAAGACGGGCCGCCGTCGCTTCCGCCTGGGCCCAGGTGGCCACCAGGTCCCGGTAAACCGCCAGGGCCAGATCGGCCTGGGAGGGCTTGCGGAGCGAACTGCGGAGGGCGTCGAGGACCCGGGGGGCCTGGAGGCGGATGGCCAGATCCAGCTCCTGGGTGGGCTCCAGCAGGGGAACCCGGCTGATCTCCCGCAGATACATCCGCACCGGGTCCTCGGCCAGCTCCGGACCCCACCATTCGCCCAGGGCCTCGATCTCCTCCTCGATGGGTTCGCTCTCGATCTCCTCCAGCTCCGTTTCCTCGGGCTCCTCCGGGAGTGGCTCCTCAGGGATCCCCTCTTCCTCTTCTTCCAGGATCCCCTCCTCTTCCTCCAGCCACTCCTCCTCGAGGCCCCGCGGCTCTTCGTTCTCCCACGATGGCTGAGTCATTCGCATCCGCTCCCTTCCCATAGCCTCAGACAAACGGGCGGTGGTCGCGACCCCTGCAGTCGAGCACCTTAGAAAGGTGCTACACGAATCATTCATGGAGTGCCTTAACAACAGGCCCTTCGAGGGCGAGCCCTGCGGGCCTGCATCGCTGGATTCCCGATCAACGCTCCGTTGTGGACAGTCGATCCTCCGGGATCGCGCGCCGGTAGCGGAAGCGCTGGATCTGATTCAACGCCTCCGTCAACCGTTGCCATTTTGCCATGAATTCCTCTTGAGGCCAATCGGGCGCGGAGTCGGCCAGGGCGTGCAGATCCGTGAGAAGCTCCTTCAGGCGCTGCTCGCGGACCCAGAGGGCGAGGCGCAGCGTCTCCTCCGCCCATCGTTCGTCCTCCGGGTCGAAGCCCTGCAGCAGGGCCCTGCGGCGCTCCAGCAGCCTCGCCCAGGCCGCCCGCAGGAACGGCTCCCCTTCCTCCTCCGGCCACTCCTCCACGGGCCCGAGCTCCGCGATGTTTCGGAACAGCGCGCGGAAGGTGGAGTCCATGAAATCCTCTTCGGAAAGGGGATCCAGCCCCAGCTCGGCGAAGCGGACGTGCAGGTAGGGCAGGAGATCTGGGGCCAGGCCCAGCATGACCAGGAGCGTCGCCTCCGCCTCCGCCCCTCCGCCCCGCTCCTTCTGCGGCGCGAGGGAGGGCGCAGGGGCTTTGCGGAGGCGCCGTTCCGTCTCCTCCATCCGGCGGCTGGTCACCTGTTCCAGCAGCACCCGCTCGTTGAGCCGGGCCATGCGGGCGGCCTGCTGGATGTAAACGTCCCGCTCCACCGGATCGGGGATGGCGGCCAGGATGGGCACCACCTCGCGGACGAAGGCCGCCTTCCCTTTGGGATCCTCCAGGGGGAAGCGGGCAGCCAGGTAGTCCAGCAGGAAGGCGATGACCGGGCGGGCTGTCTCCACTGCTCGGGCCCAGGCCTGGGGGTCGCGACGGATCAGCTCGTCAGGATCCATCCCTTCGGGCAGGGTCAGCACCCGCAGGTCCACTCCGAGCTGGCCGCTCAGGCGGATCAGCCCTCGCGGCCCGAGCTCCAGGGAGGTCTCGGCGAAAGCCTCGCGGGCGGAGGCGAGCCCCCGCAGCACCGCATGCATCCCCGCCGGGTCGGCGTCCAGGGCCAGCACCAGGCGCTGGAGTCCACGGTGCAGCTGCCGCAGCTGCGCCTCGCTCAGGCTGGTCCCCAGGGCGGCCACCACGTTGGTGAAGCCGGCCTGATGGGCCATGATGGCGTCGAAGTAGCCCTCCACGATCACCGCCACCCCTGTCCGCCGGATCTCCGCCCGGGCCAGGTCCAGGGCGAAGAGCACCGCGCTTTTGTCGAAGAGGGGGGTCTGGGGGGAGTTCAGATACTTGGGCTCCTCGCCGGAGAGGGCGCGGGCCCCGAAGCCGATCACGTGGCCCTGGGGATCCCGGATGGGGATCATCAGGCGTCCCCGGAAGCGATCGAAAGCCGTTCCGTCCTCCCGCACCACGATGAGCCCGGCGGCCTGGAGCTCCTCCGTGGAGAAGCCGCGGCCCTTCAGGTAATCCAGCAGGGCATGCCAGGCCCCGGGGCTGTAGCCCAGGCCGAAGCGCTCGATGGTCTCCGGGGTCAACCCCCGGGCGGCCAGATACGCCCGCGCTGGCTCCGCCTCCGGCAGCTGGCGGAGCTGGCTCTGGTAAAAGAGGGCGGCGGCCGCCAGCGCCTCCCGCAGGCGGGCGCGCTCCCGCTCCCGGGCCTCCATCTCGGGCGTCTTCGGCGTGAGGGGGACACCGGCCCGCTCCGCCAGAACCCGCAGGGCTTCGGAGAACGACAGGCCGTCCCGCTTCATCACGAACTGGAAAACATCCCCACCGGTGTTGCACGCCCCGAAGCACCGCCAGGTCTGGGTGTCCGGGAAGACCACGAAGGCCGGCGTGCGCACGTTGTGGTGGAAGGGGCAGAACCCGATGTAGTTCTTCCCCGACCGCCGCAACGGGACGGTCTCCCCGACGATCTCCACGATGTCCAGTCGGGACTTGATCTCCTCGATCACGGAATGGCCGGGCGGGACGTTTCGGGTCATCGGCACCGTTCCTTCCGGGACGTCCGCGCAAGGGGCTTCCGCTCCGCCCCCTCTCCCTCGCGCGCAGGAGCCGCGACAGGGGATAGGCCTGTGTTCGCCCGATGGTGATTTCCACCATAATTGGAGGAGGGTCGGCTGTCAAATCCACGCGGAAGCCTGGAGGAACCGATGCGCCTGGTGGTCTTATCCGGAGGCGTCGGCGGAGCCCGCATGGCGGATGGGTTCGCCCGCATCCTCCCGCCGGAGTCGCTCGCGGTGGTGGTGAACACCGGCGACGATTTCGAGTGGCACGGCCTGCGGGTGTGCCCGGACCTGGACACGGTGATGTATACCCTGGCTGGGATCGCCAACCCGGAGACCGGGTGGGGGATCGCCGGGGACACCTGGGGAGCCCTGGAGATGCTGGGGCGATACGGCGGGGAAACCTGGTTCCGGGTCGGGGATCGGGATCTGGCCACCCACGTCTACCGCACGTTCCTGCTGGGGCAGGGCCTGCGGCTGAGCGAGGTCACCGCTCGCCTCTGCCACGCCCTGGGGGTGCGCGTCGCCGTCTGGCCGATGAGCGACGAGCCGGTGCGCACCATCGTGGACACGGAGGAGGGGCCGTTGCCGTTCCAGGAGTATTTCGTGCGCCGGGGATGCCAGCCCCGCGTGCGAGGGTTTCGCTGGGAGGGTCTGGAGCGGGCGCGCCTGGCTCCGGAGGCCCGGGCGGCCCTGGAGCAGGCGGACCTGGTGGTGATCGCCCCCTCGAATCCGTATGTCAGCATCGGCCCGATCCTGGCCCTCCCGGGCGTTCCGGAGCTCTTGAAGGAACGGACGGTGGTGGCCGTCTCGCCGATCCTCGGGGGGCGAGCGCTGAAGGGGCCGGCGGCGAAGATGATGGCCGAGCTGGGGGAAGCTCCTTCCGCCCTCGCCGTCGCCCGGCGCTATCAGGCCTTCCTGGACGGCTTCGTGCTGGACCGGACGGATGCGGCGCTGGCCCCGGCCGTGGCGGCGATGGGGATCCGCCCGCTGGTGACGGACACGGTGATCCTGGATCCGGAGGCGCGGGCTCGCTTGGCCCGGGAGATCCTGCAGTGGGTCGCCGCCGGCCTCCCCGCCGAAGGTTGAGGCGCTTCATGATTCGGTGGGGCGCCTGAGCAGGATCCCTACGCTGACGCGCTCCCGCCCGCGCCGGCCTGCGCGGCGCGGGCGCGGAGCTCCGCCCGCAGCGCCATGATGTCCCGGGGAGCGGACCAGATGGCCAGGGCGAAGAGGAAGCCGCACAGGAGCCAGGTCCCCACGCAGATCGTCAGGATGGCGGTGTGCAGCGAGGTCCGCACAGCCAGCAGGCCGGTGAGGAAGGGGGCCAGGGAGGCCCCGCTGCCCTCGATGAAGGACTCCAGGGCATGGGCCGAGCCCCGGATCTCCGGCGGGCTGATGTCGAAGACCGTGGCCAGGACGTTGGGGGCGGCCAGGGGGATGGTGAAGGCGGTGAGGATCACCATCGCCCAGAAGGCCCCGAAGGCCTGCGGCGGGATGGACATGGTGATCGCCAGCAGGACCGCGCCGGCCAGCACCCCAGCCATGGAGACAATGAGCCGTCCCCGCAGGGTGCGTCGGAACAGCCAGTCGCCCATCGCCCCGCCGGCCAGATACCCCAGGGACATCACGATCACCGCGGAGGCCATGACCACGAAGATCTGGGCGTTGCTGTAGCCCCGCTCCACCTCCAGGTAGCGGAAGAACCAGAAAGAGATCACGTTCCAGGGGAAGACCCCGAAGAACCCCTGGGTGACCAGAAAGAGGAAGGTGGGCTTGCGCAACAGGGCGCGGACCTCGTTGAGGTTGAAGCGGTAGGCGGGGATCTCGGCCAGGGCGGCCAGCTCCGGCTCGCTGCGCCCCCGGGGGACCTCGCGGACGGTCCGCCAGATCAGCAAGGCCATGACCAGGCCCAGGGAGCCGGTGATCAGATAGATGGCGCGCCAGCCGATGAGGTCCTTGAGGCCGAGGGCCAGGGCCACGCCCATGAGGTAGCCCACGGGGCCGGTCATCTGCAGGAAGCCGTAGATGCGGCTGCGGAGCTGGGGCCCGAAGTAGTCGGAGATCAGGCTGTAGAGGCTGGGGTAGGCGTTGTCATCGATCCCGGTGGAGGCGCGGGTGAGCAGGAAGAGGGGATAAGTGGGGGCGATGGCGCTGAGCCAGGTGGTGGCCCCCCAGATGAAGGAGGCCAGGGCGATGAGGGCAGGCCGGGCGAAGCGATCGGCCAGGTAGCCCCACAGCGGATAGAGGAAGAGGCCCACCAGCAGCGCCGCCGTGGAGGCCAGCCCCATGAGATCTTCCCCGATATGGAAGGTGTTCATGATCTCCGTGGTCAGAGGGCCCAGCAGGAGCTTGTCCGTCTGATGCAGCAGCATGAAGGCGAACAGCACCGCCACCACCGCCCACGGCCCGCCCATGGTTTCCTCCAAGGCGAAGGATCGTGTTTGCCGCCATTGTAACGCGAGGATGCGAATGAGGGGGATGGCCTCCTCCCCCTCGGCCCTCAGCGCCCTTTGTAGCGGGCGGCCCACTGGGCGGTGAGCTGCAGGTAGAGATCGCCGAAGCGGACGCTGGGCTCGATGTAGGAGCCCTCCACCCACTCGTTGAAAGAGTGGATCAGGATGAAGTCGGGTCGCGTGGGCAGCACCGCCTCCCACGTCCGCGCGTAATACGCCCCGTTCTCCCGGTCCCGGGCGAAGGGAGCGCTGCTCACCCGCAGGTCGGCGCATTGGGGCTGGGCGGAGTTCAGGTCGTCCCATCCGGGCATCACCGTGCCCACCCACAGCTTGGGCCGGCCGGTCCGCCGCTCCCAGTCCCGCACCCATCCGGCCCAGCGGGAGGCCCCCCGGTAGGCGTTGGGGCAGCAGGCGTGGTCGATCTTGTAGACATAGAGCCCGTCGAAGACGGAGAGATAATCCGGCTGCAGGCCCTCCGCGATCCACCAGGCCGTGTGGTTCGGATCCACCGCCTCCCGGATCGCCGCCCAGCGGGCCACGGCGGTGGCCACGTCCTTATCGGAGGCGGGGCGGTTGCCGGCGGGATCCGGGACCCGATACATGTCGCTGAACAGGATCACCGGCCGCCCGGCGATGCGGAGGAAGCGGGGATGGGCGGCGTAGCGGCCCATCACGTAGCGCAGGGCATCGATGACCCCCTGCTGATTCGCCCCGGGAAGGATGTGATAGAGAAAAGTGATGGTGGATTGGAAGCCTTCGGGGGAGAGGTTCAGGACCTTCTCGAAGTTGGCGTCGGTGCGGTTGCCGGGGGCGAACCAGTGGACGGCGAAGCCGTCGATGCCGGCGGCGCGGGCCTGGCCGATGTGGCGGGCGATCACGCCGGGATCGTCGGAATGATACACCCCGTCCCGCGGCTGATCGCTGTCCGACGTGCAGCCGGTGGACCAGGTCCCCGGATCATACCAGGGGAAATAGTTGGCCAGGACCATCGGGGGGACCGCAGGGTGGATCCCCGAAGCTCCCGCGGCGGGCGTCCGGGTGGGCGCGGGAGTGGGGGATGGGCGCGGCGTGGCCACGGGCCCGGGCGTTCGGGTGGGGCGCGGCGTCTTCGTTGGGCCGGGGGTGCGGGTCGGGCCCGCGGTGGGCGTGGGACGCGCAAGGGTTGGCGTGGGAGAATACGCCCGCGTCGGCGAAGGCGTCGCCGAAGGAGAAACGGTCGACGAGGGGATCGGCGCCGCTTCTCTGTGGAGCGGGAGCGGAGGGGTCGCCGTTCCGGGCGGCGTGCTCGTGGATCCCCCCTCGCGGAAGGGGAACGATGGAAAACAACCCGCCAGAAGGATCAGGATCAGCGTCCCCCACAGGCCTCTGCGCATGGACGATCCCTCCGGATTCAGAGTCGGCACGCTCGGCGGATCAGCGCTCGTGGTCGTCCCTCCGGGTTGGGTGAATTATACCCTGGCGAGCCCGGAGAGAAGCAGGGCCCTTCGAAAGAGGACCCGGCAAGGCGGCTGGCCGCCGGCCATCGTTGTGAGGAAAATGGGAAGAGATGATGGGCCCAGCGTTCGGGATGGCCTCCGGCGAGTCTGCGGATGGAGGGGAAGCGATGACGCTGCCTGCCACGGCGGACGTGGTGATCGCGGGGGGTGGGGTGATGGGCCTGAGCACGGTCTATCATCTCCTCAAGAAACAGCCCGGCCTCCGCGTGGTCGTCCTGGAGAAAGGCCCCTTCTTCGGCTGCGGCTCCACCAGCAAAGCCGCCGGCGGCTTCCGCCATCAGTTCGCCACGGAGATCAACATCCGCCTCTCCCTCCTGAGCGTCGCGATGATGGAGCGCTTCGCCGAGGACCCCGGGGCGCCGCTGGCGATGCGTTTCTGCGGCTATCTCTTCCTGCTCACCCGGGAGGAGGATGTGGCGGTCTTCCGGGATCAGGTGGCCCTCCAGCGCCGCCTGGGGGTGCCCACGGAGTGGCTGGATGGCGAGGAGATCCGCCGCCGCCTTCCGATGATGCGCCTGGATGACGTGATCGCCGGGACGTTCTGCCCTCGGGATGGGCTGCTCAGCCCGATGGATCTGGTGAACGGCTACGCCGCGGGGATCCGCCGCCTGGGGGGGATCCTGCGGACGGACACGCCGGTGACGGGCGTGCGGCTGCAGGGCGGGCGCATCGCCGGGGTGATCACTCCTCTGGGGGAGATCGCGGCGCCGGTCCTGGTCAACGCCGCTGGGGCCTGGGCGGCGCAGATCGGCGAGATGGTGGGCATCTCTCTTCCGATCCGCCCCTATCGGCGTCAGTATCTGATCACCACGCCCATTCCGGAGATCCCGGAGGACTTCCCCATGGTCATCGACTTCGCCCGCAGCCTTTATTTCCATCGGGAGGGGGAGGGGATCCTGACCGGGATGTCCAATCGGGACGAGCCTCCGGGCTTCCGGGAGCAGCCGGATCCGGAGTGGGAGCTGATCCATATGGAGGCGGCGGTGGCACGGATGCCGTTGCTGGAGCGGGCGGGGGTGCGGGCCCGGGTGGCTGGCCTCTACGAGGTGACCCCGGACGCGCATCCCATCCTCGGGCGCATCCCGGGGGTGGAGGGCTTCTATGTGGTGGCGGGTTTCAGCGGGCATGGGGTGATGCACGGTCCCATCGCCGGTCTGCTGATGGCGGAGGAGATCCTGGACGGCCGGGCCCACACCCTGGACATCGCCCCGCTGCGTTACGAGCGGTTCCTGGCCTCCCCTCCTCCTGCGGAATACAATGTGATTTGACAAAGCCACAAGAAATCCGGGGCCATCACATCCTTATTAAAGCGAAAAATAAGCCATCTGTTAGGAGCTAATGGGGGTGAAGAGAAGTTTATTGACAGACAGTGGGTCGAAAGATCAAGGAAAGAGCTGTCCTTTAAACCACTCTACCAGCCGAGGGTGGATTCGAAGAGGGCTGTTTGCGAGTTTGTCCACTGCTTCTTCTGCCTCTCTCCGTGAGAGGAGGCCCGCGTGGTAAGCGGCCAACAGTATTCCTAAGGTTCCTTTTACCTGGAGTCCCAGGGCGCGGGCGAATTTTCTACCCAGCCTCTCGTCCATCACCACCCAATCGGCCTTGACTTCTTGAGCCAGCAAGATCACATCCACCTCGCCTTGATCCAGACCAAGGAGCATAGGAGGAAGGGGCAGGCTTCTTTCAGGCTCCCGGACCACCAGCCAGCCTGCTTGCCTAACCTCCTCCTCGCCCGGTCGCCCATGTCCCTGAGCGACCACCTCCTGGTAGACGGAGGCAGGGACGATCACTTCATCAAAGAGGGCCTTCAGGAGATCGAGACGTCCGATGAAAGAAAGCGCGATCAGAGGAGTGCTGTCTACAACGATCCGGATCACCGTGAACGGATCCTTTCTGCGAGCTGGCGGCTGGTTTCCGCCTCCTGTTCCAGATCCTCAGGAGGATAATCGATCACCGCGAAACCGTTCTCGGAGAGAAGCCGGTAGAATTCCCAGCGCGCACAACCCAGGATCTGAGCGCCCAGCCCTCCGGAGATCTGTCCTGTTTCATAGAGCTTGCCGAGCGTATAAACCAGGGCCTGCTTCCGAAAAGTCTCAGGCTCCATCTTGAGCGCGATCAGCAATTCTTCCGGGAAGACCACATTGATCCCCATTGCGATCCCTCCAATCCTTGCGATCACCAAACATCATATTCCTGGACCATGCATGCGTCAATTTCAGACCAGAGGTCTTCCATCGCCTCCCAATGATGTGCCGGGACAACGTGATCGCCGGGACGTTCTATCCTGGGGAGAGGCGAGAGCCCCGCTGGACTTCGTTCGGCGCGAACAGGCTCGGGAGATCCAGCGGAGAATCCAGGCGGGTTGGGCGGAGGCGATGGACGCCTGCCCAACCCGCTGTTTGAAGGTCGGGTTGTCGCTTATCGGCCCCGGGCCTTCTGGAGCAGCTCGTTGGTGAAGACCCGCTCGAGCTCCACGGGTTTCGTGATGGCGTTGTAGCGCCGCAGGACCTCATACAGGGCTTCCCACTGCTCCCGGGTCTGCCAGCCCAGGCCGTGGGCCCGCGTCACCTCCGACTCCGCATCCTTGAGCTCCGTCTCCAGCATGAAGCGCATGTGGCCCCGGTCCGCCTGAGGCGCGTATCGGAGCACGATGTCCACCGCCTCCTCCGGGTTCGCCCGCGCGTCCTCAATCCCCTTCAACGCCGCCCGCAGGAAGCGGACCAGCAGGTCCGGATCCTGCCGGATCTGCTCCTCGCTGGTCACGTAGGTCAACCCCAGGGTCGGCACCCCATAGTCCGCGGCGTCCCAGATCACCAGCTCGTAGCCCATCTGCCGCAGCAGATAGGGCTCATTGGACTTAAAGAGGGGATACACATCCACCAGCCCCTGGACCAGCACCCGCGGGTCGAAGCCGACGTTGACCAGCTCCACCCGATTTCGATCCACCCCGGCCGCCTCCATGATGGCGAACAGGTCGGGGGGAGGCGTCCCCTTGTAACCCACCTTCTTGCCCTCCCAATCCTTAGGGGTCCGCATCCCCGAGGACTTCAGGGCGGCGAAGGCCTGCTGCCCCCGCTGGCCGATGAGGGCGATAGAGACCAGAGGGAGCCCCGGGTCCGCCCGCCGCTGGAGCAACACCGCCGCGTCCTGGGTGGTCACCTGAACGCCCCCGGCCATCAGCAGCTGGAGATGCTCCCCGCGGCCGGTGGAATGCTGGATCTCGACGTCCAGCCCTTCCGCGGCGAAGTAGCCTTTCTCCTTCGCCACATACACGCCGACGAAGGGCAGGTTGGCCTGGGGCTTATAGCCGGCCATGAAGACCATGTGCCGGAGGGCCGGGGTGGGGGTCGCCGGCGGCGCCGGCGTGGCGCACCCCGCCATCAGGATCAGCCACAGAACGAACCCCGCGCGAAGCCGTGTGCCGATGGAACCGTTGAAGAACCGCATCGCCACCTCCGGGATGAATGGGATGAAAGGCATCGGGCCTTTGCGCGCAAGGTGCCACGCGGATCATCCGTGGAGCGCCTTTTGAAGGCCCGAGGACGCGCGGCTTTAGAGGCGGGCCTCCTCCGGGCTCCACCAGCGGGCGCGCCGCTCCAGGAGGGCGGCCCCGCTGTAGCCCGCCAGGCTGACCGCCGCCAGGATCATGGCGGCGGCGAACAGGCGGGGCATGTCCAGGTTGGTCTGGGCCAGCCACATGGCCCGCCCCAGCCCGCCCGAGGCCCCGGTCCATTCGGCCACCACCGCCCCGATCAGAGCCAGGGGAACGGCGGTCTTCAGGGCGGCGAAGGCGTAGGGCCATGCCGAGGGCCATCGCAGATGGACGAAGATCTCCCACGCCGAGGCATCCCACGCCCGCAGCAGCTCCAGCGCCGCCGGGTCCACCGCCCGCAGCCCGGTCATCAACGGGACGAGCGCCGGATAAAAGGTCAGCAGGGCGGTCATCAGCACCTTGGGGAGCGGCCCGAAGCCGAACCACAGCGTGAGAATGGGGGCGATGGCCACCAGCGGGATGGCCTTCAGCAGCAGCACCAGGGGCATGATCGCCCGCTCCAGGGGCGGCCAGAAGGCCGTGGCGACGGACAGGGCCAGGGCGACGCCCATCCCCAGCGCCAGGCCGGCGGCGGCCTCCCCCAGGGTCACTCCCGTCGCCTGGAGATACAGCCCCCGCTCGGCCCAGAGCGTGGCCAGGATGCGGGAGGGGGCGGGAACCAGATACACCGGCACCCGGGCCTCGCGGACGATCAGCTCCCACCCCGCCAGGGCCAGTGGGAGGGCGAGGAGGGGCACCCATGGGGCCAGCCGCGCCCCCGAACGCAGGCGAGGAAGCTCCATTCCCATCGGGCTCATCCGGCGCCTCCCATCAGGGCTGCTCGAACGCGCTCCACCCACTCCCCAATCCGTCGCTCGTCCGTCCGCGGACGCGGATCCGGGAGGGGGATGCGGGCTCGGATCCGGGCCGGTCGGCCGGCGAGGACCACCACCTCATCCCCCAGGCGGACCGCCTCATGGAGGTCATGGGTCACCCAGAGGACGGTGGCGCCGAAGGCGCGCCACAGCCACTCCACCTCCTCCAGCAGCTG
This sequence comes from Thermoflexus hugenholtzii, assembly GCF_018771565.1. Taxonomy (NCBI): domain Bacteria; kingdom Bacillati; phylum Chloroflexota; class Thermoflexia; order Thermoflexales; family Thermoflexaceae; genus Thermoflexus; species Thermoflexus hugenholtzii. The sequence continues at coordinate 1,719,896 of NZ_CP076326.1, read as the reverse complement.
CGCTCGGGTCAGGGCATCCAGGGCCGCGAAGGGCTCATCCATCAACCAGACAGCGGGGCCGGCGGCCAGGGTGCGGGCCAGGGCGACCCGCTGCTGCATGCCCCCCGAGAGCATCCGGGGGTAAGCCCGCTCGAACCCCTTCAGGCCGACCATCGCGATGAGCTCCTCTACCGTAAGGGGCGGCCGGAGGGCGCGGCCGTTTACCTCCAGGGCGAGGCGGATGTTGCCTTCCACCGTGCGCCAGGGCAGCAGCGCCGGCTGCTGGCCCATCCAGCCGATGCGGCGGGCCGCCCGGGCCTGGGCGGGGGAAAGGTCCCCGATGCGGATCCGACCGGCGGTGGGCGTCAGCAGGCCGGCCGCCAGGCGGAGCAGGGTGGACTTGCCGCATCCGCTGGGGCCCACGATCACGGTGAAGGAGCCCGGGCGGACCTCCAGGTTCAGATCCTCGAAGATCACCCAGCGGCCCGAGGGGGCCGGGAAGGCATGGTGAACGCGTTCCATCCGGATCTCCAGCATCCCGGGCCCCCTATCGATCGGCGGGAGGGATCACGCCGCGGCGGCCTTCCATCCGTTCCGGGAGGATGCGGAAGATCTCCCGAAGCCCGGGGGGCGGGCTTTCGAGCCGGTAGCGGGCGGCCAGCCGCGCGGCCAGGCCGTCGGGGCCTTCCGGGAAGATATCGGGGACGGCCCGGCCTTCCACCCGGACCCGTCGCAGGGGCGGCCAGGGCTCATCGATGAGCAACGTGACCTGGGGGTGAGCCCGGATGTAGCCCGGCCATCGGGAGCCCGGGAGGGCGGCGATCCAGAGCGCCGGGCGCTCCCAGAGATACCACACCGGAACCGCATACGGCCGGCCGTCCGCTCGCAGGCCGACCAGCCGGGCGATCCATGGCCCTTCCAGGAAAGCGGCGATCTCCTCGGGGCGAAGCCGCCGCAGGGAGAGCCCTTCCGGCTCGGCGGCGTAGGGCTGATACGCGGGGGCGCCCAGCCGGAGGGAGAGGCGGGCGGCCGCCGCCCGCAGGGCCTCATAGAGGGCCGGGCGGGCCCGGGAGGCGGGCAGACGGACCGCCAGGGCGGCGACCGGGTGGCGGCCGTCGGGGCAGATGGGGACAGCCGCTTCGATCAGCGCGCCCAGGCGCCGGCGGGCGATCCCCTCCCGTCGGATCCGCCCCCAGCGGGGGCCGGTTCGATGGGCAGCCAGGAAAATCCATCCGGGGGCGCTCCCCTCAAGGGGAAGGCGGTCCCCCACGGCCCAGCGGCCCACCAGGGGATAGGCGCCCAGGGCGGCTTCCAGGACCACCACCTCCCCTCCGGCCGGGCGCAGCAGCGCGAGGCTCTCGGCGAACCCGCGGGCCTCGGCCCGGAACAGCTCCCGCAGCGCCTGTTCGGGATGCGCTTGGGCGGCCAGCGCCCACCATCGGGGGCCCAGGCGGTAGGGCCCGCGAGGGCCGGCCTGCTCCAGGTAACCGTGGGCCTTCAGGGTGTTCAGCAGCGCGAAGAGCCCGGTGCGGGAGAACCCGAAGCGTGCCTGCAGCGCCGCAGGGGAAACCCCCTCCGGCCGGTCGGCGATCCACTCCAGGATCCGCAGCGCCCGCTCCACCGCCGGCACCCGATGGATATAGGCCAAGGGACCCTCCGGTTCATTAAAGAAAACTATGATTTACTATAGCAGATTTCGAGGATCCGTCAAGCCCGCATGGTCCGGGGAGGCGGGAAAGCCCTGGGGGGTTGGGGCGTGCTTCAGGGCGGATCGATCGGGGGGAAGAGGATCAGGGTCAGGCGGACCTCTGCCTGACCCTGATCGCCCTTCGGTGCCCCTGAGGGGCTCAGGACGGGTGGGATGGGCTGACGATGGGGATCAGGCGGTAGGCGGCCAGGAAGATCAAGGCGGCGGCGGAGACGATGCCAACGGCCAGCAGCCATTCGGTGAGGGTGGGGAAGTAATCGAAGCTCAAGCCCGGGCCAGTGAAGGCAAGGCGCAGGGCTTCGAACTCAGGCACCACCAGCGCGGGGATCACCAGGTTCAGCTTGGCGCTGAGGCTGGTGAAGGCCACGAGCCCGCCGGCGGCCGCCAGGACGGCAGGCCGAGCCCCGGGCAGGAGCAGCAGGATCAGCGGAAGGACCAGCCCCAAGGCGATCTCGAAGATCCAGAAGACCCAGGAGAACGGCCCGAAGAGGATCAGGCGCAGGGCCTCCACCCGGCTCGGGACCCCCGCGTAGAGGGTGGTGGAGTATTCCGCCCAAAGCAGCACGAGGGTGAACAGGAGCAGACCCAGCACCAGGCCTCGCAGGAAGCGGAGGGCTTCGGCGTCGGCGTGGCCCAGGAGGATCGAGAGGAAGAGAACCAGGGCCGCTCCGCCCAATGCGCCATCGGCCAGGAAGCGGATGGGAACCAGAGCGGATTCCCACAGGCCCTGGGCGCTGACCACTCCGAAGAGCGCCCCCTCAGCGCCTCCCATGATCACGGCCAGGAGCAGACCGAGGCCGAACAGCGGCCGGATGGCCGGGCTCTCCGGCTGGGCCTTCTTGAGATAAATCAGAGCCAGGAGGAGAAGCCCGTAGATCAGGTAGAACCAGGCCATCCAGGCCATAAGCGAAGCGGGCTGGGTCGAAAGGTAAAGCTTCCAGAAGCGGAGAGGATGGCCGAGATCGAGCCAGATGGCCAGCAACCCTCCGGCCAGGGCGGCCAGGGCGGCGAAGAGGGCGATCCCGCTCAGGGGCTGCAAGGCTTTCACCCGGAAACTTTCTCCGAGAGCAGCGACGGCGAAGGCCCCGATGGAGATCCCGGCCAGGGTCGTGTAAACGGCCACCCACAGCCCCCAGGGGACGTAGGTGTTATAGGCAGCGACCGTGTGCCCGCCGGTGAGGCGCTGAATCAGGCCCACCGCGCCGGCCACCAAGCCAGCGATGGCGATCCCCCACAGGATCCTCTCGACAGCGCTCATCCCCCGCGTGATCTTCTCCGCTCGGCTCATGAGGACCTCCCGGTGCGTTCGTCGGATGGCAGCGAATCAGAGTGCTCTGCAAGGACAGCGTCCAGCCATTCCAGATCCAGCCGGACGGCCTCGTGGGTGAAGGCGGCCAGCCCGATGAAGAAGGGATCGGTGGTGCTGGAGGCCAGGGCTTCGCAGAAGCGCGGCAGCCATGGTAAGACGTGGCGGCGGAGGAACTCCCGGCTGGCCTGCAGGATCCGCCAGCGCTCCGCGTCATGGGTTGCCTCAGCAGCCCGTCGAGCCAGGTAGGCCAGGAAACCCAGCTCCAGGGCGATGTGGTCGGGCGGGATCCGCCATTCCGTCTCCGGCATGGCGGACCACTGCAGGTAGAAGCGACGGGCGGCCGCCGCCGCGGGGCCCATCAGCCGCTCCCCGTGCAGATAGAACGAGGCGAAAGGGGGGGCGGGGACGCGGCCGGGGCCTTCCATCAGCCGGGTCATCTCAACGTTGAGAGCCTCGACCAGAGCCCGGCCGTCGACGGCCTCCCGGATGCGCTGCTGCAGCTGCCGGAGCCCTGGGGCCATGGGCGAGCCTGGCTCCAGGGCCAGGCTCGCCACCGCGCCCAAGACCGTTTCGGTTAAGGGATAGGAGAAGAGGGCCCGCAGCAGGCTGTAGAGACCTTCGCGTTCTTTCAGCTCACGCTCCATCACCGGCTCTCCTTAGCCGATCTTGCGGACCTTGACGATCACATCGCAATAAGCGGGCTGCCCCATGATGGGCGACAGGTTCTCGGGATCCACCAGGGCGTTTTGGTTCGGTGTGATGTCATGGAAGGCCCACGTCTTGCCCAGGCCAGGGCTGAAACGCCCGCCCCCGCCAAACGGCAGCCGCAGCACGCCGGGCCGGATGGTCTCCACCAGGACGACCTTCCCGCGCGTCTTGAACCCCTGCGGCGTCTCCAGCTCCACCAGATCCCCGGTCTTCAGCCCAAGGCGCTCCCCATCGGCGCGGTTCATCTGGATCACGCCGATGGACCAGGTTCCGCGGGGGATGCGCACGCGGCGGCCGGTCGGCGTAGGCCCGTTCTCCCCGATGATCACCTCCTCCACCACCCGTTCGTCGTTCAGCGGCATCCAGAGGTCCTCCGTGGGCAGCCGTCCCAGCCAGTCCACCATCTGGGTGCCGGACATGGCGTGGTGGATGCGGCCGGAGATCACCTGGAAGGGATACTCCTCCCGATACTTGGCGTAATCCGGGTTGGTGTAGGGGTTCCAGCGGGTTTCGAACCAGTAGAAGGTGGAGGGATACTTCTGCCAGCCGAGGCGCGCGATGCCGGGCGGCGTCTCGCCGGCCTCCTCGATCAGCTTGTTGTATTTGGCGTAACGGCCTTTGCGCTGCACCTGGCCGTCTTTCTCCACCGTGTAATCCCAGACGAACTCCACCTTCTTGCTGTCGGTCTGGAGCACCCCGCCGCCGTGGAACCGCTTCCAGCTCATGGGCCACACCGCCACGCCGTGGTGCTCCCGCAGCCACTGGACGGTGAGCGGCTCCCCGCGGATCTCCTTCTTCTCGTCATCGATCTGCACGCGGCCGGCCTCCAGGGAGTCCGGTGTGCCGAGGAGCTTGTAGCCTTTGGGCAGGTTGGGGTAGGGGAGCGGCTCTCCGGTGTTGGGCCGCCCGGGGGCCACCCGCAGGGCTTCGTTCCAGAAGTCTTCCTCGGTGGGGTATTTCTCCCAGAAGTCCTTCGGCTGGATGTCGGGATCACCCTTTTCGTGGAGTTTGCGGGCCAGCGCCCAGCAGATCTCATACTGGGTCTTGGATTCATACATCGGGCGGATGACGAAGTCGCGCAGGTAGAGCACGGGATGGACCGGATAGATGTCCGAGAGGCTCATGCGCTCCATATAACTGGCCTCGGGGAGGACCACATCGGCGTAGAGCCCCGTCTCGAGGAAGACTGTATCGATGTAGACCACCAGCTCCACCTTGTAGTTCCCCGTCTCGTCCTTCGCCGTCAGGGCCTCGATCCATTTCCGGGTGTTGGAGCCGGTGATCACCGGGTTCCCGGTGCGGATGAAGTAGGCTTTGATGGGATAGCGGTGGCCGCGGAACGGGCCGTAGCGCAGGGTGACCCCTTCGATGAAGCGGCGCGGGTAGTCGCCCACCACGTCATCCCACGCCGCCGGCCAGTCCCCGTAGCCGTCCATGTGGAGCTCCTCGATCTTCCCCTTGACCTCCCGGCCGTTGACGATGCGGGTGACCTCGCGCTTGAGGAAGTCCCCGCCGGAGGCCTTGCCGCCCTTGCTGCTCTTGACCAGCTCCGTGTCGATGGCCCCGCCCGGGACCTCCATGTTCCCGGTGATGACGTTGAGGGCGGTGCCCAGGATGGAGGCCACGTAGCCGTTGTAGTGGTGGCCGATGCCGTTCATCCCCCACACCAGGGCCGCCGGCTTGGTGATCCCGAAGGTGTGGGCCAGCTCGGCGATGGTCTGGGCGTCGATGCCGGTCCGCTCCGCGGCCCACTCCAGGGAGAAGTAGGGCAGCCCGTTGAGGGGATCCTTGCGGTCCCACCAGCTTCGGAAGGCGGCCTCGAACTCCTCCCAGCCCTGGCTGTATTCCTTGAAGGACCAGTCGATGTAGCGGCGGAACGGATCATCGTCCCGGTGGTTCTCCAGGATGTAGCGCAGCATCGCCGCGAAGAGGTCGGCGTCCGTCCCGGGCCGGATGGGGATCCAGCGATCCGCCTTGGTGGCGGTGTTGGAGAAGGCGGGGTCGATGACGATGATGCGGGCTCCGGCCAGCCTGGCCTCCACCGTTCCCCGGGATTCGTAGTTGATTCGAGTGGCGGTGAAGGGGTTCCAGCCGACGTAGATGATCAGCCGGGTGCGGTAGCTGTAATCGTTCTTCAGGCTTCCGTCCGGCTGGCGAACCAGCACCGGGCGCATGATGTCGGGCTCGATGCGCTTGCCCCCGAACATGAGCTTGGGCCCGTGGCGGCGCGGGGTGTCGCAGATCGAACCGTGCTCCACGGTGTGAGGCGTGCCGAAGGCGCGGAAGAGATAGTAGTAAGGATCACGATCGGTCACGTCCCCGCAGTCCATGATCACGGACTCGGCTCCGTATTTCTGCTTGATCTCGATCAGCTTCGTGGCGATGTAATCCAGGGCCTCCTCCCATGAGACCCGCTTGAATTTGCCCTCTCCTCGCTCGCCCACCCGGATCATCGGGTATTTGATCCGGTTGACGTTGTAGACCAGTTGCAGGCCAGCCACCCCTTTGGCGCACACGGTCCCCGAGTTATAGGGGACGTGGATGTTGCCGTAGATGTTGGAGATCACGCCGTTCTCGACCTCGACAGCGAGGCCGCACTCGGCGGGGCACATCACGCAGGCGGTGTAGACCACCCGCTTGCCGGCCTCCTGTTGCTGTCGGGCCTCGCTGGCGCTGAGGGTTTTGAAGCCGTGGCCCAGGGCGGCCATGGCCGCCAGGCCTCCGGCGGAGGCCCCGGCCAGTTTCAGGAAATCCCGACGGGAGATAGCTTTGGTCGCGATCATCCCGGACCTCCCTCAAACCAGGTAAAAGACCTTGGGCTCCGTGCCCAGCTCCTCTTTCAGACGGATGACGTTGGGCTGGCTGACCAGCTCCGCGACCAGGCTCTGGGGATCGTTCAGATCCCCGAAGTAAGTGGCCCTCCCCATGCAGGAGAGCACGCACGCGGGCAGCTGCCCTCGCTCGATGCGATGGAGGCAGAAGTGACACTTCCGCACGTTGCCGATGGGAGAGGCGTCCCGGCGTCGGACGCGGCCCTGGCCGTATTCTGGGGAGGGGAGCAGCTCATAGGGTTGTGGCTGGCCGCCCTCAAAATCGCTGTAGAAGTATCCGGCGTCGAAGGAGCGGGCTGCGTAGGGGCATGCGGTGATGCAATAGCGGCATCCGATGCACTGGTCATAGTTGATCACCACGATCCCATCGGCCCGCTTCCACGTCGCCCCCACCGGGCACACGGAAACGCAGGGCGGGTTTTCGCACTGCATGCACGGCCGCGGGATGAAGCGCCGGGAGACGTGCGGATAGGTCCCCCGGGTCTCCGTCAGCACGGGCCGATAGGCGATGCCGGGCGGCAGCTTGTTCTCCGAGATGCAGGCCACCGTGCAGGCATAGCATCCCACGCATTTGCGCAGGTCGATGACCATCGCCCAGCGCCGCTGTTCCACCGGTTTCTGCAGCGCCCGCCGGAGATCCTCCATCATGCGCACCACGGGGTGTTGCCCGCTCATCGCCTCCGGGAGCTCAGGGGGTGGCTCCAGCTCCCCCACCGGGGCGCCCGGTGGAGCCGCCTCGACCTGATCCAGGATCCCCTGTGCGGCAGCAGGGGCGATCAGGGAGGCGAAGATCCCGCTGGCGAACCGCGCCAGGAACGCCCTCCGCGTCGCCAGGTCCGGCTTTCGAGTGCGGGTTTCTTGAACCATCGCATGCGCTCCCGAGCGAAGCTTTCCTTCGATTTCGAGCATAAAGGACCTGTGCCCTCCATGGGCCTGGGGCTCCTCCGGAAAGGAGACCTGGGGATTTTCCCAGTTCCGGACCCGGAAGGATCCTGGGACGTAGCCACTCATCTTCATCCCCGTTACAATGGAAACGGGGCCAGGGCGCATAGCGTCTGATCCTGCGGAGGCTCTGATGCGGGGGATGCCCTGGCAGATCTTCCTGGTCTTCGTGCTGGTTGCCTGTCAGAGGGAGCCTGCCATCCCGGTTCGCCTCTCCGAATCCCTCCTCCCTTCGACGGCCCTCCGCGTCTCCCTGGAGGAGGACGGACCATGGATCTGGGGCTTCGATCGGCGGCTGGAGCCCAAGGAGGACATCCGGATGAACGCCTCCCTCCTCCGCTGGCTGGAGAGGCAGACGGGGCTCCGCTTCCGCCTTCGGATCGCGCCGCGGGGGCAGAGCGTGGCGGATGAGATCTGCGCAGGCCGGGTGCACTTCGGGATCGTCGGCACGGTCACCTACCTGCAGGCGTATCACCGGTGCGGGGCGCGGATCCTGGTGCGGGGCCGCAACCGGGAGGGTCAGGATACTTACCGGGCGGCCATCGTGGTCCCGCCGGATAGCCCGGTCCGGGATCTTGCGGATCTGCGAGGGCGGTCCTTCGCCTTCGGCTCCCCGAACTCGACCCAGGGTCATTTAATCCCTCGCCTTATGTTGCAGCGCGCAGGCCTCACCTTGCGCGACCTCCGCGCGTATGCCTTCCATGACTCCCACGCGGCCACCGCCAACGCGGTGATCAGCGGCCGCTACGACGCGGGGGGGCTGCAGGACACCCTGGCGCTGGCCCTCGCCGAACGGGGGCTGGTGCGCATCCTGGCCCTCTCAGAGCCGTATCCGTCCAGCGGCATCATCGCAGGGCCCGGGGTGCCGGAGAAGACAGCCCAGATGGTTCGGGAGGCGCTTCTGACCCTGGATCCCGGGGGGCGCGATCGGGCCTTCCTGTATCACTGGGAGCGGTCCGAGATGCCCATGGGATTCGCCCCGGCTCGGGATGAGGAATACGCGGATCTGTATTGGATCGCCCGGGAGATCGGCTTGCTGGAGCCATGAGATGAGTCGTTTCTGGTTGTGGCTGGACCGCTATCTGCCCCGGCGCCTGACCACGCGTCTCATCCTGGCGCTGGTGATCCTGGTGGTGTCGGCGGGGGTCATCACCACGGGCATCATCCACGCGCTGCTCACCCGCGCCCTGCGGGCGGAGCTGATCCGCAGCGGACAGTCCCTGACGCGGGCGCTGGGGGAGAACCTGGCCAACGCCCTGGCGGAGATGGATCTGGTTACGGTCCAGGAGCTCCTGAACGCCGTCGTCCGGGAGAACGGCGATGTGATCTACGCCTTCGCCGTCGCCCCGGATGGGCGGGTGGTGCACACGTTCCCGAATGGCTTCCCGGCCGATTTGCTGCGGCTGATCCCCGCTCGCCCCGAGTCGGCCGGTGAAGGCCTCTTGTTGGAGACGGAACGCGGCCTGGTGCGGGACTTCGCCTACCGGCCGCTGGACGGGATCCCGGCGGAGATCCATGTGGGCCTCAGCGAGGCGCGCATCGTCGCGTTGCAGGCCTGGGTGACCCGCTTTCTGGTTGGGTTGACCGCGCTCGGCTGTCTGATCGCAGCCGGGATGGCCTACGGTTTCGGCCGCGTGGTGGTTTCTCCCCTGGTGGAGCTGGCCCGTCAGGCTCAGCGCCTGGGCCAGGGTCACCTCGATGAGCGGGTCCGTCTGCCGCCCGGGGGGGAGATCGGGGATCTCGCCTGCGCCTTCAACCAGATGGCCGATGAGATCCAGCAGGCGATCCGTCGGCTGCAGGATTCCGAGGCGGGCTATCGTAACCTCTTGATGGCGGCCAGCGCGGTGGGCGAGGGCATCGCCCTGATCGGGGCGGAGGGCCCGGAGGAGGGGAAGCTGCTCTTCGTCAATGAGGCCTTCGCCCGCCAGCTGGGCTGCCGGCCGGAGGAGCTCCTCGGGTTGAACGCGGCCAGCATCCTGCCTCCCCGTTCGGTGGGGATCGCCTCCCGGCTCTGGCAGAGCCTCCGCCAGGGGCAGCCCGTCGCCCCGGTCGAGCTGGTGGTGACCGACCGGGAGGGTCGATCTCGTGTCCTGGAGACCATGGGGACCCGCATTCGCTATCAAGGCCGATGGGTCCTGGTCTGGTTCGCTCGGGACATCACCGAGCGCAAGGCGCGGGAGGAGGCCCTCCGCCGCCGGAACCGCGAGCTGATGGCGCTGAACGCGGTGGCCCTGGCCATGGGGGAGTCCCTCCCGCCGGACCGCCTTCTGCGGCGCGTCCTGCAACAGGTTCTGAACGCCCTGGAGCTCCAGGTCGGCTGGATCTGCATGCTGGGGGAAGGGGATCGGCCCTATCTGGCGGTCTGGCACGGCCCGGAGTTGCCGGTATCCCTTTCCGTGGAGTCGTTGTTCAGCTTCCCGGAGTGCCGTTGCGGCCAGGTGTTAAGGGATGGGCAGCCGGCGGTGGTGAGGGCCTCGGAGTCCAGCTGCGCCATCTATCGCATCCGTTCGCTTCTCGGGATGCCCCTGATCTGCCACGCTGCGGTGCCGATCCCGATCGGAGGACGCGTCCGCGGGGTTCTGGGGGTGGCCGCAGGGGATCCGGAGGCGTTCAATGAGGCGGAGATGGCGCTGCTGGTGACCGTGGGGCAGCAGATCGGCCTGGCCCTGGAGAACGCCCAGCTCTGGGAGGAGCTGCGCCGCAAGGAGAGGATCCGCGGGGAGCTGCTGGCCCGCCTGATGCGCGCCCAGGAGGAGGAACGCCTCCGCATCGCCCGCGAGCTTCACGATGGGATCGGCCAGTCCCTGAGCGCGCTGGTCTTCGGGCTGAACACGGTCAGCCTGGCCATCACCCAGGCGCCCTCGGAGGTGCCCCGGTTGCTGGATCGTCTGAAGATCTCCGCCAGCGAGACCATCCGGGAGCTTCAGACGATCATCTACGATCTGCGCCCCACGCTTCTGGACGACCTGGGCCTGATCCAGGCCCTGAAATGGTATACCCGGGAGCGCCTTGAGGCGCGCGACGTCCGCGTGATCTTCGAGATCCCGGAGCACGTTCCGCGCCTCCCCCCTGAGATCGAAACGGCGCTCTTCCGGATCGCCCAGGAGGCCATCACGAACATCTGCAAGCACGCGGAGGCGACCGAGGCGCGCATCCGCCTCGCCCTGCAGCCGGAATGGGTCGAGCTCGAGATCGCGGACAATGGGATCGGCTTCATCTGGTCGGAGGTCCAGAAAGGGAACGGCGCCCGCCGAGGGTGGGGGTTGCTCGGGATCCAGGAACGGGTGGAGCTGCTGGGCGGGGAGATGAAGATCGAAAGCGCGCCCGGGCAGGGGACACGCCTCTGGGTTCGTCTGCCGATCGGAGGGTAAGAGATGGGGATCCGCATTCTGATCGTCGATGACCACGCGATCGTGCGCGCCGGCATCCGGGCGCTGCTCCAGCTGTATCCGGATTTCGAGGTCGTGGGCGAGGCGGCGGATGGCCATGAGGCCATCCTTCAGACGCGCCGGCTGCAGCCGGACATCGTCCTGATGGACATCGGGATGCCGGGGATGGATGGCCTGGCGGCGACCCGCGAGATCGTCCGCGTTGCCCCCCGCACCCGGGTGCTGATCCTGAGCCAGCATGAGAACCGGGAGTATGTGATGCCGGCGCTGCGAGCGGGGGCCTCTGGCTATGTGCTCAAGCGGGCCCCGGATGAGACCCTGATCCGGGCGATCCGAGCGGTCTACGCCGGTGAAACCTACATGGATCCTCGCCTGACGGACCTCCTGGTGGAGGAGGTGCGGCGCTCCGGGGAGGGGCCGACAGATCCCCTGGAGACCCTCAGCGAGCGGGAGCGGGAGATCCTGGTCCTCCTGGCCCAGGGGAAGAGCTATCAGGAGATCGCCCAGACGCTGTTCATCAGCGTGAAGACGGTGGATTTCCACCGGGCGAACCTGATGCGCAAGCTCGGCCTGAAGAACCGCGCGGAGCTCGTCCAGTTTGCCATGCGCCGGGGCTTGATTTAGGCGGCCCGTCCGGGATGTCGGCTTCCCAACGGGCCGGTCAGGGCGACCCCTGGCAGCGCTGGAAGTTCCGGAGGTGTTCCTCCTGGGTGCGGGCGAACCAGTGGCTCCCGTCTTTCTTGAGGCAGTCAGCCATGAAGTAGAGATAATCCGTCTGCGCCGGGTTGAGGACCGCCTCGATGGACGCCAGGCCCGGGTTGGCGATGGGCCCGGGAGGCAGCCCCGGATAGCGATAGGTGTTATACGGGGAATCCACCTGCAGGTCGTCTAAGGTGAGGGGGCTCTTCCACCACGTTTTCTGATCCGCCTGATACCCCAGGGCATACTGCACCGTGGGATCGGCGTCCAGCTTCATCCCGATGGCCAGCCGGTTGAGGTAGACGCTGGCGATGAGGGGACGCTCCGCGGGGAGGACGGCCTCTCGCTCCACGATGGAGGCCAGGGTGACGACCTGATGGAGGGTGAGCCCCCGGGTCCGGGCGGCGGCGATCCGCTCCGGCGTCACCTTGCGCCCGAAGTTCTCCAGCATCCGCGCGATCAGATCCTCCGCCGTGGCGTCCCGGGCCAGCCGGTAGGTGTCGGGGAACAGATAGCCTTCCAGCGTCGCCCCGGGCGGCAGGTCGGCGAGGAAGGCGAAGCGGGCGCGCCAGCGCATCCCATCCCGCGCGGCGGACAGGACGGCGGAGGCCGAAAGATGGGTCTGGGCGGCGACGGCCTCGGCCACCTCCTCCAGGCGCAGGCCCTCCCGGATGCGCACCGTCCATTCCGACTTGCGGCCGGCGCGGAGGGCTTCGGCGACCTGCGGGATGGTCATCGTTTTGCGGAGCGTGTATTCCCCCGCCTGGATCTCCCGATCCAGGCCGTGGTAGCGCACATAGGCCCGGAAGAGGAAGGCGTCCCGGATCAGGCCGGCCTCCTCCAGGGCCTGGGCGACCTCGGTCACAGACTGGCCGGGCTGGATGACGAAGGTCACCGGGGTGGGATCGTTGCCGGCGGGCTGTTGCAGGTCGTCCCGGCGCAGGAACAGGTAAAGGCCCAGCCCCCAATCCAGGGGAGAGCCCGAGAGGGTCGGACCGGCGCCCGCGTCCGGGCGTCCGAGGCGGGGGAGGAGGACGGCCCCCAGGGCGCCGCAGAAGAAGACCACGGTCCCGATCATCAGGACCCATCGCCAGAGCGAGCGGGAGGCGCGTCGTCGGGCCATGCGGCTTCACTCCGATGGGAGATCTTCGCGGGGCGCGGGGGCCCGCTGCGCTTCCAGATAGTCCTGAAGGATCACCGCCGCCGCCTCGGCGTCCAGAGGATCCCGGCGTCGGGCGCCCCGCAGGGCGCGATAGGCGGCGGCGGTGACCGTGGAGAGGCGTTCGTCCCACAGCACCACCGGGACCGGCAGCTGGCGGGCCAGGGCTTCGGCTTCCCGACGGACCCACCGGGCCTGGGGTCCCTCCGCGCCCGAGAGGCTGCGGGGGAGGCCGATGACGATCTCTTCCACCTCATGCTCGGCGATCAGGCGGCGCAGAGCTTCCACCACGGCCCGCCGGGAGGCGCGCGGGAGGATGGTCAGGGGGCGGGCGATGGTGCGGGTGGGGTCGCTGAGGGCGACCCCGATGCGCTTCTCCCCGAGATCCAGGGCCATCACCCGTCCCATCCGGCCGGCTCCATGGGCAGGGGAGGCTGGGCGGCCTCGCCAGGGTAGGGGAGGCCCAGGTGCTCGTAGGCGCGGCGGGTGAGCACCCGGCCGCGGGGCGTGCGATCCAGGAAGCCCAGCTGCAGCAGGTAGGGCTCCACCACATCCATGATCGTGTCCGGCTCCTCAGAGAGGGCCGCGGCCAGGGTCTCCAGGCCGACCGGGCCGCCGCCGAACTTCTCCGCCATGGTGCGCATCAGCCGGCGGTCCAGCTCATCCAGCCCCAGGGGATCCACGTCCATCAGCCGGAGGGCCTCGGCGGCCACGGCGCCGGTGATGACGCCGTCGGCGCGGACCTGGGCGTAGTCGCGGACGCGGCGGAGGAGGCGAATGGCCACGCGGGGGGTGCCGCGGGCGCGGCGGGCGATCTCCCGCACGCCCTCCGCGTCGATCTCCACCCCCAGCACCCGGGCGGCGCGGCGGACGATGGTTTCCATCGCCGGCAGGTCGTAGAAGTCCAGGCGGAAGATGGCGCCGAAGCGGGCGCGCAGCGGGGCGGTGAGCAGGGCCAGGCGAGTGGTGGCGCCGATGACGGTGAAGCGGGGGAGGCTCAGGCGGATGCTGCGGGCGGCCGGCCCCTTCCCGATGACGATGTCCAGGGCGAAGTCCTCCATCGCCGGGTAGAGGATCTCCTCCACGGCCCGGGGGAGGCGATGGATCTCATCGATGAAGAGGATCTCGCCGGCCCGCAGGTTGGTGAGGATGGCGGCCAGGTCCCCCGCCCGCTCGATGGCGGGGCCGGAGGTGATGCGGATGGGGACGCCCATCTCGGCGGCGATGACGGTGGCCAGGGTGGTTTTGCCCAGGCCGGGGGGGCCGTAAAAGAGCAGGTGATCGAGGGGCTCCCCGCGGGCCCGGGCGGCCTCGATCAGGATGCGCAGGTTCTCCTTCACCCGCTCCTGGCCGATGAACTCCTCCAGCCGCTGGGGCCGGAGGGCGAGCTCGATCGCCTGCTCCTCCGGGCGGCGATAGGGAGCGATCGTCCGCTCCGGCTGGGCCGGCTCGGACGCGGGCGGATGCTCCGGCGATGGGCGATCCACCGTCTCCTTCCGACGCGCCACTTCGCGCCTCCTGAGCGGCGGGTCTGGGCATCCCGACCGCTCCCGGATTCGATTATACCCCCCGCCAGGGCCTCCCGGCCCTCCTTCGCACCGGGCTTGCGCGTCGAAGGAATTCGCCCTGGGGAGGTCTATGGCCGACGGTCGGCCATGTGTGCCGAATGAATTCGGCCTGTGGAGGCCTTCGGCCGGCGGTTGGCCTGCGCCGACCGAAGGGATGGTCTTTGCGTCGGCGGAGGCCGACGCCTGGCGCGGAGCGCCTTGGAAGGCCGATTTCGATCGGCGTGGAGGCCTTCGGCCGGCGGTTGGCCTGCGCCGACCGAAGGGATGGCCTTTGCGTCGGCGGAGGCCGACGCCTGGCGTGCAGCGCCTCTGAAGGCCGATTTCAATCGGCGTGGAGGCCTTCGGCCGATGGTCGGCCTGCGCCGACCGGGAGGTGTCTTTTGCGTCGGCGGAGGCCGACGCCTGGCGCGGAGCGCCTCTGAAGGCCGATTTCAATCGGCGTGGAGGCCTTCGGCCATGTGTGTCGAATGAATTCGGCCTGTGGAGGCCTTCGGCCGGTGGTCGGCCTGCGCCGACCGGGAGGGGGTCTTTTGCGTCGGCGGAGGCCGACGCCTGGCGCGTAAGCGCCTCAGAAGGCCGATTTCCAATCGGCGTGGAGGCCTTCGGCCGACGGTCGGCCTGCGCCGACCGAAGGGGCAGCTTTTGCGTCGGCGGAGGCCGACGCCTGGCGCGGAGCGCTGATCCGGGCGAGGGCGGACAGGCGATTCAGGTATTCGGGCCCGGATTCGCAGATGGTTTCTGTCCCCTGTAACGGAGGATTCGGGCAGGTCATGATCGAGGTTATAATCCCAAGGGGAATCGGTGATCATCGTTGGGGCCACGGATCCTCATGAGGGATCGATAAGGCAAACGAATCTCCGGTGGGGGGAAGATCATGAAGACGCTGGAGGAAATCCGGGCGATCCTGATTGAACACCGGCAGATCCTCCGAGAGCGCTACGGAGTTCGAGATCTGGCGATCTTTGGCTCTTATGCCCGGGGAGAGCAAACGGGGATGAGCGATGTGGATCTTCTGGTGCGGCTGAAGCGGCCGATTGGGCTGAAGTTCTTCGAACTGTGGGATTATCTGGAGGAGATCCTGGGTTTGAAGGTGGATCTTCTGACCTCTGGAGCACTTCCGCAGAAGCCCGACCTCTGGAAGCACGTTCGGGAGGATCTCCTTTATGCTTGGGATTAAGTGATTGGGGGGATCTGCAGGAAGTGTCAGACAAGTGAAATTTCGGCCTCCCTGGGTTCGGGGCGAATCGGCCTGGCATGCCTGAGGGTGGGAAAGATCCGGGATGGCCTGAGCGATGAGTCAGAGAGGGATCCTGAGGGGGCTCACCCCGGCGCGTCTGCTGGCGTTCACGGTGCTGGTGGGGATCTTCGTCTTCCTCAACACCCACCCCATCCGCCCCCACGATTTCTGGTGGCATCTGGCCGTCGGCCGCGAGATCGTGCGGACCGGGCGCATCCCGCTCGTGGACACGTTCTCCTACACGCGGGCGGGGACGCCGTATCCCTCCTACGCGATATTCTGGCTGGCGGAGGTCCTCTACTACGGGCTTTACGCCGCCGGCGGCCCTGCCCTCATCGTGTTCTTCCACAGCTTGCTGATCACAACGGCCTACGGGCTGATCCTGTGGGCGGCGTGGGAGGCGGGTGGGCCGCGGGCGGCAGCGGCCGGGACGTTGCTGGCGGCGGCCCTGGGGATCGACGACTGGAACGTGCGGCCGCAGGCCTTCGGATTCCTGGCCGGTGCCATGTTCCTGCGGGCGCTCTCGGGGCTGGGGCGCTCCCCGCGCTGGCGGTGGGCTTTCCCCCTCGGGATGCTCCTCTGGGTGAACACCCACGGCTCCTTCCCCATCGGGTTGTTGATGGCCGGCCTTGCCGTGGCGGAGGCAGCATGGCGGGTGTTCCGCAAGGAAGCGGGGAAAGAGGCCCTGGGGCTGCGGGCGCAGGCCTTCGCGCTGGCCCTGCTCAGCACGGGGCTGAACCCGCGGGGCTTCGGCGTCTATGAATACCTGGCGATGATGGCCCGCAATCCGATGCTCCGGAGCCTGGTGCCGGAGTGGGCGCCGCCGGGGCTGGACCGCCACGGGCTGCTGTTCTACATCGGTCTGGCAGGGGTGGGGGCGTTGCTGCTCCTGCCGCCCCGCCGGACGGATCCGGGCCTTCTGTTGCGGCTCGGCCCCTTCGCCGCCTTAGGGCTCTGGACCTCCCGGGGGATTGTGTGGTTCGGGATGGTCGCCGCGCCGGCCGTGGCGGAGCGGCTGGCGGGGTGGCTTCGGGGGCGGGCGGGGGCGGGGATCCCGTGGATGAACGGAGTGTTCGTGGGGGTGCTGGGGGTGATGGCGGCGGCCTCCCTGCCGTGGTGGAAGGGGATGTGGCCGCTGCCCCCGGCCAAGGCGGGGCTGATCTCCGCCGAGACGCCGGTGGCGGCGACGGCGTTCCTGTTGCGGGAGCGGCCGCCGGGTCCGCTCTTCCACGCCCTTTCCTTCGGGAGCTATCTGATCTGGGCGGCCCAGCCGGACTATCCGGTGTTCGTGGACCCGCGGCTGGAGCTGTATCCGATGGCGATCTGGGAGGATTACCTGGCCATCAGTGGGGCGGCGCCGGATTGGGAGGCGCGCCTGGCGCGCTACGGCGTCCGGCTGCTGATGCTCAGCCCGGCGGAACAGCCGGCTCTGATGGCCGCCGTGGCCGGCTCCCCCCGCTGGGAGCGGATCTACCGGGACGACGCCGCCGAGATCTGGCGGAGGCGGTGAAGCCGAACTGTTGGGCTATTTCTTCTCCCGCACCAGGAGGCTCAGGCCGAAGCTGACGATGGAGAGCAGGATGGCGCCGATGAGGGCCTGGAGGAAGCCGCCGACCTCCAGAGGGGTGAGGGCGGCGACCAGATAGAGGATGAGGGCGTTGACGACGAAGGTGAACAGCCCCAGGGTGAGAAGGTTCAGGGGGAAAGTGAAGAAAAGCAGGAGGGGACGGATCAGGGCGTTGGCCAGGCCCAGCACCAGCCCGGCCAGCAGGATGCCCTCCAGCCCGGCATCCGGCCGGAAGGACACCCCGGGGTAGATCCGGGAGACCACCCACAGGGCCACCGAGTTCAGCGCCCAGCGGATCAGAAAGCGTTGCATCGAACACCCCCCGGCGATGGAATTCCGCGAGCCTCAACATCTGCTTGGCGACCGACCGACTCATCCTTCCGGCTTCTCCTGCGGGCCAGGTCCTTCCATCGGGTTCCCCCCGGTTAACCGCTCCATCAAATCCACAGCCAGGGAACGAAAGCGATCCTTCAGGCGCTTCGGCTCGAAGGGCCGGACCATCCGGACCGGCCATCGTTGGGGATCGTCCGGGAATCCCTCGGCCCGGCTCAAGGCCACGGCAAACCCGTAACGGTCAAACCCCGGATCCTTCCGAGCAGCCAGCTCCATCAAATGTTCCAGGGAATGCTCTTCAAGCAGAAAGTAAAGGTCGACCGCATCCCGAGGTTCTGCGCGTCCGTAATAGGCCAGGGTTTTTTCCGCTTTTAAGTCCTCCCAAGCGTTGACCAGAACCCCGTATTCTGATAGAAGAGGGGGAGCGAATCGAAAGGGAGCATCCAATGCCAGATCCAGACGGATCTCCTCCCCGGCTTTCTCCAGGAGCATCTCCACGAACGTGGCGAAGCGCCGGATGATTTTCACCCCCCCATTCCTTTTCCCGGAATCGCCTTTCCAGCACTTGGGAGAAAGGCCCCACCAGGCCTTCTTGCGTGGTGAACAGATCCAAATCAAACGAAATCCGATGTCCGAGATAGAACTCCGCAAGGGCCGTTCCGCCCGTCAAATAAAAGTGCTCCTGGTCGGGCAGGGTGGCCAGGAGGATGAGCGCTTCCTTCTGGGCCGGGGTGAGGAGACCTTTATCTTTTAACAAGACCCTTCCTCTCCAGAAACATCTCCCAGAGGCGGTGGAGCGGAGATGGCAGGTTCAGCTCCTCGAGGATCTCCGCCACTTCTTTCAGGTCCAGCGTCCAGAGGTCCTCCTCCCGGCCGTGAAGGAGGACTTGGCGGATATACCATTTGCGCTGGAAGGGATCCCGGAGGTCCAGGCGGTCTGTGCTCCAGACCAGGTGGCGCGGGGGCCGTCCGGGCTCCGCGGGCTCCGCCTCCGCCCCGGATCCTTCGGGAAGCTCCTCCGCAGGTTCTTCGATCCTCATCGGTCCCTCCCGCATCGGATTCGAAGGCTGCGCGGCCCTTCTCTGATTTTCGCAGATTCAGGGATTCGGGGCCAGCGGCCGCTGTCCGAAGGAGGGCTTTCCAGTTTTTCGGAACGTAGGGCAACTGCTTGCAGTTGCCCTACGTATCCTGTGGCCGAGAGGGATCACCTGCCCACAAACTTAGAAGGCCTCGCACCCCACCATCTCCTCAAGGCCTTCTGCTCAGGAAGAGAAGGGCCTAAGCTCAGAAAACTGGAAAGCCCTATGTCCGAAGGAGGGGGATCGGATGAGGGGCGCGGGAAGGCGCCGGCCTGGAGCGGCGCTTCAGCCTGAAGGATCCTCCGCCTGAAGAGGAAGGGAAAGCGAAGGCTCCACGCCCAGATCCTGGCGCATGCGGCGGCGGAAGCGCTCCAGGGTGCGGAGGGCCAGGGCGCGGCGCCCTAAGGCCCACCAGGCCTGGACCAGCAGCTCGCAAGCGGCCTCGTGATAGGGATCCCGCTCCAGGAGGGCCTGGGCCAGGGCGGCCACGTCTGCCCAGGCCCCTCGCTCGGCCAGGAGGCGGGCGGCCCGCTCGGCGGCGTTCAGGTAGAGGGCGAGCAGCCGCTCCCGCTCCGGGGCAGCCCACTCCTCATAGCGACATTCCTCCAGGAACTCCCCCTGATAGAGGGCCAGCGCCTGGCGGAGCCATCCCAGGGCGAGCTCCGGCCTCTCCGCGATCTGTTGCTGGGCCCGGTCGATCAGGCTCGTGAAGAGATCGGCATCGATGTGGAAGGAGGCCTGGGGGTTCAGGCGAAGGAACTCCCCCTCCCGGATCACATAAAACGGCGGCTCCCCCGGCTGCCGGGTGGGCTCCAGGGCCCGGTGGAGGGCATGGAGGGTCACCCGGAGCTCCAGGGCGGCGCTGGAGGGATCGCGCCCCGGCCAGAGGGCCTCCATCACCTCCTCCCGGTGCACCGGGCGCCGGCGGTGGGCGATGAGGAACTGGAGGAGGCGGCGGGCGGGTTTGCGCTCCCATGCCTCCGGCGGGATCTCATACAACCCCCGCCAGACCCGGAAGGGGCCCAGGGTTTGCACGTAGAGGGGCGGATGGCGCCCCCGGCTCCCCTCGGGGACCGCCCAGGGGCCGAAGGGCACCCCCGAGGCAGTGGCCTGGAGAACCCGGGGGAAGAGGGCCTGCAGATAAGCGGGGAACAGCCCGGCGGAGAGCGCCGTCTGCAACAGGGCCATCCGCGACCCGGCGTCGTGGAAGCCCAGGAAGGGGGTTCCGGCGAGCATGAAATCATAGCCTTCCGCCTGGACGACCCGGAGCGCCTCCTCCAGCCACGGCCGCGCGGCCTCCGGATCTCCCTGGCGAAGCCACGCCCATGCCCGCCAGAGCCGTCCCAGGGTGCACAGATAACGCTCCCCACAGCGGATGCCCATCCGGATCGCCTCTTCCAGCCAGCTCGGGCCCCGGGGATCCTCGTTCTGGACGGCCGCGATCCCCTGGGCCAGCCGCATGGCGGCGGTCAGGTAGGCATCCCCTGCCTCTTGCAGGATCCGCGCGCCCTCCTCGGCGTGGGCGTACGCCAGCCCGGGCCGCCCCTTCATGCCCTCCACCCGGGTGAGGCCGAGATGGGCCTCCGCTTCGAAGCGGGGGACCCGGATCTTGCGGGCCACCTCTAAGGAGGCCCGATACGCCTCCTCCGCCCGACGGAGATCGTAATCGGGGCCGGAGAGCCAGCCGTGGCCCAGGCGGGCCAGCGCGACGCACTCCACGATCGGCGAGCGGAGCTCCCGGCCCAGCTGCAGGCCGTGCTCGGCGTAGCGACGGGCCGCTTCCCCTTCTCCCGTCATGGCGCAGATCCAGGCGAGCAGGACGGTGGCCTCCCGATGGGAACGAGGGATCCGCTGCCGATCCGGTCCCCAGGGGGCGGTTTGCAGGAGGCCCTCGACGAGGAGGCGGGCCTGGGCCAGCCGGCCCTGGCGGATCCGCAGCCGGGGCTCGACATCCGGGAAGAGGGCGCCGGGATCGTGCTGGCGCACCCGCTCCAGGAGGAGGTCCGCTCGCCTCAGCCGTCCGGCGTTCAGGAGGTTCTCCACCATCAGCCCGAGCAGGCGGATCCGTTCGCCCGGATGCGGACGGATCCGACGCCAGGCCTCATGCAGGAGAGGGGCGGCCCGGGCGGGCTGGACGGTGTCGAGGAAGACCATGACTTGGCCGATGAGGGCCTGGACCTCGGCGGCGGCGTCGCCCCGGCGGGCGGCCTCATGGCGGGCCCGGGCGTAGCCCATCAGGGCCTCGTCGAAGCGGCTGAGGAGACGGGCGGCATCGGCCCGGGCGATCCGGAGGCGAGGGTGCGCCGCCAGGACCGAATCCGGCAGGCGATCCACCCACTCGGCCAGCTGAAGATATCGGCCCTGCCGGATCATACGGTCCGCCAAGGTCTCCAGACGGCCTGCGGCTTCTTCGAAGGCGCCGGCCATCAGCAGGTGGGCGATGGCGGCCTCGAGCTCCCCGTGTTGCTGGTAACAATCGGCGGCCCGCCGATGGAGCGGCCGCAGATCCCCCAGGCGGAGCTGGGCCTGGCGTTGCAGGAACTCCTGGAAGAGGTGATGGTAACGCCAGCGGCCCTCGCCGGCGCTGATCAGGAAAAGCCCCCGCCGCTCCAGCTGGGGAAGCAGGCGCCCGGCCTCCGGGTCCTCCAGCATGGCCGCGCAGATGGATGGGGTCAGCTCGTGGAGGATGCTGGTTCGCACCAGGAAGCGCTGGACCGGCTCGGGCTGGCGGTCCAGGACTTCCTCAGCCAGATACGCGAACAGATCGGGCAGGGCCTCCGGCAGGCGATCGAGCAGGACCTCCACCGCCTGGGGTCCGCTCTCCCGCAGGTGGTGCAGGATCATCCACAAGGCGATGATCCAGCCCTCGGTCTCCTCGGCCAGCCGGCGGGCGGCCTCCGGGCTCAGCGGGAGCCCCTGGGCGGCGAACAGCTCCCGCACCTCCTCTGGGGCGAAGGCGAGGTCGGCGGCGGTGATCTCCCGGAGCTCTCCGTGCGCCCGGGCCCGCGCGGCGCCCCGCAGCTCGGGATCGCGCCGGGTGATGAGGACCAGGCGAAGGGCCGGGGGGAGCTGCTCCAGCCATCGCTCGAGCAGGGCCCGGATCTCCGGGCTGTCCGCGAGATGATAGTCGTCCAGGACCAGGACGACCTCCCGGGGGAGGCGATCCACCAGCTCGTTGGCGAGGGCATCCAGGGCGGCGAAGCCCCCGGGTTCATGGAGCCGCTCGGCCGCGGAGCGACCCAGCCGGGGGTCCAGGGAGCGGAACGCGTAGATCCAGTGGGCGAGGAAGCGCTGGGGGTCGCGATCGGCTTCCGTCAGGCTATACCAGAGGTAGGGCCAGGGGCCGTGATGGAGCGTCTGGGCCACGGCGGTGCTCTTGCCGTAACCCGGCTCGGCCTTCACCACCACCACGGGGGCCTCCAGGGCCTCCCGAAGGCGGGCCTCCACCCGGGGACGGCGCACCCAGGTGGGCCGGGGGCGAGGCGGGATCAGCCGGCTGCGCGCGATCCGATCTTCCAGGGCCATCGCCGGAGGCAGGGTGGGCCCCGGCCCGGCCGGGGCCCACCCCGGGATGGATCACCAATCTCCCTCCCGAGTATAAAGATAGCACCAGAGGGCCACCTGCATGATGACCGACTTGGTCCAGGCCTGGTGCATCTTCTCCACATCCTCCGGGGAGTGGCCCTTCTTGGCCAGGAAGGGCTTGATGGTGGCGGTGATGGGGTAGATGAAGGCGACGAGATACCGCATCGGGATGTGGGGGACGGAGCGGACCCCGTCGGTCTGGTTCTTCTTGGTCCGGTGGTGGCGCAGGCCGATCTCGTGCTGGTAGTTCAGCCAGTCCCGGTCGTAGGGGCGGTTGCAGGTGTCCAGGATCCACTGGCCGAAACGCCGGCGGACGGCCTGGAGGTAGTTCATGTCGGGCTGCCCATCGGGCCCCGAGAAGTAGTAGACCAGGTGCGGCTGGGAGCCCACCCAGCCATACCAGAGGTCCAGGATGTCCTCCACCTGGTCGGCCAGGACCTCCCCGGCCATCCGCAGGTAGCGGACGTCCTCCTCGGTGAACATGGTGGCCTTCTGGAGGTCGGCGAACTCCTCCATCGAGACGGGGGAGCGGGCCGCTTCGGCCGTCCCATAGGTATAACCGGGGATGGTCTGCACGGACATGGCGGACCTCCTTTTGGGATTTGGGATCGGATTCGTGAAAGGGGAGCTTTGAGGCTCCCCCCTATCCGACTTATGGGATCACGTTGAGCGTGCCGCGCAGGTGGATGTTCTGGGGGTGCAGCTGGCACCAGATCGTGAAGGCGCCGATCTTGTCCGCCTTGAAGGTGATGGTTTTCGTCTCCCCGGGCTTGATCACCTCCCGGATGTTGAAGGGGTCGATGGAGAAGCCCTCGCTAATAGGGGACTTGTTGGTCACCCGGAGGGTGACCTCGCTCCCTGCCGGGATCACGATGTCGCTGGGGGAGTTGATCACATTGAAGGCGCGGACGTTCTTGATGGTGACGCCTTCGATGGTGGCCTCAGGGATTGTGGTATCGAAGGCTTCGATCACGATGTCGTAGCTTAAGGATCGCGGGCGGCTGGCGCTGGGGGCGCATGCGGCAAAGAACATCGCCCCAAAGGCCAGCGCAGTGAGAAGGCCAGCGCTGAACTCCCAGACAGCGCGTCGCATAGGTTTCCCTCCTTCCCTGAGGTTAGGGGGCTGAGCAACTGCTTCCCTGCAGCAGATCCCCTTTCCAGATCACCTGAGCCTGTCGTTCGACCAGCGGCATGGCGTTCTCCTCTTTTTGAAGATCTCATGGCGAGCGGATCGGGATCTCATATCCGGCCCGTCGCAGGGCCTCGTCCAGCTGCTCCACGGTGGGCTCCACGATGTAGAAGGCCTCGTCCCCGAACACGATGGTGGGGGTGCTGCGGAAGCCGCGGTTGAGGCGCTCCACGTAGCGGGCGGCCTCCTCATCCTCGTCGATGTTGATCTCGATGAAAGGGATGCCCAGGGCCCGCAGCCGTTCGCGGGCGAGCTCGCTGTCCTCGCAATCCGGTCGGGCATACATCCGGATGGGCAAGGGGCCTCCATGGGTCATGCCGGCACCTCCTCGCGGGGGATGAAGTCCGGGCATTCGGTGTAGGTGTCCGCGTCCCGCAGCGGGGCGTCCATGAAGGCGCAGTGGTGCGGGGCGGCGGGGTTCTCCGGGTGGGCGTAGGGGCGGAAGAAGGCGCAGCCCCAGCACATCTCGTAGACCACGATGGCGCCGGAGGCGGCCAGGCGGCGGACGATCTGCTGCAGGGCGCGGTGAAGGGCCTCCTGATCGGAAGGGGAGAGGGCTTCCACCGCCTCCTCCAGATCATCCAGCAGGCGCTCGAGGGCGGCCACCCGCCGCCGGCCGGCGACGGTGAGGCGGAGGGTCACCGTGCGGCGGTCCTCGGGGAGGGGCTCCCGGGCCACCAGGCCCTTGCGCTCCAGGGCGTCGGCGACCTCGCTGGCGGTGGCCATGGTGGCCTGCAGGCGTTGGGCCAGCCCGCCGATGGTGCGCACCCCCGGCCGGGCATAGGCCAGGAAGAGGAGGGCCTGGACCTGGGCCGGGGAGAGGCCGTGGGCCTGGCCGGCCCGGCGCAGCATGAGCTGGATGGCCTGGGCGATGCGGTAGAGGGCGATGGCGATCTGCCCGGACGTCCGCTCCGATCGCACGCGCGGGTTGAAGGGAGACATCGGCGTCGCTCCATTGCTTAGGAGTCCGAAGTAATTATAGCGAGGGCGCGGGGATCTGTCAAGGGGGTGGGGGAGCGCGGGGGCCAACCGGCGATCCATCGGTTGTGGACGCTTCGCCTCGAGGGGGCGGCCCGGCCCGCGCGCCGCCTCCCTCGGCCCCAGCCGCCGAACCGCGGTGGACCCCTCTTTCTGTAACCCGGCTGTAACGTCCCCGGAACGGTCTTCCGGGAAGACATGGCCAAAGCCTGGCGGATGGGCGGCGTTTCCGACAGGCGGGAGGATCGGGGGGCCAGGATGGATCTGTTGATCCGGTATCTGGCGGGAGGGCTTTCGGCGGGGGCCCTGTATGGGCTGATGGCCCTGGGGCTGGTGCTGATCTATCGGGCGTCGGAGGTGGTGAACTTCGGCCACGGGGATCTGGCGATGGTCAGCACCTTTGCGGCCTACACCCTGCTCCGCGCCCATGCCCCGCTCCCCCTGGCGCTGGGAGGCGCTGTTCTCTTCGGCGCGGCGCTGGGCGCCCTGGCGGAGCGAGGGCTCCTGCGGCCCGCGCGCCGCCGGCGGGCCACCCCCCTCACCCTGGTGGTTCTCACCCTGGGCCTGGCGCTGGTCCTCAACGGGCTGGCGGGTCTGTTATGGGGCCATGAGATCCGCACCTTCCCGGGGCTGGTCTCCGGCCCTCCGCTGCGGCTGGGGCCGGCGGTGATCACCCGGGAGCAGCTCTTCAACCTCGCGGTGGGGTTGCTGCTCGCCCTGGCCCTTTACGCCTTCCTCCGGTTCACCCGCACCGGCCTGGCCCTCCGGGCGGTCACCCAGAACCCCGAAGTTGCCCGGCTGATGGGCATCCCGGTGGACCGCATCCTGATCCTGGCCTGGGGGGTGGGGGTCGGGCTGGGGGCCATCGCCGGGATCCTGGCGGCGCCGCTGATCTATCTGGAGCCGAACGCCATGCTGCCGCTCCTGATCAAGGGCTTCGCCGCTGCGGTGCTGGGCGGGATGACCAGCCTGCCCGGCGCGGTGATCGGCGGGTGGCTCCTGGGGATCCTGGAGAACCTGGCGGCCGGATACATCGCCACCGAGCTCAAGACGCCCCTCGCCTTCGCCCTCATCGTGGCCGTCCTGGTGGTGCGGCCGGCCGGGCTGTTGGGCCGACCGATCTCTCATCGGGTGTAGCCGGGGAGGGCGGGCGATGGCGCGGCGGATCGTCTGGGGGGCGCTCATCGCGGGGATCCTCGGGGTCACCGCTTTCACGCTGCCGAGCTATTTCCTCTACATCCTCAGTCTGGCCGGGATCTGGGCGATCGCGGCCATCGGGCTGGATCTCCTGACAGGCGTGGCGGGCCAGATCTCCATTGGCCACGCCGGCTTTATGGCCATCGGCGCGTATACGGTGGCCCTGCTGAGCCTGCGCCTGGAGGTCCCCTTCTGGCTCGCCTTGCCGGCGGCGGGCCTCCTGAACGCCCTGATCGGGCTGGCGCTGGGGCTACCGGCCCTTCGCCTGAGCGGGCCGTATCTGGCCATCGCGACCCTGGGGTTCGGCGTGGCCGTGGTGGAGATCCTGCGGCGCTGGGAGCCGGTCACCGGCGGCTTCATGGGGCTGAAAGTTCCGCCGCCGGCCCTGGGCCCCTGGAGCCTGCGCAGCGACGCCGCCCAATATCTCCTGATCGGGACCCTCCTGGTCCTCCTCGCTGGGATCGCCATCCGGCTGATCCGGAGCCCGTTCGGCCGGGCCTGGATCGCCCTGCGGGATCGGGAGGCGGCGGCCCAGGCGGCCGGGATCTCCCTGGCCCATTACCGGACCCTGGCCTTTGCCGTCAGCGCCTTTTACGCCGGGGTCGCCGGCGGGCTCCTGGCCTACCGGGTCGGCCGCGTGGACCCGGATGGGCTGACCCTCACGCACTCGATCTTCCTGGTCAGCGCCCTGATCGTGGGCGGCCTGGCCTCGGTGCCCGGCGCCATCCTGGGGGCCGTCTCCTTAACGGTCCTGTTCCATCTGCTCAGCGGCCTGGGGACCGCGCTGGGCTGGCGGACGGAGGTGGGAGATGTCCGCAACGTGCTGTATGGGGCCGCCCTGATCCTGACGGCGATGTTCCTCCCCGGGGGCCTATGGCGTCTCCCGATGCACATGCGCGGACGCCGATGGATCCCCATGCCCTCCAGGGCCCCGGCGGGGGAGGAAGGATGGGAGCGCCCCCTGGTCTCCGTGCCCCAGATCCGCCTGGGGAGCACCGCAGGCGGGCGGCTGGAGGTGGTGGAGGTCTCCAAGCGCTTCGGGGGGCTTCAGGCCCTTGACCGGGTGAGCTTCACCGTGGAGCCCGGGGAGATCGTGGGGCTGATCGGGCCCAACGGGGCCGGGAAGACCACGATGCTGAACCTCATCAGCCGCTTCTACGACCCGGACGCCGGCGCCATTCGCTTTGAGGGCCATGATCTCCTGCGCCGTCGACCCCACGAGATCGTCCGGCTGGGGATCGCCCGCACCTTCCAGAACGTAGAGATCTTCCCCGCCCTGACGGTCCGGGAGAACCTGCTGGTGGGCCAGCATCCTCAGACGCGGGCGGGTCTGATCGCCGTGGCGGCGGGCTGGCCCTCGGTGAGGCGGGAGGAAGCGCGTCTGCGGGAGCGGGCGGAGGAGGTGCTGGAATGGCTCGGGCTGTCGGCCCTGGCGGATCGCCCGGCGGGGAGCCTGGCCTTCGGCCAGCGCAAGTGGGTGGAGCTGGGCCGGGCGCTGGTGGCCCGGCCGCGCCTGCTCCTCCTCGACGAGCCGGCGGCCGGCCTGCATCCCGCGGAGCGTCAAGCCCTGCAGGCGCTGCTGCGCGGGATCCGGGAAGCGTTGGGCTGCTCCATCCTGCTGATCGAACACGACATGAACCTGGTGATGGGGCTGTGCGATCGGGTTGTCGTGTTGAACTTCGGTCGGGTGATCGCCCAGGGGACCCCCGCCGAGGTGGCGGAGAACCCGCTGGTGATCGAGGCCTATCTGGGGGAGCGGGAAGAGGAGGATGCGCAGCCGACGGCGCTCCAGAGCGGGGAGGGCAGGGCATGAGCGTGGTCCTCTCCCTTTCGGCGGTCACCGCCGGATACGGCCCGATCCTCGCCCTCCGGGAGGTCTCCCTGGAGGTCCGGGAGGGGGAGGTGGTGGCCTTGCTGGGGGCGAACGGGGCGGGGAAGACGACCACCCTGCGGGTGATCGCCGGCCTCTTGCCGCCCCTGGCCGGTTCCATCGCCTTTGAAGGGCGTCCCCTTCATCCCCTGCCGCCCGAGGAGCGGGTGGCGCGGGGGATCGTGCTGGTGCCGGAGGGCCGGGGGATCTTCCCGGAGCTCACGGTGGAGGAGAACCTGTGGCTGGGAGCGTGGCGCCGTCGGGATCTGCGGGCGGCGCGGGCGGATCTGGAGCAGGTCTTCCACCTGTTCCCGATCCTCCGGGAGCGCCGGAGGCAGCTCGCCGGCACCCTTTCGGGCGGGGAGCAGCAGATGCTCGCCATCGGGCGGGCCCTGATGGCCCGGCCGCGCCTGTTGTTGCTCGACGAGCCCTCCCTGGGGCTGGCGCCGCTGGTGGTCCGTCACATCTTTGAGGTCCTGCGGGCCATCCACGAGGCCGGGACCCCGTTGCTGATCGCCGAGCAGAACGCGCATCTGGCCCTGACCCTGGCCCATCGGGCCTACATCCTCCAGAACGGAGAGATCCGTCTCCAGGGAGAAGCCCGCGTCCTCCGGGAGAACCCCGAGGTCAAAGCGCTGTACCTCGGCCGTTAAAAGCGAAAAAGCGGTTTCCGAAATCTTTCAGGAAAGGAGGTGCGCGATGAAAGGTTTCCGCCTGCTGTGGATCGTGGCATTCGTGCTGGCGGCCTGCGCGCCGGCGGCGACCCCCACGCCCACCGCCGCGCCCTCTCCGACGCCGGCGCCGGCCACGCCGACGCCCCCGCCGCCCGCCCCCACCCCCACTCCGACCCCCAAGGTTCCCGGGGTCACCGCCGATACCATCCGGCTGGGAATGATCTGCGCCCTCTCGGGTCCGGTCTCCACCATCGGCAAGCCGCTGGCGCGGGGGATGGAGGCTTACTTCCGCTGGGTGAACGATCAGGGAGGCATCCACGGGCGCAAGATCGACCTGCGGATCGAGGACGATCAATACAACCCGGCCAACACCGTGGCGGCCGCCAAGAAGCTGGTGGAGCAGGACGAGGTCTTCGCCATCGTCCGACCTCTGGGCACCGCCACCACCGCCGCCATCCTGGATTACACCATCGAGAAGGGCGTCCCGGTGGTGGGCGTGGCCTCCGGCTCCTCCCTGTGGTCGAAGCCGTTCAAGAAGACGGTCTTCGGCATCCAGCCTACCTATGAGCTGGAGGGGCGGCTGATGGCCAAATACGCGGTGGAGGAGCTGAAGGCGAAGCGCATCGCCGTCTTCTACCAGAACGACGCCTTCGGCAAGGAGGGGGCGGAGAGCTTCGTGGCGGCCCTGAAGGCCCGGGGGATCGAGCCGGTGGCCATGGTCCCCTATGAGGTGACGGAGAAGGATTTCAGCGCCCACGCCCTCAAGCTCCAGCAGGCCAACCCGGATCTCGTCTTCGTCTACGCCATCCAGGTGCCGGCGGCCAGCCTGCTGAAGGAGGCCCAGAAGATCGGCTTCAAGCCCAAGTGGCTGATGACCTACGTGCTGGCCGATCCCATCCTGCTGGCCCTGGCCGGCGACGCGGCGGAGGGGGTCTACGCGGGGGCCTGGCTGGTGGATCCGGAGAACGCCCCGGAGGCGGCGAAATACCGGGAGGTGCTGACCAAATACTTCCCGGACGAGAAACCCGGCGGCTACAGCATCTCCTCCTACGCGGTGGCGGAGATCATCGTCGAGGCCCTGAAGCGGGCCGGGCCGGACCTCACCCGGGAGAAGTTCATCGCCGCCCTGGAGTCGTTGAAGAACTTCACCACCGGCCTCACCCCGCCTTTCAGCTACAGCGAGACCGAACACCAGGGCATCAAGCAGATCGCCATCGTCCAGGTCCAGAAAGGGCGCTGGGTGCCCGTCACCGGCTTCTTCGGCGAGTGAGGGCCAACCCGGTGGGGGAGATCCGGATCTCCCCCACCGGGATCCTACGTTACTCCGGGAAAGGAGGGAGCCATGCCGTTCGTGGAGCTGAAGACGGGGATCCGGATGCATTACCGGGACGGGGGGAGGGGCAAGCCCATCCTCTTCGTCCCCGGCTACAGCGCCACCGTGGACACCTGGAACTACGCGGTGCTGGATCTCCACGATCGCTACCGGTGCATCTGCGTGGATCTCCGGGGCCACGGGGATTCGGACAAGCCGTATTCCGAATACACCTACGATGAGATGTGCATGGACCTCCAGGCCTTCATGGAGGCCCTTGACCTGCGGGATGTGACCTTCGTGGGCTGGTCCATGGGGGCGGGGGTGGGCCTCAAATACGTGACCCGCTTCAACGGGGACCGGCGGGTGACGCGGCTGGTGATGGTGGCCCCGGCCACCCCGCGCTTCGTGCGCACCGACTCCGAGCCCTACGGGATGACCCCCGAGGAGGCCCAGGCCGCCCTGGAGGGGATCCGCCGGGGGCTGCCGGAGGTGATGGCGGCCTTCGCCGACAACAACTTCAAGCGAACCGACATGCAGGCCACCAAAACCTGGTTCCTCTATTCGCACTGGCTGCGGATGCCCGCTTATGTGGGCTACAAGTATTTCAAGACCCTGATCACCGAGGACCTGCGGGACCTCCTGGACCAGGTGGACCTCCCCGTGCTGATCTGCCACAGCCGGGACGACAAGGTCTGCCACTGGGGCTGGGTGGAGTATATGGCGAAGCGCCTGAAGAACTGCCGGGTGGTGTGGTTCGAAAACAGCGGCCATGCCCTCATGGTGGAGGAGCCGGACAAGTTCTCTCAAGTGCTGGCCGAATTCATCGGGTGAAGACAAGCAGGATCGGGCGAGGCACCTTCCTGGCCTTGTTCGATCCCCTGCCTGCTCCTTAAGGAGGTCCTCTAATGCCTTTCGTGTCTTTGAGGGATGGGCGGATGCATTATGTGGACCGGGGGGCCGGCGAGGAGGTGGTCCTCTTCGTTCACGGGTGGCTGAGCAGCCACCGCTGGTGGCTGCCGGTCCTGGACCGGCTGCCTTCGGGCGTTCGCGGCTACGCCGTCGACCTGCGCGGGGCCGGGGAGTCGGAGCCGGCCCCCGGCGGGCATACCCTGGCCGGCTACGCGGCGGATCTCCACGCCTTCGCCGAGGCCCTCGGGCTGCCTCCCTTCTTTCTCGTGGGCCACTCAATGGGAGGCGGCGTCGCCCTGCGCTACGCCCTGGATCACCCGGAGCGTGTAAAGGGCCTCATGCTGGTCAACCCTCTGGCCCCCTTCGGCACCCGCACGGATCCCCAGATGGACGCCTGGGTGCGGGCGCAGCAGGGCAACCCGGAGGGGATCCGGGCGATGGTCCAGCTGGCCTTCGCCACCCCGCCGGCCCCGGAGGTGATGGAGGCCCTGGTGGCCGACGCCCTGCGCTGGGGGCCGGCCGCCTACTTCGACACCCTGGATGATATGGCCCGTTTCCACGTGGTGGATCTCCTCCCGGGGCTGAAGGTGCCCACCCTGGTGCTGTGGGGGGATCGGGACGTGGTGATCCCCTTCGAGGGGATTGTGGAGCTGTTCACCCGCATCCCGGGCTGCGGGCTGGAGATCTGGCACGGCGTCGGCCACTCCCCGGTCATGGAACGCCCTGACGCCTTCATCGCCCTGCTGGAGCGGTTCCTCCGGGAGGTGAAGGAGAAGCAATGATGCAGCGCAGGTTCTGAGTCATCTCCGCATCCTATGGGATGCGAGGGCTATGGCTCAGGGGGAGGCCTGGCTGCGTTGAAGCTCGGCGCACGGGAGGGATGATGGTTCGCGCGGACTTTGTGGTGCGAGGGGGCCGGATCTACACCCTGGATCCCGTGAACCCGCGGGCGGAGGCCCTGGCGGCCTGGCGCGGGCGCATCCTGGCCGTCGGGCGCGCGGCGGAGATCGAGGGCCTGATCGGCCCGGGCACCCGCGTCCTGGACGCCCGGGGGGCGACGGTGCTCCCCGGCTTCCACGACGCCCACTGCCATATCCTCCTGTTCGGGCTGAGCCTGGTGGAGGTCAACTTGCGGGAGGCGACCCGCATCGCCGAGGTCGTGGAGGCGGTGGCGGCCCACGCCGCCCGGATCCCCCCCGGCCGCTGGATCCGCGGCGGCGGCTACAACGAGAACAAGCTGGCCGAGCGCCGCCATCCCACCCGCTACGATCTGGACCCGGTTTCTCCGCATCACCCGGTCTGGCTCTCCCACATCTCGGGCCATATGGGGGTGGCCAACTCCCTGGCCCTGGAGCGGGCCGGGATCACCCGCGAGACCCCGGATCCCCCCGGCGGCCGAATCGTCCGGGACGAGGGCGGCGAGCCGACGGGGGTGCTCCTGGAGACGGCCCAGGAGCTCATCAAGCGGGTCCTTCCCCCTTACACTCTGGAGGAGGTGAAGGCGGCCCTGACCGCGGCCGGCCGCCGCATGGCCGCCGAGGGGATCACCGCCGCCCAGGACGCGTGGGCGGGATGGATCGCCCCGGAGGAGTTCCGGGCCTACCAGGAGGCGGTGGCCGAGGGGCTGCTCCCCCAGCGGGTGTGGCTCTTAGTGGACGTGGAGCGCCTGCGGGTGCAGGACGAGCGCTTCGACTTCGCCTTCGGCCTCCACACCGGGTTCGGGGGCGACCGCCTGCGGCTGGGGGCCATCAAGATCTTCATCGACGGCTCCCTCATCGGCCGGACTGCCGCCCTGCGTCAGCCCTACGCCGATCCCCCCGGCGTCTCCGGAATGCTGGTGCAGGAGCCCCAAGGGCTCGTGGAGCGGGTGCGCCGGGCCCACGCGGGCGGGTGGCAGGTGGCCATGCACGCCATCGGCGACCGCGCCATCGAGGCGGCTTTGGACGCCATCGAGGAAGTGATGGGGCCGGAGGCGGCCCGGTTCCGTCCCCGCATTGAACACTGCGGCGTCGTGCCGCCCGACTTGCTCCACCGCCTCCGCCGCCTGCGGCCGATAGTGGTCACCCAGCCCCGCTTCCTTTACGAGCTCGGAGAGGGGTTTCGGGCCGCCCTGGGGGAGGAGCGGATGGCCTGGACCTATCCCCTGGCTTCCCTTCGGGGCGTGCCGCTGGCGTTGAGCTCCGATCGCCCCGTGGTGGACGGCGCGCCCCTCCGGGGCCTCCAGGCCGCCGTCACCCGGCGGACGCGGGAGGGCTGGGCGCTGGCGCCTCAGGAGGCGTTGACCCTGGAGGAAGCCCTGCGGGCCTACACCATAGGAGCCGCCTACGCCGCCTTCGCCGAGGCCGAGCTGGGCACCCTCGAGCCGGGCAAATGGGCCGATTTGGTCGTCCTCGGCGCGGATCCCTTCGAAACCGATCCGGAGGCCCTGGAGGCGATCCCCATCTGGGCCACCGTAGTCGGAGGGCAGGTGGTGTATGAGGGCAGGTGAAGAAGGGACGGATCCGGCCTCTCCCGGGGTGGCGAACGCCCGAGGGGCCGCCCTGGAGGGTCCTCTCGTGCGGAGCAGGACGGTTCGCATGCCTCAGGACAGCGCCCAACCCGCCTTGTGAAGCTCTGAGGAAAGGAGGGGAACCATGTGTCCGAGTCGCTGGTTGCGGAGCGGAGTGATCCTGGCCTTTCTGATGGGGGCGTGCGCCCCAGCGGCCACGCCGACCCCCACGCCGCCTCCGGCACCGCCCACGCCGACGGCGGCGGCTCCTGCGCCGAGCCCCACCCCGGTGCCGGCCGGCCCGACCCCGACGGCGGCACCCCCCACGCCGACCCCCGCCGTCCCCGGGGCCCCGGCCGCCCTCAAGATCGGCATCGTGACCTTCCTCTCCGGCCCGGCGGCCTCGCCCTTCGGGGTGCCCGCCCGCAACGCCGCGGAGGTCCTGATCGAGAACCTCAACGCCGGCAAGGCGCCCAAGCCTTACGACCAGAAGGGGATCGGCGGCGTGCCCATCCGGGCGATCTACATAGACGAAGCCGGCGGCGCGGAGAAGCAGGTGGCGGAGTTCCGCCGTCTGGTGCTGGAGGAGAAGGTGGACCTGGTCATCGGCTACATCTCCAGCGCCGACTGCCTGGCGGTGGCCCCGGTGGCCGAGGAGCTCAAGACCCTCACCGTGCTCTTTGACTGCGGCACCAACCAGATCTTCGAGGAACGGGATTACCGCTACGTCTTCCGGACCCACGCCCATCAGGTGATCGAGAACGTCGGCGCCGCCCGCTACATCCTGCGGATGAAGCCGAACCTCCGCAGCATCGCAGGGATCAATCAGAACTACGCCTGGGGGCAGGACTCCTGGGCCGCCTTCCGCGATTCCGTCCGCAAGCTCAAGCCGGATGTGCAGGTGGTCGGGGAGCACTTCCCCAAGCTGTATGCCGGCGAGTATTCGACGGAGCTCTCCGCCCTGCTCGCCGCCCGCCCCGAGGTGGTCCACTCCAGCTTCTGGGGCGGTGATCTCGAGGCCTTTGTGATCCAGGCCGCCCCTCGCGGCTTCTTCCAGCAGACGATGGCCATCCTGACCACCGGGGACACCATCCTCCCCCGCCTGGGCCGGGATGTCACGAAGGGCATCGTGATCGCCGCCCGGGGCCCCCACGGGGCCCTGGCCCCGAAGACGCCCCTCAACGACTGGTTCGTGAAGATCTACAAGGACCGCTATGTGGTCCGCCCGGTCTATCCCTCCTACCACATCGCCCAGGCCATCCTGGGCGTGAAGGCGGCCTATGAGAAGGCCATCGCCGCCAACGGCGGGAAGTGGCCGACGGTGGATCAGGTGATCGCCGCCTTCGAGCATCTGGAGTTCGAGACCCCCAGCGGGATCATCCGCATGGCCCTGGGGAAGGGCCATCAGGCGGTGGAGCCCGTGGTCCTGGGGATCACCGGGGACTTCGATCCGGCGACCGGGGAGGTGAAGCTCACGGATGTCGTGGAGTTCCCCGCGGAGTGCGTGAACCCGCCCGACGGGATGAAGACCCCCGACTGGATCGCCCAGGGGTTCCCCGGGGCGAAGTGCCCGTAATTCAGCCAGTAAGGGAGGGAGGCGAGGGGGCAGGCCCTGCCTCCCTCCCGACGCGGAGGGGAGCGGATGGAGACGGCGCTGATCATCCTGACGGATGGGCTGGTGTATGCCTCGTGGCTCTTTCTGATCTCCGCGGGGCTCACCCTGATCTACGGGGTGCTGCGGATCCTGAACCTGGCCCATGGCAGCCTTTACGCGCTGGGGGCCTACGCGGCCGCCTCCGTGGTGCTCCTTTACTTTGACCGGGGGCTTTGGCCCATGGGGAGCTATCTGGCCCTGCTGGGGGCCGCCCTGCTGGTGGGAGCGGTCGCCGGCCCCCTCATCGAGCGAGGGCTGTTGCGGTGGATTTACGGACGCGATCCCGTCTACCAGCTCCTGGCCACCTACGCCCTCTTCCTGATCCTGGAAGATCTCATGAAGCTCGTGTGGGGGGTGAACCCCTATTACGCCTACAAGCCCTACGGGTTGCTGGGGATCATCCGGCTGGGGGGCATCCCGTATCCGGGCTACAGCTTCCTGTTGCTCGGGGTCGCGTTGCTGGCCGGCGGATCGCTTTATTTCTTCATCCGCGGCACCCGCATCGGCCGGCTGGTGGTGGCGATGATCCACGATCCTGAGATCAGCGCCGCGATGGGTGTGAATGTCCCCCGGGTTTCCTTGCTCACCTTCACCCTGGGGGCTGTCCTGGCCGCCTTAGGGGGCGCCTTCACCGCCCCGATGATCTCCGTGGTCCCCGGCCTCTCCGTAGAGGTGATTGTCCTCGCCTTCGCGGTGGTGGTGATCGGGGGGCTGGGGAGCCTGGAAGGCTCGGCGGTCGGCGCCCTCCTGGTGGGGCTGGTCCGCTCCCTGATGGTGCACCGGATCCCGGAGCTGGAGCTCTTCGCCATCTATCTCGTTATGGCGATGGTGCTGCTCCTTCGGCCGCACGGCCTGTTCGGGATGGAGGAGGTGCGACGGGTATGAAGCTCCGCCGCTTCGGAGGGCTGATCCTGATCGCGGGGATGGCCGGACTGGGGCTCCTCCTGCCCGGCTGGAGCCGGTTCCTGCTCACCCTGGCCCTGGCCCGAGGGCTGCTGGTGCTGGGGGTGGCGCTGCTGATGCAGGCGGGGCTGGTCTCCTTCGGGCAGGGGCTCTTCTTCGCCGCCGGGGCCTATGCGGTGGGGTTCGCCGCGCGGGACCTGGGGATCCGGGATGCAGGGCTGGGGGTGGCCCTGGGGGCCGGAGCGGGCCTGGGGATCGCGGCCCTCACCGGGCCCCTGCTGGCCCGCTACCGGGGGATCTTCTTCGCCATGCTCACCCTGGCCTTCTCCATGATCCTCTACGGGATCCTGGTGAAGGCCTACCGGATCACCGGCGGCACCGACGGGCTGCGCATTCCCCCTCCGACCTTTCTGGGCTGGAGCCTCCCCGAGGAGCACCTGGGCTCCGGCCTCTACCTGCTCACCCTCGCCTGCACGGCGGTGATGGTCTTCCTGATCTTCCGGTATCTCCGATCCCCCCTGGGCTACACCGTGCGGGCCATTCGGGACAACGAGGTGCGAGTGGAATACCTGGGGCTTTCGGTGAGCCGCGCCCTCTACATCACGGTGCTTCTCGTGGGGGCCATGGGCGGGCTGGGCGGGGCCCTGAGCGCGATGAGCGTGGGCCACGTTGACCCGAACCTGGCTTACTGGACCACCTCGGGGGAGTTCGTCTTCGTCGCTCTGCTCGGGGGGACGGGGAACGTCTTCGCCCCGCTGGCGGGATCCATCGTCTTCGAGTTCCTCCGGACCTACGCCTACAAATACATCCCTTACACCTGGCAGATGGGCCTGGGTCTGGTCATGCTGGCCATCGTGGGGTTCGCCCCCGGAGGGCTCTGGTCCCTCTACGAGCTCATCGCACGGAGGATGTCCGGATGGACGTGGTCCTGGAAACGCGGGGTCTGACCCGAACCTTCGGCCGGGTGGTGGCCGCGGACGACGTGAACGTGCAGATCCGCTCCGGGGAGCGGGTGGGCCTGGTGGGGCCCAACGGGGCCGGCAAGACCACGTTCCTCAACCTGATCACCGGCTACGTGCGCCCGAACCGGGGCCGCATCCTGTATCGGGGGACGGACATCACCGGGCTCCCGCCTCGGGTCATCACCCGCATGGGCATCGTGCGCTCCTTCCAGATCCCCCAGCTTTATCCCGGGCTGACCGTTCTGGAGAACCTCCTGCTGGCCATCGCCGCCCGCTCCGGTCGCGGGCTGGACTTCTGGGGGCCGCTGGGGCGGGAACACGCGGTGGCCGAGGCGATGGAGCTTCTGGGTGCCTTCCAGCTCGCCGACTATGCGTGGCGGCCGGTGGGGGAGTTGCCGGAAGGGGGGCGGAAGCTCCTGGACGTGGCCATGGCGCTGGCCCTGCGGCCGACGGTGCTGCTGATGGACGAGCCCACCAGCGGGGTGAGCACCCAGGACAAATTCGGGGTCATGGAGGTCCTGATGGAAGTCCTGGGGCGCGCCGGGGTGACGACCCTCTTCGTGGAGCACGACATGGAGGTGGTGTATCGCTACGCCGAGCGGGTGCTGGTTTTCCATAACGGCCGCGTGGTGGCGGACGGCGATCCGCAGGCCCTTTTCGCCGACGCCCAGATCCGCCGCGCGGTGCTGGGATGGGAGTAAGCCCTATGCTGGAGCTCGAGGACGTGCGCGTCTCCCTGCAGGGCTTCCCGATCCTGCGGGGCGTGAGCCTGCAGGCCCTCCCGGGCCAGATCACGGGCCTGGTGGGCCGCAACGGGGCCGGCAAAACCACCACCCTGCGGACCATCATGGGGCTGGTCCCGCTCCAGGGCGGGAGCCTCCGCCTGGGGGGACAGGATCTCCGTCCCCTCCCTGCCCATCGACGGGCCGCCCTGGGGATCGGCTACATGCCGGAGGACCGCCGGCTGATCGGGCCGCTGACGGTGGAGGAGAACCTGTTGCTGCCGGCGTGGGCCATCGGCCTCCCTGGGGCTCCGGAGCGCCTCCGCTGGGTCTATGAACGGATGCCGGAGGTGGCGGAGCTGGCCGGGCGGCGGGCCGCTCAGCTCAGCGGGGGCCAGCAGAAGCTGGTGGCCCTGGCCCGGGCGCTGATGCATGGGACCCGCCTGCTGCTCCTGGACGAGCCCTTTGAGGGGCTGGCGCCCGCTATGGCCCTTCGTCTGAGGGAGATCCTGCGGGGCCTGCGGACGGAGGGCATGGCCATCCTGGTGGCCGAGTCCGACCTCCACCGGGTCAGCGCCCTGGCAGAGCGCATCTACACTATTGAGCGGGGGGAGATCCAGGATCCCGGCGGGGGAGGGGAGTGAGATGGGCCTCTCGGAGCGAGCCATCCGCATCGGCGCCCTGTATGCCCTCTCCGGGGCGGCCGCCGCCTATGGGGCCTCCGCGCGGCAGGGCCTGGAGCTGGCGGCGGAGGAGATCAACGCCGCCGGCGGCCTCCTGGGGCGGCCGGTGGAGCTGCTCATCGAGGACGAGAAAAACCCCGCCCACGCCGTGGAGGTCGTCCGCCGCATGGCCCGAGAGCTCGGGGTCCGCCTGTTCATCGGCATCGACTCCAGCGCCGTCGCCGAGGCGGTGGTCCCCTTGCTCCCGGAGCTCCGGTGCGTGCTGATGGTCACGCATGCCGCCAGCCCTCGCATCACCGGCGAGCTCTTCAACCCCTATGTGTTCCGCTGCAGCATCAATGTGGCCCAGAACGCCCGGGCGGGCGCCCTTCTGGTGGCCCCTTTGCCGTATGCCACATGGACCACTCTGGGCCCGGATTATTCCTTCGGTTACTTCTCCTGGGCCTATTTCTCTCGCTTCCTGCGGGAGCTCAAACCGGAGGCCGAGCTCCTCCCCGAAGGGATCTTCCATCCGCCGGGGGCGGAAGACCTCACCCCCTGGATCCGGCAGGCGATGCGCTCGGGGGCGGAGGCCCTCTGGATCTCCTCGTGGGGCGGCGACCTGGTCCGCCTGATCCGCCAGGGGCAGGCCCTGGGGCTGTTCCGGCGCTGCGCGGTCTTTATGGAGCTGGGGGCCGCTCTGGAGGTGCTGGAGGCCCTGGGGAACGAGATGCCCCAGGGGCTGTGGGTGGGCACGCGTTACTGGTTTCGGTGGCCGGACACCCCGGAGAACCGGCGCTTCGTCGAGGCTTACTTCCGGCGCTACGGCCGCTATCCCAGCTACAACGCCCAGAACGCCTACCTGGGCCTCCGCCTGCTGGCCGGGGCGATCCGGCGGGCCGGGACGCTGGAGCCGGAAGGCCTGATCCCTTACCTGGAGGGGATCGGCTACGAGGCCCCCATGGGTCGGATCATGCTGCGCCGGGAGGACCATCAGGTGGTGGCGGATGTGGTCTGGGGGGAGACCAAGTCCCATCCGGACTATCCCTTTCGCATCCTGGATCCCATCTGGACGTTCCCGGGCGAGGCCATCACCCCGCCCCCGGAGGTGGGGATCTTTTGAGCCGTCGGGCTCAGGGCTTTCCGGATCCATGGTAACCTGAAGAAGCGGAGGCCCTGCGCGATGGGATCCTATTCCAAACGAGGAGGCGCGCCATGGTGCGGGAGCGTGTGACCTTCGGCCCGGCCCGGCTCTTCATCGGGGGCCAGTGGGTGGATGGAGGGGCGCCGATCCCGGTGCGGGACAAATACACCGGCGAGGTGATCGGGGAGGTGCCCGAGGCGCGGCGGGAAGACGTGGAGGCGGCGGTGGCCGCGGCCCAGGAGGGCGCCAAGGCCATGGCCGCCCTGCCGGCCTGGCGGCGGGCGGAGATCCTGCTGCGGGCGGCGGGGATGATCCGCGAGCGGAAGGAGGAGTTCGCCCGGCTGATCGCCGCGGAGGCGGGGAAGGCGCTGAAGTGGGCCCGCGCGGAGGTGGAGCGGGCCATCTGGACCTTCACCATCGCCGCGGAGGAGGCCCGGCGGATCGAGGGGGAGGTGATCCCCCTGGACGCGGTGCCCGCGGGGGAGGGATATTTCGGGTTCTACGTGCGGCGGCCGGTGGGCGTGGTGGCCGCCATCTCGCCTTTCAACTTCCCCCTCAACCTGGTGGCCCACAAAGTTGCCCCGGCCCTGGCGGCGGGGAACGCCGTAGTGCTCAAGCCGGCCAGCGCCACCCCCCTCACCGCTGTCCTGCTCGCCCGTGTCCTGGAGGCCGCCGGGGTGCCGGCCGGAGGCTTCAACCTGATCTTCGGGCCCGGGGGCACCGTCGGGGAGTGGCTGGCGGCCCATCCAGGGGTGGGGAAGGTGAGTTTCACCGGGAGCCGCGCCGTCGGGGAGCGCCTGACCCGGGTGGTGGGGATCAAGAAGCTGACCCTGGAGCTGGGCAACACCACCCCCGTCATCGTCGCTGAGGACGTCCAGGATCTGGATTGGGTGGCGCGGCGGCTGGCGGTGGGGGCCTTCTACAACTCCGGCCAGGTGTGCATCTCGGTGCAGCGGATCTACGGGGTGCGCCGGATCTATGAGCCGCTGGTGGAGACCTTCAGCCGCGCCGCTGCCGAGATGGTGGTAGGGGATCCCCTGGACGAGCGGGTGGATGTGGGGCCGCTCATCGACGAGCGAGAGGCCATGCGGGTGGAGGGATGGATCCAGGAGGCCCTGGGCGGCGGCGCCCAGGCCGTCACCGGGGGCCGGCGGGAGGGGCCGGTGGTGTGGCCCACCGTCCTGATCCGGGTGCGGCCCGAGATGCGGGTGGTGCGGGAGGAGGTCTTCGGGCCGGTGGCTTCGGTGCTGGAGGCCCATGACTTCGAGGAGGCCATCGCCGCCGCCAACGCCACCGAATACGGGCTCCAGGTAGCCGTCTTCACCCGGGATATCAACCGGGTGCTGCGGGCGGTCCAGGGGCTCGATTTCGGCGGCATCATCATCAACGACACCCCCAGCTTCCGGGCGGACCATATGCCCTACGGCGGGGTGAAGGGAAGCGGACTGGGGCGGGAAGGGGTGCGCTATGCCATCGAGGAGATGACCCACGTCCACATGGTGGTCATCCGCCCCGCCCCGTGATCAGGAGGTGAGGGATGAAAACGCTGGCAGCGGTCCTTTACGAGATGGGGCGGCCGGCGCCCTATCGCGAATCCCGGCCGCTTTCCGTGGAGGAGGTGGAGCTGGAGGGGCCGGGGCCCGGGGAGGTGCTGGTGGAGGTGGCGGCCGCCGGCCTGTGCCATTCGGACCTCTCGGTGATCGATGGCTCCCGGCCGCGGCCCATGCCGATGGTCCTGGGCCACGAGGCCGCCGGGATCGTGCGGGAGGTCGGCCCGGGCGTCCATGAGTTGCGGCCGGGGGACCACGTGGTCTTCTCCTTCGTCCCCATGTGCGGCCGGTGCTTCTACTGCGCCATTGGCCGCCCCGTCCTGTGCGAGAACGGCAACCGGGCGAACGCGGCCGGAACGCTGCTCAGCGGAGCGCGGCGCTTCCGGAACGCCGCGGGGGAGCCCCTCCACCATCATCTGGGCGTCTCCGCCTTCTCCCGTTTCACCGTGGCCGCCCAGGAATCCCTGATCCGAATCGATCCGGAGATCCCCCTGGAGAAGGCGGCCCTGTTCGGATGCGCGGTGATGACCGGGGTGG
This sequence comes from Thermoflexus hugenholtzii, assembly GCF_018771565.1. Classification (NCBI taxonomy): domain Bacteria; kingdom Bacillati; phylum Chloroflexota; class Thermoflexia; order Thermoflexales; family Thermoflexaceae; genus Thermoflexus; species Thermoflexus hugenholtzii. The sequence goes on along the minus strand of NZ_CP076326.1, from coordinate 1,679,049 downwards.
GGGCGGTGGTGAACACCGCGCGGGTGGAGCCCGGGATGAGCGTGGCGGTCTTCGGGCTGGGCGGCGTGGGCCTCAGCGTCGTGATGGGCGCTCACCTGGCCGGCGCCTATCCCATCATCGCGGTGGACGTCCGGCCTGAAAAGCTGGAGCTGGCCCGGAAAGCGGGAGCGACCCACGGGGTGAACGCGCAGGAGACCGATCCGGTCGCCGCGATTCGGGATCTCACCGGGGGAGGGGTCCACTACGCCTTCGAGAGCGTCGGCAGCGAGCGGGTGCTGATCCAGGCTTACCAGGCCACCCGCCGCGGGGGCACCACCATCCCCATCGGTCTCCCGCATCCCGAGCGCATGTTCAGCGTCCCGGCGGTGAGCATCGTGGGCGAGGAGCGAACCATCAAGGGTTCCTATATGGGCTCGGCGGTTCCCCGTCGGGATCTCCCGCGGTTCCTGACCCTCTATCAGGCGGGCCGGCTCCCGGTGGACCTGCTCCTAAGCCGCCTGATCCGCCTGGAGGAGATCAATGAGGGGTTTGATGCTCTGGCCCGCGGCGAGGTGGTGCGCCAGGTGGTGCGGCTGGGGGCCGCGTAACGGATTCCGAGGAAGAGAGGATAAGTGGGGGAGGACCTGCGCGGATCCTCCCTCACTTTTTTCTGACAGTAGCGGCCTCTGAGAGCGGAGGATTGGTTCCGTAGGAGGAGCTTTAGCCCCGACTTCCGTCTTCCGTCGCGGCTGAAGCCGCTCCCACTTCCGGTAGGTGGCTTCCGCCCCGATTTCTCCAATCCCGAAAATCCCCGGCGCCGGCTCTGCTCTCGGGGGTCTGGCAGATCGAAGGATCTCTAGTGTATGATGGGAAGAAACCGCGGAAGGAGCGGGCGGGATGGATCTGGGCGTGCCGGTGGCGATGACCCTGGCCGTGGTGGTGGTCGGGTGGTTCTTCCTGGGGATGCAGTGGAACGTGCACAAGGGCCAGCGCCTCCTGCGCTGGATGCGCGAGGGGCTTCCTCTCCTCAGCGAGCGGACCACCCTGCAGTGGGTGGGAACCTCCCTGGTCCGCCTGGGGATGCGGGAGGCGAAGCCCCCGTTCCGGGAGGTGGAGATCCTGCTGGTCTTCGAGCCCCGGGATGTGCCGTTCCTCTGGCTGTTCTCCCGCTGGCGGGGGCGCCGGGATCTGATGATCCTGCGGGCGCGCCTGCGCCAGCCGCCGGCTTTCGAAGGGGAATGGGGCAACCCCACGATGTGGACGGGCCGGGAGATCCTTCAGCGCATCGTCTGGCGGGATTGGGAGGCCATGGATCTGGCCGGCGGGCGCCTGGCTTATCATGGGCCGCACGCGCCCCGTGTGATCACCGAGTGCCTGAACGACCTCGCCCGCTTCTGCCCCTATGTCGCCCGGCTCTCGGTGCGGCGCAACGAGCCCCATCACCTGCAGATCCACATCGGCTTCCCCATGGACCGTCAGTTCCCCGCGCGGGAGGTCTTCCAGCAGCTCCGCCGCATCGCCGAGCGGGTCGTCCGAAGCCCGGAAGAGTGAGCGGGGACGCCGAATGCGCTTCCCCCTGGCGGCCCTCAGCGTGTTCTTGCTGGCCTTCGGGCTCTCCGCCGCGCTGTCGCCGCTGGCGGAGCGCTTCGGCCGCCGCCTGGGGATGATCGACCGCCCGGGCGGACGCCGACGCCATCGCGGGGAGATCCCCCGGTCCGGAGGCCTGGCTCTTTGGCTGGCCTTCACCCTAACGGTCCTCTTCGCCCAGCTGTTGCCGATCCCCCGTTTCGATCCGAAAGAGGTCATCCGCCTGACCGGGCTGCTGCTGGGGGGGACCCTGAGCCTGATCCTGGGGCTGATCGACGACCGTCGGGAGCTCCCCCCGGGGCCCCAGTTCCTCGGCCAGGCCCTCATCGCCCTGCTGGCCCTCCCTTTCCTCATCTTCATCGAATACGTGAACAATCCCCTGACCGGCCGGCCGCTTTATTTCCCGCCTCCGGTGGTGGTGCTGCTCACAGTCTTCTGGCTGATAGGGATGATGAACACGGTGAACTGGCTGGACGGGGTGGACGGGCTGGCCGGGGGGGTGGTGGCCATCGTGGCGGCGGTGCTCTTCCTGCACGCCGGATACCGGCTGGACCCGCCCCAGCACAGCGTGGCGCTCCTGCCCGCCGCCCTGGCGGGCGCCTGCCTGGGGTTCCTCCTCTTCAACCGGCCGCCCGCCCGCCTGTTCCTGGGGTCCTCCGGCGCCCTCTTCCTGGGATACGTCCTGGGGGTCCTGGCCATCATCGGGGGGGCGAAGGTGGCCACCGTGGTGATGGCGATGGCCCTGCCCATCGCCGACGTGGCCTGGCTGATCGCCTACCGATGGCGCCGGGGGCGACGGCCCACCCAGGGCGGACGAGATCACCTGCACTTCCGCCTGCTGGACGCCGGATGGTCCCCCGGGCGTATCCTCTTGACCTACTACAGCTTTGCCGCCATAGCCGGCGGGATCGCGCTCTTGATCCCCTCCGCCCTCTACAAGGCCCTCGCCCTCCTGCTGCTGGCGGGCCTCCTCCTGTGGGTCCTCCGCCAGGCCCCCCCGGAGAGCCCGGTGTAACGTCCCCGCGTTTCCGGACGGTTTCCTTTAAGGTAAGGTTGCTCTTGCCAGAGACCGGGAAGTCGGGATAAACTGGAGCCATCATCGCCGGCGCATCGCGGCCGATCCTCCGGAAGAGGAGGCGGCGATGGCGACCACGGGGAGCCTGCGGGAGATCCCGCTGGCCGCGCTGATCGAAACCGGGTGTCGCTCCCGGGCCGCGGCCCGGCTCCGGCTCCGCCACGGGGACCTGGAGGGCGAGCTCTACTTCTCCGACGGCGAGCTCGTCCATGCGGTGTGCGGGGAGCTGAAAGGGGAGCCGGCGTTGTGGAGATTGCTGCGCTGGACCGATGGGCAGTTCACCCTCGAGGATGAAGTCCGCAGCCCCGAGCGCACCCTCTATCGCCCCTGGCAGGATCTGCTCCTGGAAGGGATGCAGCGAGCCGCCGCTCCGGAGCCCACAGGCCCGCGCTCGCTCCCCCCCGGGGAGATGGTCTCCCGCCTGAAAGCCATCGAGGGCGTCATGGGGGTGGTGGTGGCCGGCCCGGATGGCGTGGTGCTGGCGGCAGATGTCCCGGAAGGGAAGGGGGAAGCGGAAGGCGCCCTCACGGTCTACCTGGCCGCCGCGGCCGAAACCCTGGCCGGGTTCCTCCCGATGGGGGCCTTCGAGCACGCGGTGGTCGCGGAGCCTCAGCGCCGGTTGCTGATCTTCCGCCATCCCCCTTTCATCGTCGGCCTGGTGCTTTCCCCCCAGGCCTCCCCGGCGCTGGTGCTCGCCGAGCTCCCCGGCCGGCTCTCGTGAGCCCTGAGGGCGGACTTCTCGTGTGGGGAAAGGGGGCAGAGGATGGGAGTGGAGGAGGCGTTGCAGGAGGTGAACGCCATCCCGGGCGTGGAGGGCGGGATCCTGTTCACGGAGGAGGGGACGATCCTGGCCCACACGCTCCCGGAGCGTTACGCCCCGGAGGCCCTGGCCTCCGCGGTGCGCATCGCCGCCCGGACCATGGAGGCCCTGGAGACCTCCCGACGGCGCATCCAGGAGGTGGACCTGGTGTTCGCCGCAGGCCGCCTGATCCTCCGGCGGTTGCCCGGCGGCTTCCTGGCCCTCTGCTGCGCTCGTTCCGTGAACCTTCCGCTGTTGAACCTGGCCCTGGGCCCGGTGATCCGCTCGCTGACCGCGGCGTTGAAGGAGCGCTCAGAGCGGCCGGCCGCTCCCCGCCGGCCTCGCCCTGCCGTCCCGCGGGTCTCCCCGGTGATCCAGGATCTGGTTCAGGAGGGCCGGCGTCTGGTGGAGGCCGCCCGAGCGCAGGGGATCACCCTGCGGCTGCTGGGGAGCGTGGGGGTCGCCCATCACTGCCCCTCCGCCCTCCAGCGCCTGCCGGTCCCCGCCTTCGTCGGGCTGGAGCTGGCGGGGTCCTCCCGCGAGCGGCGGGCCGTGGAAGCCTTCCTGCAGGATCAGGGGTATGAGCCCTTCGTCCGGTTCAACGCCTTCTACGGCGCCCGGCGCCTGCACTTCCGCAAGCCGGAGACCGGATGGCCGGTGGACGTCTTCCTGGACGCCTACGAGATGTATCATCGCCTGGAGTTCGCCTCCGTCCTGACCCGGGAGGAGGTTACGCTGCCCCCGGCGTATCTCCTGCTCTCCCGCCTGCAGGCCGTGGAGGCTGGAGAGGCGGACCTCCTGGAGATCGCCGTCCTCCTGCTGGACCATGAGGTCGTGGAGGGGGAACAGGCGGAGGCGGTGGACCTGCGGGCCATCGTCGCGCTTTGCGCGGACGACTGGGGCTGGTATCGCACCGTGACCATGAACCTGGAGCGGACGGCCCGGGCCGTCGCCGGCTGGGAGGAGGCGGCGCGGGAGCCGGTCCAGCGACGGTTGGAGCGGATCCGCCAGGCGATCGAGGCGGCCCCCAAGAGCCTGGGCTGGCAGATGCGGGCCCGCCTGGGGGAGGCGGCGCGCTGGTATCAGACGCCCCTCCGGGTGGAGGAGGGACCGCGGCCGGACTTGGCCATGGGGTGAACCGTGGAATCTGCGCGGAAGGGAGGGCTGGGCGATGACGGTGGCATGGGATCCGGTGCGGCGTCTGGGGCGGGCCATCGGGGAGATCCTTTACGGGATGGCGCTGCACGACATGGTGCGGGCGCACATCCGACAGCGGGGATCCATGGAGCATCTCTTCCTGCTCATCACCTTTGGGGATCTGGTCGGCGTCCCCATCATCCCGCCCTATTACTGCATGCGCCTGCTCCCCTTCATCGTGCCCCAGATCCACGCGTGGCGCCGGCGTCTGCTCCGCGAGCGGGATCTCACGGATCTGCTGTTCTGAGGGCGCGGGATGGCGGAACCCGGCGGTCGGATCCTGGTGGTGATCCGGGAGGCGGAACCCCTCGGGCTGGCAGACCTCCTGGAGGCCCTGTCGCCGGAGTGGGAGGTGCTGACCTGCTCCCCCGAGGAGGCGGACTCCCTCGCCCTCCCCGAAGGCTCCCTCGCCGCTGTCCTGGTTGCCGCGGAGGAGATGTCGGAGGCATGGGCGGCTCAGTGGAAGCAGCGCCCAAGGCCCCCGCTGGTGATCCGGGTGAGCCCTCAAGCGGCCCGGGCGGAATCGATCCCGGAAGGGCCTTGGGACTGGGTCCTCCCTGCTTCGTTCCCATGGCCCCGGCTCCGGGAGCTGCTCTCGCACCGGTCGATGGATTCAAAGCCTGCGGTTCCGGTGCGCAAGGTGCTGCTGGCCGGCGAGGCCACCGTCGGCAAGACCTCTCTGGTTCACTGCTACCTGCACGGGGCCTTCGAGCCCCGCCGCCGGATGACCGTGGGGGTGGACATCCACGTGTGCCCGGTGGAGGTGGAAGGGATGGCGGTCCGGCTGGTGGTCTGGGATGTGGGGGGACAGCGGCGCTTCGCGGCTTTCCGGGATCTCTTCTATCGGGGCGCGGCGGCCGGCGCGCTGGTGTTCGATCTGAGCAACCGCCTCTCGTTCTATCAGCTGATCCGCTGGTGGCAGGAGCTCCGCGCCCACGCGGGGTCCATCCCGCTGCTCCTGGTGGGGAACAAAGCGGATCTGCCACGGGAGGTCTCCCGCCGGGAGGCCGAGGCCCTGGCGCAGGCCTGGGGCACCCCCTACGTGGAGACCTCGTGCGTAACCGGGATCGGGGTGGCGGAGCTCTTCCGAACCCTGGCCGGCGCCGCCCTGCAAGCCACCCGCCCCGAACCCGAATAGATGGAGGACGCGAATGCATCCGCGAAGCGGTAGGGGCGACCGGCCGGTCGCCCCTACCGTTCAGGCGATCCATCCCTGCTGGCGGGCGAAGGCGGTCACCACCGGGATCTCGAAGTAATAGCCCTGGTAGGCCTGGATGGCGTAGTAGATGAAGAGCGCGAAGGCGGCCAGGCCGAGCAGCGGCGCGATGCAGCCGATGATGGGGATCAGCCCCAGGGCGAAGAAGATCACCGTGAGGGCCACCTGAGCCACTAAGGCCTGAACGGCGTGATACCGCTGGAAGGGACGGTTCTTCATGTCGGTGAGCAGGATGATCAGGGGGACGATGATCCCGATGAGGTAAGCCAGCAGGGCCATCAAACGGTCCGGATCCCCCGCTTCCTCTGCCGATGCCTTCCGAGGATTGATCAGCATGGAACCCTCCGGATAAGATTTTTTCTCCCTTTCCATTTTATAGACAGAAATCTTTCCCGCAAGGGGGTTTACAGTTTTATAACTTTCATTTTGCGTTCTGTGCGCAGGCGTGATGGGCGACTCTCTCGGATTCGTGGAGAAGGGCTCCGGGGACGAGGGATTCGGAGGGCCCTGGGGCGCGCCTTGACGGAGAATAGGGGCGGATTTATGGTAATGGGGAACGAGATCCGCGCGTCGGGGTGAGAGCGGGATGCTGGACATCGAGCGCATTCGACGGAATCCGGAGGAGATCCGGGAGGCGTTGCGTCATCGGGGGGAGTCGCCGGAGCGGGTGGATCGCTTCCTGGAGCTGGACGAAGCCTATCGGGCGATGCTGCAGGAGGTGGAACGGCTGCGGGCGGTGCGCAACCAGGTCTCCCGGGAGATCGCCAAGATGCCTCCCGGACCCGAGCGGGAAGCTCGCATCGCCGAGATGCGGGCGCTGGGGGAGCGCCTGACGGAGGCCGAGGCCCGGCTGCGGGATCTGGAGGCCCGACGGGAGGAGCTGTTGCTCTGGTTCCCCAACATCCCCCATCCCAGCGTCCCGGTGGGCCCCGACGAATCCGCCAACCGGGTGGTGCGGGTGGAGGGGGAGCTGCCGGAGTTCGACTTCACGCCGCTGCCGCACTGGGAGCTGGGGCCTCGCCTGGGCCTCATCGACTTCGAGCGCGGGGTCAAGCTGGCGGGCAGCCGGTTCTACGTGCTGTGGGGGCTGGGCGCCCGCCTGGAGCGCGCCCTGATCAGCTGGCTCCTGGACCTCCACACCCAGGTCCACGGCTACACGGAGGTCTATGTCCCCTTCGTGGTCAAGCGCGAGGCCCTGGTGGGCGCCGGACAGCTTCCTAAATTCGAGGACAATCTCTACCACGATGTGGAGGACGACCTCTGGCTGGTCCCCACGGCCGAGGTGCCCCTCACCAACCTGCATCGGGATGAGATCCTGGAGGCCGACCAGCTGCCCCTTTACTACGTGGCCTACACGCCCTGCTTCCGTCGGGAGCGGATGTCGGCCGGGCGCGACGTGCGGGGGATCAAGCGCGGGCATCAGTTCGACAAGGTGGAGCTTTACAAGTTCACCACGCCGGAGACCTCCTATCTGGAGCTGGAGAAGATGGTGGAGGACGTGGTGGACACGTGCCGGCGCCTGGGGCTGCCCACCCGGGTGGTGGAGATCTGCACGGGCGATCTGGGGTTCGCCGCGGCGAAGACCTACGACGTGGAGGTCTACGCCGCCGGGTGCGGGGAGTGGCTGGAGGTGAGCTCGGTGAGCAACACCGAGGACTTCCAGGCCCGGCGAGCCAACCTCCGCTACCGCCCCCGTCCCGGGGCCCGGCCCCGCTACGTGCACACCCTCAACGGCTCCGGGCTGGGCCTGCCCCGCACGGTGATCGCCATCATGGAGAACTACCAGCAACGGGACGGCAGCATCGTCGTCCCGGAGGTCCTCCGGCCGTATATGGGCGTGGAAGTGCTGCGCGGCCCGAAGTGAGGCAGGGGAAGAGCTAAAGATGGTGGATTCGATCCGGGAGCGCATGCCCGTGGAATCCCTCGAGGCGCGCTGGCGGCGGCTTCGCGGCCGGCCCTCTCCGACAGAGGGACGCTCTGTCCCCCCTGACACGGGGATCCGGCTGTGGGAGGAAACCCTGTCGCTGTTCACATGGCATGGGGACCTTCCCCTGGAGGCCTGGCGGACCGCCCCCCGGGGGGCGGTGGCCACCCTGGCCGGCCATCCGGACTGGCTGGACATCCCGGCGGAGGGCGTGCTCTTTCTGGACACGGAGACCACCGGTCTGGTGGGCGGGGCGGGGACGATGATCTTTCTCCTCGGCTTCGCCCGGATCGAAGGCGAGGCCCTGGTCTTCCGCCAGCTCTTCCTCGCGGATCCGGCGGCGGAGCCCGCCTTCTGGCAGGCGTTTCTCGGGTTGACCGCTGGGGTTCAGGGCCTGGTGACCTTCAACGGCCGGGGCTTCGATCTCCCGCTGATCGAGATGCGCCTGAACCGCTATGGGCTCCGATGGGGGGGCCTGGATGCGCCGCACTGGGATCTGCTGCCGACCGCCCGTCGGCTCTGGCGGCGCCGGTTGCCTTCCCGCGCCCTGATGGCCCTGGAGGAAGCCGTCCTGGGGCTGGAACGCTCCCCGGATGACGTGCCGGGCGCCGAGATCCCTTCCCGTTACTGGGCCTATCTGCAGCGCCGGGATCCGGATCTGCTGGAGGGGGTGTTCCTCCACAACCGTCAGGACGTCCTCTCGATGGTGACCCTGGCCGCCCGCCTGGCCCATCTGTTCGAGAACCCGGAGCGGGATCCGGCGGTGCAGGGGTGGGACTGGGTGCAGCTGGGCCGGTGGTATCAGGAGAGCGGCCGCTGGGAGGCGGCGGAACGGGCCTTCCGGCGGGCTCTGGAGGAGGAGGCTGGGGATCCGGAGCTGCGACGGACCGCGTGGCATGCCCTGGGGAACCTGTTGCGCCGGATGGGCCGCCTGGAGGAGGCGGCCCGGGTCTGGCAGGCATGGGCCCTGGAGTTCCCCGGGGAGGTGTTGCCGGCGGTCCGCCTAGCTCGCTACTACGAGCGGACCCGTCGGGATCCGCGGGAGGCCCAGCGCTGGGCGCGCATCGCCCTGGCTCGCATCGATGCCCAGGGTGACCCTGACCGCTGGGCATCCCTCCGGCAAAGCCTCACCCGCCGCCTCGCTCAATGGCCGGGCTCGCTATGGGGCGTGGATCCCGGAAGGCGTCCGGGGTTGGTGGAATAAGTCTGATTGCGCACTCACCGCAGCAAGAATCCATCACGGAGTGGATCATCAGGTGCCAGCACGAACTCATGCCGGCCGGTGATCCAGGCTCGGCCGGAGACTTCGGGGATCACCGCGGGGAAGCCTCCAAAGTTCACCTCGTCCACAATGGTAACAGTGAAGGTAGTGCCCAGGATGCTCTCGATCGTGAAAGGCTGACCCGGCCGCAAGCGTCCACATGCATATTCAAGGGCCGCACGTCCGCTTACCCCCGTGCTGGTAGGCGAACGATCCACCTCGCCCTCTGCAAAGATGCATACGTTGCGGGCTTGATGAGCGGAGTCGCGCGGCGGTCCGCTGATGATCGTGCCGTATAGAAAGCTCAGATCCGGCTCGAAGGGATGACGGATCTCCCGCGTCGCCATGACCGCACGCTTGATGGCCATGCCGACTTCGATTAGGGCGTGATAATTTCCGGCCTCCAGCTCCAATCCGATCTCAGCGGCGTCCACATAGGCGTAGAAGGCGCCCCCGAAGGCGAGGTCGTAGCGCACGCGGCCCAGGCCGGGCACGTCGACCACCTGGTCGAGGGCGTAAGCGAACGAAGGCACGTTGCGGAAAGTTACGCGGGCAACACGCTGACCGTCAGGCGCCAAAGTGGCTCGCGCGATGACCTGGCCGGCCGGCGCATCGATGCGTAGCTCGCCCTTCGCTTCCAGACGCTCATAATCCAGGCTGGGGAAAGTAGACGGCCTCAAGCGCGTCTCCAGCAAGCAGGTGACCAGGGCGATGATGCCGTGGCCACACATGGTGCTCCAGCCCTCGTTATGCATAAAGAGCACGCCCAGGTCACTATCAGGCGAGGCGGGTTCGGTGATGATCGCGCCATACATATCGGCATGGCCACGCGGCTCTAAGATCAGCGCACGGCGCAGCCCGTCCAGATGCTGTTGGGCGTAGCGGCGCTTATCGAGGATAGTGGGGCCGGGGATCGGGTCAAGGCCGGTGGTCAGCACGCGCAGCGGCTCGCCCTCAGCGTGCAGATCTATGGTGGTGAAGCGTTGCCAGTCGGGAGGAGGCGACCAGGTTGTGCTTTCAAAAGCGCGCATCTTTATGCAGCCTTTCCGGGCTCAGCGATTTACCGAGGAGCGGAAGCTGTCCAGCCAACGACACTTTCCATCAAGCCATCCGCCCCTGAGCCCAAGTGCCGCTTTGTTTTTCAATAGGAGCGATGGGGTTGACCAGGTCTCTCTTTCCGCGCCTGTCATAATACCCCTCGAGCAAAGGTCCGTCAAGGCAAGAGCGCACTGTGCCAGGAGACCGCTTCTTGAGGGCGCAGCAGCTGGCCAGGGGGCGTTGGATCCGGACTGGGCCTCTTGAGGGCTCAACCGGGCCGGCCCCTCACCGCGGGGGCTGATAACTGGTCTCCCAGATCCGCCGGTAGCGCGCCACCTCCTGGGCCCAGCGGGTGTCTTCCCAACCCAGCATGGCCTGCAGGCGGGCGCGGTGACGCCGCAGGAACGGGAGGCCTCCCTCCGGCAGGCATAGCCCCAGCCGGGTCCGGCGCAGGAGCAGATCGTCCAGATGGACCACCCCTTCGAGCCGGGCCGCCCAGCGCACCTCCGCCCAGAGGATCTCTGTCCCCGGGATCCGCTCGCGGTCTTCCGGGGGGATATCCGCCCATCGGCTCAGGATGCCCGGCCCATAACGACCGACCAGACGGACCGCCACCGCCGGGTCCAGGTCGGCCGGGGGCTCCGGCACAGGTTCCGGCTCCTCCGGCGCAGGGGGATAGGCCGGCGCGGGCAGACGCCGACGGAGGGCCCGCAGGGCGTCCCGGGCCATCGCCCGGAAGGTGGTGAGCTTCCCCCCGGTCACCGTGAGGATCCCTTCGTCCCATACGACGTGGTCCCGCGGCTCCCGCGATGGGGGCTGGCGTCCGGTTCCCACCACCGCCCGCACCCCGGCGAAGGTCGCGACGACGTCCCGTTCGCTGAGATCCAGATCTGGAAAGGCCCGGCGCAGGGCCGTCAGCAGATACGCGAACTCCTCGGGATGGATGCGGGGCTCCGCGTCGAGATCCTCGGCGTGATCCACATCGGTGGTGCCCACCAGGACCATGCCTTCCCAGGGGAGGACGTAGAGGGGCCGGTGATCCTGCGGGTGGAGAAGGATCACCCCCTGGGCGAGAGGAAGCCGCCATCCGGGCAGCACCAGGTGGCTGCCCCGCAGGAGCCGCAGCCGCGGCGGCCTTCCGAGCTGCCCGCGCAGCCGATCCGCCCAGGCGCCGGTGGCGTTCACCACCGCCCGGGCCCGGACTTCCGCCTCCCGGCCGGTCAGGACATCGCGGACGAGGACGCCCTCGACAGCGCCCGTCCGGGTTTGTCGAACGCCTTCCACCCGGGCGTAGTTCAGGGCGAGGGCTCCCCGGCCCACGGCCGCCCCGATCTCCCGCAGCACCAGCCGTGCGTCGTCGGTGACGGCGTCCAGATAGCGATAGCCCCCGCGGAGGCCTTCAGGGTTCAAGTGGGGAACGTAGACCCGGAGGGCGTCCGGCTTGAGATACCGATGGGCCCGGCGCCCGGCGAAGGCGTCGTAGATCCACAGCCCGAAGGCGGCGGCCAGGCGCCCGATGGGATCCCCCGCGTAGAGAGGCCACAGGAAGCCCAGGGGCCGGATCAGGCCCGGCAGCGCCCGCAGGAGGCGCTCCCGCTCCTTCACGGAAAGCCAGGTGGTGCGGACCTGCCCCTGGCGCAGGTAGCGCAGCCCGCCGTGGACCATCTTGCCGGAGCGGCTGGAGGTGCCCCACGCGAAGTCCCGTTGCTCCAGGAGCACCGCCCGAAACCCCAGGCGGGCCGCCTCATGGAGCAGCCCCGCCCCGGTGATCCCGCCCCCGACGATCACCAGATCCCAGGGCTCCGCCAATCGTTCCCAGACTTCGTTGCGATCCGGGATCATGGGGTTTCCCTGCGGGAAGGGAAGGTTCAGGCCGGATCGGACCCCTCACCGGCTGGGCCCTCGATCAGTTTCCCCGGGTTCATGATCTCTTCGGGATCCACGACCCGCAACATCGCCCGCAGGATCGCCAGCCCCAGAGGGCCTTTCTCCGCCTCCATGTAGGGGAGATGATCCACTCCTACCCCGTGCTGATGGCTGATGGTCCCTCCCAGGCGCAGGATCGCCGCGCTGGCCGCTCGCTTCAGACGTTGCCAGCGCCTCAGGCTTTCCTCCGGGTCCGGGGCCAGACGAAAGAGGAAAGTGGTGTAGACGTTGGCCCCGTGGGGGTAGACGTGGGAGACGTGGCTGAAAGCGTAGACCCGCTCCCCCTGGTCCGCCAGCCCGTTGCGAAGGGCCTCCTCGATGGCCGCGACCATCGCCGGCACCCGGGCCCAGATCACCGCGGTCTCCAGGGTGTCCACCGCGTAGCCCATCGCCCACAGCGTGTTGCGCAGGTAGGGCGAGCGGAAGCGCTGGCGCAGCCACTCCCGGGCCAGGCGGCTTCCCAGCGATCGGCCGTGATGCCGGCTGGCGATGTGGAAGGCCTCGGCGAGGGCGGCGTGGACCACGCGGCGGGTCCCCGCGGCGGCGAGGAGGAGCATGCAGGGCGCGTCCCCGAGCCCGCGCAGCCGAAGCCACCCCCGGAGCAGGCGGACCCATCCTTCGCGGCCGGACAGCAGCAGGGTCATCCGGGTCTCCTCGGCAGTGCTCAGCCGGAGCATCATCAGGGGGATCCCGGCCTGGACCATCGCCCGGACCGCCGCGAGGCCATGGTCGAAGTCCGGGAAGAAGAACGTCCCGAGGGCCTCGGCTTCCGGCAGGGGGCGAACCCGCAGGACGGCCTCGGTGAGGATCCCCAGGCGGCCCTCCGAGCCGAGGACCAGGTGCCGCAGGTCAGGGCCGGCCGCCGAGGGCGGAAGCGACGGCAAGATCAGGGGGCCTTGCGGGGTCTCCACCCGTCCGCCGACGAAGAGCTCCTCGATGCGGCCGTAGCCCAGGGCGAACTGGCCCACGGAACGGGTCGCGATCCAGCCTCCCAGCGTGGAATACTCAAAGGACTGCGGGAAGTGCCCCAGGGTGAAGCCGTGGGCCCGCAGGGCCGCCTCCAGGTCCGGCCCCCGGATCCCGGTCTGGAATGTGGCGAGGCCGCTGAGGCGGTCCAGGGCGAGGAGGCGGTTCATCCGACCCAGGTCGATCGCCAGGGCCGGGCGGGGATCCGGGAGCACCCGGAGGTGCCCCACCACGCTGGTGCCGCCGCCATAGGGGATGACCCGGGCGCCCACCGCCCGGGCGTAGGCGAGGAGCGCCCGGACGTCCTCGTTGGTCTCCGGGAACGCGACGCCATCGGGGGCCTGGATCCGGCCGCTGCGGGCGGCGATCCAGTCCGGAAGCCCCTGGCCGACGGCGTGGCGCAGGCGGAGCTCGGGATCGGTGTGAACCTGCGGGTGGTCCGGGAGGCGAGAGGGCGGGATGCGAGCCAGGGCTTCCTCCAGCGAACAGTCCCGGGGCGGCGTCCCGGGCCCCAGCCGGTCCTCCAGGAAGGCCCGGGCGCGGAGCGGCAACGGGACCTCCACGGTCGCTTCGCCCCATCCGTTCCAGCGACGCAAGGTGATCCTCCTCCGGTTATGGGGTTCGGTTGAGGAAGAGCCAGTCATAATTCCACCGGGTGTGGGGTGGAAGCAGCCAGACGGGTTGACGGGCGAGGCGGTGGGGGCCGTAGCGGACCTCCAGCCAGGCCAGGCCGGGGGGTGGGGTCTGGAGCGCGAGGTGCCAGACGTCGCGGATCCATCCGGGTCCGGTCAGGGGGCCGGGGGGAATCGGCATCTGGCGGGCGAAGGGGAGGGTCTGGCCGTTGGGGAGGGTCAGGGTGACCTGGAGGGCGGCAGGGTCCACGGGGCCCGGCAGGGGCTGCCAGTTCAGGATGGTCCACAGGTGGATAGTCTCCGGCTGGTCTGCCCGGGGGCGGACGAGAAGGCGAGGGGGTTCGAGCTGGAGCGCGAGGGCATACCGGGTGCCCCAGCGGGGGGGACGGAGGAGGGGGAGGATGTCGACGGTGCCGATGGGGAGGGCATCCCCCTGGGGGTGTTGGAGGGGGAGGCGGGGGGTGCCGGTGGAGCCGGTGGGATACCAGCCGAGGGCGAGGGTGTAGCGGCCGGCGGGGAGGTTCATGGGGAGGCGGAGGCCGTGCCAGTAGGTGATGGGCATCCCGGGGGTCCAGGCGGGGGTAGGGGGATTGGGTTCGGCGTCCCAGCCGGCGAGCCAGCGGCCCTGGGGGTCGAGGAGGTGGAGGAAGAGGGTCCAGCGGTCGGGGATGGGACGGTCGGTGTGGAGGCGGAGGCCGACCCGGAGGGAGGAGCCGGGGAGGAGGTGGGAGTCGGGGAGGGCGATGGCGGTGAGGGTGAGGCCGTTTTGCCAGCGGGCGGCAGTGGGCTGCCAGGGGGCGGTTTGGGGCTTGCGGACCAGGTGGAAGAGGCTGGCGCCGTATTCCGGGGTGGGGTGGGGGTAGGTGGCGGCGAAATCGATAAAGTGGGTGGCCTGCAGACTCTCCAGCCACGAACGCCAAAAATCCTGATAAATTGTCACCCCTACGAACCAAAAAGAAGAAGAGTTCTCTATAATAGCTGTTCTTTGTGCTGGATCCGGCCATTCATACCATTTATAATTATAAAATAGGTGAGCCAGATCGGTATATCGGTAAAACAATCCGGCCGCGTCGATGTGCCAGCGGGCCTGGGCCAGGATGGGATCGGAGCGGTTCAGGCCGGCCAGAGCCGGACCCAGATCGTCGAAGCCTGAGAGCCCCAGTGGCTGCGCGGCCATGATGGGGAAGCGGGAGAGGCCGATCAGGCCGAGGATGAGGATCATTGGGATCCAGGCCCGAAGGCGGAGGCGGTGGAGGGCGGCGGCGAGGGCGACGGCTCCGGGAACGGTGAGCATGGCAAAGTAGCGGGCGGCGAAGAAGGGCCAGCGGAGGGCCATCAGGGTGCCCAGCAGAAGGGGAAGGCCCACCCAGACGGCGAGCTCGCCTCCCCCGGATGAGAGCCTCCTGAGGCGGGGGCGACGGACCAGGAGGGCGAGGAAGAGGCCCAGGGCGAGGGCCAGGGAGGCCGCGCGGGCGAAAGCCCCATCGACGAAGGGACCCATCAGGGCGGTGGCCCCATAATGCCACACCACCTCCACGGGCCCCGGGCGGACTGGGATGCGGGAGAGCTGCTGCACGGTGTGCTCGATGGATCCCGCGTAGGCCTGGCGGAGCCAGAGGGCGAAGAGGGCAGCGGCCGGGGTGGATGCGAGAAGGCCCTGGGGCCAGCCGCGGGGGCGGCGGCGCAGCAGGGTCAGCCAGAGGGCGGCGATCAGCAGAGTCCCGTAGTAATGGGTGAACAGCAGCAGGCCCTGGGCCAGGGTCCAGGCTGCCCAGCGACGGGGAGTAGGGCGGTCCAGCAACCTGAGGACGATCCAGACGCCCCAGGCGCCCAGCGTCGCGGTCAGGCCATACATCCGGATCAGGATGAGGAGGAAGAGGAACCAGGGGTTGAGGGCGAGGAGGACGAGGGCGGAGAGGCCAAGGCGGAGCCCGCCGAGGCGGCGCCCGATCTGGAAAGCCAGGGGGAGAGCGGGCAGGCCGAGGAAGAGGGAGAGAACGCGAAAAGCCCACGGATGATCAAACCCTCCCAAGGCCAGCCATCCCTGCGCCAGCAGATAGTAGAGAGGCGGGTGGCTGTCCCGCATCAGGTTGCGGATCACCCCGGCGGGCGGATAAGAGGCGATCTGCCAGAGGACGTGGTCCTCGTCGGCGAGGGCCAGCTCCGCCGGCATCAGGGCGAGGGCGGCTGCCGCAGTGAGCCCGATCATGAGGACAGCCGCCGAGCGCGGTCCCCCCCATGGGCGGGTTCGCCGCGCAAGAGCCCGCTCCGTCTGGATCAAAAGGTCGGTTCGAGCCTGTCCGGAGTGGAACGACGCCTTTCCCTCCATGGGCCACATCGGGTATCCTTCATCGGATTGCCGGGTGTTGTCTCCCAATAATTCTACAGGAAAGAAGCGAAGAAATCCCGGAGCTCCTCCAGATCCCCCAGTCCGTGCTGGAGAACTTCATACACGATGCGGCGGTCGAGATCCAGATACTCGTGGACGAGGATGTTCCGGAACCCGAACATCCGGATCCATCGGTCCCGAAGCTCCGGGGACAGCCCACCGCGTTCCGCCGGGATCGTTGGGATATCGCTATACCACGGAACGGTTCCGAGATCCAGGTCCGCGATCACGTGGTTGCCCATGTCCAGCAGGGCCTCGATGGCCAGCTGGAGGAAGCGTTCCGCGCTGCCGTAGCGTTCGGGGTCAGCGACGAACTCGTCGTAGGAGTAACGCTGCAGGCGGCGCAGGATGGCGAGATATCCTCCAGTTTACGGAGGCGGCGTTGCAGGATCTCGACCCGGACCATGGAGAACCCTCCGTCGGTAAGCCTCCCGGTGAATCCGAAGGTAAGGTGCGAAATCCAGATACTGACGCACGACGCGGGAGAAGAACTCGCCCCGATCGAATCCTTCCGCGGCGTAGAGGAGCCGGTTCCGGCGCACCGCCTCGAACTTCAGCAGGATGTCCTCGGTGTCCAGGAAGATCAGATCCACCCGGCAGAACCCATGGCGGGCGAGGTCGGCGAGCAGGTCCAGCGGGTTCGGCCGGGGGGCGCCCCGCCGGGGCAGGACGGCGAGGTCCAGATCGCTTTCCGCGTGGAGGCGGCCCTCGGCGGCCGAGCCGAAGAGGTAAACCGCCTCGATCTCCGGATATCGCCGGAACACCTCAGCCAGCCGGCTCAGATCCGGGAAGGGCACCGTTTGTGCCATCGATCCCCCCGGGTCTTTCTGCGCACCGAATTATAGCCCGATCGGACCGGATTTTGCTGAAGGGGCGATGGCCTGGGATGCTCCAGGCGGATGGACAACGCAGAGGGATGGGCTTTCGGCATCGTTAGGGACAGGCTGGCCCATTAACGGCCAGCGCAGGGGGATTATCGCCTGGATGCCCCCGGGCGGTCGAGACCCCACCAGGTTACGCAAAAGCCGCTGTCGCCCTTCGATCGTAGCCAGGTCCAGGTCCGGCCTCAGGATCTCCGCGGTGAGCCGGCGCTGGAAAGCGGCCTTGGCCGCCACGGCCGGATGCTCCTCCAGGCCCAACACGCGCTCCCGATCCACGGGTAGTGTCTTGATCACATATTCGGAGGCCATGGCGTGGTTGGCCTCCTCCCAGGCCTGGCGGGCGAGATAGAGACGAACTTCGGGAGCGGTGAGATGGGGATAGAGGGCCAGCAGCAGGTTGCTGGTGACCAGGGATTCCATTCCCGCCACCTTGCCGGCTTGCCGCTCATGATATCCGGCGGTGGCCGAGTGTCAGATCCGCGCTACGTCGTCCTGCGGCGGGCGCGTGAGTAGGTCGCCCGTCGCCCCTGCCGGACCTCGCGGATTGCTTCCAGGAGGTCCTCGCGGCGGATGCGCAAGGTCTGGTAGCGCTCCAGCTCCAGCTCGGAGATCGGGATCCCCTGGGAGGCCGCGAAGGCCTCCAGAGCGAGGTAGACGGCGCGGGCGCAGACGGCTGCGATCTCCGCGCCGCTGAACCCGCGGGTCTTCGCCGCCAGCTCCGCCAGGGAGACCGCCGGGTCCAGGGGCCGGCGACGCAGATGGACCCGGAAGATCTCCTCACGCGCCTTCCGATCGAGGAAGGGGATCACAATCTTGCGGTCGAAGCGTCCGGGCCGCTATTCCATCACCAGGAAAGGATTGAGGGAGGTGTCGACGTCAAAGACGTCCACCCCCTCCCAACGCTTGAGGGCCTGGGCCAGGGCGGCGGAGAGGGGCGAGGCCAGGAACTCGTAGAGGATCTTGGCCCCGGAGTGGGTGGGGATCATCGCCAGCAGCGCCCCGGGCGGGACCACGCCCAGGAAAGCCATGGTGAGGAACACGGCGCTGTCCAGGGTCTCCCCCACCACGGTGCTGACCCAGAACCGCGGCAGCATCCACCGTCCCCGGGTGCGGACCTTCATCCTGGCCAGGACGGCCGCGTTGGCGAACTCCCCGACCAGATAGGCGGTGAAGGAGGCCAGCAGCAGCCGGGGGGCGAAGCCCAGGATCTCCTGGTAGGCGGCCTGGCCTTTCCAGAAGGGCGCGGGGGGCAGAAGCCCGCCGGCGGCCGCGGCCAGGACGGCGAGGAGGTTCCCGGCGAAGCCCGTCCAGATCATCCGGCGGGCGACACGGTAGCCGTAGACCTCGGTGACCACGTCGCCGATGATGTAGGTGACCGGGAAGACGATCACCGCCGCGGGCAGGGTGAGGGGGCCGAAGGCGAAGAGCTTGACGGCGATGATGTTGGAGATCACCAGGCCCGCCACGAAAAGCCCCACGAGCAGCGTGAGGGGGAACGAGGGGATCGCCGGATTCGAGCGCATGGTTTCCCTCCGGGAGCGGTTCGCCCCGCCGCGGGCGGAGCTACAGGGCTTGCGAATCGCTGTCGGGCGAGGGGCGCGGGGCCTCCCGCCGGGCCACAGCGGTGATGGTGATCCCCCCACGGGCCTTCTGGACCACGGTCACCTCGCACCAGGCGGGGCGGATGGTGCGGAAGACGTCCTCGGCGATCTTGTCCGCCAGGCTCTCGCAGAAGATCCCCTCCTCGCGGAAGTGCCAGAGGTAGAGTTTGAGGCTCTTGGACTCGATGCTCCAACCCCGGGGCTCGAAGGCGATGGTCACCGTGTAGTAGTCCGGCTGGCCGGTGATCGGACAGAGGGCCGTCACCTCATCGCTGGTCATCACCACCCGGGTGACCGTCGGCGGGCATGGGACCGTGTCCAGCTCCGTGATGGGATGGCGCACCGGCTTGCCCAGCACCAGGAACTCTTTCTTCTCCATCAAAAACCTCCCGCTGAGGGCTCCAGGTTCCAATTCGAAGGAGAGGACTCATGGTTCAGCATGCCACAAGCGGGGCATTCGTCAAGAGTAGGAGCGTATGGAGGGAGAAGCCTGCCCGGTGTGGGAGCAGGGAAGATCTCGGGCGGCGAGGGTGGCAAGAAGGAACAATGGTCTTCCCCCCCGCCGCCCGCTTCGGCCCGGAGGACTCAGGGGTGGGTGGTTCCGTGGAACTGTTCGGCTTCTGTGGAGCCGGCGAGGGCGACCGTGGCGGATGCCCCGCGGGTGACGGCCAGCACCACGGCGTCGAAGTAGCCGGTCCCCACCTCCCGCTGGTGGCGGACCGCCGTGTATCCCTCCGCCTCCCGGGCGAACTCGGCCTCCTGGAGGCGGACGTAAGCCGACATCCCTTCCTGGCGGTAAGAGCGGGCCAGCTCGAAGGTGTGCAGGTTGAGCAGATGCCAGCCGGCCAGGGTGATGAACTGGAACTTGTAGCCCATGGCAGCGAGCTCCCGCTGGAAGCGGGCGATGGCGGCGTCATCCAGGTGGCGTTTCCAGTTGAAAGAGGGCGAGCAATTGTAGGCCAGGAGCTTGCCCGGGAACGTCGCGTGGATGGCCTCAGCGAACCGCCGGGCCTCCTCCAGGTCCGGCCGGGAGGTCTCAAACCAGAGCAGATCCGCGTAGGGGGCGTAGGCGAGAGTGCGGGCGATGGCGCTCTCCAGCCCGCCCCGCACGACGAAATACCCCTCCGGGGTCCGCTCCCCGGTCAGGAAGGGACGGTCGCGCTCGTCGATGTCGCTGGTGAGGAGGGTGGCACTCCGCGCATCGGTGCGGGCGATGAGCAGGGTGGGCACATCCAGGACGTCGGCGGCCAGCCGGGCGGCGTTCAGGATGCGGATGAACTGGCCGGTGGGGATCAGGACCTTCCCCCCCAGGTGGCCGCATTTCTTCTCGGCCGCCAGCTGGTCCTCGAAGTGCACCCCGGCTGCCCCCGCCTCGATCATCGCCTTCATCAGCTCGAAAGCGTGGATGATCCCTCCGAACCCGGCCTCCGCGTCGGCGACGATGGGGACCAGCCAGTCGCGCTCCCGGCGTCCCTCCACCCAATCGATCTGATCGGCGCGCAACAGGGCGTTCTGGATCCGACGGACCAGGGCGGGGACGCTGTTGACGGGATAGAGGCTCTGATCCGGGTAGGTCTGCCCGGCGAGGTTGGCGTCGGCAGCCACCTGCCAGCCGCTCACGTAGATCGCTTTCAGCCCGGCGCGGACCATCTGCACGGCCTGAGCTCCGGTCAGGGCGCCGAAGGTGGCGACGTAGGGCTCCGTGTGCAGGAGTTGCCAGAGCCGCTCCGCCCCGCGGCGGGCCAGCGTGTATTCGATCCGCACGGATCCCCGCAACCGGATGACGTCGAGGGCCGTGTAATCGCGACGGATGCCCTTCCAGCGCGGATCCGTTGCCCAGCGCTGCTCCAGCGCCTCCGCTTCCGCCATCCACAGCGTGCCGTCGCGGGCCATCGCTTCCCTCCTGTCCGGATGTTCACACGTGGGACGAGACCGGTTCCTCGAGATAAGCCATCCCCGGTTCGGTGAGGAAAGGGATGAAGCGCTCCGCTTCCACCAGGAGGTCCAGCAGCGCCTGAGCTTCCCGGAGGCGGAGGCCTTCCTCACGGTTTGCCTCCTCCAGGGCCGCGATTTCCTGGTCCCGGAGGGTGCGGTAAAGGGTTCCATCCACCGGGCGTCCGTCGTCCAGGCGGGCGCCGTGGCGGCGCCACTGCCAGATTTGGGACCGGGCGATCTCAGCGGTAGCGGTGTCCTCCATTCGGTTGAAGATGGCCACAGCGCCGCGCCCGGCCAGCCAGGCCCCCAGGTATTGCAGCGCGACGGAGATGTTGTTCCGTAGCCCTTCTTCCGTGATCGGACCCTCTGGGACCTGCAGCAACATCTCCGGCGTCACCTCGCCCTCCGGGAGGCGATGGAGCTGGTCCGGCCCCTGCAGGGCCTCCCGGAAGATCTCCCGGACCACCGGGACGAGGCCCGGATGGGCGACCCAGGCGCCGTCGAAGCCCATCCCGACCTCCCAGGTTTTATCTGCCCGCACCTCCGCGAAGGCCCGCTCGTTGGCAGCGGGGTCCCGGCGGGGGATGTAAGCGGACATCCCGCCGATGGCATGGGCGCCCCGCCGATGGGCGACCTGCACCAGCCGTTGGGCGGCGGCCCGGAGGAAGGGGGTGGCGGGCACGGTGAGCCGGTTGCGATCAGGGAGGACCATCGCCGGATCGTGGGCGAAGACCTTGATCATGCTGAAGATGTAGTCCCACCGGCCCAGGTTCAGCGCCGTGATCCGCTCCCGCAGCTCATACAGGATCTCCTCCATCTCGAAGGCCGCCAGGATATGTTCGATGAGGACGGAGACGCGGATGGCCCCACGGGGCAGATCCAACCGGTCCTCCGCGGCCTCGCAGACCTGGTTCCAGAAACGGGCCTCGTGGTAGCCCTCCATCTTGGGCAGATAGAGGTAGGGGCCGCTTCCCCGGCTCAGAAGCTCCCGGGCGTTGTGGAAGAGGAAAAGCCCGAGGTCGAACAGTGCCCCGGCGACCGGCCGGCCGTCCACGAGCATGCGGGGTTCGCTCAAATGCAGCCCGCGCGGGCGCACCATCAGCGTGGCCGTCTCCTCCGTCAGGCGGTATTCCCGTCCGTCGGGCGCGACGTAACGGATGGTCCGCCGCACCGCCTCCCGAAGGTTCCATTGCCCATAAAGCATGTTCGTCCAGGTTGGGGCGTTGGCGTCCTCGAAATCCGCCATGAAGACCTGGGCCCCGGAGTTGAGGGCGTTGATCACCATCTTGCGATCCGTCGGCCCGGTGATCTCCACCCATCGGCAGCGCAGATCCTTCGGAGGCGGGGCCACTCGCCAGTCTGCCGTGCGGATCGCCTGCGTCTCCGGGGGAAAGTCGGGGCGTTCCCCGGCTGCCAGACGGGCGTAACGCTCCCGGCGTCGGGCCAGCAGACGCTGCCGCTCTTCCTCGAAGGCTCGGGCCAGCTCGGCGACGAAGGCGACCGCCTCCGGGGTCAGGATCTCCGTGAAGGGCTCTTCCACAGGTCCACGGATCTCGATCCTCTCCCGCGCGGTGTGCATCCGGGCTTCCTCCGGGTGGGATGCCGCCGCCCTTTGCGGCGGTTGTCCTCATCGTATCCGCCCGGGTCGGTCCTCACAACGGTCTTTCGAGGGGTCGAGCCGCGCCGGCAGGAGGGCGGCCCCCGCCGACCTAAGGAGAGAGGCCTCCCCCGCCGAAAGGTGAGGATCGGGCCCGTCTTGGGAAGGGTGGGGGTGGGTCGGAAAGCCGGAGACGTTTAGGAGGATTGCTCTGGAGGAATCCGGCCGGAGCGGGCGGTGAGGTAGAAGCGGGCGGCCTCCGTCCGATTGCGCACGCCCAGCTTCTGGAAGATGTTCTGCAGGTGGAACTTCACTGTGGCCACCCGGACGCCGAGGCGT
The DNA here is from genome assembly GCF_018771565.1 of Thermoflexus hugenholtzii. Classification (NCBI taxonomy): domain Bacteria; kingdom Bacillati; phylum Chloroflexota; class Thermoflexia; order Thermoflexales; family Thermoflexaceae; genus Thermoflexus; species Thermoflexus hugenholtzii. The sequence continues at coordinate 1,656,707 of NZ_CP076326.1, read as the reverse complement.
CGGGCGATCTGGGCGTTGCTCAGACCCTCCGCTACCAGAGCCAGGATCTCGCGCTCGCGTGCGGTGAGGGCCCCCAGCCCTTCCGGGATCCGCCGGCTGAGCCAGCGGCGCGCGGCCTGGGGGAAGACCAGATGGCCCTGGGCGACCTGCCGGATGGCTGTGAGGGTCTGCTGGGGCGGCTCCGTCTTCAACACGAAGCCATCGGCTTCGCGCTCGATGGCCATCTGGATGAACTCCCCGTCCCCGAAGGCGGTGAGAATGAGCACCCGGGTTCCGGGGCTGGCCCGGCGGATGGCCTCCAGACAATCCCATCCCGAGAGGCCGGGCATCTGGAGATCCAGCACCACCACATCCGGGCGATGGCGCTCCACGATGGGGATCAGCTCCGCCCCATCGGTCACCGCCGCAACGACTTCCATGTCCTCCTCGGCCCGGAGCATGGCGCGCAAGCCCTCCAGGACGAGGGGGTGATCGTCGGCCAGCACGACCCGGATCCGACGGGGAAGCCCGCTCTTCCCTTTCAGCATGGCAGCCACACCCGGATGGAGGTTCCGCGGCCCGGGGCGCTCTCGATCTCGAACCGTCCGCCCAGCAGCTCCGCCCGATCCCGCATGCCCCGCAGCCCGAAGTGGCGCATGGCCTCGGGGGAGGGGTTCTCCAAATAGCGACCCGGATCGAACCCCTGGCCTTCATCGCGCACCTCCAGCCAGAGCCCGTGGGGCTCGCCGCGCAAGCGGACGGTGTAGCGGGAGACACCGGCGTAGCGGGCCGCGTTGTTCAACGCCTCCTGGAGCAGCCGGTAGAGGGCGATCTTGACCGGGAGCGGGGGCGCGGGGAGATTCCCTTCCACCTCCAGATGGACCTCGTGGCCGGTGAGGACTTCGTGCTGGAGGATCAGGCCGTGGACCATCGCCAGCAGCGGGCGGTGTTCGAACTCCGGGGGGCGGAAGGCCCCGATGAAGGTGCGGATCTCGGTGAGGGAGCGCTCCAGAAGCCGGGCCGCCTGCTCCAGGCGACGGCGCGTCGCCCGACCCCGTGGTCCGGCGCGCAGCAGCAGCTGGATCTGGGAGAGAGCGGCGAAGATATCCTGGACCGGGCCGTCGTGGATGTCCAGGACGATGCGGCAGAGCTCCTGCTCCTGGACGTGAAGCAGGCGACGGGAGGCCTGCTGCTCCCGCGCCAGCCGAAGGAGGGCCGCCGCCGTTCGAAGGAGGGCGGGCATGGCAGAAGCATCGGGTTCCGGGTTCGGCTCCCGGGTCCAGATCAGCCCCAGCTCGCCGATCTCCACACCCTCCTCCTTGAGCGGGAACCGGCGGACGAAACAGGCCCCGGCCGCCTCAGGCTCCCTCGCTCCCGCCAGGAGCGTTTCCGCCGCTCCCAGCCAGCCGGGATGAGCAGCGATCCAGCCGCGCTCCGCGCCGAGCCATGCGATCGCCAGCCGGAGCAGCTCCCGGGCCGCCACCCGCACCGGCTCTCCCGGCTCGATGGTCTCCCCTGAGCGCATCGCGTTTCTCCTCCCAGTTCAGACCTTCAGGTCCATGTCGGACCGATTCGGCTGCTCCGGGATTTCGGCGAAGGGGGATGGCCCTTTCTTCTAATGATAATAATGGGCTTCCCTTGCGCGAGCAGATCCACAGCGTGCCCCCTTGCTTTCCCTAAGGCCTCCGGAAGCAGGGACCCCAGGGCTTGACAAAATCCGCTGTCCCCAATAATATGATATATGATTCACCTGTCATATTCCAGAGGAGGGGATGGCGCGAGCGCCGGTGACGGTTCGGGGAGAGCAGACCCGCCGCCGGTTGCTGGAGGCGGCGGAGGAAGTCTTCGGGGAGCTGGGGTTCCGCCGAGCCTCGATCGCTGAGATCGTCCGGCGCGCCGGGGTGGCCCAAGGCACCTTTTACCTCTATTTCGATTCCAAAGAGGAGATCTTCCGCGCTCTGGTCCGCCATATGAGCCATGAGCTCCGCAAGTTCATCGCGATGGCCGTGGCGGGCCTCCAGGATCGTCTGGAGATCGAGCGCGAGGGTTATCGGGCCTTTTTCCGCTTTGTCCTCCAGCACCGCTTTCTCTACCGCATCGTCCTGGAGAGCCAGTTCGTGGATGAGGAGGTGTATCGGGAATACTACCGGCGCCTGGCGGAGGGATATGCCCGGGGTCTGGCCCGAGCCATGGAGGCCGGTCAGATCCGCCGGATGGATCCGGAGACGCTGGCGTATTGCCTGATGGGGATCGCACATCTGCTGGGGATGCGCTGGGTGCTGTGGGAGAACCGGGAGCCCCCTGAGGAGGTGATCGAGGCCGCGATGGACTTCATCCGCCATGGCATTGCCCTTCCTCCGAAAGGAGCAGCGGATGCCTCACGTGAGGGTGAATGACCTCCAGCTGTTCTATGTGGAGCAGGGCCGTGGGGAAGCAGTGGTCTTCATCCCCGGCCTGGGCGGCGACCATCATCTCTGGCATCACCAGTTGCCCGCTTTCGCCCAGCACTTCCGGGCCATCGCCCTTGACCCGCGGGGCGCGGGCCAGTCGGACAAACCCGACCTCCCTTACACCATTGAGGAGATGGCGGATGATGTGGCGGGGTTGCTGGAGGCCCTGGGGATCGAGAGGGCCCATGTCGTCGGCGCTTCCATGGGCGGCTTTATCGCCCAGATGTTCGCCCTGCGTCACCCGCATCGGCTCGGCCGGCTGATCCTCTGTTGCACCTCCTTCGGCGGCCCGAACGTGGTCCCCATGCCGCCTGAGAGCCTCGCCGTCTTCACCCAACGGACCGGCGATCCGGCGACAGACTTGCGGCGCTTGTGGGCGGTCTCTGTGACAGAACGATTCCTCCGTGAGCATCCTGAGGTCTTGGAGGAATATGTGGCCTGGCGGGTTGCTCATCCTCAGCCGCTTTATGCCTACCAGCGCCAGCTGGCCGCCGCCCTCGCCTTTCATGTGGAAAGCCGCATCCACGAGATCCAAGCCCCCGTCCTCATCGCCCATGGGATGGAAGATCGTGTGGTCCCGGTGGAGAACGCCCGACGGTTGCACGCGCGCATCCCGGGCAGCCGTCTGGTCCTCTTTCCGGAGGCGGGTCATCTCTTCTTCATTGAGCGGGCGGAGGAGTTCAACCGCGTGGCCATTGCCTTCCTAAAAGGAGAGGAGCCTTCAGGATGATCCCGGCGGTTGATTGGCTGGCGAAACGGGCACGGCTCTCTCCCAGCCGGATGGCGTTGATGGAGGCATCCACCGGAAGGTGGATCTCGTATGCGGAGTGGAACCGGCGGGTCAACCGGGCAGCGAACGCCCTGGGCGCCCTGGGGCTGCGCAAAGGAGACATCCTCGCGGTCCTTTCCACGAATCGGCTGGAATATCTCGATCTGCTCTTCGCATGCAACAAGACCGGCGTGATCCTGCAGGCCCTTAACACGAGGCTGGCTGTCCCGGAGCTACAGGCTCTCTTGCAGGACATTCCTCCTCGCGCCCTGATCTACAGCGGGGATCTTTCCGAGAAAGCAGCCACGCTGGAGGATGCAGCCTCGGTGATGATCGCCCTGGACGAGCCCGTCCGAGGCGGGCATCGCGTGTGGGAGGAGCTGCTCAAGCAGGCCTCGGACCGGCCGCCGGATCCGGTTCCGCTGGATCTGGAGGATCCATGGGTGCTATGCTACACCGGTGGGACCACCGGGCTGCCGAAGGCGGCGATCCTCACTTACGGCACGATCACCTGGAACGCTGTCAACACGGTGATGAGCTGGGGACTTCGGCCCGACGACGTGGCTATCCTGAACGCCCCCCTTTTCCACACCGGCGGCCTTAATGTCTTCACCACCCCTCTGGTTCATATCGGTGGTGCCTCCATCCTCTGCGCAGCCTTCGATCCGGACCAGGTGTTCGATCTGCTGGAGCGGGAGCGGGTCACCCTTTTCTTCGGCGTGCCCACCATGTTCATCCGCCTGCAGCAGCATCCCCGGTGGGAACGGGCGGATTTCTCCCGCTGCCGTATTGTGATCAGCGGCGGTGCCCCGTGTCCGATGCCGGTTTTCGAGCGCTTTTTCGAGAAAGGGGTGCCCTTCAAGACCGGATACGGCCTGACCGAGGCCGGACCGAACAACTTCTGGTTGCCGGACGAGAAGGTCCGTCACAAGCCGGGCTCCGTTGGAAGCCCGCTCTTCCACGTCGAGGTCCGGGTGGTTCGGGACGGCCGGGAAGTCGGACCGGGTGAGGTGGGGGAGCTGTGGATCCGGGGCCCCCATGTAATCCCGGGCTACTGGAACCGGCCGGAGGAGACCGCGCGAACCATCGTGGGGGGCTGGTTGCGGACGGGGGATCTGGCCATGGTGGATGAGGAAGGAGATTTCTACATCGTCGGCCGGATCAAGGATGTGATCATCTCGGGAGGGGAGAACATCTACCCGGCGGAGGTGGAGAGCGTCATGCTGGGCCACCCCGAGGTGATCGAGGCCGCTCTCATCGGGGTGCCGGACCCGGAGTGGGGAGAGGTGGGACGGGCCATCGTGGTGCGCCGGCCGGGAAGCGCCCTGACGGAGGAAGCGCTCTTGGCCTATCTGCGCTCCCAGCTGGCAGGCTATAAGATCCCGAAATCCGTGGTCTTTGTGGAGGAGCTGCCGAAAACCGGTGCGGGGAAGATCGACAAGAATGCCCTCCGGCAACGATATGGAGGATAGCCGGCAGGTCAATTTTAAGGAGGGGCCGATGGGGCGGGTGGCCGTGGTGACCGGGGCGGCGAGCGGGATCGGGCGGGCCATCGCCGAGCGGCTGGCCCGGGGTGGGGATCAGGTGGTGGTCGCCGACATCCAGGCGGAGCGCGGGCAGGCGGTGGCCCGCTCCATCGGGGGTCTTTTCCTCTGCCTCGACTTGCGCCGCCGCGAGGATTGCCGCCGCCTCATCGCGGAGACTCTGGAGCGCTTCGGAGCCCTGCACATCCTGATCAACAACGCGGGCTTCCAGCACATCGACCCCATCGAGGCGTTCCCAGAGGAGATTTGGGAGGCCATGCTGGCCGTGATGCTGACCGCCCCCTTCCTGCTCATCAAATATGCCTGGCCGGCTATGAAAGCTCAGCGCTGGGGGCGGATCGTGAACATCGCCTCGATCCACGGCCTGGTGGCCTCGCCCTTCAAGAGCGCCTATGTGGCCGCCAAACACGGCCTGATCGGCCTCACCCGTGTGGCGGCCCTGGAGGGAGGACCTTACGGCATCACGGCGAACGCGATCTGCCCCGCCTACGTGCGCACCCCCTTGGTGGAGAACCAGATTCAGGATCAGGCACGGATGCGAGGGCTTCCCCCCGAAGAGGTGGTGGAGAAGATCATGCTGGAGCCGGCGGCCATCCGTCGCCTGATCGAGCCTGAGGAGGTGGCCGCCCTGGTCGCCTATCTGTGCTCCGAGGAGGCCTCGGCGGTCACCGGGGCCGCCTGGACCATCGACCTGGGCTGGACAGCTCGTTGAAGGGAGAGAGGGGGAGTTTTATTCCGACTCAGGGAGGGAGCGATGCGAATGCCCCATCTGGAAGGGATCCGTTGTGAGCAGATCCATACCCCGCGCTTGACCTTCCACGTTCTCTTCGCTGGTCCGCCGGATGGCGAGCCGGTGGTCTTCCTCCACGGCAATGTCTCCTCCGCGACCTTCTGGGAGGAAACGATGCTCGCCCTGCCGCCCGACTTCCAGGCCATCGCCCCCGACCTGCGGGGCTATGGGGAATCGGAGCGGCGGCCGGTGGACGCCACGCGCGGGCTTCGGGATTTCAGCGACGACGTGCATGCGCTGGTAGAGACCATGGGCCTGGCGCGTTTCCATCTGGTCGGCCACTCAATGGGTGGGGGAATCGCCATGCAATACGCCATCGATCACGCCGAGCGGATCTTCTCCCTCACGCTGGTTGACCCGCTCTCGCCCTATGGGTTCGGCGGCACGAAGGATCCGGAGGGCACGCCGTGCTGGCCGGACTATGCGGGCTCGGGGGGTGGGACGGCGAACCCGGAGTTCGTGCGCCGGCTGGCGGCAGGGGATCGAAGCGATGAGAGCGATTTCTCCCCACGTCGCGTGCTCCGCGCCTTCTATGGGAAAGCGCCCTTCCTTCATCCCCGGGAGGACATCCTGGTGGAATCGATGGTGCGCACCGCTGTGGGCGAGGAGAACTATCCCGGCGATTTCCAGATCTCCGCTAACTGGCCGGGAATCGCTCCCGGAACCCGCGGGGTGAACAACGCCATGAGCCCGAAGTATTGCAACCTGAGCGCCCTGGCGGCGATCGACCCCAAGCCGCCTATCCTCTGGATCCGGGGGGCGGAGGATGTCATCGTCTCGGATCATTCCCTGTTTGATTTCGGCTACCTTGGATCCATCGGCCTCGTCCCCGGCTGGCCCGGAGAGGCAATCTATCCCCCTCAGCCGATGGTCGCCCAGACCCGCCGGGTGCTGGAGCGGTATGAGGCGGCCGGAGGCCGATATCAGGAGGAAGAGATCCCCGAGGCTGGCCACACCCCTTATCTGGAGCGCCCGGAGGTCTTCCAGGAGATCCTCCACGCTTGGTTGAGGAGGTGAAGCCATTATGTATGGCGTTGGCTACTGGATTTATAAGCATGCCCATCTTCATCCCAATCGGGAGGCATTGGTTACGCCAACCAGCCGTTATACCTATGGAGCGCTGAATCGTGAGGCGAATCGCGCAGCGCATGCGTTGCAAGCCATGGGTCTGCGGGAAGGGGATCGAATAGGAATACTCTCCATGAACGATCCCCGTTTCCTGTTCTTGCTTTTCGGTGCCGCCAAGATCGGGCTGATCGTGGTTCCGCTGAACTACCGTTTGGCTGTCCCAGAGCTTCTCTATCAGATCCAGGATGCAGGAGTGCGCATTCTGTTTGTGGGGCTCGAACAGGCTTCAATGATTGAGCCGCTTCGTGCTCAGGGCTCTCTGGAAGAAGTTGTCGTGCTTGCTGAAGAGCCGGTAGAAGGAGCTCTGCCTTATGTTTCCTGGGTCGCAGGCCACCCAGAGCATGAGCCTGGGAATCCTCTCTCCTGGGATCTTCCCCTTCTGATCGTCTACACCTCCGGAACCACGGGGCGTCCCAAAGGGGCGGTGTTGACACATGCTAACCAATTCTGGAACGCGATGAACGATATCATCGCCCTCCGTATCACAGCGGAGGACACAACCCTCACCCTTCTCCCTTTAGTTCATGTTGGAGGTATCGGCCTCTTCACTTTACCCACCTTGCTGGTGGGCGGACGTGTGGTGATGCCTCGGCGTTTTGATCCTGATGAGGCCCTTCGGTTGATCGAGCAGGAAAGGGTGACCATCGTGATGGGCGTGCCCACAATCTTTCAGATGCTACTCAGTTCGCCCCTCTTCGATCGAACGGATTTGTCCAGTGTGCGTGCTTTCTACAACGGCGGTGATCGCTGTCCGCTAGAGGTTGTGGAGGCCTTTCGAAAGCGGGGTTTGCCTTTCGGGGGTGGCTATGGGCTGACCGAGACGTCACCGACAGCGTTCATGCTGGAGCCGGAGGAATTCGAACATGGAACCCGGTCCCTGGGCTTCATCGGCAAGCCAGCCTTCTTCACCGAAGCTCGCATCGTAACCCCTGAAGGTCATGAAGCGAAGCCGGGCGAAGTCGGGGAGCTCTGGTTGCGTGGTCCCAACATCTTTTCTGGATACTGGAACCTCCCGGAAGCGACCATGGATGCTCTCCGGGATGGCTGGTTTCGGACAGGAGATCTGGCTTACCGTGATGAGAAGGGATTTACCTACATTGTTGGGCGTCTGAAAGAGATGTTTAAGAGCGGGGGTCTCAATGTATATCCAGCGGAGGTAGAAGCAGTGCTGGCGCAGCATCCTGCTGTTCAAGAGGTATGCGTCATTGGGGTGCCGGATCCGAAATGGGGAGAGGTGGGGCGGGCTGTGGTGGTTTTGCGTCCGGGTTGGAAAGTGGAGCCGGAGGAGTTGTTGGCCTGGTGTGAGGGGCGCCTGGCTCGTTATAAGATCCCCAGGTCCGTGGTTTTCGTTGAGGCTCTTCCTCGGAATGCACTGGGGAAAATCGTGCGTTCCGAAGTGAAGGCTCTTTATGGGGAGGCGTCATGACCGTGATCGGCATCGCCGGGCTGGGCGTTTATCTTCCGGAACGGGTGATGACCGCGAGGGAACTGGCTGCGGCCTCTGGCATACCCGAGGAGGTCATCCGCGCCAAGTTCGGTTTGAACCAGAAGCATATCGCGGATGTGTCGGGAAAGGGGGAGACGGTCTCCATGATGGCCGCCGAGGCCGGCCGACGCGCCCTCCAGGACGCCGGGATTTCACCGGAGGAGGTGGATGCCCTGATCTACTTCGGGAGCATGCACAAGGATTACTACGTGTGGCTGGCCGCGCCTCGCATCCAGGCGCTGCTGGGGGCCCGCCGGGCCTATGCCTTCGAGATCTGCGGGACCTCGGCCGGGCTCCCTTTCGCCATGAAGGCGGCTCGAAGCATGATGCTGGCCGATCCCTCCCTGCGCCACGTCCTGCTGGTAGCGGCCTCTAACGAGTCCATGCTCCTGGATTACACCAATCACCGCGCCCGCTTTATGTTCAACTTCGGCGACGGGGCGGCGGCCTGTTTGCTCCGGCGGGATCACCCCTTCAACGTGGTGCTGGAATCCGCATTGCGCACCGACGGCCGTTTCGCCGAGTTCGTGCGGGTCCCGGCGGGCGGCTCCGTGCTCCCGCCCAGCCATGAGACCGTGGAGCGGCGCCTGCATTATTTCGATGTCACGGATCCGGTCCAGATGAAGGCCATGCTGGATCCCATCACCCTCGATCATTTCGTAGGAGTGGTACGGGAGGCCATCGCTCGGAGCGGATGTCACGGCCCCGATTTCCTGATCCCGCTGCACACCAAGCGCTCCCTCTTCGAGGCCCTGCTCTCTACTCTGGGTTTAGCGGAATCCCAGGCGATCTACCTTTCGGATTACGGGCATCTTTCCGCAGCGGATCCCCTGCTCGGTCTTTACCTGGCGCGAGAGGCGGGCCGCCTGCGGAACGGCGATGTGGTGGTGCTGCTGAGCGCCGGCACGGGATACTCTTGGGGTGCCACCGTGCTCCGGTGGGGAGGTCCTCATGGTTGAGCTGCGGGTTGGTGCCACCGCCTCGCGGACGAAGACGGTCACTCGCGCGGATGTAGAGGCCTTCGCTGCGCTGACCGGGGACGATAATCCGTTGCATCTGGATGAGGAGTTCGCCCGAAACACCCGCTTCGGCCGGCCCATCGCCCACGGGATGCTGGTGGCGGGGCTGATCTCCGCCGTCCTGGGGCGGATATTGCCGGGTCCGGGGACGATCTACCTCCGCCAGACTTTGGAGTTCCTCCGGCCGGTCTACCTCGGTGACACGGTCACCGCGGTGGTGGAGGTGGTCCGAATCCGAGAGGACAAGCCGGTGATCACCCTGGCGACACGCTGCCTCAACCAGCACGGCGAGGAGGTGCTGCGCGGGGAAGCGGTCGTTCTGGCTCCGGGAGGCGATCCTCGGCGTCCTGCCGATGATCAGCGAACCTGAACAGAAGGAGGTGGGAGATGAAGTGTTACCGTCTGGTAGGATGGATGGTTCTTCTGTTGCTGGCTGGGGCCTGCGCAGCGCCGGCGGTGCCCTCGCCGACGCCCACCGCGGCGCCTGCCCCGGCCACGCCCACGGTGGCCCCCACTCCATCCCCAACACCGGGCAAGCCGTTGAAGATCGGCCTGCTCACCGACCGCTCCGGCTCTCTGGCGCTCTATGGACCCATGCTGGAGAACGGCTTCATGCTGGGCCTGGAATACGCCACCGGCGGGACGATGGCGGTGGCGGGCCGCCCCATCCAGGTGATCATCCGCGACAATGCCAGCGACCCGGAGAAAGGGGTGGCCCAAGCCCGCGAGCTCATCGAGGCCGAGGGCGTGGAGATCTTAGTGGGAGCCCCCAGCTCCGGCGTCACCCTGGCCGTCCAGAAGGTGGCCGAGGAGCACAAAGTCATCCTGATCGCGGAGCCGGCGGCCAGCCCGGACATCACCGGCAAGAACTTCAATCCCTATACTTTCCGGACCAGCCGGACCAGCGTGCAGGATGCCCTGACGATGGGCAAGGCCCTGATCGAGATGGGCAAGACCTTTGTGCAGATCGCCCCGGATTACGCTTTCGGCCACGGCTCTGCCCGTGCTTTTTACAATGTGGTGAAAAGCCTGGGCGGCCGCTTCACCATCAATGACACCCCTGAGGGCGCAGGGACGATCTTCATCCCTCTGGAGACCACGGATTTCACCCCTTACCTCCAGCGGGTGCTGGATGCCAACGCGGAGGTCCTCATCGTGACCTGGGCCGGCGCAGGGTTTGTGCCGCTCTTTCAGCAGATGCAGGACCTGGGGATCTTCCAGAAGATGACGGTGGCCACCGGGATGGGGGACAACCAGAGCATCGCCTCTGGCTATATCTCCGCGGTGGGAGCGGTCGGCGTGAGTGTCTATCACTACACGTTGCCTAAGAACCCGGTCAACGACTGGCTGGTGAAACGTCACCAGGAGAAGTTCGGGACGCCGCCCGATCTCTTCACCGCGGGCGGCATGGCCGCGGCGATCATGGTCGTCGAGGGACTGAAGAAAACCAACGGCGATGCCCGGGCGGAGGCCCTGATCCCCGTCTTTGAGGGCATGACCTTCCAGGGCCCAAAGGGCACTTACATCATCCGTCCCTACGACCATGTCGCTCTGCAGCCGATGTATCTGGTCCGCCTGAAGGATCCCAAGGATCCCCAGTTCCGGTTCTTCGAGCTGATCAAGGAGTTCTCGCCGGAGGAGACAGCGCCGCCGTGCATGCTGGAGGGTCCCTATCAGGAGCGCTGTCCCAAACCGTAGGCGGTGAGGGGCGGGCAGCTGAGGGGCACGGGGCGCTGCCCGCCCTCACCGGGGCGAACCCTTCTCGAGGATAAAGGCGAAGGGAGGATCCGGCAAGCGGAGGCGGCCGGCCAAGGTCCAGGGAGGGGAGGGATGCCAGGGGAGATTCTTCTGGAGACCCGGGAATTGACAAAGGATTTCGGAGGGTTGCGGGCGGTGGATCGGGTGAATCTGCGGGTAGAGGCGGGCGCCATCCATGCCCTCATCGGGCCGAACGGAGCCGGCAAGTCCACGCTCTTCAACCTGATCGGAGGTGCATTGCGTCCCAGCGCCGGCCGTATCTTCTACCGGGGCCAGGACATCACGGATCTCCCTCCTTACCGTCGGGCGCATCTGGGGATCGGCCGCGCCTATCAGCTTATTCATGTCTTCCCTAACCTGAGCGTCCTGGAGAACGTGCGATTGGCCGCCCAGGCCCTGGGGCCCGATAACTTCCGCTTCTGGGTCCCGGCCGGCCGGCTCCATCGGTATCTGGATCGGGCCTGGGCGGTGCTGCACGAGATCGGCATGGCGGAGCTGGCTGATCTCCCGGCTCGTATTCTCTCCCACGGACATCGGCGATGGCTGGAGATCGCGATGCTCCTGGCTCAGGAGCCGGAGCTCATGCTGCTGGACGAGCCGGCGTCCGGGATGGCTCTCGAGCAGATCCCTCGCTTGATCCGCCTCATCGAGGAGATCCATCAGCGGCGAGGGCGGACCATCCTCCTGATCGAGCACAAGATCGACCTGGTGATGCGCTTGGCCCATCGGGTAACCGTCCTCCATCACGGGCGCGTGCTGGCGGAAGGCACTCCGGAGGAGATCGCCCGCGATGAGGAAGTCCAACGCGCATACTTGGGGGAACGGACATGGATGCCGTCCTCGAATTGAAGGAGGTTCATACGTTCGTTGGGTCCTTTCACATCCTGAAGGGGGTTTCTTTCGCGGTGAAGGCAGGAAGCCTGACTGTCCTGCTGGGCCGAAACGGGGTGGGAAAGACCACCACCCTGCGCACCATCATGGGCCTCTGGCCGGCCACCCAGGGAAGCATATGGTTCCTGGGGGAGGAACTCCGGGGGCGTCCCACCGATGAGATCGCGCGGCGGGGCATCGGCTACGTGCCGGAGCATCGGGCGATCTTTCGGGGCCTTACGGTGGAAGAAAACCTGAAGCTGGCAGAGCGACGCCGAGGGGATCTGGCCCGAAGGGCGGATTGGATCTTCCATCTTTTCCCGGATCTGAAGGCAGCGCTGAAAAAGCCCGCCGGCCTTTTATCCGGTGGCCAGCAGCAGATGCTGGCCATCGCCCGCGCTCTGGTCCCAGAGAACCGCCTTCTCCTCATCGATGAACCCAGCGAGGGCTTAGCCCCGATGCTGGTGGAGCAGGTTATGGGTGCCATCCACCAGCTGCGCGGGGAGGTGTCGATCCTCCTGGTGGAGCAGAACTTTCACGCCGTCCAGCATGTGGCGGACCATTACCTCCTGATGGAGGACGGGCGGGTGGTGCGAAGCGGACCGATGGCGGAGTTGCGGGAAAACCGAGGATGGCTCGAGCGCTATTTGGGAGTAACCCTATGAAGGGAACATGGGTGATCGCTCTGGTCCTCCTGGCTCTCGTGGGGCTCCCTGCCCTCTTCCTCCCTTCTCCGGTCTGGGCCTCTGTGGTGCTCTCCGGCCTCACCCTGGCCTCCTTGTTCTTCTTGGTCGCCTCCGGCCTCTCTCTGATCTTCGGGATGATGGATGTGATCAATTTTGCGCACGGCACGCTGTTTATGCTGGGAGCTTACATTGGCTGGACTGCTTACCAGAACCCGCGCCTGTTGCTCAATGTGATCCCGTTATGGCTGGCCCTGGGGGCTGGGATCGTGATAGGGCAGGCTACAGGGGGCCGACTGCCGGTGTCCCGATCCCTCTACGGGTTGGGGATGGTTGGGCTGGGAGCCCTCGCTTTCTGGAACTACAACCTCGGGAAGCTGGTCGCCTTCGGGAGCACGGTGCCCGGCGGCTCGATCCCCACCCCGCTTGCCCAGGAGCCGTTGGGGATCGTCTTCGCCCGCATGGTGGCCATGGGGCTGGCAGGTCTGTGCGGCGGGTGGCTGTTGGGGCGTCGCGCCACGTCTTTGCGTCGCGCGGGGGCCCTTTCCGCCGGCCTGTTGGGGCTGGGCATCCTGATGCTGATCGGCCGGGAGCCCTTGGAGCGCTGGATCCTGGGAAGTCCGGCGGATCTCCGTTTCCTCATAGCGCTTTTCGCCGGGACCCTGGCTGGCGGCGCCCTGGGCGCTGGAATAGAGGCTACGCTGATTCGTCCTCTTTACGCCCGCCCCATCTATCAGGTCCTCCTGACCCTGGGCTTGTCCTACGTGGGGACGGAATTGGTGCGGGTGGTCTGGGGACCCGCGAACTATGCCCCGCTGCCGCGTCCCTCTCTCTTCGCCGCGCCGTGCCTGGCCTCATCCATCGGGGAGTGGCTGAGTCAAGGATGTGCCTCCTTGGACGTGCTGGGGCGTCCTTTCCCTACCTATCGGCTGCTAATCATTGGCGTGGGGATCGCGATGTGGGCCGGGATCGGCCTGTGGTTGCGATGGACCCGCGTCGGCATGGCGGTGCGGGCCGCCGTGGAGGATCGGGAGATGGTGGAAGCCCTGGGGATCCCGGTGCGGCGGCTGTTCACCGGGATGTTCGCCATGGGCTCCGCCCTGGCGGCGTTGGGCGGCGTGGTGGCCACCCCGTTCCTGGGCCTGAGCCCGGCGATGGGGCTGGAGTTCCTGCTCCAGGCCTTCATCGCGGTGATCATCGGCGGCATGGGGCACTACGGGGGTGCCGCGGCGGGAGCGATGCTGGTGGGTCTGGCCCGGGCTTTCGGGGACTACCTGGTCACAGTGGGGATCGCGCTCCCGGGCATGGCGGAGGCCCTCCGCTTCTCCCCGGCCGTTGCCCGGGCCTCCACCGTGCTGATCATGGCAGTGGTTCTCTTGATCCGACCGGGCGGCCTGTTCGGTCAGAAAACCAGCTCACCAACCTGATAATGAGCGGCCGGGTCATCCTTGGAATGCTGGGGTGAGGAAATCCCAGGAGGCAGCGCGGATGGAGCGAATCGGAGGACGGTGGGTGAGCCTTTCGCCGCTTCAAGTGCTCCGGCGATGGATCCAACCGCACAGGGGCTGGCTGATCGGCCTGGGCATCCTGGTCGCGTTGCCCTTCCTACTCAGCGGGGTCTTCCGCGAGCCCGTGGAAGCCGGATGGCCCCGCTTCCTCCAGGGCCTGTTGATCCGCGTCTACGTGATGGCAGTCTACGCGCTCAGCTACGATCTCCTGATCGGTTACACGGGCGTTCTGTCTTTCGGCCACGCGTTGTTCTTCGGCGGCGGGGCTTATGCCACAGGCATCCTGCTCAAGCATCTCCACGCCTCCCTTCCTATCGCCCTACTGACCACCGTGCTCCTCGCGGCAGTGTTCAGCGGGTTAGTGGGCGTTCTGTCCCTGCGGGTACGAGGGGTTTATCTGGCGATGGTGACCCTGGCGCTGGCTCAAGCCGCTTTCATCCTGAGCGAGGCTCCGGATTTCCGGCAATACACGGGCGCCGAGGACGGCCTTCAAGGCATCCCCGTCCCGGTCTGGCTGGATCCGGCGGTGCATCGCCTGCGGTTCTACTATCTGGCTCTGTTTTTCATGGTGGGAGCCTATTTCCTGGCGCGACGGCTGGTGGATTCTCCCACCGGCCGGGTTTGGGTTGCCTTGCGGGAGAACGAGGAGCGCGCGGTCGCGCTGGGCTATTCCCCCTTCGTCTTCCGGCTGCTGGCCTTCGTGTTCTCCGGGACGTTGGCCGCCCTGGCGGGATCGCTGAACGCTTTGCTGAACAAAAACGCCACCCCTTCGCTCCTGAGCGTGAACACCACGATCCAGGCGCTGCTGATGACTCTGGTGGGCGGGGTGGGGACCCTGAGCGGCCCGATGTTCGGCGCGGCGTTGCTGGAGCTCGTCGGCTATCTGTTCAACCGGGTGTTCGGCCCCATCTGGTTCTTGCTGTTCGGTCTTTTCTACGTGATCGTCGTGCTGGCTTTCCCCTACGGGCTGGCCGGCGCCTGGCGGCAGACGCGACCCCTTCATCGTCCCTCCGAGCGAAGGAACCTGCGGGCCTCATCCTCCGGTGGGGGATGAGGCCGAACGATTAAGCCTTCCTTTGACTCTCAACCTTCTCGATCCCCAATCTCGGGCCGAGGGGTTGACAGGCCCGAAAACCCCGTTTATAATCGCTTTGAACGTAGTTGCATAAAACGCACGTTTGCTCAACAGGCGGAGAGAGGCCTGGGGCTGGCGGGCGGTGAGCGGGAATCCTTCCGGCGCGTGGGATGGGGATGCCTCGGAGGACGTCTTCTCCGTTTCCGACCCGTGAGGAGCTGCTGGCCTATGTGGCCAGCCTGTATTACCAGCGCGGCTGGGATCAGGCCCGCATCGCCCGGCGGCTGGGGCTGAGCCGCTCCATGGTCTCCCGACTCCTCAGCGAGGCGCGGCGCAAGCGCATCGTCCAGATCCACATCCAGTGGCCGGTGAAAACCGTCCCCCACCTGGAAAGCCAGCTGATGGAGGCCTTCTCCCTGCAAGGCGCCCGCGTCCTGGATGCGGAGAACTCCTCCTACCGGGAGCTGCTCGGCCAGCTGGGGAAGCTGGCCGCCCTCGAGGTGCTCCCCCACCTCCGGGACGGGATGACGGTGGCCGTCACCTGGGGGGCCACCCTGTGGGAGGTGGTCCAGGCGCTTCCTTCTTCCTCGTATCCACGGCTGCGGATCGTCCAGTGCCTGGGGGCCCTGGGGGGACGTCAGCCCTGTGATACCCCGGCCATCGTCCGCAAGATGGCGGAGACCCTGGGGGCTCAGGGATATTACCTGCACGCGCCGGTGATGGTGGAGCGCGAGGAGGTGGCCCAGCGCCTGCTGGAGGAGCGGGCCATCAAGGAGGTCCTGGACCTGGCCCGGAACGCGGACCTGTTGCTGGTGGGCATCGGGACGACCCAGGCCGAGGCCTCCTCGTTGAAGCGCGCCGGATACCTTTCGGAGGAGGACCTGGCGGAGCTGCGCCGGCGGGGCGCCGTCGGCTACCTCTGCGCGCGGTATCTGGACCTGGACGGGCGCCCGGTGAGCACGCCCTTCGATCGAAGGACCATCGGCCTCACCCTGGAGGACATCCGGCGCATCCCCTGTGTGATCGCAGTGGCCGGAGGGACAGTGAAGGCCCCGGCGATCCTGGCGGCCCTGCGCAGCGGCCTGATCGACATCCTGATCACCGACAAGGGGGCCGCCACGGAAGTCCTGAACCGTCATCTCCAGAGGTCCCCGGAGGCCCACCGATGAACGGCGAGGCCGTGACGGAACGATCAGGCGGGATCCTGGAGGCCATGGCCCAGGTCCGGGTGATCCCGGTGGCGACCCTGGAAAGCGAGGCGGAGGCCCGCATCCTGGCGGACGCCTTGCAAGAGGCCGGGATCCTGATCCTGGAAGTGACCTTCCGCACTGCGGCGGCCGCCGCGGTGATCCGATATCTGCGGCGGGCCCATCCGCTCCTGCGCATCGGGGCGGGGACCATCCTCTCCCCGGAGCAGGCGGAGCAGGCGGTGGCCGCAGGGGCGGAGTTCCTGGTCTCCCCAGGCTGGGAACCTGAGCTGGGACGCTGGTGCCAGGAGCGGGGGGTCCTCCTGATCCCGGGGGTGGCGACTCCCTCAGAGGTCATGGCCGCCTGGCGGCAGGGGTGGGAGGTGCTCAAGTTCTTCCCCGCTGAGGCCCTGGGCGGGGTGCGGGCCCTGGAGGCCCTGGCGCCGGTCTTCCCCCAGATTCGCTTCATCCCCACCGGGGGGATCCAGGCGCAGAACCTTCGGGATTACTTGCGCCTGCCTAATGTGCTCGCCTGCGCCGGCACCTGGCTGGCGGATCGCCATCTGATCCGCGGAGGACGGAAGGAGGAGCTGGTCCGCCGGGCCCGGGAGGCCCGGGCCCTCGCCGGCGAGACGGCGCGCGTTCCGTGATCCCAAAGCGGAGGGGAGCCCTGTGGCGATCATTCGGACGGTGACCGGCGATATCCCCCCGGAATCCCTGGGGGTTTGCTACGCCCATGAGCACGTCTTCTGCCGGCCCCCGGTGGAGGATGCGGACCTGATCCTGGACCGCGAGGACGTCGCCATCGAGGAGCTGCGCGGGTTCCGGGAAGCGGGCGGGCAGGCGCTGGTGGAGATGTCCCCACCCGATTACGGCCGCGACGTCCAGGCCCTGTATCGCATCTCCCAGGCGGCCGGCGTGTATCTGATCGCGGCCACCGGCCACCACAAGGAGGCCTTCTCCGGCCCCTGGGTGGAAGGGCGCTCGGTCCACGAGCTGGCCGATCGGTTCGTGCGGGAGATCGTGGAGGGCATCGACGGGACGGGAATCCGGGCCGGGGTCATCAAGGCCGGCAGCAGCTTGAACTGCATCACGCCGAACGAGGAGAAGGTCTTCCGGGCCGCTGCCATCGCCCATCGCCTCACCGGAGCGCCCATCTCCACCCACACCGAGGCGGGCACGATGGGCCTGGAGCAGGTGGCCCTCCTGCGGTCCGAAGGAGTGGATCCGGCCCGGGTGATCATCGGGCACGTCGACCGCCGGATGGAATGGGAGTATCACTTGGCCCTGGCCCGGGCGGGGGTTTACCTGAGCTACGACCAGATCAGCAAGGAGAAATACGCTCCGGATCGCCTCCGGGTCGAGTTCATCCGGCGTCTGATCGCCGAGGGCTACGGGAAGCAGATCCTGCTGGGCGGGGATATGGCGCGCAAATCCTACTGGCCCAGCTATGGGACCGGAGGCGGGCCGGGGCTCACGTATATCCTGTTGCGCTTCGTCCCGTGGCTGCGCTCGGAAGGGGTGTCGGAGGAGGCGATCCGGGATCTCCTGATCCACAACCCGGCGCGGGCGCTGGCCATCGGATAAGCGGTCCAGGACGTCAGGCACCGAAACCTTCAGGGAGGGCAGGAGGAGGTGCACCGTGAGCGGGAAGCCACCGATCCGGGTCGTGGCGGCATGCGGGCTGGGGACCGGGACCGCCCTTTACCTGAAGATGACGGTGGAGGAGATCCTGAAAAAGGCGGGCGTCCCGGCGGTGGTGGAGACGGCCGATGCCACCCTGGCGCCCACCATCGCGGCCGACATCATCGTCACCGGCCCGGACCTGGCGGAGATGTTCCGGCAGCGGGCCCGGGCCCGGGAGATCGTGGCGGTCACCAACTACGGGAACAAGGCGGAGATCCAGGAGAAGTTGCTGGCCGCCGTGCGGCGGCTGGAGGGGTAAGCCCGTGGATTTCCTGGAAGCCCTGGACGGGCGCATCCGCATCCTGGAGCGCGTGGGCTCCTGGGAGGAGGCGGTTCGGATCAGCGGGGAGCTCCTGGCGGCTGACGGCCTGGTCACGCCTTCGTATGTGGATCATATGGTTCGGACCTGCCAGGAGCTGGGCCCTTACATCGCCATTGCCCCCGGGGTGGCCATCCCCCACGCCCGGCCGGAGGATGGGGCCAACGGCCTGGGTCTGTCCCTCGTGGTGGTCCGGGAGGGCGTCCGTTTCGGATCGCACAACGACCCTGTTCGTGTGCTCATCGCTTTTGCGACCCCCGATCGATCGGCCCATATCGATCTCCTGCGCCAGCTGGCGGAGATCCTGGCGCGGGCCGACGAGCTCGCGCAAGCGGCCGCGCGCCTGGGAACCCCCGAGCAATGGAAGGAGTTGGTGCGGTCCCTGATCCAGAATCCCCCATAGGAGGTCGCCATGGAGGCCTTGCGCGCTGTTCTGGAATTCATCCAGAAGTTCATGCAGGAGCCGTCCCTCTTCCTGGGGCTGATCGCTTTGCTGGGCTTCCTCCTGCTCCGGGAGCGGGTCGAGCGGACGATCTCCGGGACCCTCAAGACGGCCATCGGGCTGCTCATCCTCCTGGCCGGAGTCAACCTGATGGTCCAGGCGCTGCTCCCGCTGGGGGAGCTGGCCGGGAAGACCCTGGGCCTGCCGCCGGTCCAGATCCAGATCGGGACCCAGAAGATCATCAGCGAGCTCGGGATCCAGATCGGCCTGGTCATGCTCTTCGCCTTCCTCATCAACGTGCTCCTCACGCGGTTCCTCGGCGGCCTGGGGTTTAAGTACATCTACCTCACCGGCCATCTCATCTTCTGGAACGCGGTGATCTTCGTCTCCGCCTTCCGGTATATCCTGGGGCTGGAGGGGGCGGCCCTGGTGATCGTGGCCAGTCTGTTCACCGGCCTCTATCAGACCATCCAGCCCTGGTATACCCATCGGTTCGATCTCTTCGTCAACGAGGGCAGCGGGTTCGTCCTGGGCCACTCCTCCTCTCTGACCGTCCTGGCGACGGCGTGGCTGTCCCGCCTGCTGTCGGGGGGAGGGAAGCGGCAGGTGGGGGACATGGAGGCCCTTCGCTTCCCGAGGGCCCTGGAGTGGTTGCGGGAGCCCATGCTGCTGATGGCGGCCACCTTCCTGGTGGTCTACCTCATCATGGCCGCCCTGAACGTGAGCTTCGTGGTGGAGGCGGCGGGCAAGGCGGGCAAGCATCCCATCATCTGGGTCCTGCTGCAGGCGTTGAACTTCGCCGCCGGCTTCGCCATCCTGATCATGGGCGTGCGGATGATCATCGCCGAGCTGATCCCCTCCTTCAAGGGCATCGCCGAGCGCATCGTCCCCGGTGCCATCCCTGCCCTCGATTGCCCCCTCTTCTTCCCTTACGGCCAGGTCTCCATGGCCTATGGCGGCCTGATCGGGATGCTGACCATGGTCCTGGTCTCCCTCCTCTTCGCCGCGGGTCGTTATCCGTTCTTCATCTTCGCCCCCACCATGTCCGTTTGGTTCCATGGGGCCACCGCCGGCGTGTATGGGAACAAATACTGGGGGATCCCTGGGGCCATCCTGGGCGGCGTGGTGGCCGGGGTGCTGATGGGCGTGGGGCAGGCGCTGATGTGGCCGGTGCTGGGGTTCGCCATCGGCGATTTCTTCAGCTGGGCCTCGGACACGGATTACGTGCTCTGGCCCCTGCTGATCGCCCTCATCGGCCGGATCCTGGGCCGCTGAGGGTATCCGGGCCGGAGGCTTCCCTCGGGGGTATCTGGGCCTGCGCGGAAGGATGGGAGGGGCGGGCGGAAAGCCCGCCCCTCTCGTTTTCACCCGAGCCGCTGGAGGGCGAGGCGGAGAACGGGGACGATTTGGGCGACGACGGCCTCTATGAGGGCGGCCCCTTTCTCCGCCGTGGCCAGGGTGGGGTCCCCGAGGACGCCGGTGCGAGTGATCTCGGTCCAGGGGACCGGGCGGTAGGGGAAGTCGGGGGGGAGTTGGGGTTCCTCCCGGATCATCCGATCTGGACGCACGTGTTCAGGGGCGACATAGAGGACCATAGAGGTCTCGATCTCATCGGCGTGGAAGTAGCCGCCGGGCAGGGGACGGGAGGTGCAGATCCGCGCGGCGGCCTCGCCGAGCCCGGGGTAGGTGAAAACATACATCACGGGACCTTTGAGGGCGTAGAGGCGGCGGGCGGCCGACTGGAGGGCGGCTCCGTTGCCGATGTGGCCGTTGATCACGGCCAGGATCGCCGCCCCCTGCCGCTGGAGGCTGAGCCCCAGGTCGACCAGGAGACCGCTCAGGATCTCGTTGGAGACCGAGAGGGATCCCGGGAAATCCTGAAGGGACCAGACCTGGCCATAGGGGAGGAGGGGCAGCAGCACTCCTCCGAGCTGTTCGGCCACTCGCTCGGCGATGGCCTGGGCCAGCAGATTGTCCGTGCCCACCGGGAGGTGAGGTCCGTGGGCCTCGAGGGCTCCGATGGGCAGGATGGCCAGCCGACGCGCCGTCAGGATCTGACGCGCCTCTTCTCCGTTCAGATGTTCGTAGCGCACCAGGGACATCGCAGGCCTCCCCGGAAGGATCGCCTTTCAGTTTACGGGATCCGGCTGGTTGCCACGCGGCCTTGCGCTTCACCGGAAGGTCTATCGCTGGATGCTCATTTTGTGGAGCTATAAGCCGCATCGGCATCAAGGAAGCAATGAGAGCATGCGGCGCTCCCGTCTCACAGCCGGTTCGAATCGATGCTCCTCGGCTTCTTGCTCTCTGCCTGCTTGATGCAATACTACGCGTAAAGATCGTTTCTCCTTTAACTTGCCAGGAGGTAGCCGGATGGGAGGAACGCGCCGCGTGGTGATCAAGCCTTCGGAGTTCTTGAGCGGCGCTCCCATGGAGCGCATGCCTGGCGTGCGGGACTGGAAGGTGATTTACCCGGAGACGGGCTTCCCCACCAAGACGTTGATTATGGGGATCGTGGAGATCGATCTCGGCGCGCACACGCCCCTGCACCGGCATAACTGCGAGGAGGTCTACTTCGTCCTCCAGGGCAGGGGTTACATCGAATCAGAGGGGGAGCGTTACGAGTTCGAGGCCGGGGATGCCATCTACAACCGTGAGAACACTGCCCATCGCGTGTTCAACACCGGGACGGAGCCGGTGCGCCTGTGCGTGGTGGCGGGCATCATGCTGATGGGGCTGCTCCCGCAGTGGCCCACCCCAAGCCCTTATGAGATCCTGGAGTGAAGGCCTGCATCTCTCCGGGTCGCCGGAACCGATCCAACGAGCCCGGATGTGAGCGCTTGACCCAGGAGGCTGTTGAGGGGCGGATCGAAGATTCCACGCATACAGATCCCACACATACAAAGCATCGCAGGAGGTGAAAATGTCCCGCCTCGGGATCGCCTGTGTGCAGCTGGAGGCCCTCGGGCTGGAGCGGGCGGAAGAGGCCCTGGAGCGGGCGTTGCAGGGCGTGGAGGAGGCCGGACGCCACCGGCCGGACCTCATCCTGCTGCCGGAGTGCACTTATCCCGCTTACTACCTCCACTCCCTGGAGGCTTATCATCGCGCCGAGCCCCGCCCGCTGGAGGAGGTCCTCCACCTGTTCGGCGAGAAGGCCCGCCGGCACCGGGCCTATGTGGCCGTGGGCCTCGTCCGCCCCCATCCCTCCAGGCGGCTACGCAACTCCATGGCCCTCCTCGACCCCCAGGGCCAAGTCCTGGGCTTCCACGACAAGCTCTTCCTCTGGCATTTCGATCGGGAATGGTTCGACCCCGGCTCCGACCTGCCGGTGTTCGATCTGCCTTTCGGACGGGTGGGGCTGATGATCTGCGCGGATGCCCGCATGCCGGAGATCCCCCGCGCCCTGGCCATGCAGGGTGCCCGCCTGATCCTCGACGCCACCGCTCTGGTGACCTCCACCGGGGCCCCCGAGGCCCGGACCAACCCCCAGGTGACCTACCTCCTGCCCGCCCGGGCCCTGGAGAACGGCCTCTGGATCGCCTGGGCGAATAAGGTGGGGGCGGAGGCCGAGAGCATCCTCTATTGCGGACGAAGCGGCGTGGTGGGGCCGGACGGCGCCTATCGGGCGCTGGGGAGCCCGGATCGCGAGGAGATCGTGCTGGCGGAGGTCGATCTGGCGACGGCGCCCGGCCCCCGCGCGCGGCCCTCCGCGTCCGCTCCGTGGTGGAACACGCCGGGGGAGGCGCTCCCGGTGGCCCGGCGGCTCCGGGAGCCGATCCCGGCGGATTCGATGTATCTCCGGGTGGGCGTCCTCCAGCTGAAGCCCTATGAGGATCCGGAGGCGTGGCGGCGACGGGTGGAGGAGCTGGGGGAGCGCCTGACCCGCCAGGGGGCCTCCCTTCTGATCCTGCCCGGCATCCCGGAGGGATGGGAGCGCGCTCCGGCCTATCAGCAGGCGACAGCCCTCGATGCCCTCCAGGCCCTCAGCGCCCGGCTGGCCTGCGCCCTGATCGCTCCCCTGGCGGATGAGGGTCGCGTGGGGATCCATCTCATCGACCGTGGGCAGGAGATCGCCCGCCACCGCGTGGGGGAGCCACCGCGAGCGCTGGAGACGCCATGGGGCAGCCTCGGGGTGCTGGGATCGCAGGAGATCTGGGCGCCGGAGATCGCCCGCAGCCTGATGGCGCAGGGCGCGGAGCTGCTGATCTGGTTCCCCTCCGCCCGCCGGGCGACCGACGATCTCCTCGCCCGGACACGGGCGGATGAGAACCGGGTCTTCCTGGTGCGGGCGTCCCCACTGTTTGGGGAGCCCGGCCCCTCGGCCGCCGTCTTCGATCCGCTGGGGCAGCCCCTCGCCACCGGCATGCCGGAGCGCGAGCAGGGGATCCTGGCCTCCCTGTTCCGTCCCCTGACCCGCCACAAGGAAATGGCCCCCGGCTCCCATATCGTCTTTGACCGACCCTCCGTGCCCTCCCCGCATCTTGCAGGTTCCGGGGCGGGATGGTAGGGAGGCGTAGGGGTGACCAGCCGGTCGCCCCTACCTTGTTTCGGGGACCTCCAGCAGGTCCCAGGCGAGGATCAGGGCGGCGGACCAGGTGAATCCCTCGATCCCCAGCCCTTCCCCGGTGCGGGGGTCGTAGTATTCCCAGAACCCTGAGCGAGCGACGAGGGCGAAGGTGTCGGCGCGGATCTGCTCGGCCAGATCGGTGAACCCGTAGCGCCGCAGGCCGTGGGCGATCAGGGCGTTGAGGTTGATCCAGATCGGCCCTCGCCAGTAGCGTCGGGGCTCCCAACCCGGCTCCGCCTTGCTCACCGTGGGCACCCGATAGCGCGTCCCGCCGTCCGGGGCGAAGGCCTCCGGGTTCGTGAGATAGCGCGCCACCATCTCACGGGCCTGCTCCGGGGTGGCCAGGCCCGCGTAGAGGGCCAGGAACCCGCCCGCCGCGATCACCGGGATCCGAGCCTCGGCCACCGCGTCCCAGTCCAGGAAGAATTCGCGCGCCGGATCCCATAGATAGGCCTGAAAGGCGGCGCGGCCTTGCGCCAGCCACCCCTCGATCTCCCCGGTCGGCTCCCCGAGCGCCGTTGCCATGGCCAGGAGGGCTTCCTCCGAGCGATGGCGAAGGGCGTTGAACAGAACGTCATAGACCCGGAAGGGGGAGGTTCGGACGCCGCTTTCCCCGTAGCAATGCGATCGCAGGTGGAGGATGAGGGCCAGGAAGCGGTCGTAGTCGGCGGAGCGAGGCCGCTGCTCCTCGGGCACCCAGCGGGCATCGGCCCGGCGATAGGGCGGCAGATCCCCCACCGGCACCCGGGCCAGGGCCGCGTCCCACAGGGGGCTGTTGTCCATCCCGGACTCCCAGGGGTGCACGAGAAGGCTCAGGCCCATGCCCTGGGGGTCCCGAAGGATGTGGAGCCACCGGTGATAGGCGCGGAGCGCGGGGAAGGCTTCCCGGCGGAAGGCCGCCGCGCGCCCGCGATCCGGATCATGGCGGGTCAGGATCTCGACCACGAAAGCCAGGACCGGGGGCTGGGTGATGCCGGAGGTGGGGAGCTCCGCCGGCGCTTCTGCGGCCAGATCGGAGCGCCAGACATCGGCGCCCGGAAAATAGGCACTGGGCCACTCGTAGAAGACCACATGGGGGAGCATCCCGTTGCGCCACTGCCCCCGGAGGGCGGCGCGGATCTCCCGGTAAGCCCGCTCGAAATCCCCTAAGGCCGCCCAGCCCAGGGCGGCGAACCCCGCGTCCCACAGCCAGAGGTGGGGATACTGCCGGGGGGAAGGGGCGGTGAAGGCCCCGCGATCGTTGCGCCGCAAGACTTCCTCTGCCGCCGGTCGCAAGTCCTGGTGAATCATCAAGTCCTCCTGTCGATGAGCTCCAGCCGGATTGGAACGCGCGGAGGCGCGAGGACCCACTCCACCGTTTCCTTGACAACCTCAGAATTTTATATATCATTATAACAAACTTAGGCGTTAGGATGGGGAATGGGGGCGCGTCGGCGGCTGGATCCCGCCCTGGGGATCCCGCTTCACGAGCAGCTGAAGCAGCTCCTGCGGTCGGAGATCTTGGAGGGTCGGCTCCGGCCAGGGGATCGTCTGCCCACGGAAGCGGAGCTTTGCGCCCGTTATGGGATCAGCCGGGCGCCGATCCGTCAGGCCCTGGAGGATCTGGCGCGGGAGGGCCTGATCCTCCGTCAGCGGGGGCGGGGCACCTTTGTTGCCCCTCGAAACGGGGGGGCGAGCCGTCCATTGGTGTTGCGGGTGGTGATCTCCCATCCCCGCTGGCGGATCCCCCTGGATCTCGCTGTCGCCCGCTGGAATCAGCTGCATCCAGACCAGCCGATGGAGCTGGCCGTGGAGCAGGTCCCTTTTCTGCAGTTGCGTGGGGCATTGATGGAGGCAGTGGGGAACGGCGAGGCTCCCGATCTTTCTATCCTGGATTCCGCGTGGCTGGCGGAGTTCGTAGCCCTTCGCTATCTACGAGCCGTTGGGGAGATCGATCCGGCTTGGGAGACCCAGGCGCTGGCCGCGCTGATGCCGGGCCCCCGCTCCGCGTGGGTCTTCGAAGGACACCTGTATGGGATCCCCATCAGCATGGATGTCAGCGTCCTGTGGGTGCGGCGGGATCTGCTGGAGGCGGAAGGGCTGCGCCCACCGACCACCTGGGAGGATCTGCTCCGGGTAGGGGCTCATTTTCGACAACCGGAGGTCCGCCGACGTTACGGCCTGGGCCCTTATCCGCTGGCGATGGTGGCCGGCCGGACGGGTGGCGAGACCACCACCTATCAAACCCTTCCCTTCCTCTGGTCGAATGGGGGCGAGCTGGTGAGTGGGGGTTGGGTCCTGCTGGATCAGCCGGCCACTTATGAGACGCTGGCCTTCCTGCGGGCGTTGATCTGGGAACACCAGCTGATGCCCCCGGAGGTGACCGCCTTCCATCGGGAGCAGGCGGCCCTCTGGCTGGCGGAGGGACGGGTGGTGATGGCGGTGGGGGGCACCTATGAGGCGGATTTGATCCGGCAGGCGGCCGGATGGGACGAAGCGACCTTCCTGGAGCGACTGGGAGTCGTCCCTATTCCGGCGGGACCGCACGGACGTCCGGCCGGCCTGATGGGGGGCATGGCTTTTGGGATCTATCGCCAATCTCGCCATCCGGAGCAGGCTCTGGCGTTGTTGCGGCAGGCCGTGGAGGGGGAGCCCTTGCGGGTGTTCGCCCGCATGACCGGGCGCCATCCTCCCTGGATCCATGCCCTCTCCCATCTGGCTGGGGAGCGAGAAGGGTTCCTGGCGCGGACGCAGCGTTGGGTGGAGCAGGGGCGGCCGCGCCCTTCCATACCGGCTTACGCCCGGGTTTCGGAGGAATGGCAGGCACTGGTGGAGGACGTGTTGCTTGGCCGTCGTCCGCTGGAAGCGGCGGTCCCGAGGGCGGCGGAGCGGATCGCTGCCCTCACGGGTTATATGTTGCCGGAAAGCCATCCGTTCCCAGATTGAACGATCAGGAGGTGGATCATGCGCGCTCGAAGGCTCTGGGCTCTCTTCACGGTCGCCCTCACCCTGTCCCTCGCCTGTCAGCCGGTGGCACCTCCCACGCCGACTCCCACCGCTCCGCCTCCGCCGGCTATGCCCTCCCCCACGCCTTCTCCGCCCACACCCACCCCGCCGCCCAAACCGGTCCTCTTCCTCTCCACCCAGCTGCGGCCGGTGGAGGAGGCGGAGAAGATGCGCAACGTGATCCTCAAACCCTTCGGCGCCCCTGTGGAGTTCATCCCGGAGGACGAAGGTCCCTTCCACGATCGAATCCGCGCGGAGATCCAGGCGGGCAAGGTGACGGTGGATGTGGTGGGGGCGTTGCATGGCAACTTCGTCACGCTCCTCAGGGACAACGCCCTGGAGGATCTCACCCCACTGATGGAGCGCCTGAAGGATCGCCCGATGATCCCCCAGTTCGTGGAGCTGGGGAAGCTGGGCACGGATCGTCAATATTGCATCCCGTGGATGCAAGCCACTTATATCCTGGCGATCAACAAGAAGGCGCTGGACTACCTGCCCGCGGGCGCAGATGTCAACGCCCTGACCTGGGATCAGCTCCGGCAGTGGGGGGAGAACATCCATAAGGCGACAGGGGAGCGCCGTCTGGGGTTCCCCCTGGGTCCCAAGGGCCTGATCCATCGCTTCGTCCAGGGCTATCTGTATCCATCTTACACCGGCGCCTTCGTCACAACTTACAAGAGCCCGGAAGCGGTGGAGATGTGGAAGTCCTTCAAGGCTCTCTGGGAGCACGTCAACCCGCAATCCACCACCTATGATTTCATGCAGGAGCCGTTGCTGGCCGAGGAGGTGTGGATCGCCTGGGATCACACGGCCCGGCTGGTGAACGCCTTCAAGGAGCGGCCGGGTGACTTCATCGCGGCCCCCGCGCCCGCGGGCCCCAAGGGGCGGGGCTTCATGCCGGTGCTGGCCTGCCTCGGGATCGTGAAAGGCGCGCCGAACCGGGAAGGAGCGGAGGCGTTGATCGAGTTCCTCACGCGGCCGGAGACCCAGCTGACCATTCTCCGCGAGGTCGCCTTCTTCCCGGTCCTGGACGTCCCCATGCCGGCGGATATGCCCGCTCATGTCCGGATCGAAGGCGAGGCGGTCGTCAAGCAATCCGGGGCGCCGGATGCGATCCCGGCGCTGTTGCCGGTGGGCCTGGGCGGCAAGGCCGGCGAGTTCAACAAGGTCAACCGGGACACCCTGGAGCGCATTGTGTTAAAGGGTGAGGATATCGAAAAGGTGCTTCGGGAGGAGGCGGCCAAGCTGCAGGCGATCCTGAACGAGACCGGCGCCGCCTGCTGGCCGCCGGATCCGCCCAGCACCGGACCATGCCAGGTGCGGTGATCCCGGAGATCGCGGTCGGGGGGCAGGCTGAGGGTCTGCCTCCCGACCTTCGGGGAGGCGGCGGTGAGTCGGTGGCGGAAAGCCGAGATCGGATTGCCGCTGGCGCTGTTGATGCCGGCCATCCTCTTCCTGGGGCTGTTCATCGCTCTCCCCAGCGTCCAGGCTCTGTTGCTGGCCGTCCAGGCCCCGGATGGCTCCTGGTCCGGGGAGCCCTTCCGCCGCATGCTGGCGGACACCCGCTTCATGCCCGCCCTGCGCAACACGCTGGTGCTGATCGCCCTGGTGATCCCCCTGCAGCTGGTTCTGGCCTTGATCATGGCCTTAATCGCGCAATCCCGGCGCCGCGGCGCCGGATTTTTCCT
Organism: Thermoflexus hugenholtzii; assembly: GCF_018771565.1. NCBI lineage: Bacteria > Bacillati > Chloroflexota > Thermoflexia > Thermoflexales > Thermoflexaceae > Thermoflexus > Thermoflexus hugenholtzii. The sequence goes on along the minus strand of NZ_CP076326.1, from coordinate 1,628,777 downwards.
TTACGTGTATGCGATCCCGCTGGCCATCTCGGAGCTGGCTGCGGGGCTGGTCTGGCTGGCCGTCTTCACCGAGCGGGGATATCTCAACGTCATTCTGCGCGCTTTGGGATTGATCCAGCGTCCCATCATCTTTCTCTCGTATGAGCATCCGATCGGCATTCTCCTGGCGGTGGTGATCGCGGAGGTGTGGAGGGCCACGGCCATCGTGATGGTCACGCTGGTGGCGGGATTGCAGATGATCCTGGGCGAATACTGGGAGGCGGCTGAGGTCTTCGGCGCGAACCTGGTTCAGAAACTGCGTTACGTGGTCCTGCCCTTGCTGCGGCCCAGCCTGCAGGCGGCCTTGATCATCCGCACCCTTTTCGCCTTCCAGACCTTCGCCGTGGTGGTGGCCCTGGGTGGGGGGATCCTCCCGGTCCTGGCTTCAGAGGCCTATGCCTGGTATGCGGGGGCCCATAACCCCCATGTGGCCGCTGCGTATTCTCTGATCATCCTGGCCCTGTCCGCCTTGGTGACCGGCTTTTATCTCTACGTCCTGCGGGTGCGCCCGGAGGAGATGGGGCGATGAAGGGGCGATCCCGGATCGCGGACCTGCTCTGGTATGGAGGAGCTTCGCTTTTGGCCCTGTGGGTGCTGGCCCCGATCTACCTGATCGGGCTGCTGGCCTTCAGCCCGCGCATGGCCGTGTATCGCTGGCCACGTCCCCTGCTTCCGCTGGAGTTCTCGGTGGAGACCATGCGGTTCTTCGTGAACGCCACGGGGACGTTGACAGCCACGCGCAACAGCGTGGTGGTTGCCCTGCTCACGATGATCCTGTCCCTGGCCCTGGGGGCGCCGGCTGGATATGCCCTGGCTCGCTTTCTCTTCCCGGGACGGGAGGCGGTGCGCATGGGGATCCTGATGACCCGGATGTTTCCGATGGCCATCCTCTCCATCCCCCTGGCGGTTACCTTCATTCGCATCGGCCTCTACGATACGCCATGGGCGGTGGCCCTGGTCCATACCGCCATGGCCCTCCCTTTCGTCATCCTGATCACCTCCAGCGTGTTCATGGCGATCCCCCGCGATCTGGAGGAGGCGGCCATGACCCTGGGCTGCAGCCCACTCTCCGCCTTTCTCCGGGTCTCCCTGCCCCTGGCTCTGCCCGGCTTGGCCGCGGCCAGCCTCTTCACTTTCGTGATCTCATGGAACGAGGTCTTCGCCGCCACCATCCTGACCCTGCGACAACGGACGTTGCCGGCCCTGGTCCTCACGGTCCTCAACGAATCGCCCCTCTACTTCCGGTTCGCCGGGGGCTTTTTCATGGTCGCCCCCGCCATGATCATCCTCCTCATCATCCGGCGTTATCTCTTTAATCTTTGGGGGGTCGTCAGCCGCTGAGCTGGCGCCCCATATCCGGGAGTGGAGACCACATGGCACGTGTGCGTCTGGAGCGGATCCGGAAGGCCTTCGGGAAGGTCATCGCGTTGCGCGACGTCTCCCTGACGATCGAAGACGGAGAGTTCTTTGTGCTGCTGGGACCCTCCGGATGTGGCAAGACGACTCTGTTGCGTTGTGTCGCCGGCCTGGAGCGGGTGGATCACGGTCGCATCTTCATTGGAGATCGAGAGGTCACCGGACTGCCTCCCCGCCGTCGAAACATCGCCATGGTCTTCCAGAGCTATGCTGTTTTCCCGCACATGAAGGTTTACGACAACATCGCCTTCGGGCTGCGCATGCGGCGGGTTCCGGAGACGGAGGTGCGGCGGCGGGTGGAGCGAGCCGCGACGATGTTGCAACTGACGGAGTTGCTCGACCGCTATCCCGCCCAGCTCTCCGGTGGTCAGCGGCAGCGGGTCGCGGTGGCCCGGGCCCTGGTGATGCAGCCGGATGTATTGCTGATGGATGAGCCCCTCAGCAATCTGGATGCGCTGTTGCGGTTGCACGCGCGGGCGGAGCTGAAACGGCTCCACCAGGAGACGGGGATGACGATCATCTATGTGACCCACGATCAGGTGGAGGCGATGAGCCTGGGCGATCGTATCGCTGTAATGCGCGAAGGAGAGATCGTCCAGGTCGACACTCCCATGCGGATTTACGAAGCCCCGGCCACGGTCTTCGTGGGCGGGTTCATCGGGAACCCGCCTATGAATTTCCTGCGCGGGGTGGCAGAGAATAACGAGGGTGGGTGGAGTTTCGTCCTGGAAGGACATCGCTTTCCCATGCCCGAGATCCCCGGGGTCGCCTCCCAACAACCCTTGTTGCTAGGCATCCGGGCGGAGCACATCCGCATCGAAGCGTCCCCGCAGCCAGGGACGCTCCCCGTCACGGTCTCGGTCGTGGAGCCCCTGGGGGCTCAGTTGCTGGTGACCGCCTACCTGGGCTCCCAGACCTTGAAGCTGACGTTGCCTACGGGACGCACGGTGGAGCCGGGTCAAATCCTCTGGCTGTCCTTCCCCCTCGAAGCGGTGCGCTGGATGGATGCCCAAAGCGGTCAGGCTCTTCGATAACCGTTCTCGGATTCGGCACGCCCTCTTTCGAATCGCCTTCTTGGTGCTCAGAGATGCGCCTTACAGTTATGGGAGGATCTCCACAGCATCCTGGCCCTCTATGGCGATCCCTTCCAGGGTTTGGCCCTGGAGCCGGGCGACCCGGTGGTCCGGCCCCAGGCCGGTGAGCTCCGACCGGAAGTAGCAGACCAGGTCCCCAATCCCATCGCCGTTGAGGTCGCCGGCCAGACTGTTGCAGCCGACCACAGGGCTCTCCCCGCCCGTGGCCCCCAAACGCAGGCGGTCCCGATCGACCTCAGCCAGCGGGGCGAAGCTCGGACCAGAGAGAAGGGCCACCGGGATCAGGGTGTGGCTGGCGGGACGGATCCGGTTGCTTGCGTCCCCCGGCATCACGTCGATGCGCACCCGCAGCAGAGGACAGGTCCCTTCCGGCGGGGCGGTCAGCCAGGGCCGGAACGCCACGTTGTCCCCCACCGCATCCCCGCCTCCCCCCGAGTTCCGCAGATCATGGCGCGGGCCGTCCTCATTCCCCCACCAGTTATACTCTGCTCGCATCACCGAACCATCCGTCGCTGTATTCCGAGCCCCCGCGCGATTGCCAACCACCTGATTGCACCGGAACACCGTCTCGATGGCCGGGAACGAGGGCTCGCTATGGAAGACCAGGGCTACCCCATTGCGGGACAGGACGTTGCGTTCCACCCGCGTGGCCGGCGAGCGGTCCACTGTGATGCCGTTCCCGGGGTTATCGTGGATCCGGTTGCCCGTGACGACCGTCCAGTAGGCGGCCCGATCGCGGGCCAGGCTCTGGACCCGGAGGGCGTGGCCGAAGACGTTGAGGATCTCGTTCTCGACGATCTCGTTGCGTTCCGCCACCCCGTTGCCGACATCCCCTCCATGCACCTCGATCCCGATATCCGCAGGGCCCGCTGGCCCCCGGCCGATGAGGCGGTTGCGGCGGACCGTGTTGCGATCGCCCCCCACCCGGATGAGCTGGTGAAGATGGCCGGGATGGGGCGGGCCAGCGGCCGTGTCCTGGATCACCAGCCCCTCCAGGACGTTGCCGTCCCCCAGGATCCACACCCCGGCCGGGTCCAGCTCCTCCGGCAGCAGGATCGTATCGGGGCTGGCATCCACCGCGGATCCGTCCACAGAGCGGACGGTGAGGTAATTCCGACGGATGGTGATCTGTTCCCGATACACCCCGGGGCAGATCCGGATCTCATCGCCATCCTCGGCCGCCTCGATGGCCGCCTGGATGCGGATGTAAGCCGGATCAGGGCCGTCACAGGAAGCGGCGGCCGCCCCCACCGTGCCGTCATCGTCCACCCAGAGCGTCCGGGCGTTCGTCCGCGGGCCTCTGGAACCTACGACCAGGATCAGGTAGGCCGCTCCCACCACCATGATCAGCGAGCACACCGTGCGCAGCATGCGCGCCTCCTGGGAGGGGTTCGAGGACCGGGAGCGCCGGCCTGTCTCCTCGAGCGATCTCTTAGGGATCTTAGAAAAACAACGGCGTTGGATCGCCGTATATCAAGAGTTAGAAATACGGCCCGGGAAGGTGCTCTCCGGGGGAGCCGCATGGCCCTTCCGTTCGGGCACCGGAGTTCCTTCTCTTCCTGCGATCCGGTTTAAACTTAAGGAAGAGCCCCGGGACCGGCCCGCGGGGCGGGCGGGGAAGGGGGCTCCTGGCTCAATTCGGATGTTCCGGAGCGCTGAGAGGAGACGATGCTCAAGCAAATCCTGGGGAAGATCCTGGGCGAGCCGTCGGAGCGCTGGCTGCGGCGCTGGGCGCCTCTGGTGGAGGCCATCAACCGCCTGGAGCCGGAGTTCGAGGCCCTGACGGACGCTGAGCTGCGGGCGATGACCGACCGATTCCGGTCGCGCATCGCCGAGGCCATCTCCCATCATCGAGAGGCCTACCGCCGGGCCCACCTCGCCTGGCTGGTGGAGCGCGACCCCCAGCGGCGCACCCAGCTCGAATACGAGGTCCGCCAGCGCCTCTCCGAGCTGCGTCAGGCGGAGGAGGCCGTCCTGGAGGAGCTCCTCCCGCAGGCCTTCGCCGCCGTCCGCGAGGCCTCCAAGCGGACCCTGGGGCTGCGCCATTACGACGTGCAGCTGCTGGGCGGCATCGCCCTGCATTTCGGCAAGGTCGCCGAGATGAAGACGGGCGAAGGGAAGACCCTGGTGGCCACCCTCCCCCTGTATCTGAACGCCCTGCTGGGCCTGGGCGCCCACCTGGTCACCGTCAACGATTACCTGGCCCGGCGCGACACCCGCTGGATGGGCCCGATCTACCACCTGCTGGGGCTCCGGGTCGGGTTGCTGCAGGCGGGGGAAGGCAACGCCTATCTGTATGACCCGGATTACACCGGGGGGAAGGAGGACTTCGCCCAGCTGCGCCCGGTCTCGCGCAAGGAGGCGTATCTCGCCGACATCACCTACGGGACGAACAATGAGTTCGGCTTCGATTACCTGCGGGACAACATGGCCTTCACCCTGGAGGCCCGGGTGCAGCGGCTGGAGCGCCCCCACCGCTACGCCATCGTGGACGAGGTGGACAACATCCTGATCGACGAGGCGCGGACGCCGCTGATCATCAGCGGGCCGGCGGAGGAAGCGACGGAGGAATACATCCGCTGGGCCCAGATCGTCCGCCAGCTGCGACCTGGGGACTACGAGATCGATGAGAAGCACCGCACGGTCCACCTGACGGATTCCGGCTACGACCGGGTGGAGCAGCTCATCGGCAAGCCGCTCTTCGACCCGGAGCGGCCCGAGGAGCTCACCCCCGAGCAGATGAAGATGATCCACCACCTGGAGCAGGCCCTCAAGGCCCAGTTCCTCTACCATCGCAACCGCGATTACATCGTGCAGGGGCGCCAGGTGGTGATCATCGACGAGTTCACCGGCCGCCTCATGCCGGACCGCCGCTGGTCCGACGGCCTCCACCAGGCCATCGAGGCCAAGGAGGGCGTCCCCATCCGTCCGGAGAACGTCACCTACGCCACCATCACCATCCAGAACTACTTCCGGATGTATGAGAAGCTGGCCGGCATGACCGGCACCGCGGCTACCGAGGCGGAGGAGTTCCAGAAGATCTACGGGCTGGACGTGGTGGTCATCCCCACCCACCGCCCGATGATCCGCATCGATCACCCCGACGTGATCTATCGCACGAAGGAGGCCAAGCACCGCGCCATCCTCCGCGAGATCGTCCGCATGCACACCCTGGGCCGGCCGGTCCTGGTGGGCACGACCTCCGTGGAGGCCTCGGACTACCTGAGCAAGCGCCTGCAGGGGGAGGGTCTGCGCTGGCTGGCCCTGGTCGATCTGGTGAAAGACGCCCTGCGGCGCGGCGAGACAGGATCGAAAGGGGAGTTCTCGGAGGAGGAGCGGGCCCTTCTCGGCCAGCCGCCGGAGCAGCTCCCCCTCGGGAAGCTGCGCTCCTGGGCGCGAAACCTGGGGCTGGACCCCGACCCGATGGCCCCGGCCAACCTGGAGCGCCTGGCCGCCCTGTGGGGCGTGGAGGACATCGATCGGTTGCGGCGGGTCCTGGAGCGGGGGATCCCCCATGAGGTCCTCAACGCCCGCCATCATGACCGGGAGGCCCGCATCATCGCCCAGGCCGGTCGGGTGGGAGCGGTGACCATCGCCACCAACATGGCCGGGCGCGGCGTGGACATCAAGCTGGGCGGGGAGCTCCCCGAGGAGGTGCTGGGGGACGTCAACCGCGTCCTGCGCCGGGCTGGCTTCAACCCCTACGAGATGACCTTCGAGGAGCGGGCGGAGGCCCTGCGCCGTCTGGATCCCTCCCAATACGGCCTGTATGGGGAGGCAGTGCGGCGCTTCCTGGAGCACATCGAGGGGGAGCGCACGGTGAAGGCCCTGGGAGGCCTCCACATCATCGGCACCGAACGCCACGAGGCCCGCCGCATCGATAACCAGCTGCGCGGCCGCGCCGGCCGCCAGGGAGATCCAGGGTCCTCCCGCTTCTATCTCTCCCTGGAGGACGACCTGCTGCGGCGGTTCGCCGGGGACCGGCTGCGGCGTTTCATGGAGCGCGTGTGGGAGGATGAGGACGAGCCCCTGGAGCACCCGTGGCTGAACAAAACCATCGAGGAAGCCCAGCGGCGGGTCGAGGGCTACAACTTCGACATCCGCAAGCATCTCCTGGAATACGACGACGTCCTCAACCGCCAGCGGGAGCTGATCTACAGCCAGCGCCTGCGGCTGCTCCTGCGGGACGATCTGCACGATGACCTCTGGGCGATGGTGGAGGCGGAGGTGGATCGCCGCCTCCGGCAGATGAAGCCCGGGGAGGGGTGGAAGGTCATCGAGTGGCTGGACAGCATCCAGCCCCCGATGGTGCTGGGCGATGGGCGCTTCCTGCCTTCTTTCGGCCTGGCGTTGCTCCTGGAGCGCCTGAAGCCGGATGGGGAGGTCCCGGCGGAGGCGATGGCGTTGTTGCAGGAGGCCGCCCGGGCGGCCGCCGCCCACTGGGCCGAGGCCGCCGCCCGCGCCGTCCAGGCGGTCGCCGATCGCAGCCACCAGGCCCTCTCCGATTGGGTGGAGACCGCCGAGCGGGCCTTCGAGGACTGGCTTCAGGAGAGCCAGGAGAGCGGCCAGGCCCCGAGCCTCCGAAGCCTCCTGGAGCGAGTGCGGGAGCTCACCGGCCTGGAGATCCGTCTGGAGGGAATGCGAGCAGCGAGGCCGGAAGAGGTGCGAGCGGCCCTGACCGAAGCGGTGCGGGAGGCCGGCCATCGGACTCTGCGGATGCAGGCCATGGCCGCCGCCGCCCGCCGGGTTGGGATCGGCTTCACCCTGAACGAGGCCGATCTTCTGGAATCCTCCTGGGAGGAGCTGGCGGAGATCATCCGGGAGGGCGTGCAGGCCGAAGCCCAGGCGCGCCTGGAGGCGCATCTGCGGGAAGCCGAGGGGCTCCTGACGGAGCGCCTGAACGGGCAACGGGATGCAACGACCCTGGCCCAGGCCCTGTGGGAGGCCCAGTTCACCCGCCAGACCGCTTTCGACGCGCGGACCCATCAACGGGTCACCTACGCCCAGGTGGTCTTCCCGCTGTCCTATCTGGCCGGAAGGCTGTTCGAGGAGATCCCGGAGGCGGAGCGAGGCCCCCGCATCCTGGAGCACCTGCACGGGGTCCTGGAGGCTCGGGAAGAGGAGCTGGGCCGGACGACATGGGCCTCCGTGGCGGATCAGCGGCCGGTTGATCTGGAGGAAGCGGCCCGTCTCAGCCTTCAGGCCTGGCTGGGAGAGGCGCGCTGGGAGGCGGTGGCGGAGGTTCCCTTCCGCCAGTGGGACCCCGCGCTTCAGGAGGAGGCCCTCCGGTTCTTCGGACGCCGGGCCTTCTCGGCGGCGGCCCGTCATCTGCTCCTCAGCCTGATCGGCCAGCTCTGGGTGGAGTATCTCACGGCCATCGAGAACCTGCGGCAGGGCATCGGCCTGGAGGCCTTCGGTCAGCGGGATCCCCTGGTCGAATACAAGCGCCGGGCCTTCGAGATGTTCCAGGATCTCCTGAACAACATCCGCGCGGAGACGGTGCGCCGGCTCTTCCTGATCGTGCCCGCGGGCCAGGCCCTGGCCCGGGAACGCCGGAGCGCCCCGGGAGCCCGGGCCCGCGTGCAGGCGGAGCCGGCCTCCCGCGCCATCGGGCGCAACGATCCATGCCCGTGCGGAAGCGGCAAGAAATACAAGCACTGCCACGGCCGCCCCGGCGCCCCGCCGCTGCCCGGAACCGCACCCTCGACCCGCTCGACCTCCGAACCCCGCCGTCGATGATCGCCGCCCGGACCCGTGCAGGGCCCCACAGGCCGATTTCAATCGGCCTTTCAGGGCGCTTGGGTGCCGGGCGTCGGCCTTCCCGCCGACGTGGAGGGTGCTTTTTCGGTCGGCGCAGGCCGACCGTCGGCCGGAGGCTTTTGCGCCGATTGAAATCGGCCTTCTGAGGCGCTTGCGCGCCGGGCGTCGGCCTTCCCGCCGACGTGGAGGGTGCTTTTTCGGTCGGCGCAGGCCGACTGTTGGCCGGAGGCTTTTGCGCCGATTGAAATCGGCCTTCTGAGGTGCTTGCGCGCCGGGCGTCGGCCTTCGCCGACGCGGGGGGTGCTTTTTCGGTCGGCGCAGGCCGACCGTTGGCCGGAGGCTTTTGCGCCGATTGAAATCAGCCTTCCAGGGCGCTTGGGTGCCGGGCGTCGGCCTTCGCCGACGCGGGGGGTGCTTTTTCGGTCGGCGCAGGCCAACCGTCGGCCGGAGGCCTTCCGAGGTCGAATTCATTCGACGCATCAGGCCGACCGTCGGCCGGAGGCTTTTGCGCCGATTGAAATCGGCCTTCTGAGGCGCTTGCGCGCCGGGCGTCGGCCTTCCCGCCGACGTGGAGGGTGCTTTTTCGGTCGGCGCAGGCCGACCGTTGGCCGGAGGCTTTTGCGCCGATTGAAATCGGCCTTCTGAGGTGCTTGCGCGCCGGGCGTCGGCCTTCGCCGACGCGGGGGGTGCTTTTTCGGTCGGCGCAGGCCGACCGTTGGCCGGAGGCTTTTGCGCCGATTGAAATCAGCCTTCCAGGGCGCTTGGGTGCCGGGCGTCGGCCTTCGCCGACGCGGGGGGTGCTTTTTCGGTCGGCGCAGGCCAACCGTCGGCCGGAGGCCTTCCGAGGTCGAATTCATTCGACGCATCAGGCCGACCGTCGGCCGGAGGCTTTTGCGCCGATTGAAATCGGCCTTCTGAGGCGCTTGCGCGCCGGGCGTCGGCCTTCGCCGACGCGGGGGGTGCTTTTTCGGTCGGCGCAGGCCGACCGTTGGCCGGAGGCTTTCTGAGGTCGAATTCATTCGACGCATCAGGCCGACCGTCGGCCGAAGGCCTTCTGGGGTCGCATTCCTTCGACGTCGCCTGCGCTGCCCGGCCCGAAATGCCCCTTCCTGGCGATCTCCCCAACGGGCTGGGCGTGGGCGCACCCAGGATCGTTGCTTGTGGGGATAATGGATAATAGAGGGGAGGGGAGCCGCTGAAGGCGCGTGCTCCGAATGTTCCCAAATACGGGGGATGGGAAATGAAAGCTCGAGGGGCACGTTCCTATGATCTGGTTCTCCGCGTGGATCTGCATGCCGGCTGGCTTTACCCCGGCAGATCCGCCCCTGCCGGATGGATCTCCGGATGGACCCCTCGTCGGCGGCTGCGGGTGGAGGAGACCATCCTCCGGCTTTCGCCTACATGGTCTGTCCTGGAGGAGACCGCCCGCACGGGCGAGCCGCGGGAGGGCTATCTCTGGCTGGCGCCGATGGCGCTTCCGTGCCGTTTCGTGGCCACGAAGGGACGCTCCCGAAGCGCGCTTCGTCTTCGGCTGGACCCGTTGATCCCTCCGGACCGCCTCGCCCGCTGGGAGGAGCTCGGCGAGCCCCTCTACGTGCTGGACCTCGAGGGCCGGATCCTCTGGGCGAACGCCGCGGCCTCCCATTTCTGGCAGCTCCCCCGATCCCAGTTCCTGGAGCGCCCGCTCTGGGAGTGGGCAAGCCTTCCTCAGCGTCAGGCCCTGGCGGAGGCCTGGGCCCAGGTCCTCCGGGAGGGCCTCCCGGTGACCTGGGAGGTGGTGCTGGGGCCGGAGGGGGAGCGCGGGCAGGCTCGCTGGCTGGCCACTCCGATCCCCGGCGGCGGCCTGATCCGGCAGACGAGCCCCGGCGCGGAGGAACGCCTCCATCGGGAGCTCTCCCAGAGCCTGGGAATGCTGGCGGAGCTGAGCGCGGAGCTCCACGACTCCCGGTCGCTGCTCGCCCGCGCCCTGCATCTGCTGATGGAGATGTGGAAGGCGGACCTGGGGGCGGCTTATCGGGTGCAGGGCCGTCGGATGAAGCTGGTGATCGGCTTCGGCGTGGGCGAGGCCTTCCCGGCTCGTTTCGACCAGCTGGAGATGGATGAGCCGACCTACGCCGCCTTCCGGGCGCATCGCTACGCCTGGTATATCGAAGATACCCGCACCGCGATCCTCGCGCCGATCACCCGGGAGGTGGTGGAGAGCCTGGGGGTTCGCACCCTGGTGATGCTCCCCCTGCTCCATCAAGGGGAGACCATCGGGCTGCTGGCCTTCGGCTATCGCTGGCCCCGACCCGCTCATCCGCTGGAGCGGGACCTGCTGACGCTCCTCAGCCATCAGATCGCCATGCTCCTGGTGATGGCCGAGCGCCTGCGCGTCACCGGCATCGAGCGGGACCGCTACCAGCAAGCCCTCGCCCAGGTTGCTGAGATCAGCCACGCGGTGGCCGGCCTCTCGAAGCTCGAACCGGAGTTGCCCCGGTTGATCCAGGAGGCCCTGGGCCGTCTCGTCGAAGGCCTGGGGTTCGCAGGCGGATGGCTGGATCTGCAGGATGGGGAAGGACAGGGCCGCTACAGCCACGGCTTGGCCCCGGAGGTCGTTGAGGAATGGATGCGGGCGCTCCCGCCGCAGACGATCGATGCGGTCCTCCGGGAGGGTCAGGCTCGGACGATTCCCTTGCCGTCCGGCACTCTGATCCTGGCCCCCCTCCGGGCCCGGGAGCAGACCATCGGCCTACTGGGCCTGAGCGCCTCGGGCTCGGGCGGCTGGCTCGCCTCCGAGCCCCGGCTGATCCTGGCCCTTGCCGACCAGCTGGGCGCGATGCTGGAGGCCGCCCGGATCACCCTGCAGGAACGCCGGCGGGTTCTGCGGATGGGCCGGCTGAGTCGGGGGATGGCGGCCCTCGCCGCGGAGACGGAGCCTGAGGGGATCCTGAGCCGGCTGGCAGCGGTCGCCCGGGAGCTCGTGGAGGCCCGACGCGCCGAGGTCTGGGTGTGGAGCGCCACAGGAGGCCATCGAGCCCGGCTGGCCGCCTCGGATCCCCCTTCCGATCCAGCCCGCCCTCCGGGGGCGATGCGCGCGGTTCTGGAAGGGGCAGGGGCGGAACCCCAGGCTATCGTCCTGGATGGGGAGCCCGCCTGGCGGATCCCCATGCGCTATGGCGAGCGATCCCTGGGGGTTCTCCTCCTCTTCCCGGAACCCGGGCGGGATCTTCCGGATGAGGAGCGGGAAGCCCTCGGCTTGCTGGCTTTCCACGCAGCCATCCTCTTTCAGAACGCTGCACTGTATCACGAGGGCCAGCGGCGGCTGCGAGATCTGGGAGCCCTGGTGGTGGGCGCCGCCCTGGCCGCCTCCACCCTGCGCACTCAGGATGTCCTCTGGCAGGCCGCTCGCCATCTCGCCGGCGTGCTCCAGGTGACCAATTGCTCGATCTCCCTCCTGGATCCCCAGGGGGAGTCCCTGGTGGTTCAGGCGGATTACACGCCCCCGGAGCGACAGGCGGAGGATCCCTCTCTGCCGGAGGTCGGCCGTCGGTATCCCCTGGCGCAGTATCCGGCCACGGCCCGGCTGCTTCAGGGAGGGGAGTTCATGGTGATCCGCATGGACGATCCGGAAGCGGATCCCCACGAGAAGGCGTGGATGCGGGAGTTCGGGTATCAGACCTGCCTGATGCTCCCGCTGTGGGTCCGGGGCCGCGCCATCGGCCTGATCGAGCTCAGCGAGGCCCGGTTGCGGACGTTCACGGAGGAGGAGATCCAGCTGGCCCGGGCCCTCGCGGATCAGGTGAGCGTGGCCCTGGCCAACACGATGCTCTATGAGGCGGAGCAGCGCCGGGCGGGGCTGCTGGAGGCGTTGAGCCGGATCACCCGGCCGCTGACGGGGGCGTTGCGGATCCCGGAGGTGTTCGAGACGGCGGCCCGGCAGATCGTGGCCGAGATGGGGATCTGCGACGGGGCCGTTCTCTTCCGGGTCAGCGCGGACCGGGCGCATGTCGAGGTGGCCGCCTCCGCCGGCCTGCTCTCGGAATACCTTCCCGCCGGGGACCTTCGGCCGATGGGCGGCGTCCTGGCCTGGAGCATCGAAAACGATGCGATCGTGCGCATCATGGACACGCGGCAGGATGAGCGCTATCAGCCCCTCGTGCCAGAGGAGATGGACCCGGTCCGCTCGCTGGCGGTCATCCCCCTCCACCTGGAAGGGATAGTGGTCGGAGCGCTGGTGCTCTTCTCGGTCCACCCTGAGACGTTCCTTCCGGAGGATGAGCCGATCTTCCAGTCCCTGGCCGATCACATCGGCCTGGCTCTGCACAACGCCCGGCTGTATGAAGACTCCCAGCAGCGGATCGCGGAGCTCACCACCTTGCAGGAGGTGGCCGCTCAGGTCACCTCCACCCTCGATCTCCATCATGTGCTCGAAACGGTGGCCAGGCGGCTGCTGGAGCACACGGGCGCGGATCGGATTTACATCCATCTCCGGGATGAGGCCGGGGAGCGCTGGCGTGGGGGGATGACGCTCGCCCGGGAAGGGGAGCTCCGGTGGGAGGTCCCTTCCCCTCGCCCCGGCGGGGTCACGGAGACCGTGTTCCGAACCGGACACCCCTTGATCATCCCGGATGCCACCGTGCATCCGCTGTTCCAGGATGCGGAGGCGCGGACGTGGGGGGTGGGGGCGGTCGCGGCCTTCCCCCTGCGTCACGCCGGCCGTCCCATCGGGACGCTCCACGTAGTTTTCGGGGAGCCCCGGCTGTTCCGCGCGGACGAGCTCCGCTGGCTGGGCACGGTGGTCGATCAGGTGGCCGTGGCCATCGCCAACGCCCAGCTCTACGAGGCCGCCCGCCAGCGCCTCGCCGAGCTGGAGATCCTGCGCCGGGCCTCCGAGATCGCCGTCCGCTCGATGGATTTCGAGACTCTGGTGGAGCAGACCCTGAAGTTGCTGCAGGAGGTGCCCGCCTTCCGCTATGTGGCCCTCTTCCTGACCGACCCGCTGGATCCCCATCTCCTGATCCGGTATCGGACCGGGGAGCGGCCGGAGGAGGCACAACGGATGTTGCGGTTACGCCTCGGGGAGGGCGTTGTCGGGCGGGCAGGGGCCACACGGGCCCCGGTGTGCGTCCCGGACGTGCAGGCCGATGCGGGCTATCTCCCGGCCATCCCGGAGACACGGGCCGAGCTGGCGGTCCCCCTGCTCGCCGGCGACCGCCTGGTCGGAGTCCTGGACGTCCAGAGCCCGGAGCCGGGGGCCTTCCGGGAGGAGCACATCCGTCTGCTCAGCGCTCTGGCCGGCCAGCTGGCCATCGCCCTGGAGAACGCCCGGCTCTTCCAAACGGTGCGTCGCCGCCTGAACGAGTTGACGATCCTGTATGAGGTGATCACCGCCGCGGCAGTGACCCTGGATCCGGACCGGGTCGTCCGCCAGGCCCTCGCGGCCATCCAGCGCACCCTGGGCTTCGAGGCGATGGAGTGCCTGCTGCTGGAGGAAGAGACGGGGACGCTGAAGAGCATCGGACATTACGGCTTCTCGGAGCAGGCCCTTCGCGTCCCTCTGACCGTCAAGCAGGGCATCTGCGGGCGGGTCGCCCGCACCGGGATGCCCGCCCTGGTGCCGGACGTGCGACAGGATCCGGACTACATCGAGGCGGAGCCCAGCACCCGGTCCGAGCTGACGGTCCCGCTGAAGATCGGGGAGCGGGTGATCGGGGTGCTGAACGCGGAGAGCCCGCGCGGAGAGCCCGCGGCCCAACGCCTTCAGCGAGGAGGATCTGCGCCTGATGACCGTCCTGGCAGGCCATCTCGCGGTGCTGCTGGAGAACGCCCGCCTCCATCGCGAGACCGCCCAGCGCCTGCGGGAGGTGACCACCCTGTATGAGTTCGCCCGCCGCATGAGCACCACCCTTGATCTGGGGGTCTTGCTGGATTCGGTGGTCACGACCTTGCGAGAGGTGCTCCGCTGCCGGGCGGCCAACATCATGTTGCTGAACCCGAAGACGGATATGCTGGAGATCCGGGCGGCCGCCGGGGTGAAGGACCGCTGGCGGCGGGAAGCCCGCCTGCGGGTCGGGGAGGGGATCGCCGGACGGGTGGTCCAGGAGAAGCGCCCGATCTACGTCCCCGACACCCGCGAAGATCCTCGCTTTGTGGTCTTCGATCCTTCAGTGCGCTCTATCCTGTGCGTTCCCCTGATCATAGGGGATCGGGCCATCGGGGCCCTCTCGGTCGATGATGACACCCCCCATGCCTTCCAGCCGGAGCACGAGCGGCTGCTCACGGTGGTGGCCGCCCAGGCTGCCGCGGCCATCGAGAACGCCCGCCTCTTCTACGAGCTGCGCATCCACGCCGAGGAGCTGCGCCGGGCCTATGAGGAGCTCCAGGAGGCGGATCGCCTGAAGGATGAGATCGTGCAGAATGTCTCCCATGAACTGCGCACGCCGTTGACGTTCATCAAGGGGTATGTGGATCTCCTGATCGATGGCTCCATGGGCCCGCTGACGGAGGCCCAGCGGGAGGCCCTGGGGATCATCGCGGAGAAGACCAATCTCCTCAACCGGCTGGTGGGGGACATCGTCACCCTGCAGCGGATCGATCGGGGGACGCTGGCCTTTGAGGCGGTGGACATCGTGGGCCTGGCCCGCATCTCCGTCCAGGGCTTCCAGCTCACCGCCACCCAGTCCGGCCTGGAGATCACCCTGGAGGACCCCGGCGGGCCGCTCCTGGTGTGGGGCGATCGGGAGCGGCTCTCCCAGGTCCTGGACAACCTGTTGCACAACGCGGTGAAGTTCAGCCCCAACGGGGGGCGCATCACCGTGCGGGTGGTGGATCGCGGAGATCACGCGGAGGTCTCCGTCCAGGACACCGGGATCGGCATCCCGCCGGATAAACTGGATCGGATCTTCGAGCGGTTTTATCAGGTGGATGGCTCCACCCGGCGGCGGTTCGGCGGGATGGGCCTGGGGCTGGCCATCGTCAAGCGGATCGTGGAGGCCCACGGGGGACGGGTCTGGGCGGAGAGCGAGCTCGGCAAGGGGAGCACTTTCTACTTCACGATCCCCAAGCCGCCGTCTGCGATCTCTGACGAGCTGCTCGAATTCCTCTTCGGGGAGTCGTAGGCCATAGCCGTCCGATCGAATCCGCTCGCGCGGGTGTCTCTGGCAGGGACCGATCGAGGCGAGGGGCAATGATCCGCCGGGATGTGGAGAACGTGGAGCTGCGATCCCCGGAGCGGGACCGGATGCGCCTGCGGCATGGGCCGGCGGCCCGGGCCTGGCGGGCCTGGTTGCAGCGCCTCCCCAAGGTGGACCTGCACCGGCATCTGGAAGGCTCCCTCCGCCTGAGCACGCTGCTGGAGATCGCCCGGCGCCACAAACTCCCTCTGGGGCTGGATCCGACCCCGGCGACCCTGGAGCCGTTGTTGCGGGTCACGGCGAGCGAGCCCGCCGATTTCCAGCGCTTCCTCGCCCGGTTTCAGATCCTCCGTCGCTTCTACACCAGCGAGGAGGCCATCCGGCGCATGGCGTACGAGGCGGTGGCCGACGCGGCCGCCGATGGCGTGCGCTATCTGGAGCTGCGCTTCAATCCCGCGGCCCTGGCCCAGGCCCAGGGGTTCCGGTTGGAGGAGGTGACCGAGTGGGTGCTGGAGGGAGTGCGCCGGGCCGAGGGCGATTTCGATATCATGGTGCGCCTCATCATGACCATCGTGCGGGGGGAGGATCCCGAGATGGCCTGGCGGATCGCCCGCCTGGCGGTGGCCCATCGCCGGGATGGAGTGGTGGGCCTGGATCTGGCCGGAGACGAGGCCCGCTACGGGCCGGAATCGCTTCTGCCGGTCTTCCGGTGGGCCCGGGAGCAGGGGCTCTTCCTCACCGTCCACGCCGGGGAGGTAGGCCCTCCGGCGAACATCCGCCAGGCGATCCTGGTCCTGGGCGCCCATCGCATCGGCCACGGGATCCAGGCGGTGCATGATGTGCAGGTGCTCCAGCTGCTGCACGAGCGAGGCATCCCCCTCGAGGTCTGCCCAACCAGCAACCTGCACACCGGGGCGGTGGCCGGGTTCCACCGACACCCCCTCCCGGATCTCTACCGCCTGGGCCTGAAGGTCACCCTGAACACGGACGATCCCAGCATCAGCGACACCACCCTGACGGATGAGTATCTGTTCGCTATGGCCGGGATGGGGTTGCAGTGGCCCGACCTGCTCCGGATCCTGGAGAACGGGATCGAGGCGGCCTTCCTGAGCCCGGAGGAACGTCGGCTCCTGGCCCGGCGCCTTCACCACGAGCTCCGGGCCCTGGGCGGCGCCCCCGGCGAAGGGCCCGAGGCTTCCCTCCCCTGAGGCCACAAGGGTCACACCCGTGTCCCCGGATTCCTCGCCCCGCCGGCGGGTGTGTCCCAAAATCGTAGGACAACTGCTCGCAGTTGTCCTACAAAGCGGCCAGGCCCGACAAAATTGGGACACACCCCCGCCGGCTGGCGGATCCGGCTTCCTGTGTTTATAATGGAGGGCGAGAGCGCGTTCGAGATCTCCCGATCCGCCCGGAGAAGCCAGCGGCAGGAAGGTTGAAGCCATGGAGGCCTCAAGGAGGTTCTCATCCCTATCGCCGCTTCGAGAGCCGGTGTTGGTGCTGAACGCCAACTTCGAGCCGTTAAACGTTTGCTCCCTCCGCCGGGCGATCGCCCTGGTGCTCAGCGGGAAGGCGGAGATCCTGGAGAACGGCCGGGGCGAGGTGCGCACGCCCTCCCGGGTTTTCCCCCGCCCCTCGGTGATCCGTCTGCGCTATGTGGTGCGCCGGCCGCCTCGCCGGCTCCGTCTGACCAAGCGGGAGATCCTCCGGCGGGATCAGTATACCTGCCAGTATTGCGGGCGGTCCTCCCCGTATCTCACGGTGGATCACGTGATCCCGCGGCATCGGGGCGGGGGGCACACCTGGGAGAACCTGGTGGCGGCCTGCCCGGCATGCAACCGTCGCAAGGGAAACCGCACGCCGGCGGAGGCTCACATGACCCTGCTCCGTCCGCCCTTCGAGCCGGTCCCCACGATCCGCTATCTCTTCGGGGCCTACCTGCGGGAGTATGCGGAATGGCGGAAATACCTCGAGGGCTGGTAAGCTCGGCGTTCGGAGGGGGATGCGGATGCCGTTCCAGGAGTTCGGACGCTGGTTCATCCTGATCGGCCTTTTCTTCCTGGCTTTCGGCTTCCTGTTCCTTCTCATCGGTCGGGTCCCCGGCCTGGGCCGGCTGCCGGGGGACATCCTGATCCAGAGGGGGAATTTCGTGTTCTTCTTCCCGCTGGCCACCTCGATCCTGTTGAGCTTGCTGCTCACGCTGGTGCTGAACCTGGTTTTCCGACTCTGGCGGTGAGGGGCGCATGGGCGGCGATGGCGACACCCATCCGCAGGAGGTCGCCATGGAGGCGTTCCGGATTGAGCGGGATTCGCTGGGCGAGGTGCGAGTCCCCGCCCATGCCCTGTGGGGGGCGCAGACCCAGCGGGCCATCGAGAACTTCCCCATCAGCGGGATCCGGTTCCACCGGGATTTCATCCGCGCCCTGGGGCTGATCAAATACTGCGCCGCGCGGGTCAACCGGGATCTGGGCCTGCTGGATGAGCGCCGGGCGAACGCGATCATGCAGGCGGCCCGGGAGGTCATCGAGGGGAAGCTGGATGATCACTTCCCGCTGGACATCTTCCAGACCGGCTCAGGGACCTCGACCAACATGAACGCCAACGAGGTCATCGCCAACCGGGCGATCCAGATCCTGGGCGGGGCCATCGGCTCGAAGGAGGTGCATCCCAACGACCATGTGAACCTGGGCCAGTCCTCCAACGACGTCATCCCGGCCGCCATCCACATCTCGGCCTACCTGGCCGTCCATGAGCGGCTGCTCCCGGCCCTGCGGCATCTCCACGAGGTGCTGGCGGATAAGGCCCGGGAGTTCGACGACATCGTCAAGACCGGCCGCACGCACCTGATGGACGCCATGCCGGTCCGCCTGGGGCAGGAGTTCTCGGGCTACGCCAGCCAGATCGAACATGGCATCCGGCGCATTGAGGCGGCCCTGCCGCACATGGCGGAGCTGGCTCTGGGCGGGACGGCGGTGGGGACCGGCATCAACACCCATCCGGAGTTCGGTCAGCGCATCGCGGCGGCGTTGCGCGAGGAGACCGGCCTGCCGTTCCGCGAGGCGGAGAACCACTTCGAGGCCCAGGCGGCCCAGGACGCGGCGGTGGAGCTCAGCGGGCAGCTGAAGACGGTGGCGGTCTCGCTCTATAAGATCGCCAACGACCTGCGCTGGATGAACTCGGGCCCTCAGGCGGGCCTGGCGGAGATCCGCCTCCCCGCCCTGCAGCCGGGCTCTTCGATCATGCCCGGGAAGATCAACCCGGTGATCCCCGAGGCGGTGATGATGGTCTGCATGCAGGTGATGGGCAACGATGTGGTCATCAACATGGCCGGGGCCTCAGGGAACTTCGAGCTCAACGTGGCCCTTCCGGTGATCGCCCACAACCTGCTGCAATCCATCCACATCCTGGCGAGCGCCGCCACCGTCCTGGCCGATAAATGCATCTGCGGCATCGTGCCCAACCGGGAGCACATGGAGACCCTGGTGCACAAGAACGCCATCCTGGCCACCGCCCTCACGCCCTACATCGGCTACGACCGGGCGGCGGAGGTGGTCAAGAAGGCGATGGCGGAGAACCGCACCATCCGGGAGGTGGTCCTGGAGATGGGCCTGATGCCGCCCGAGAAGCTCGATGAGGTCCTGGACGTGCGGAAGATGACCGAAGGCGGCTTCGTGGCCGGGATGTCCGGCGGAGGATGAAGGGCCTGCGTCGGCATGGGCGCCGATGGATCCGGGCGGGTGGGGCGTCTCCGCTCCACCCGCCTTTGATCGCCCGGAGGCGCCGGCACAGGAAGAAGGCGGAGGAGATCCGCCACGTCTGAATCTCAGCGGAGGGAGCGATCGATGGGGGAGCGCGGCCTGCGTGTGATCCGGGAGTTCCAGAGCTACTACGATGATCTCAACGGGGTGCGTCGGGCGATCGTCCAGCGGATCCCCATCGCCCCTGGGGAGCGCTGGCTGGACGTCGGGACCGGGGATGGATGGTTCGCGCTGGAGATCGAGAAGGCCGGATCCCCGGGGATGGTGGTGGGGATCGATCTGGCCCGCTGCGAGGTGGAGCTGGCCCGACAGCACGCCCGGGATCTCTCATCCCGCTCCAGCGCCTTCGTTCAAATGGACGCCTACCGGCTGGCCTTTCCCAGCGAGACGTTCGATGGGGTGGGGACGTTCCTGGCGCTCCAGGACATCTGCCTGGATCTCCCGAGCCTGCACCGTTTCTTCGGGGAGATCCGTCGGGTCCTGAAGCCGGGAGGATGGCTGGCCCTGGCCACCACCACCCCGGAGGACGCGGAGACGCCCTCCCAGCGGCTCGCCCTCGAGATCTATCAATACATCCGGGCCGGGTTCTTCACCAAAGCGGAGATCCGGGCTGCCCTGGAGCGGATGGGGTTTCAGGTGGAGCAGGTGGAGTTCTACCCCACCGGGGTGAACCTGGATCCGGATGAGGCGAAGGCCTTCATCCAGTTCGAGTGCGACTGGCTGGAGCGCGCCTACGGATGGCGGAACAAGCCGGACTGGCGGGCCGTCTGGGCCCGCTTTGAGCCCCGCATCCGGGAGCTGGGGGGGCTGGAGGTGGACGCCAAGGTGACGTTCTTCCTGGCCCGCAAGGCTCGCTCCCCGGAGCCGCTCCGGGCGGCTCCGGTTTCCGCTTCCGCCGAAGTCCACGCATAGGGAGGCGATGGGATGGCGGTGCGCCGCGTGGCCATGCTCAGTGTGCACACCTGTCCCCTGGCGACCCTGGGCGGCAAGGACACCGGGGGTATGAACGTTTACGTGCGGGAGCTGACCCGGGAGCTGGCCCGCCGGGGCATCGCGGTGGATGTGTTCACCCGCTCCCAGAACCCGCATCTCCCCCATATCGTCCATGATCTGGGCCCCGGCGGACGGGTGATCCACGTCCCGGCCGGGCCGGAGGCCCCTCTGGAGAAGGCCCGCATCCTTCCGCACCTGCCGGAGTTCGTCGAGTGGGTTCGGCGCTTCGCGGAGCGGGAGGGCCTCACGTACGATGTGATCCACAGCCATTACTGGCTCTCCGGCCTGGCGGCCCTGTCTTTGCGGGCAGCCTGGCGCGCGCCGGTGATCCACATGTTCCACACGCTGGGTCGGATGAAGAACCGGGTCGCCCGGCGGCCGGAGGAGCAGGAGCCTCCCCAGCGTCTGGAGGCGGAGCGGCGGATCGTTCAGGAGGTCGATCGGCTGGTGGCCGCCACTCCCGTGGAGAAGGCCCAGCTGGTCTGGCTGTATGGCGCCACGCCCTCCCACATCTCCGTGATCCCGCCGGGGGTGGATCTCGAGCGGTTCCGCCCGCTTCCCAAAGAGGAAGCGCGGCGGGTGCTGGGGTTCCCTCCGGACCGACGCTACGTCCTCTTCGTGGGGCGGATCGAGCCGTTGAAGGGGCTGGAGACGCTGATGCGGGCGGTGGCGATCCTGGCCCAGGAGTGCCCGACCTGGACGCGGGATTTCGCGGTGGTGATCATCGGCGGCGATCCCGACGCCCCTGCGGATGCGGAGATGCACCGCCTGCAGCAGCTGCGGGAGGATCTGGGGGTCTCGGATCTGGTGACCTTCCTGGGGGCGAAGGCCCAGGAGACCCTGCCGTATTATTACAACGCGGCGGATGTGGTGGTGATGCCCTCGGACTACGAGTCCTTCGGCCTGGTGGCCCTGGAGGCCATGGCCTGCGGCACGCCGGTCATCGCCTCGGAGGTCGGCGGGCTGGTCTATCTGGTCCGCCACGGGGAGACCGGCCTGCGGGTCCCCCGGCGCCAGCCCATCGCCCTGGCCCGGGCTCTGGACCGCCTGTTGCGGGATGAGGGGTTGCGGCGGCGGATGGGGGAGAGCGGCCGCCGCTGGGCCCAGGAGTTCGCCTGGCCCCTCATCGCCGATCGCATTCTGGGGCTTTACCAGGAGGTCCTGAAGGCCCATCGGGCTCGATCCCAGCGCCTGATCTGTTACCGGCGCGGGCCGGCCTGGGCGGGATGAACGGTGCGGCGGTAAGGGACGCAGCGCCGCCGCATCCCCACTTCATCTTCAATCGGAGGGAAGGAAGGATGACTGCGGGTGTGCCCCCTGAGGTCCACTGGTTCTACGCGGAGAAGCGCCCCAGCGCGGGCGCGGTGGCGGAGCAGCTCCGCCAGAGCCTCTGGTTCGCGCGCCTGCAGGAGGCATGGGTCTCGCCGGTGGATCCGCTTCAAAAGGATCCGCCCTTCCGGTATCGGGGTTACTGGCGCGGGCATGCCTTCGAGATCGAGTTCGAGCCCCGCCGTTATGTGATCCTGCGCATGGACCAGGATCTGCCCAAAGTTGTGGAAGCGCTCCAGCGTTCCCTGGGGGCAGGGCCCCGCTTTGCGTATCTGGACGGGGAGGGGCGGGTGACCTACGAATGGCGCTGGGGGGATGCGGAGGCCCGCTGGCAGGAGCTCCAGGGGATCCCCCGCTACCAGCGGTTGCGCCGTCTGGATCGCCGGACATCATAGGCATTGTAGGGGGCGCAGCGTCGCTGCGCCCCCGCTGCGCTCCTGCGATGGGATCAATCCAGCCGCCCGGTTAAGATCGCCTGCTTGACCTCCTCGATGGCCCGCGTGATCTGGATGCCCCGCGGGCAGGCCTCCACGCAGTTGAAGATGGTGCGGCAGCGCCAGACCCCGAACCACTCGTTGAGGATGCGCAGCCGCTCCGCCGCCGCCTGGTCCCGGCTGTCGAAGATGAAACGGTGGGCCTGGACGATGGCCGCCGGCCCGATGTATTCCCGGTTGGCCCAGAAGGACGGACAGGACGTGGTGCACGCCGCGCACAGGATGCACTTGGTGGTGTCATCGTAGCGCTCGCGCTCCTCCGGCGTCTGCAGGCGCTCCCGCTCCGGCGGCGGATCGTTGTTGACGAGATACGGCATGATCATCCGGTATTTGGCGAAGAAGGGCTCCATGTCGACGACCAGGTCCTTGATCACCGGGAGGCCGGGCAGAGGCTGGACGGTGATCACCCCGCGCCCTTCGGCGAGGGCTTCCCGCACCAGGACCTTGCAGGCCAGGCGGTTGCGGCCGTTGATGCGCATGGCGTCGGAGCCGCAGATGCCGTGGGCGCAGGAACGTCGGAGGGTCAGGGTGCCATCGATATACCACTTAACGTAGTGGAGGGCGTCCAGCACCCGATCCACCGGCTCCGCTTCGACCTCGTATTCCCCCCACCACGGTTTGCGGTCCTTCTCCGGGTTGAACCGCTGGATGCGCAGCCGGACCTTCATGGCGTCTCCTCCGATGCGGTCTGAGTTTGAGCGGAGGGGGACCAGGCCCATCCTCCCGGGGTGCGCCGGAACCTCATCGCGCGGGCGGTTTCCTGCGCCACCTCGATGAGGGCCCGGCCCCGTCCCTCCCGTTCCTCCAGCAGGCATCCCTCCAGCACGATCTCCAGATAAAACGGCTCGCCCTCCCGGACCTGCCGCCACACCTTCTCCCAGGTCTCCACCAGGATGTGGAAGTTCCCACGGGCCCGTCGATCCACTTCCCCATAGGGCACCGGCCGGGAGAACAGGACCAGCAGGTCCACATCGCTGGTATCCAGATAGTCGCCCCGCGCCAGCGAACCGAACAGGAAAACCGCCTCCGGCTCCAGTTCCCTCAGGCGGTCCAGAAAGGTGCGGATGTCATGGGCCTGGGGGCTGTTCTCCCAGGTTTTGCTGCACGAACCCCATGATCCGCCCGGCATGTTCCACATACCGCTGGGCGATTTTCCGATCATCGTATTGAGCCGGATAGCCCTCAGCGAAGTGGTTCGGATAACGCGAGCCCATATCATGCAAGTCCAGCTCCCGGGCTGCCTCGAACAGCTCTTCAGGGATCGGCGGCTTTTGTGAGGGCTCCTCGAGCATGGCGACCAGGCGGTGTCCTCGATACTCCCGATGATGGAAACGAAGCAGCGCCTTCAAACCCTTCTCGGCCGCCTGATGGGCCTGGAAGGCTGCCCACTCGTAGAAACCTCCCTCCAGCATCGAGCGGGCAGCCTGCAGATCCCGCAACCCCTGGGCCAGCCAGTCCTGGTGACGGGAGGGCATCAATACTTCCGCTCCTTCGGCGGCCACTTGGTGATGATCACCGGCTTGTAGGCGAAGGTCACCCGGCCATCCTGGCGCCAGATCAGGGTGTGCTTCAGCCAGTTCTCGTCGTCCCGCTTCGGGTAGTCCTCCCGGTAGTGGGCGCCCCGGCTTTCGGTGCGGTTCAGGGCGCTGAAGGCGGTGGCCTCCGCCACATCCAGCAGGAAGCCCAGCTCGATGGCCTCCAGGAGGTCGGTGTTGAAGCGCTCGCCCTTATCGTCGATACGGATGTGGCGGTAGCGTTCCTGCAGCTCCCGGATCTTCTCGATGGCGGTCTCCAGGCCGCTGGCCTCCCGGAACACGCTCACATAGGTCTGCATGGTCTCCTGGAGCTCGTTCCGGATGATGGGCACGCGCTCCTCGCCCGTCCCGTTGCGGATGCGCTCCACCATCTCCACCGTGAAGGCCTCCGGCTCCGGCGGGAGCGGGGCGAAGTCCGCCTGCTTGCAGTATTCCGCCATGTGGCGGCCCGCCCGCCGGCCGAAGACCACCAGGTCGACCAGGGAGTTCGTCCCCAGGCGGTTGGCCCCGTGCACGGAGACGCAGGCGACCTCCCCGGCGGCGTAGAGGCCCGGGACCGGGGTGTTGCGCTCATCGCGGATCACCCGGCCGTCCACGTCGGTGGGGATGCCGCCCATGGCGTAGTGGGCGGTAGGCTGGATGGGGACCGGCTCCCGCATGGGGTCGATGCCCAGGTAGACGCGGACGAACTCGATGATGTCCGGGAGCTTCTGCTCCAGGTATTCCGGCGTGACCTCCCGGCCGCCCGGCGCGCTCTTGAAGCGGTTGATGGTCTCCGGCCGCATGTCCAGATAGACGTAATCCTTTCCGCCGATGCCGCGGCCCTCCCGGATCTCCATATAGATGGCCCGGGAGATCACGTCGCGGCTGGCCAGGTCCTTCAGGGTGGGGGCGTAGCGCTCCATGAAGCGCTCGCCTTTATCGTTGATCAGCACCGCCCCCTCGCCCCGGGCGGCCTCGCTCAGCAGGATCCCCAGCTTGTAGATGCCGGTCGGGTGGAACTGGAAGAACTCCATGTCCTCCAGGGGGAGCCCGCGGCGCCACACGATGGCCATCCCGTCGCCGGTGAGGGAGTGGGCGTTGGAGGTCACCTTGAAGATCCGCCCGGCGCCCCCCGTGGCGAAGAGCACCGCCTTGCTGTGGAAGACGTGGATGTCCCCGGTGGCGATCTCGATGGCCACCACCCCGCGAACCACCCCGTCCTCCAGGATCAGGTCGGTGACGAAGAACTCGTCGAAGAAGTTGACGTTGTGCTTGATACACTGCTGATAGAGGGTCTGGAGGATCATGTGGCCGGTGCGGTCAGCGGAGTGGCAGGCCCGCATGACCGGTGCCTCGCCGAAGTTGCGCGTGTGCCCGCCGAACCGGCGCTGGGCGATCTTGCCGTCGGGCGTCCGGTCGAAGGGCAGGCCCATGTGCTCCAGCTCGATGATGGCCTCGATGGACTCATAGGCCAGGATCTCCGCCGCGTCCTGGTCCACCAGCCAGTCCCCGCCCTTCACCGTGTCGTAGGCATACCACTCCGGCCGGTCCTCCTCCATGTTCCCCAGGGGCGCGGCGATGCCCCCCTGGGCCGTCCCGGTGTGGGAACGGGTGGGGTAGAGCTTGCTGAGGACCGCGGTCTTAACCTGCTTGGAGGCGTAGAGGGCGGCCATCAGGCCGGCCCCTCCCGCGCCCACCACCACCGCGTCGAATTGATGCCGATGGACCTTCATCGGAGAACTCCTTTCTGGCCTGACATCGCAAGTTCGGGCGAGCGAGGACCCTGGACCTCGCTTCGCCGCATTTCTCTCACACCAGCAGCGTTCGCATGGGCTGGAGGGTGCGGGTGAACGGATTGAGCACCAGCCCCAGGGTCTTCAGGGTCACCACCCCCAGCACGACCTCGTCCCCGGGCTCCCCGAGGATGACCGGGGTATGCCCTTCCCCTTGGGGCAGGGCGATGTGGCATTCGGAGATCTGACGCTCGATGGTTGTGCCGTCCGCCAGGACGAACGTGGCCGAGCGTTTCGGCTTCAGCTCGATGGCCTGCCAGACTTCATGGGGAAGCAAGGTATAGGTGGCCCCGCTGTCCACGAGAAAGCGAACAGAGGCCTGTTTCCCTGTTGGACCGGTTACGATCCCCTCAATGTAGGTCAATCCCATCCGCGCCTCCTAAGAGATCGGCGGGCATCCCTGAGGCAGGGCGGTGACCCGCACCCCGCCGATGAGGGCGATGGCTCCCACCAGGATCACCAGCGATCCTCCGATGAACGCGATCCACTTCAGAGCCCGGTTCCAACCCTGGTGATGCACGTAGTCATCGATCACATGGCGCAGGCCATTCAGGCCGTGGATGTAGGCCAGGAAGAGAAGGAGCGCATCATAGACGCGCCACCAGAAAAGAACATTCCATCGATAATACACAAAGCAGGCGTTGATATCGTGGACGTTGTTGATGATGTGCATGATCGCCAGGTGGCCGAAGGCCAGCGGGATCAGCAACACGCCGGAGATCCGCATGAAAGCCCACAGCCAAACCTCCAGGCGGGGGCGGATCGCCGGGACGGTCCGCGGGACGGCTTTCGGGATGGCCGCCATGGCTTACCTCCCCAGGATGCCTTTTTGCAGGATGACGTTGCCCATGATGAAGAAAGTGGGGATGTAGAGGACGAGGAAGGCGATGAGGGTCCACAGGATCAGCCGGGCCTGGGTCTCCGCGGCCCACAGGCGGGGCCGGAAGTCGCTGATCGCGATGCGCAGGCCGTTCAGGCCATGCCAGAGGACGCAGCCCACCAGGATCAGCTCGCCCAGGCCGAAGATCGGATGCCGATACAGGGCAAGGGCGTGCTCATACCAGGTGGGGGCGAAATAGACGAGGGAGGTGTCCAGGACGTGGATCGTGAGGAAGAGGAGGGTTCCCAGCCCGGCCACCCGGTTGGCCACCCAGGCCCACTGGTGGATCCGGCCCCGATACTGCGGGATCTCCCGAACCACCGCGCTCAGCCCAGATGCCGGCGCCCACGCCCATTCCAGGGTCCGCCATCGGTTCCGCGTTCCCTTCGGAAGGACCGTCTCTGAGCCCGCCATGGCCGGCTCCTTTGGGAAAGTTTTCACTTGAATTATAGCACCGGGGGGAAGGAGGGGGAACTCTCCGGTGGATTCGGGATCCGCTGACGGAGCGCGGAAGGGAGGCTTCGTGGATTCGCGAATCGCTCCCCTCGCGAAGCCCCATCGCTGGCTTAAACAGGCCGTTCTCCACCTGCAGCTTGTCGCCGCCCTGCTGGAACCGCTTGCGCCATTCCGGCAGCCTATCGCCGGCGTCTCAGGTTGCAAAAGCCGTGAATGCGCCGGAGCGCCACGGCCGCGATCAGGATCGCCCCGGCGAGGATCAGCCACGCTGCCAGGAGGGCGATCAGGCTGAGGGCCAGCGCCGCCAGATCCTCCAGGAGGCTGAGGAGCGGCGTGGTCAGCGGAGCCAGGGGCGGGGCGCCCACCTGCACGGCCCGCCGGAGGGTGGCCTTCAGCCCATGGATCCCCCCGGCGATCAGCAGGCCGCAGGCCAGCGCCAGGGCCGGGTGCAGCTCGCGGATCGCTCCGGTCTGCGCTCCAAAGAGGATCGCCCCCGCGGCCGGACGGATCGCCGTCTGCAGGAGATCGTTGGCGGCGTCCACGGCCGGGATCTTATCGGCCAGGAACTCGATGAGGGCCAGAGCGAGAAGCAGGCCGATGATCGCCGGATGGGTCAGCGTGTCATAGGGCGGCGCGAGCCGGACCCAGTCGGTGAAGCGGGCCAGCAGGGCCACGACGAGCAACGGAACATAAGCGTTCAGGCCGGCGGCCGCCGCCAGCCCGAAGGCCGAAAGGACCATATAGGCGGCATCCATTCCGCGAGCTCCGCTTTCTCAGCGATGGAGGTGGAGGATCCGTCGGAGGCCCCCGGAGCGCCGGAGCGTGTCGAGCCCCTTCTTGATGCCCACCGTGGGGAGCAGAAGGACCGGATAGAGCGCGTATCGGAGCTCGCGTCCCTGCACGAGCGGCAGAAGCGGCAGCCAGATCATCCCGGCGAGCAGGCTTTCATCCCAGCGGTGGGTCAGGCGATAGGCCAGCAGGAACACCGCGATGGCGAAGAGGGTCTCCCCCGGCAGCAGGGCCAGCATCACCCCCAAAGTGGTGGCCATCCCCTGTCCCCCGCGGAACCGCAGGAAGGGCGAGGTGTCGTGCCCCAGCACCGCGGCCGCGCCCGCCAGGAAGGCATAGGGTTCCGCGAAGCCCATGGCCTGGGCCCAGCGCACCGCCGCGTAGCCTTTGAGCATATCCAGGATGGCCACCAGGATCCCCCAGCGCCACCCCAGGTGGAGCCACACGTTGCGCGCACCGGGGTTCCCATCCCCCACCGTCCGGATGTCCAGCCCGGCCACCCCCCGGGCCACCAGATACGCCGTTGGGATCGATCCGAGCAGGTAAGCTGTCAATAAGACCGCTAGCATGGGAGCCTCCCCACGATCCGGGGATGGACGGGGAGCCGTGATGGAGGGACGGTGATCCTCAGTTCCCGCCCCCGGAGATCACGGCGACCAGCCGGACCTCATCTCCGTCCTGCAGAACGGTGTTCTCGTGCAGCAGCTTCCCCTCCCGGACGGCCAGCGTGATCTCGGGGTTGAGGCCTACCTGCTTCATGGCCTCCCGGACGGTCAGGCCGGCCGGCACCTCGAACACCTGGTTGCGATAGATCAGGCGAACCATCCCACCTCCCCTGGGATACCAAAAGATAAAGGCCCGCATCGCTTCGCGGGATCGTTGCCCATCTTCATTATTACATTTAGGAGTTACGTGGTTGGCCATGCTTTTCTTTCCAAGCCATCATGATAGCCGGCCTATCCCACTCCGGCCAAAGGAGGCGAGACCCATGAATCCATCCTAGTGCGATGATCTGGATGACATCCACTTCCTGATGGCGCCCAGAAAGTCTTCACCTGCACCGAGGTGGCCCGATGGGCGCCCGAAGGGGGGAGGGCCCTGTGGCCCACGAGGCCTTCATCCGCCTGCTTCCACGACAGCCTCCCGACACGGAGGGGTGGGGGCAGGGGAGAAGGCCTTCGTGAACCCTTCGGAAGGGGCTTCCGGTCCTGGAGGGTACGACGCAATTGGAGCGGCCCGCGCCATCGGGTGGTCAAAGGGATCGGGCTTTTGCCCTTGCTCTGGGCGGGGAGGAAATCCCCCATCCCCTGTAGCTTACGGGCGTATGACACGCCGCAGGCGGGGAAGACCCCAAACGAGCCCTTTCAGGATATGCGGTAGAAGGCCAAGGAGCGGGGTTTTACGCCCGAGCATTGGGTGGATGGACGGTAGGGATTCGTCTTAGGGGGATCTGAAGCTCATTGCCTCCTCGGGCTGGTTTTTCCTGACCCGACGGAAGAGCCATTGAGACCCTTTTGCCCGAGGAGCGGGGTGAGAAGCTCTTTCGCAATGCTGAGGCATGGTAAACCGATGGCCTTTCTCGTGTTCAGGAGGGTTAGTGAAGATCGACGAAGGAACCCATGGGCTGTGGCGTTGGCGATCCAGTTGGAGGCCGGCTATACTCTTCGGCATGAAAGGGATCGAATGGGACGGAGATGGAGATTTGGCGCCCATCGGCCTGCTTGCAGGGTGTCGAAGTCCAGGCGCCGAAACGTTTTGGGGATTGCCCGGTTCTGGAGGCCGGGACGGTCCCCCATAGAGAGGGCGATGCGAATGCAGACTCCCGCCTTGATCGGGCGGAAGACCGAACAGGCGATCCTGGAGGAAGCCCTGCGCTCCGCTCAGGCCGGCGTCGGAGGATGCTGGGTGATCGCGGGAGAGGCCGGGATCGGCAAGACGCGCCTGCTGCAGGATCTCCGTCGCCGGGCCGAGGGGATGGGCTTCTATACGCTGTGGGGGACATGCTGGGAGCTGGATCGCTTCTATCCCTATGCCCCTCTGATCGCCGCTTTGCGTGAATCCACCCGTCGATACCGGCTTTCCGAGCTCACGGAGATGCTGGGTCCCTATGCGATGGGCCTGAGCGTGCTCCTGCCGGAGCTGGCCCAAGCCTTCCCGAGTTCATCCTCAGGGCTGCTCCGAGGGCCGGAGGTGGAAAGCCGCTATCGCCTGGAAGCCCTGGCTCGATTCTTCGAATGCCTGTCCCGCCGCGCCCCTGTCCTCCTGGTTCTGGAGGATCTCCACTGGGGCGATCCGTCCACACTGGAGTTCCTAAAGTTTTTCGCCGGCCGACTCGCCGATCAATCCATTCTGCTGGCGTTGAGTTATCGTCCGGAGGAGGCTTCGACCCTCCTCCTCCAGGTGCTGGCTCGTCTGGAGCGGGAGGGAGCGGCTCAGCCGCTGATGCTCCCGCCGCTGACCGAGGCGGAGACCGAGGAGATGATCCGGCTGCTCCTGCGATCGGAAGGGCGGGTGGATCCCCTCCTGCCTGATTTGCTTTACCGGCTGACGGATGGGAATCCGTTCTTCCTGGAGGAGGCGCTGGGATCCATGATCGCCTCCGGCTGGCTTCGCTTCACCGGGGACGCGTGGGTGTGTCAACCGGGGGAACGGTGGGAGGTCCCCCGCAGCCTTCAGGAGATCGTGCGACGGCGTCTTCTGGGACTTCGTGCGTCCGCGCGCCGGCTGGCCCTGGTCGCCGCCACCATCGGCCGTCACTTCGACTTCGCCCTGCTGGGAGTGCTGACCGGAATGGAGGAAGAGGCCCTGACCGCGGATCTCCAGGAGCTGATGGCCTCCGGGCTGGTGATGGAGGAGTCCGCCGATCGATTCGCCTTCCGACATAGCCTGATCCGCGAAGCGGTCTACGCCTCGATGCTGCAGCGAACCCGTCGGAAGCTCCATCGGGTGATCGGCGAAGCCCTGGAGCGGGCGGGGCTCCGCCCGGAAGCCCATGCGGGAGATCTCGCGGAGCATTTCTACGCGGCGGAGATCTGGGATAAGGCGTTCCAATATGCCGTCCGCGCTGGGGAGCAGGCCTGGGCGCTGAGTGCCCCCTATGAGGCGATCCAGTATTTCACCCGTGCCCTGGAGGCCGCCCGTCGCCTGTCCGCCCCACCTCCCCAGGCTTCCCTTTATCGGATCCGGGGGCAGGCCTTTGAGATGCTGGGGGCCTTCGAGCGCGCGGGGACGGATTATGAGACGGCTCTCCAGGCTGCCCGCCGGGCGGGAGATACGGGGGAGGAGTGGCAGGCCCTGCTGAGCCTGGGCCGCCTGTGGGCCTCCCGGGATTACAACCGGACCGGGGAATATTTCCGTCAGGCGCTGGATCTCGCCCGAACCATGGATCGCCCCGCCCTGCAAGCCCGGAGCTGGAATGCCCTGGGTAACTGGCTGGCCAACATCGGGGAGACCGCCCAGGCCCTGCAGGCTCACCAGGAAGCCCTGGCCCTTTTCCGCGCGGAAGGGGATGTGGCGGGCATGGCGGAGGCGCTGGATCTGCTGATCATCGCCAGCGCGCTTCACGGGGATCTCTTTGCCTCCGCCCGCTTCTTCGCAGAGGCAGCCCCCCTTTTCGAGGCCTTGCACGACCCGCGCCGCATGATCTCCGGCCATGCTGCCATGGTGACCAACCCGGGGTTCGGGGAAACCGTGCCCATCCCCTTGCGGAGTCTGGAGGAGATCCAACGGGAGGCGGAGGCGGCGATCGACCTGGCGCGGCGCATCCGCTGGCGCGCGGGGCTGGCGAACTTGTTGTGGGGCACCTCCTGCACCCTGGGCACGCGGGGCGCGCTGGGGATCGCCCTCTATAACGCCCGGGAAGGATGGCGGATCGCCAGCGAGATCGGACATCGCCAGTGGATGGCAGGCGCCCTGTATGCCCAGAGCTTCCTTCATCTCCTCCTGCTCCAGCCGGAGGCGGCGGTGCGCCATGCCGTCGCCGGGATGGACATCGCCCGGGAGCTCGGCTCAGCGTGGTGGCAGAACAACTTCACCGTCTGCCTGGCCCTGGGCTACCGGCTCGCTGGAGATCTGGATGGGGCGGCGCAGGTTCTCTCTCAAGCCCCCTGCCGCCCCGAGGATCCCCGGAATTTATCCGAGAGGCGGATCGCATGGGCCGCCGGGGAGGCGGCCCTGGCTCAGGGGAATCCCCACCGGGCTCTGGGGATCGCCGAGAACCTGCTGAAGAGCGCGCTGCCGACAGGGTCCGCCCAGCCCATCCCGATCCTCCTTCGGTTGAAGGGGGAAGCCCTCATGGCCCTGCGCCGCTGGGAGGAAGCCCAGGAGGCCCTGGAGCGGGCGGAGCGGGGCACGCGCCAGCGGGGGGAGCTCGCCTGGCTCTGGTCCATCCAGATCCTCCTCGCGCGGGTCCACCAGCGCATGGGACATCGACGGGAAGCCCGGCGCTGGCTGGAAGAGGCCCGCCATCGGATCGAGGATCTGGCGGGGACGATCGAAGCGCAGGCGCTTCAAACGGCGTTCCTCCAGACGGCGGGGCGGTATCTGCCCCGGGCGCGCCCTCCAACCCCCAACCAGGTCCTCCGTCGGCAGTTCGGGGGTCTCTCGGCCCGGGAACGGGAGGTGGCCCGGCTGATCGCCCAGGGCTTCTCCAATCGGGAGATCGCCGACCTCCTCGTGGTCAGCGAGCGCACGGTCACCACCCATGTGAGCCATATCCTGGACAAACTGGGGTTCCATTCCCGGGCCCAGATCGCCGCATGGGCTGTGGAGAAGGGCCTGGCATCCCCCTCCGAGCGTTAAGCGTCTTCCCCCCTTTCGACTTTCTCCGCCTTCTCCCTCCGAACGCTCCGTTTTTACGCATCCCATCCCCCAAAAATCCATAGATCCTACGATGTGGCGGAGGCCTTTCCCCGCTATGCTCGGAGGCGAAAGCACCTTCTGGGAGGCGCCCATGCTCGCGGTGCGGATCGCCTTACGCCTCATCCATGTGTTGAGCGGGGCCTTCTGGTTCGGGTCCGCCATCGGGATCGCCCTGTTGCTGGAGCCTGCTGCCGCGACCCTGGGCTCTTCGGGAACCCGTTTCATGGCGGAACTGTTCAAGCCGGGAGGTCGCACTTCCCGTTTCATGGCCGGGGCATCGATGCTCACCGTTCTGTCCGGACTGGGGCTCTACCTGATGGACGCAGGCTTGCTTCCCCCGACGGGCTTCAACCCGGCCTGGGCCTGGAGCCCCTCTGGCCTCGGGTTCCTGGCCGGGGGCAGCCTGGGGGTCTGCGCCCTGATCGTGGGGAGTTTCCTGATCCGCCCGGCGGCGGAGAAATGGGCCACCCAAGCCGCTCAGCGTCTCAACGCTCCCTCCGAATCGAAGCTTCCTGAAGCCGTCGCTTTGGGGGAGGCCCGGCTCCATCATCTCAGCCGGATCGGCGCCCTCCTGGTTTTCAGCGCCATCGTCCTGATGGCCGTGGCCCGCTATCTGCCGTGATCCCGTGTATCCGGAAGGCCTGCGTCATCCAGGAGGAGCGATCTCACAACAGGAGGAATGCCATGTCGGATCTTGAGAAGTTGCTGGAAATCGAGGGCAGTCGCGTCGCTTTTGAGTTCGCCCCTGACGGCCGGCTGGTGCGCTATGCCGCCCAGCCGGGCATCGCCCGGCAGGAGGCGGAACGGATGGCTCGCCTGGCGGCGGGGATCAGCCACATGTTCGAGCTGCTGGCCGACAGCCTGGAGGGGGCGGGGAGTTCACCCTGGCGCCCTCAGAACGGCTGGCTGTATTGCGGAGGTCACTGGACCCTTATGGTGGATAACGGCCGGCGGGGCGTGGTGGTCCGAGCCGATCAGGTGGATCTGAACCGAACGCAAGAAGCCCTGTTCGCTTTGCGCGGGCCAAGCGAATGAGAACGGACATGGGAAGGATCCACTTTTGACGGAGGAGGTTGCGATGGAGGAGCAGATCCAGACATCCCCGGAGTGGGGGGCGGATTTCTTCGGCACCCTGAATCAGATGCCGCCGGAGCCAATTGGGCTCCTCATCCACGTGCTGGAAGCGATGGGAAGCGAGCCCGCCTTCCGGGCGGCCCGGCGGGAGATGCTCCGCGCGCTCGAACTGACCCCTGGGGCGCGGATCCTGGAAGCCGGCTGTGGGACGGGAGTGGCGCTTCCTGATCTGGTGGAGATCGCGGGGCCTTCAGTGCGGGTATATGGCGTCGATCCCACGGAGGCTTTCCTCGAGGCGGCCCGACAGCGCGCCCAGGGGCTGGGGGTTGCCCACGCCGAATACCGACCCGGGGACATCCGGGGGATCCCTTATCCGGATCACTTCTTCGACGCCGCCTTCTGCGAGAAGGTCCTCCTCCACGTAGGCCCTGCCGGGGTCGCGCTAACGGAGCTGGCGCGGGTCGTCCGACCCGGAGGGCGGATTGGGGCGCTGGAATGGCAGCCGCATTTTGCTCTGAGCTGCACCCGCCCGGAGCTCGAGGCCCGCTGGAACGGTTTGCTGCGCCATGCGGTTTACAACTACCTGGCCGCGCCTTCCCTGGCCTATTACTTCAAGAAGGCCGGGCTCCAGGATGTGCGTACCCGCGTCTACGTGGCGGAGGGAGAACGCCTGGAGACCCCGCCCTTCTGGCGAGCTTTCCTGGTGGATCAGCTGCCTCTGTTTGTGGGCGCAGGCGTGCTGCCCATGGAGGAGGCGGAGGCCCTGGCGGCGGAGCTGCAGGCGTTGGACGCGGAAGGCTGCTTTCGGGCCAGCCTGATGATCTGGACGGCGGTAGGCCGCAAGCCGGACGCCCGAAGTTAAGGCCTGGGGGCCTGGAGCGAGGGCGGTAGGGATCTCTTCGGCCGGCCTTCAACAGGACAGGCGATCTCAGGCGTTCCCATCGCCGGATGTTTCCTGGGGAAGGCTTCAGGAGCCGGGCGGGGCCTCTTTGGGCCCCGCCCGGCTTCATTCTCTTTGACTCTTTGAGAGGCCAGCCGGCGCAACGGCCCGCACCAATCGCACCTGCAATCTGTGCGGTTTTACGGTGCAGGCTGGACCTGAGGCAGGGTGAGGAGGACCTCATCTTTCCCCGTTGACGGC
The DNA here is from genome assembly GCF_018771565.1 of Thermoflexus hugenholtzii. NCBI lineage: Bacteria > Bacillati > Chloroflexota > Thermoflexia > Thermoflexales > Thermoflexaceae > Thermoflexus > Thermoflexus hugenholtzii. The sequence continues at coordinate 1,594,272 of NZ_CP076326.1, read as the reverse complement.
AGGATGCAAACCGGAATGAATCCCGGCTTACTCCAATCGTGTGTTCGTGCTCCCATTTGTGAGCGGCCCTTGTTCGCAGGCGGATCTTCGCCCTCAGGTGACCTGAGTTATGATAATCGATGGTTTAAGAATCCGGGCGAAGAGGTGGAGGCATGGAGCCCCGCTTACCCCGCGGGATGCGGGACATCCTTCCCGAGCAGATGATGTTGCGCCGGTATGTGATCCGGGCCTTCGAGGAGATCTTCGAAGCCTACGGCTTCGAGCCGCTCCAGACCCCGGCCCTGGAGCTGCGCGAGACGCTGATGGGCAAATACGGGCCGGACGCGGAGAAGCTGATCTACGACGCCCGCCACCGGGAGGGCAAGGAGGAGCTCAGCCTGCGCTACGACCTCTCGGTCCCCCTGGCCCGGGTGGTGGCCATGTATCCGAACCTCCCCCGGCCCTTCAAGCGCTACCAGATCGCCCCGGTGTGGCGGGCGGAGCGCCCCCAGAAGGGACGTTACCGGGAGTTCTACCAGTGCGACGCCGACATCGTGGGCACCTCCTCGATGGCCGCGGACGCCGAGATCATCTCCCTGATCCACGAGGCCCTCACCCGCCTGGGCTTCCGGAACTTCGTCATCCTGCTCAACGACCGCAAGCTGCTGACCGGCCTCGGCCGCTACTCCGGGGTCCCGGAGCCCTTGCTGGGGAGCCTCTACCGGGCCATCGACAAGTTCGATCGCCTGGGTCTGGAGGGCGTGCAGGAGGAGATGCGCCGGTATGGGATCCCGGAGGAAGCCATCGCCCGCATGCTGGAGCTGCTCCGCATCGAGGGGGATCACGCGGAGATCCTGGGGGAGCTGTCCCGCCGGATGCAGGCGGCGGAGATCCCGGAAGGCCTGGAGGGGATTCGGGAACTGGAGGCGTTGCTTCGGTTCGTGGAGGCCATGGGGGTGCCTTCAGAGCGCTACCGGATCTCCTTCACCATGGTGCGGGGCCTGGAGTATTACACCGGCCCCATCTTCGAGACGGTGGTCACGGAGCCGAAGATCGGCTCCATCACCGGGGGCGGCCGCTACGACGGCCTGGTGGGCCTGTTCGCCAGGCAGAGCGTGCCGATGACCGGGACCAGCTTCGGCATCGAGCGGATCATCGATGTGATCCAGGAGCTGGGGATGGCCCCGCCGGACCTGCCCCGCACGCCGGTGCAGGTCCTGGTGACCGTCTTCGATGAGACCCGCATGGGGGCCTCCATCGCCCTCGCCCAGGCCTTCCGCCGGGCGGGGCTGAAGGTGATGCTCTATTTCGAACCCCGCCGCCTGGAGGCCCAGCTGCGCTATGCCCATCAGAAGGGCATCCCCTTCGTGGCCATCCTCGGCCCGGACGAGGAAGCCCGGGGCGTGGTCACCGTCCGGGACATGGGGAGCGGGGAACAGCGGACGTTGCCTCCCGAGGAGGCAGCCCGCTGGATCCGGCAGAGCCTGGGAGGGAAGGGCGATGGCCGATGAGCGGGTGGGCGTGATCGGGCTGGGGTATGTGGGGCTGCCGCTGGCGGTGGCCTTTGCGGAGGTCGGGCTGGAAGTGATCGGGGTGGATGTGGACGCGGGCAAGGTGGCGGCGCTGATGGCCGGGCGCAGCCCGATCCGGGACGTGCCGGAGGAGGCGCTGCGGGCGGCCCTGGAGAGCGGGCGGTTCCGCGCGACGACGGATTACGGGGCGCTGGCGGAGGTGGAGGCGGTTTTGATCTGCGTGCCCACGCCTTACGACGCCATGCGGGCGCCGGATCTCTCGTATGTGCGGGCGGCGGCGGAGGGGCTGGTCCCGCACCTGCGGCGGGGGCACCTGGTGATCCTCCAGAGCACGACCTATCCGGGGACGACGGAGGAGGTGGTGCGGCCGATCCTGGAGCGCAGCGGCCTGCGAGCCGGGGAGGATTTCGACCTGGCCTTCTCCCCGGAGCGCATCGATCCGGGGAACCGGGAGTGGACGGTGCGCAACACCCCGAAGGTGGTGGGCGGGATCACGGCACGCAGCACGGCCCGGGCGGCGGCGCTCCTGGAGCGGCTGGGGGCGCCGGTGCATCGGGTGTCCTCGCCGCGGGTGGCGGAGATGAGCAAGCTCCTGGAGAACATCTTCCGCAGCGTGAACATCGCCCTGGTCAACGAGCTGGCACTGCTGTGCGAGCGGATGGGGATCGACATCTGGGAGGTGATCGAAGCGGCGAAGACCAAGCCCTTCGGCTTTATGGCCTTCTATCCGGGCCCCGGGGTGGGAGGCCACTGCATCCCGGTGGATCCCTATTATCTGTCGTGGAAGGCCCGGGAATATGACTTTTACACGAAGTTCATCGAGCTGGCGGCCGAGGTGAACCAGGGGATGCCCTTCCACGTGGTGGAGAAAGTGGAGGAGGCCCTGGACCGATATGAGAGGCGGGGGTTGCGGGGGGCGCGGGTGCTGGTGCTGGGGGTGGCCTTCAAGCGGGAGGTGGATGACGCCCGCAACAGCCCGGCGGAGCGGATCATGGAGCTCTTGCTGGCGCGAGGGGCAGAGGTGGCCTATCACGATCCGTATGTGCCGCGGTTCCGGGCAGGGGGGAGCCGGTTCTACCGGGAGATCGTCGAGTGGGAGTCGGTGCCGCTGGAGGAGGGGTGGCTGCGCTGGGCGGATGTGGTGGTGATCGTGACCGGGCACCGGGCGGTGGACTATCCGAAGGTGGTGGCGACGGCGCGGCTGGTGGTAGACACCTGCAACGCCACGGCGGGGATCCCCTCCGGCTCCGCCCGTATCGTCCGCCTGGGCGCCCCCTGGCCGGACGCCCGTTGAAAAGGAGGATGAGATCCCGTGGAAGCCCGAACCTCGACGATCTCTCGAAGGCGCCTGTGGGCGGCGCGCGTTGCGGTGGTCCTCATCCTGATCGGCGCCGTATGGTTCACCGTTCGTTATCGAGATCGCTTCTCCGAATGGGCGCGCTTCGGATACCCGGCCATCTTCCTGATCAGCGCCCTGACCAACGCCACGCTGATCCTCCCCCTCCCGGGCCTGGCGGTGACCACCCTGGCGGGCGGGATGTTCAACCCGTGGATCGTGGGGGTGGTGGCCGGGCTGGGGCAGGCGGTGGGCGAGCTCAGCGGCTATCTGGCCGGCTATAGCGGCCAGACTCTGGCGGAGGAGCTCCCCCGCTACGAGCAGATCGCCCGCTGGATGCGCCGCTACGGCCCCGCCGTGATCTTCATCCTGGCCCTGGTCCCCAACCCCCTCTTCGACGTCGCCGGGATCGTGGCCGGCTCCACCCGCATGCCCCTCCTTCTGTTTTTCATCCCGTGTGCGACGGGGAAGATCCTGAAGAACTGGATCGCCGCCTGGGCGGGCTTTTACGGGATCGAGCTCCTGCAGCGATGGTTCGGCGGATGAGCACAGATCCCTGCGAACGCCTTCGATGAAGATCGATCGACGCATGTCGATGAATCGATGGCTTCAAGACGTGGCGGCGTGGGGGCTGATCACCGCCTTTCTTCTGCTGGCCCTGGCCCCGCTGCTCGTTTCCCCGGGCATCCTGATGCGGGGGGATGTGGCCCTGTATTTCTACCCTTACTGGGAGGCCGCCGCCCGCGCCACCCGGGAGGGCCGTCTCCCCCTGTGGAACCCCGATCTCTTCGCCGGAGCTCCGTTCCTGGCCAACCCGCAGGTCGGCTTTTTCTACCCGCCCAACCGGCTCCTCTCGGGGATGCCAGCTCCCCAGGCCCTGAAGGGCTCGATCCTGTTGCACGCCCTGTGGGCCGCCTGGGGGATGTATGGGCTCATGCGCCGGCGGGGCGCCCGGCCCGGCGGGGCGCTGGCCGCTGCCCTGGCCTACGCGATGGGCGGGTATGTGCTGGCCCAGGCGGAGCACATCAATCAGTTTCAGGCCCTGGCCTGGCTGCCCTGGATGGGATGGGCCTGGGCGGCCCGGTGCCCGCTGGCTCTGGGGCTGGCCGGGGCGATGCAGTGGCTGTGCGGCCACGCCCAGACGGTGTTCCTGAGCTGGACGGCGCTGGCCTTCCTCTTCGCGCCGCCGTGGCGGGAGGCGCGATCGGGAAGGGCCTGGCTCCACGCCTGGGGGCCCGGGGGGCTGGGCGGGGCGCTGGCGCTGGCCCTGAGCGCCGTCCAGTGGGTCCCGGCCCTGGAGCTGGCCGGGCGCTCCATCCGCGCCGGCGGCCTCCCCCTGAACGAAGCCCTTTCCTTTTCGCTTTCGCCGCTCTGGCTGGGTCGATCCATTCTCCCCGGTCGGGAGGCGCCGGCCTTCACCGAGTTCACGGCCGATGTGGGGGTCCTGGGGCTGCTGGCCCTGGCCGCCGGCCTCGGCCGGGGGCGGTGGCCGGTGATCGCCGGGGTCGGGCTGTTCTTCGCCTGGGGTGCCTATAACCCGCTCTACGTCGGGCTGGTCGGGGCGTTGCCGCCGCTGCGCGCCTTCCGGGTCCCGGCCCGCTGGCTGGCCCTCTGGGCCTTCGGGGCCGCCCTGGGGATCGGGGAGGGGTTCGATGGCGGCCTTCGGGGGCTCTCGATCCGGCGGGCGGGGATGTGGGCGCTGGGGGTGCTCGCCCTGATCGGCCTCGCCGTGGCGGCGGCCCCGCTGCGCCCCGCCGGGATGACCGGCCCCCTGGGGCCGGTGGAGGGCGGGCGGCTGATCGGGTGGATCGCCCTGGCCGGCCTCGGACTGCTCCTCGTCGGGCGTCGGGCGCCCCGGGCCCTGTGGCTGGGGTTGTGGGCGGCGGAGCTCATCGGCGCCGCGTGGGGGCGGCCCCTCAACCGCCTCGTCCCCCCGGAGGCCTGGTCCTTTCCCCGTCTCCCGGCTTATGTGATGGAGGACCTCGTGCGGACGGAGGGGCCGGGGGCGGGGCGGATCCTGAGCGTGGTGGACCTGCGGTTCGACCCCGGGGATCTGGGGGAGTGGCGGAGCCTCTTCGGAGATCGGCTTCCGCCCGAGGCCTTCGAGGAGTTCCTGGTGGCGCTGAAGCAGCGGGAGGCCCTGATCCCCAACCTGCCCATGGCGTGGGGCCTTCCGACGGTGGATGGCTACGACGGCGGCGTGTTGCCGTTGCGGCGGTTCATCGCCCTGGCCCAGCGCTTCGTCCCGGCGGACCGCCTGCTCCGGGACGGGCGGCTCTGGGAGAGCTTGCCCGGGATCCCGGAGCCCCGCTGGCTGCAGGTGCTGGGCGTGCGCTGGATCGTGACGGATCGCCTGCGGGACGAGTGGGTGGACGGCGTGTTCTACGACGGCGGCCTGACCGCGGACGCCTGCGGCCCGGAGGCCATCGCGGCGGGGCCATTCTCCCCGTTTGAGGCCACGGAGCTTCGCTTGCGGATGGCGTCCTCGTTCCCTCCCGGCGCCCGGTTCGGGACCGCCGAGCTGGAGCTGGCCGATGGGGAGGTCCTCCGGCTTCCGGTGGCGGCGGGGGAGGCCGGGCGGCCCTCCATCGTTCGCTGGGAGGCTCCCCGCCGGGTGGTCTCCGTGGTGTTGCGCTCGGATCCGGAGGCCTGCGCCCGAGGTGGATGGCGGGTGACGGGCGGGGCGCTGGTGGACGGACGGACGGGGGCGTTCCAGGCGCTGGTGCTGAGCCCGGGAGGCGCCTTCGCCCTGCGGTATGCCGGGGACGTCAAGATCTACGAGTTCCGACGGGCGCTCCCGCGGCTGTATGGCGTGTGCGCGGCCGATTTCGTCCGTGGGGAAGAAGCGGCGATGGCTCGCCTGACGGATCCCGCCTTCGATCCCGCGCGGCGTGTGGTGATCGAAGGCGAAGGGGAAAGGGGGGCGGGGCCGGAGGAAGGCCCGTGTCGTGGGGAGGTCCGCTGGATCCACTTCACCCCGGAGGCCCGGGAGGCGGAGGTCCGTCTGGAGCGGGCGGGGTGGCTGGTGCTCCTGGAGTCTTACGATCCCGGGTGGCGAGCGTGGGTGGACGGGCGGGCGGTTCCCGTTTATCCGGCCAACGGCCTCTTCCAGGCCATCGCCGTTCCGGCGGGGGTCCATCGGGTGCGCTGGGTGTATTTCCCATCCAGCCTGATCGCAGGCGGGATCGTCACGCTGCTCGGTGTGGCGGGGTTCAGCTTGGGGGTCCTGAGACCTCTCCTCGTCGGCCGGACCCGTGGGAGCGTCGATTGATCTGGTTGTGATGAGCGGGTCATCCCGCCGCATCGCGGTCCGGGTGGCGCAGGTGGATGCGGAGCTCGCTGCGGAGCCGGGGGTCGGTGCGGAAGACGCCGGTGAGGGCCTGGGTGACCATGCGGGCGCCGGACTTGCGCACGCCGCGCATCATGGTGCACAGGTGGGCGGCCTCCACGATGACCGCCACGCCCCGGGGCTGCAGCACCCGCTCCAGGAAGTCCGCGATCTGTCGCGTCATGCGCTCCTGAACCTGCAGGCGGCGGGCGAACAGCTCCACGATGCGGGGGATCTTGGAGAGGCCGATGATCCGGCCATCGGGGATATAGGCCACGTGGACCCGGCCGTAGAACGGCAGCAGGTGATGCTCGCACATGCTGTAGAACTCGATGTCCCGCACCAGGACCAGGTCGTTGTCCTCGGCCTCGAAGATCGCCCCATTGATCAGCTCGGCCGGGTCCATCCAGTAGCCGGCCAGCACCTCCTGGAGCATGGCCGCCACCCGGGCCGGGGTGCGGCGCAGCCCTTCGCGATCCGGATCCTCTCCCAGCGCCCGCAGCAGCGCCTCCACCGCCTCCGCCAGCCGGTCCGAATCCGGCGCTGACGTTCGGGTTTCCGCCCACGTCCTCCACACCTGCGGCTCCATGCGCCTCTTCCTCTCCCGTGAGCATCTTATCCATCTTAATCCGCCGGGGCGGAAGCAGACAAAAACCCACGCCGGGATCATGTAGGGCAACTGCGAGCAGTTGCCCTACAGCAGCCCGCCGCACTGCTTCAGCGAACGGCCTGCCTGGATGGCTCCCCGCTCCGGAGCCCTCACGGCTGCACCACCACCGGCGTCCCGATGTCCGCCCACTGATACAACTGCTCCGCGATCGGCGTGGGCAGGTTGACGCAGCCGTGGCTCATCGGCTGGCCGAAGCGGTTGTGCCAGTAAGTGCCGTGCAGGGCGTAGCCCTGGTGGAAATACATCACATAAGGGACGTTCGGCAGGTAGTAGTCCGGGCCGCGCATCGTCTGCGATCGCAGCTTGAGATAGATGTGGAAGACCCCCACCACGGTGGGCGTGCGGGCCCGCCCGGTGGAGACCTTCGTCCGCAGGATCGGAGTCTCCCCTTCGTAGGCGATGAGCTCCTGATCGCTGAGATCCACCAGGATCCAGCGCCCGGGGAAGGGCGGGCCGGGCATGGGGGAGGGAGAGGCCGTTGGGCGCGGCCGGGGCGTTGCGGTGGGCGCGGGCCGCCGCGTCGGCGAGGCCGTGGGCGAAGGGCGCGCGGTCGGCGTTGGGGGGATCAAGGCGGCGGTCGGCGTCGGACTTGGGGGGGCAGGGGACGGCGTCACGCCTTCCGGGGTGGGCTCCTCTTCCTGACCCTTCCTCATCGTCCCGGCTTCCTCCGCCATCCCCACAGGGGGATCCGCAGCCGCTGGGGGCTCGAGCGGGTGGCCCGGCCGCAGCCCGTAGAGGATCAGGATCAGGGCGATGGCGCTCAGGAGGGCGTAGCCGGCCAGGACGAAGCGGGGCCAGCGGATGGGCGGGTGCCCCCGGGCGTTCGGGTATCGACGCCGCATCCGCCGCACCAGCGCCCGGACGGCCGGATGGGTCGGGGCGGCCCGATAGGCCTGCGCTGTCCACCAGAGGGCCTCGGCGGGGGAGGAGGCCTGGAGGGCTCGTCGCACGGCTCGAAGCGCCTTGCCATCTTGCGATCCTCCGGACATCGTGTCCCCTCCTTTCCTCTCCTTTCCTTGCCTCATGGCCATCCGGCGGAGAAGCGGCGCCACGGCTACGGCAGGCGCACCCGAACCTCCCATCCGGTCCAGCCGGCCTGGCCGGCGGCGTCCACGCACGGGCGGGCGGCCAGTTCGGCCACGGTCGGCTCCGGGCGCTCCACCCCGAGCCGGTAGGTCCCCTGCGGAGCCATCTGCACGTCGGCGTAGCCTTCCGCCATCCCCGGCTTCAGGCCGGTGAGCAACGTCTCTGTCCCCTGCGGCCCGCTCACCCACAGGCGAACCCCCGCCCGGGGCCGTCCTTCGGCGTCGAAGACGTAGATGCGGAGAAGCGGCGAGGTCTCGCAACGCGTCTGGGATTCGAGGAGCGTCGGCCCGTTCGGCGCGGGAGGCGTGGCGGTCGCCTCCTCCGTGGGGGTGGGTAAGGGAGTGGGCAGGGGCGTGGGGCTGGGCATCGGCGAGGGCGAGGGAGAAGGGGATGGAGTCGGGGAAGGCGTGGCGGTTGGGATCAGGGTGGGGGACAGCGGGATGCGGGTGGGGACCGGCGTGGCCAGGATCACCACGAGCGCGGGGGAGCGCGCCCCCAGGGCCTGGGCGAGGCGCGCCAGGGCCTGGACGGTGGAAAGGGGCCAGTTCTCAAACAGGCCCCGCTCCGCCAGCGCCCGCACCCGATCCGGCAGGTCCGGCAGCCCCAGGGCCTCCAGACGCCGGCGGGAGGCGGCCGCATCCCCCTCCACAAGATCCGCCTGGGCGGCGAGGACGATCCACAGGTCCTGATAGGCGGGGGCCAGGTCGGCCGGCGTGGCGTTTCCCGGGGGCGGTGGGAAGACCTCCCAGGCCAGGAGAAGCCCTCCGCCCAGGCCGATCAGGAGGCCCAGCGTGAAGGTCAGGATCCTCGGCCCCCTCACGGCGGACCTCCGGCAGGGGTCTGCCCGCTGGCGCCTTCCAGCGCCCGGAGCAGCTCCGCGATGGCCGCGCGGGCGGCGGGCGACAGGGGAGGCGAGCCCGCGGTGAGCGGCCCGCGCAGCACCGCCACCGGATCCCCGAGGAGGGCCAGGCGGGCCCGGGCGAGGTCTGGATCCTGTTCCCGGATGTATGCCAGGGCCACCATCCGCACATACTCCGCCTGCCACTCCGGGCGGAGGTCCGCAGGGGCTACATCCACATAGCGGACCGGCCACACATGCCGGCCCAGGAGGAACCCTGCCACCAGGCCGATCCCGATCCCCAGGAGTCCGATCAGGAGGACCGCTCTCCCGCTTTTCACGATCCCTCCATGCTGTTCGGAAGAAGGATCCACTCGTTTGCGGCCGAAATGGATTTCGGCCTGCAGAGGCGAGGGGTCGCGGCGGAAGCCGCTCCTACACGGTTTCCTTCACCCCGAACCGGGCGGGAGGGGGCGGTGGAGATGGCACTCGCCACAGCCGATCTCGGGCCGCTCGACCTCCATCAGGCGCAGCGTGCAGACCGCGTAGACCCGCACCTGCTCCCGGAGGCCGAGCCAGGTCTTCGTCACCCGGGCCTCCAGGGCCAGATGCGGACAGGCGTTGGCCTGAACGATCCGCGGGACCGGACACGTGGCGCAGAGAAAAGGCTTCCACGTGCCCCCGCCGGGGGTCCGCTCGATCAGGCGACAGGCCTGCGTCTCCCGTCCGCGGTAGTAATCCGCATAGTAGAAGGGGCATTCCTCCCCATATGGCGTGCGCACCCATCCCTCCCCGTCCGTCTTTCCCCATTATAGCCCGGAGGCCGATCCCGGGGTCCCCGAGCGCGGGGCCATCTCCCTTGACATTTTCGATCAGGCAGATTATAAAAATTGGCGAAGGGCGGAAGAACGAACGTTTGCTATCCGCCTGTCCGGCTGCCCTTCGAGGAGGGACCGGGCCCGCCCGGCGGGGCGGCCGGCCCCATAATCCCGGAGGAGAGGAGGGGCCTATGTGTCGTCTGCGGATCGGTTCCGTTGTGGCTCTGATCGCGGTGCTGCTGGCGGCCTGTGCGACCCCCACTCCCGCTCCACCGGCCGCCACGCCAACGGTTGCGCCCGCTGCGCCGCCCACCCCCACGCCGGCTCCGAAGGTCGGCGCCCCTTATAAGATCGGCTTCATCGCCTCCATCACCGGTCCCGGGGCCAGCCTGGGCGTCCCGGAGCGCAACGTCGCCCAGATGGTCCAGGAGCAGCTCAAAGCCCAGGGCGGCATCGTGGGGCCGGACGGGGTCCGTCACGAGGTGCAGATCCTCATCTTCGACGACGAGAGCAAGAACGACACGGCGGCCACCGTGGCCCGGCGCCTGATCGAGCAGGAGGGCGTGGTGGTCCTGGTGGCCGGCACCCTCAGCGGGCCCAGCCTGGCTATGGTCCCCATCGCCACGGAGGCGAAGGTGCCCATGATCTCCATGGCCTCCGCCCGCTCCATCATCGAGGACCCCGAGACCAAGAAGGAGCGCGAGTGGATCTTCAAGCCGGTCCCCGAGAACCTCCACTCCGCCCAGATGCAGGCGGACTACCTGAAGGCGGTGGGCGTGACGAAGGTTTGCCATCTCTACGAGAACACCGCTTACGGGAAGGACACCTTCGCCAGCGCCCAGGCCGTCTTCCCGAAGGCCGGCATCGAGATCGTCTACGGGGACGCCTTTGAGCGCACCGCCACGGAGTTCCCGCAGGTGGAGAAGGTGAAGGCCAGCGGGTGCCAGGCGGTGGTTATCGGCTCCATCCCGCCCGCCTCCGCCCTGGTGAACGTGGCGGTGCGGGACGCCCTGCCCGAGGTCCGCATCGTCCACGGCCACGGCTCCTGCAGCCCGGATCTGGTCAAGAACGCCGGGGCGGCCGCCGAAGGCACGGTGATGCCCTGCGGCAAGATCCTGGTCGCCGACCAGCTGCCGGACACGGACCCGGTGAAGAAGCTCAACCTGGATTTCGTGAAGGCCTACCAGGACTTCACGAAGGGCGAGCCCATCAGCACCTTCGCCGGCCACGCTTATGATGCCCTGCAGTGGGCGATCGCGGCCCTGAAGACGCTGCCCGACGGCCTCTCCCTGGCCGAGCAGCGGGCGAAGGTCCGCGAGGCCCTGGAGGGCTTGCGCAACTTCCCGGGCACCCACGGGATCTTCAACCTGAGCCCGGACGACCATCTGGGCTTCAACTACACCGACTTCGTGATGGTGGCCGTGAAGGACGGGAAGTTCCAGATCCTGCCCCGCGATCAGTGGAAGTAACGGCGGATCCGCGGGCCCGTCATGGGGAGGGCGGCGATGGTCCGGGGATGGCGCTGGGGCGAGCGGACATGGACGAAGGAAGGCACCTGGCGCGGAGGGGTGGTCCTCGCCGCGCTGGGGATGCTGGCTTTGCTGGTCCTCCTGGGCCGGCGGCACGGGTTCGGGGCGCCGGAATATCTCCAGTTCCTCCTGGATGGGCTGCGGGGGGGCAGCATCTACGCCCTGGTGGCCCTGGGCTTCGTGCTGGTCTACCGGGTGACGGGGGTGATCAACTTCGCCCAGGGGGCCTTCGTGATGCTGGGGCCCATGCTCACCGCCTCCTTTTATGAGCGGGGCTGGCCTCCCGCCCCGGGCCTCCGCCTGGCCCTCGCCGCCCTCCTCTCGATTGGCATCGTTGCCGGGATCGGGGTAGCCGTCGAGCGCTGGGCCCTTTATCCGGCCCGGCGGGCTTCCCCCCTCACCCGCATCATCATCACCGTCGGCGTGTATCTGATCCTGGAGGGCGCCGCGCTGCTGCTCTGGGGTCCGTATGCGAAGATGATCCCCTCCTTCACCACGCTGAGCCTGGCCGATCCCACCCTCCGCTTCGGGGAGCTTCGGATCAAGGCCCAGAGCCTGTGGATCTGGGGGACCCTGGGGATCTCCCTCCTAACCCTGGCGCTGTTTTTCGGGCGCACCACCCTGGGCAAGGCGATGCGGGCCTGCGCCGTCAACCGCCTGGCCGCCCAGCTGATGGGGATCCGGGTGGACACCATGAGCACGCTGGCCTTCGGCCTGGCCGCCGCCCTGGGGGCGCTGGCCGGCATCGTGCTGGGGCCCGCCACCCGGCCGACATATGAGCTGGGGCTGGAGCTGGGCCTGAAAGGATTCGTGGCCGCCATCATGGGCGGGCTGGTGAGTTTCCCGGGAGCGGTGCTGGGGGGGCTGTTGCTGGGCGCCCTGGAGAACCTGTGGGCCGGGGTGACGGTGGCCGGGTTCAAGGATCTCTTCGCTTTCATCATTCTGATCCTCGTCCTCCTGATCCACCCGCAGGGCTTCGCCGGATCGGAGGCAGAGGTGGAGCGCGCGTGAGGGGAGGCTGGCGATGCGCTCGCCCTGGGTCGGGTTCGTGATCGGCGTCCCGTTGATCCTGGCCATCGGGCTGCTGGAAGCCTGGCAGCCCCTGGGCCTTTCCCTGCCGGCCCTCACCGGAGGCCTTCTGACCCTGGACACGATGATCCGGGCCGGCCTGTTTACCATCGTCCTGGTGGGGCTGAACCTGCTGATGGGCTACGCGGGCCAGGTCTCCCTGGGACAGGCGGCCTTTTACGGGATGGGGGCTTTCTTCTCCGCCATCCTGACGGTGCGCGCCCGGGCCCTGGGGATCCCGCCGGAACTGGCGGAGGGGTGGGCGTGGCCGTGGCTGGTGATGTTCAGCGGCGCGTTCCTGGTTGGCCTGCTGGCATATGGGATCGGGCGTCCGATCCTGCGGCTGCGGGGCCACTACCTGGCCATGGCCACCCTGGGCCTGGGGGTCGTCGTTTACATCCTGCTCCGGGAGAACCTGGGCTTCCCCCATCTGAACCTGACCGGCGGATTCGATGGCCTGCAGGGGATCCCCCGGCTGCGGCTGGGGACGCTGACCCTCTGGCCGGCCTGGCGGTATTACTTCCTGGTCTGGCTCTTCGCCTTCGGCGCCATCGCCCTTGGCCTCAACGTGGTCCGCTCCCGGGTGGGCCGGGCGTTGCGGGCGATCCACGGCAGCGAGATGGCCGCCGAGAGCGTAGGGGTGGAGGTCCCCCATTACAAAGCTCAGATCTTCGCCCTGAGCGCGGGGATGGCCGCCCTGGCGGGCAGCCTCTACGCCCACTTCCAGACCACGGTGATCCCGGCCACCTTCGGGTTCGGCCCCTCCCTGGAGCTGGTGGTGATGTCCGCCGTGGGGGGGATGGCCAGCATCTGGGGGGCTCCTTTCGGGGCGCTGACGGTGCTGCTGGTCCAGGAGATCCTGCGCACCCAGCTGCGCCGGCTGATCCCCGGGGCCCAGGGGGAGCTGGAGCTGATCGCCTTCGGTCTCATCCTGGTCCTGATCATGCTCTTTATGCCGGAAGGCCTCACCGTCTGGGGGCTCCGACGGCTTCGTGGTCGTCGGATGGCGCGCGGCGCCGCCCCGGCGGGACGCTGATTCCCACAAGGAGAAGAAAGCGAAGGATGGTTCGGATCAGCTGGAACGGCACAGGGGAGCGCGAGACGCAGCCGCTTCTGGAGGTCCTTCGGGTCTCGAAGGCGTTCGGAGGGTTGATGGCCCTGATGGAGGTCTCGCTCCGCGTCCGGCCGGGGCAGATCAAAGGGCTCATCGGGCCGAACGGCGCGGGCAAGACCACGCTGTTCAACCTGATCACGGGGACCCTGCGTCCGACCTCCGGGGACATCCGGTTCCAGGGGCGATCCATCGTGGGGCTCCCGCCTTATCGGATCGCGGCCCTGGGCATCGCCCGCACCTTCCAGAACGTCCAGCTGTTCCCGGGGATGACGGTGCTGGAGCACGTGCTGGTGGGAGGGCATCGGCACGGCCGCAGCGGGATGCTTGAGGCGATCCTGCGGGCGCCCCGCATGCGTCGGGAGGAGGAGGCCGCCCGGGCCCGGGCCTGGGAGATCCTGGAGCGGGTGGGCCTGACGGAGTGGGCGGATCATCCGGCGGAGGGCCTGCCCCTGGGGCTGCAGCGGATCCTGGAGATCGCCCGGGCGCTGGCCGCCACCCCGCAGCTGCTGCTGCTGGACGAGCCGGGCGCCGGGCTGAACCCCTCCGAAAAAGCCCGCCTCGCGGCGCTGATCCGACAGCTGAATCAGGAGGGGATCACCATCCTCCTGGTGGAACACGACATGGGCCTGGTGATGGGGCTGGCGGAGGAGATCGCGGTGCTGGATTACGGGCGGCTGATCGCCGAGGGTCCCCCGGAGGCGATCCGGCAGGATCCCCGGGTGATCGCGGCCTATCTGGGTGAGGAGGAGCTGCCCCATGTCGCTCGAGGTTGAGGGGCTGGAGGTGGCCTACGGCGCCGTGAAGGCCCTCCACGGGGTCTCCCTGCGGGTGGAGCCGGGGGAGATCGTGGCGGTGATCGGGGCCAACGGCGCAGGCAAGACCACGTTGCTGCGGGCCATCAGCGGGCTGCTGCGCCCGAGCGCCGGGCGAATCCGGCTGGACGGACAGGAGATCACCGGATGGCCGCCGGAGCGGATCGTGGCCCTTGGGGTGATCCAGATCCCGGAGCGGCGGCAGCTGTTCGCCTCCATGAGCGTGGAGGACAACCTGCGCCTGGGCGCGTATCTGCGGCTCCGCCGGGGCGAACGGAAGGCCGTGGAAGCGGACCTGGAGCGGGTGTATGCCCTCTTCCCCCGGCTGAAGGAGCGGCGCCGGCAGACGGCGGGGACCCTCAGCGGCGGCGAGCAGCAGATGCTGGCCATCGGGCGCGGACTGATGGCCTCCCCTCGCATCCTTCTCCTGGACGAGCCTTCCCTGGGCCTGGCCCCCTTGCTGGTCCAGGAGCTCTTCCGGATCATCGCCGATCTGCGCCGGCAGGGGCTTACCCTGCTCCTGGTGGAACAGAACGCCCGCCAGGCCCTGCGGACCGCCGATCGCGCCTACGTGATGGAGACCGGACGCGTCGTCCGAGAGGGGCCCGCGGCGGCCCTGCTGGAAGACCCGGCCATCCAGGTCGCGTATCTGGGAGGCGCCCCCACATCCCTCCCGGCGCCTCATCCTTCGGAGGTTGCCTCATATGCCCGTCCCACCCGAGCAGCTGCGTCAGGTGATGCGGCGGTGGGCGAGCACGGTGACGGTCGTGACCATGCGGGCCGGTGAGCAGATCCACGGCCTCACGGCCACGGCCTTCACCAGCGTCTCGATGAACCCGCCGCTGGTGCTGGTCTGCATCCAGAACGACAGCCGCAGTGACGCCCTGCTGCGGGAAGGGCGTTGCTTCGCGGTGAACTTCCTGATGGAGGATCAGCGGGAGCTCTCCGAGCGGTTCGCCGGACGGATCCCGGTCGCCGATCGCTTCGAGGGCGTTCCGTATCAGGTGGCCGTCACCGGCGCCCCCATCC
Source organism: Thermoflexus hugenholtzii (assembly GCF_018771565.1). NCBI lineage: Bacteria > Bacillati > Chloroflexota > Thermoflexia > Thermoflexales > Thermoflexaceae > Thermoflexus > Thermoflexus hugenholtzii. Next base: position 1,579,133 of record NZ_CP076326.1, on the reverse strand, counting down.
TGACCCAGGCCCTGGCCTACCTCGACTGCACGGTGGCCGGCGCTTACTGGGGCGGCGACCACACGATCTACCTGGGTCTGGTGGAGGCCGCGGGGGTCCTGCGGGAGGGGGCGCCGTTGCTCTACTTCGAGGGGAGCTACCGGCGCCTGGCCATCCCGGACGGGAGGGAAGCCGGATGAGCGACATCGCGCGCCTGCGCGGCTCCCTGGTCCCCCTGGTCACGCCCTTCCGGGACGGGGCGGTGGACTGGGAGGGGTTCGCCGGGCTGATCGAATGGCAGATCGCCTCGGGCTCCCACGGCCTGGTGATCACCGGGACCACCGGGGAGCCCAGCGCCCTCACCTTCGAGGAACGGGTCGGCCTCTACCGCCTGGCCGTGGAGGTGGCCCGGGGCCGGGTCCCGATCATCGCCGGGACGGGCACGAACAACTTCGAGGAGACGGTGCGGCTTTCCCGAGCCGCCCAGGCCGCCGGCGTCGATGCCCTGCTGGTGGTGGTCCCCTATTATGTCCGGCCTTCCCAGGAAGGGCTCTTCCGTTACTTCAAAGGGGTCGCCGAGCAGGTCGACCTCCCGATCATTCTTTACAACATCCCCGGGCGGACGGCGGTCCATCTGGAGATCGACACGGTGGCCCGGCTGCGGGAGGCCTGCCCGAACATCATCGGGATCAAGGAGGCGAACAAAGACTTCGAACACATCAACCGGCTCCTGCACCGGATGGGGCGGGACTTCCGGGTCTACTCCGGGATCGAGTTGCTGTGCTTCCCGGTGCTGGCCATCGGCGGGGCAGGCTATGTCAGCGCCACGGGGAACGTGCTGCCGGACCGGGTGGCCCGGCTCTACGATCTGGTGGCGGCGGATCGCTGGCGGGAGGCCCAGGATCTCCACTATGAGCTGCTGCCCCTGAACGACGCCCTTTTCATCGAGACCAATCCGGTGCCCGCCAAGACCGCCCTGGGGATGATGGGGAAGATCTCCCCGGAGGTCCGGCTCCCCCTGGCCCCCATGCGGCCGGAGAACGTGGAGCGGCTGCGCCAGGTGTTACGCGCGTATGGCCTGATCCCATAGGGGGCTGGCAGGAGGGGCCCCATGGATACCTGGGCGATGGTCCGGGGCGGTGCTCTCAGGCGGGCCGCTCATGGAGGGCCTTGACCGGCGAAGCGGCGGGCCTCCTGGAGGGCCAGCTCACATAGCTGAGGATGGATCCATAGATCTCTACGGCTCTGGATCATATGGATCAATAGCTCGAACTCCGCCAGGGAGAGATGCCCTGTTCGCAGACCTTGCAACAGAACGCCAATCGAGCCTTTCGGTCGAAGCCCGGCCGCCCGAGCGGCCCGACGAGCCTGGAGATCATCCATCAATATCCAATCTGCCTGCAGATGAAGGGCCAAAAGGATTGTAGAAATCTCTCCTTCATCGATCCCGACGGACCATTCGGGGAGGGTGGAAGGAAGCTCTATCTTTCTAACGCGGATCAAGCCTTGGTTAGCAAGAAAGGCCGTTGCGATTGCGTCCGGCTCGCCAATCTCAAGGCCTTTCACTACAACTTCGGCGTACACTTCTTGCGAAATGAAGATTTCCTGATAAAGCCGGAGCAGCAATCCCAGCTGACCCAATTTGCCCAACGTGATCAGAGGGCCGGCGTTGCTGACGACGTTCATGCCAGCTCCTCATGGATCATTTCTTCATCGATAGGGGGGCGGACTCCATGGGCCAGGGCGTATTGAATCATCTCGCGGAGGGGAACGCCGGCCAGGCGAGCGGCCTTTCCGATCGAGACCGCTCCGGCCCGAAGCAAGACCAGGCTTTCGGCCTTGCGCAATTCGCGAAGCCCAAGGCGAAGCAGTTCATCCAGCCGATCCCGATAGGGTTCGATCTCTGTCGAGAGATCATCGGGCAGGACGAGGGTAATCCGGGACATGTTCCCTCCCGCATCCGGCTTGGCTCTGGATGGTAGGGAGTTCGGGCGTCTAAATTCGGGCGTCTAAAGATGAAGATAGCACGGACCGGATCGATCGGGCAACTCGGAGAGGCAGGTTGTGAGGAGGGCCATGCGGATCGCGCGGTTTGCGGCGGAGGGACGGATCTGGGAGGGGGAGGTCACCCCGGAGGGGAGGCTGGTGGCGGACGGGCGGGCCTTTGATCCGGAGCGGGTGGTCTGGCTGCCGCCGGTGCCGCCTGGAGGCAAGGCCATCGGCCTGGCCCTCAATTACCGGGAGCATGCCGAGGAGCTGGAGGTCGCCCCGCCCGAGGAGCCGGCCCTCTTCCTGAAGCCGTCCAACACCTGGATCGGCCATCGCGCCCCGGTGCGCTACCCGAAAGGGGTGAAGGTATTGCACGGGGAGGTGGAGCTGGTGGTCATCATCGGCCGGCGCTGCCGCAACATCCGTCCTGAGGAGGCGTGGGAGGTGATCGCGGGTTACACCATCGGCAACGACGTCACCGCCCGGGACTTCGTCGGGAATTTCTACCGCCCGCCGGTGCGGGCCAAGGGCCAGGACACCTTCGGCCCCATGGGGCCATGGCGGGTGACCCCCGATGAGATCCCCAACCCGCACAACCTGACCATGCGACTCTACGTGAACGGACGTCTGGCCCAGGAGGGGCACACCTCGCGGATGATCCATCGCATCCCGGAGCTGATCGCCTATATCAGCTCGTTTATGACCCTGGAGCCGGGCGACACCCTCTGGACTGGCACCCCGCGCGGCATCGTCCCGGTGCAGCCCGGCGATGTCATGCGCCTGGAGATCGAAGGCATCGGCGTCCTGGAGAACCCGGTGGTGGAGGAGGGATCTTAGTCGGTTTTCGGAGAAAAACCAATCTTTTCATTGATCTCTTTTAAGATCTTCTCTAAATCTGGCGGATCGGATGTCACAACCTGACGCTGCACACCATCATGTTTGTGATGAGGGAAGTTCGGAAGATGAGGGAAATGTGGAGCGTTATCATACCGAAAAATTAAATTACCGTCTCTATCTTGATAGTGATATGAATAAGAAACTCGTGTTATTTCCGGACCGAATACAATAAATTCTCTAAAAAATAATGCGGATTCATCGATAAAGTAAAGAGATCCTCGCACAAAGACAAGTTGGGGACTTCGTTTGTCGAACTCGATGGAAAACGAATGCACAAAGGTAAAGCTGGCAATTAATTGTGTGATTTGAAGAAAATATTCGTCAGGATTCACTGGATCTCGGCTCCTAGAAGGGCGTCTCGTTGTGCAAGAAGCAGGCGATAGAAAGTCAATTCTCCGAACCATTCGATGAAATCCGGATGGTCGTCCAGCTCACCGGCCTGGAAGCGTCGTTCAAACTCTTCCGAGGGCATTCCATAACGTGTCTCGAAGTGACGGAGGCGTTCCAGGGTGCGGCGGATGCTCCGTTCCAAAAGCCGCGCCTCGTCTCGAAGGGCGGCTTCGATCAGCGGCCTCAGAGGGACGGATGCCGGACTGGTGATCCGAACTTGCTGGGACATGTCGTCTGCCTCTCAGAGGAGAGATGATCGGTAAGGGAATCATAGCCCGGACAGTGGAGGGAAGCAAATCCTTTTTCCGCCAGCCGGTTTCGTCTCCGGCTGGACGCGATCGGTGGAGGAGGCGGTATGGAACAGCGCGACGGGCTTTACATCGTCCGCCACTTTATCGACAACGCCTTTGTGGATGCCCTCGAGGGGGGGACCTTTGAGACGCTGAACCCGGCTACCAATCGTCCCATCGGGATCGTGGCCGATGGGACGGCGGCGGATGTGGATCGAGCGGTGCGGGCGGCCCGCCGGGCTTTCGAGGAGGGGCCCTGGCCGCGCATGCCGGCCGCCGAGCGGGCCCGCTACCTCCGCCGCATCGGCGATCTCATCCTGAAGCGGGCCGAGGAGATCGCCTATCTGGAGGTGTTGGACGTCGGGATGCCCATCACCCAGGCCGGCAAGGGCGCCATCCCCCGGGCGGCGGAGAATTTCTACTTCTTCGCCGAGATGGCCACCCGCATCACCGGGGAGACCTACCCGAAAGACGGCGAGTTCCTCAACTACACGATCCGCAAGCCGGTGGGGGTGGCCGGGCTGATCACCCCCTGGAACACCCCCTTCATGCTGGAGACCTGGAAGGTGGCCCCCTGCCTGGCCGCCGGCAACACCTGCGTCCTGAAGCCGGCGGAGTGGTCCCCTCTCTCGGCGAATATGCTGGCTGAGATCATCCAGGAGGCGGATCTCCCCCCGGGGGTCTTCAACGTCGTCCACGGCTTCGGGGAGCGGGCGGGCGCCCCCCTGGTCGCCCACCCCGGGGTGCAATTGATCTCCTTCACCGGCGAGACGACCACCGGGATGGAGATCATGCGCAACGGCGCTTCCACCCTCAAGCGCTACTCCATGGAGCTGGGGGGCAAGAACGCGGCCATCGTCTTCCCGGACGCGGACCTGGAGCAGGCCCTGGATGGGGTGATCTGGCAGGCCTTTTCCCTCAACGGGGAGCGCTGCACCTCGAATTCTCGACTGCTGCTCCACCGGGCGATCTACGAGGAGTTCCTGGGCCATCTGCTGGAGCGGGTGGCGGCCATCCGCGTGGGCGATCCCTTCGATCCTCAAACCGAAGTCGGCCCCCTGATCCATCCGGAGCACTGGCAGCGGGTGCGGGACTACATGGACGTCGCCCGGGCGGAAGGGGCCACCATCGCCCTGGGCGGCGATCGGCCGCCCCATCTCCCCGAGGGCAACTACTTCGCCCCCACGGTCATCGTGGACGTGCGCCCCAAGATGCGGGTGGCCCAGGAGGAAATCTTCGGGCCGGTCCTGGTCGTCCTCCCCTTTGAGACCGAAGAAGAAGCCATCCGCATCGCGAACGGGGTGAAATACGGGCTGGCCGCCTACATCTGGACCCGGGATCTGGTCCGGGCCCATCGGGTGGCCCAGGCGATGGAAGTGGGCATGGTGTGGATCAACGCCCCCAACGTCCGGGATCTGCGCACCCCCTTCGGCGGGGCGAAATACAGCGGGATCGGCCGGGAGGGCGGCTTCTACAGCTTCGAGTTTTACACCGAAGTCATGACCATCCACGTGGCCCTGACCCCGCCTCGCATCCCCCGGCTGGGCGCTGGGCGGTGATCCCCGCCATAGAGGAGCTCCGGCAAAAGGAGGGATGAGGATGGGCGCACGAACCGGCGCGCAGTTCCTGCAGCGGATCCGGGAGCACCCCCGGGACCTCTGGCATCGCGGGGAACGGGTGGAGGACCCCACCACGCACCCGGCCTTCGCCCGCGGGCTTCGATCGATGGCCCGCCTGTATGACCTCCAGTGGGAGCGGGCGGACGAATGCCTTTACGATTCGCCGAGCAGTGGCCAGAAGGTTGGCCTCTCCTTCCTGATCCCTCGCTCCGCGGAGGATGTGCGGCGGGTGAGCCGGATGATGAAGATCTGGGCCGATGTCCACTTCGGCTTCATGGGCCGCACTCCGGATTACCTGAACCGGGCGATGGCTTACTACGCCTCGGGGGCGGACTTCTTAGGCGAGAAGGAGCCGGCCTTCGCCGAGCATATGCGTCGCTATTACGAATACCTGCGGGAGAACGATCTCTGCCTCACCCACACCCTGATCCACCCGCAAGCGAACCGGGCGGTGGGCCCCGCGAAGCAGGCGGATCCTTATCTGGCGGCCCGGGTGGTGAAGGAGACCGACGGGGGCATCGTCCTGCGTGGGGCGCGGATGCTGGCGACGCTCCCCGCTGTGGATGAGATCATGGTCTTCCCCTCGACGCTGTTGCGCAACACGGAGGAGGACGCCCCATATTGTTACGCCGTCGGCATCCCCTGCGACACGCCAGGGTTGCGCTTCCTGTGCCGCGAGACCCTGGACTACGGCCGCTCCCCCTTCGATCATCCGCTGGGATCGCGCTTCGACGAGATCGACGCCGTGGTGATCTTCCACGATGTCTTCGTCCCGTGGGAGCGGGTGTTCATTTACCGGGACGTGGAGCGGGCCAACCAGGCCTACGCGGCCACCGGGGCCATCGTGGGGATGGCCCATCAGGTGGTGGTGAAGAACATCGCCAAGACGGAGTTCTTCCTGGGGCTGGCCTCCCTCATCGTCGACGCCATCGGCATCGAGGGCTTCCAGCACGTGCAGGAGAAGGTGGCGGAGATCTGGATCTACCTCGAGACCATGAAGGCCCTGCTGCGGGCGGCGGAGGCGGACGCCCATGAAGACGCCTTCGGGGCCTTCCGGCCGGCCTGGCCGCCTCTGGACGCGGCCCGCAACCTCTATATGCGGTGGTATCCGCGCATCGTGGAGATCATCCAGCAGCTCTCAGCCAGCGGCATCATCGCCACGGTCACCGAGGAGGACATGAAGAATCCCGAGCTCATCGAGGACATCCGCCGCTACTTCCAGGCGGCCCGGGCGGAGGCCTACGACCGCATCCCCCTCTTCCGCCTGGCCTGGGACGCCGCCCTCTCCGCCTTCGCCGGCCGGCAGGTCCAGTATGAACGCTTCTACTTTGGGGATCCGGTGCGCATCGCCGGCGTCATCTTCCAGAAGCACGACCGCACGCCCTATATGGAGAAGGTCCGGGAGTTCCTGAAGCAAATGAAGGAGGAGGCCTTCGCCCAGGCGGAGGAGGCGAGGCCTTGATGGGACGCGCCGGGCGGAGCGATGACGGGAGACCACCCGGAGCCCGGAAACCCTTCAAAGGAGGGATCCCATGGGCGGGTTCTCCATCACGCGCGCGGCACATGCGGAGCTCTGCGTGACGGATCTGGAGCGGGCTCGGGATTTCTACGTGGAGGCCCTGGGGTTCGTGGAGGTCGCTCGCGAGAAGGATCGTCTCTACCTGGGCGGCCTGGAGGAGCGCGATCGCTACAGCCTGATCCTCAAGAAGGCGCCAAGCCCGGGGGTGACCCATCTGGCCTTCCGCGTGGCCGATCCGGAGGACCTCGATCGCCTGGCCGCGCTGTATGAAAGCGCCGGATGTCCCGTCCGCTGGCTGGCCCCCGAAGAGGAGGAGGCCGGCCAGGGGCGGGCGCTGCGCGTCCAGGACCCCACCGGGCTTCCCGTCGAGTTCTTCCACGAGATCGCCCGGCGGGAGCGGTTGCTGCAGCGGTTCGATCTCTACCGGGGCGCCCACATCATGCGCCTGGATCACTTCAACTGCCAGGTCCCCAACGTCCAGGAGGCCTACGACTGGTGGACCGGGAAGCTGGGCTTCTACTGCTCGGAATACACGGTGACCGACGAGGACCCGCCCCGGCTGTGGGCGGCATGGCTCCACCGCAAGCAGAACGTCCATGACATCGCCTTGATGAACGGGATCGGCCCCCGTCTCCACCATATCGGCTTCTGGGTGGCGGACACCCAGAGCGTGCTGCGGGCGTGCGACATCCTGGCCGCCCGGGGGATGGGAGGGGCCATCGAACGGGGGCCGGGCCGCCACGGCTTAAGCAACGCCTTCTTCCTCTATCTCCGGGATCCCGACGGCAACCGCATCGAGCTCTACACCAACGACTACATCATCCCGGACCCCGATTGGGAGCCCATCCGCTGGTCCATCAACGACCCGCGCCGGGCCACCTTCTGGGGGCACATCCCGCCTCGCTCCTGGTTCGAGGAGGCCTCCCGGGTCGCCCACATCCTCACCGGGGAGTGGATGCCGGTGCGGGAGCCCCTGCTGGTGGATCGCCCGGTGTTCGTCACCTGATCGAACTGCGGAAGTGGGCGGCGATGGTGCGTCGGAAGGAAACCCTGAGCGATGGGCTGGTGATCGCCTGGGAGGAAGGGGGCGCGCGCGAGGGGCCGCCGCTGCTCCTGCTCCACAACGCCTGCAGCACCTTCCGGGCCACGTGGGGACGGGTGGCCGAGCCCCTGGCCGCGCGGTTCTACCTCATCGGCCCGGACCTGCGGGGCCATGGGGAGAGCGCCAACCCCACGGGACGCCTGGACCTGCGGGAGATGGCCGATGACATGGCGCGGCTGCTGGACCGGTTGGGGATCCCTTCGGTCCATCTGATGGCCTTCAGCGGGGGCGCTTCCACCGCCCTCTATCTGGTCACCCGGCATCCTGCGCGGGTCCGCTCGATGGTCCTCATCGGCAGCCATTACACGGTGCGGAACCTGCGCACCCGTGGGGACGGCTTCTGGGATCCGGAGCGGATCCGTCGGGAGCAGCCGGCATGGTGGGCGGCGATGGTGCGCTGGCACGGCTCGGAGGAGCGGGTGCGGGCGTTGCTGCGTGGCTGGCAGGAGGAGGATCGCTGGCGGCCCGACTTCCGGCCCGAGGATCTGCAGGCCATCCGCGTCCCCACCCTGTTGCTGATCGGCGAAAACGACTTCATCACGCCCATCGAGCAGACGATGGAGATGGCCCGCTGGATCCCTCAGGCTCGCCTGGTGGTTTTCCCGGGGGCCGGCCACGACCTGATCCGGGAGCGCCCCGAGGCCTTCCTGGAGACGGTGCACGCCTTCTGGGACACGCTGGGGATCTCGAGGGGATCGGCGCGCCCCCATCGGTGAGGCGTATCGCGGAAACCGGGAGACGGGAGCTGCATCAGGCGGCTTCCGGGCTCTCCCGAGGAACGGAAAAACCTATGTCCTGATGAGGAGGGGCCTATGGCGGTGCAGGCGAAGCCGATGTATTGGAACGAGGAGATGGAGACCATGCCGCGGGACCGGCTGGAGCGACTCCAGCTGGAGCGCCTCCAGCGCATCGTGGATTACGTCTACCACCGGGTCCCGCACTACCGGCGGAAGATGGACGAGGCGGGGGTGAAGCCGTCGGACATCCGGCACCTGCAGGACATCGTAAAGCTTCCCTTCACCTCCAAGGCGGATCTGCGGGAGACCTATCCCTTCGGCATGTTCGCCGTCCCCCTGAGCCAGGTGATCCGCATCCACGCCTCCTCGGGGACTACGGGGAAGCCGACGGTGGTGGGCTACACCCGCAACGATCTGGAGGTGTGGGCGGAGGTCTGCGCCCGCTGTCTGGTGCTCTCCGGCGCCCGACCGGGGGAGGTCTTCCAGAACGCCTACGGCTATGGTCTCTTCACCGGCGGCCTGGGGATGCACTACGGGGCGGAGAAGCTGGGGATGGTGGTGGTCCCGGTCTCCGGGGGGAACACCAGCCGTCAGCTGATGATCCTCAAGGACTTCGGCACCCACGTGATGGCGTGCACCCCCTCTTACGCGCTGGTCATCGCCGACGCCCTCCTGTCCAACGGCTACCGGCCGGGCGACCTCAACCTGCGGGTCTTCATCCTGGGCGCCGAACCGTGGACGGAGGGCATGCGCCGGGAGATCGAGGAGAAGCTGGGGGTCCACGCGGTCAACATCTACGGCCTGAGCGAGGTCATCGGCCCCGGTGTCGCCAACGAATGCATCGAGGCCAAGAACGGCTCCCATATCTTCGAAGATCACTTCCTGGTTGAGGTCGTCAACCCGGCCACCGGAGAGCCGGTCCCGCCCGGGACGGTGGGGGAGCTGGTCTTCACCACTCTGACCAAGGAGGCCTTGCCGGTGATCCGCTACCGGACCGGGGATCTGGCCTCCATCGATCCGACCCCCTGCGTCTGCGGGCGGACCTTCGTGCGCATGTCCCGGGTGCTCGGGCGCACGGATGACATGCTGATCATCCGCGGGGTGAACGTGTTCCCGTCCCAGGTGGAGGCGGCGCTGGTGGGCCTGCCCCATGTGGCGCCCCACTACCAGCTGGTGGTCACCCGGGAGGGCCGGCTGGATCAGCTGGAGGTGAAGGTGGAGGTGACCGAAGCCTTCTTCCGGGAGGTGGGCGGGGAGCTGCTGGCCGGGGAGGTATTCGAGAGCATCGAGGCTGTTCAGGGCCTGCGGGAGAAGGTGAACCAGGTGCTGGATGAAGCCCTGGGGATCCACGTGAAGGTCACCCTCACCCCGCCCAACACCCTGCCCCGGAGTGAAGGCGGGAAGCTCCGGCGGGTGGTGGACATGCGGCCGAAGGACGCATGAGCGGCTCCGTCCCGGCGATGGGGGATCCCTTTATGAAGGCCCTGGGGCTGGAGGCGGAGATCCCGGGGCCCGGACAGGCTCGGGTATGGGGGGTGGTGCGCCCGGAGCACCTGAATCTGCACGGCACCGCCCACGGCGGCTTCCTCTACACGCTGGCGGACGCCGCCTTCGCCCTGGCCTCGAACTCCCATGGGGTCCGCGCCGTGGCCCTCTCCACCCATATGGAATACCTGCGGGCGGTGCAGGCGGGGGAGCGGGTGGAGGCGGTGGCCGAGGAGGTCTATCGCGGCCGCCGGGCCGCCCTCTACCGGGTGGAGGTGCGGCGGGACGGCGAGCTGGTGGCCGTGTTCACCGGATGGGTTCACCGGTTTGCGGAGTAGGGGCAGCCAGGGAGGCTGCCCCTGTTTCCTTCCTCGCAGCGGGGCTCTGAAGGCGGGCGGAGGGATGTTCGTGCTACGTTCCCTCCTCCCAGGAGGCCAGGTAGCGCTCCTGCTCCGGCGTCAGGCGGTCGATCCGGATCCCCATCGTCTCCAGCTTCAGGTGGGCCACCGCCTGATCGATCTCCCGGGGGACCGGATAGACCTGGCGCTCCAGGGAACGCCCGTGGCGGACCAGGTATTCCACCGAGAGGGCCTGGTTGGCGAAGGACATATCCATCACCGCGCTGGGGTGGCCTTCCGCGGCGGCCAGGTTCACCAGCCGCCCCTCGGCCAGCAGGTAAATCCGGCGCCCGTCCTTTAAGGTGTATTCCTCCACGAACTCCCGCACCCGCCGGGGCTCTCCGAGGCTCAGCTCCCGCAGCGCCGGGATGTTGATCTCCACGTTGAAATGCCCGGCGTTGGCCAGGATGGCGCCATCCTTCATCACCTCAAAGTGAGGCCGGTCGATGATGTGGATGTTGCCGGTGGCGGTGATGAAGAGATCTCCCTCCCGCGCCGCCTCCTGCATCGGGAGCACCCGGAAGCCGTCCATGGCCGCCTCCAGAGCCCGCAGGGGATCCACCTCGGTGACGATGACCTGGGCGCCCATCCCCCGGGCCCGCATGGCGATCCCGCGACCGCACCAGCCGTATCCGGCCACCACCACCACGCGTCCGGCCAGGAGGATGTTCGTGGCCCGCAGGATGCCATCGATGGTGGACTGGCCGGTGCCGTAGCGGTTATCGAAGAGGTGCTTGGTCAGCGCGTCGTTGACGGCGATGATGGGGTAAGCGAGGACGCCCGCCCGGGCCATGGCCCGCAGGCGGATCACCCCGGTGGTGGTCTCCTCGGTGCCGCCCAGGATCTCCGCCATCCACGCTGGCCGCTCCTTGTGCAGCGTGCTCACCAGATCCGCCCCGTCGTCCATGGTGATGTGGGGGCGTTGGGCCAGGCACGCCTGGATGTGACGGTAATAGGTCTCCGTGTCCTCCCCCTTGATGGCGAAGACGGGGACCTCGAAGAAGCGCACCAGGGCAGCGGCCACATCGTCCTGGGTGCTCAGGGGATTGCTGGCGCAGAGGGCCACCTCCGCACCGCCGGCCTGGAGCGTGCGGACCAGGTTGGCCGTCTCCGTGGTCACGTGCAGGCAGGCGGAGATGCGGATCCCGGCCAGCGGGCGCTCCCGCTCGAACCGCTCCCGGATGCGCCGCAGCACCGGCATCTCCCGATCCGCCCACTCGATCCGCTGCAGGCCGCGGTCGGCCAGAGAGAGATCCTTCACATCGAACGCCTTGGCGGTCATCCGTGCCTCCGTGATGTGGGGCTCGCAGGATCGGAATGACGGTCCGACCGATCCCGTCACGCCTCCTCAACCGGAGGGAGGCGCACTTTCCGATTGTAGCAGTTTCTGCCATCGCCGGATCCGTGAGGCGCTCCCGATCGTGGCGCCGGCAACGATCAGGGCCGCCCCCAGCAACGCGATCTCATACAGCGGGATCCATCCCATGGCCCAGGCGACGAAAGGCACCCAGGCTCCCGAGGAGATCCCCAGCGCGAACTCCAGCAGGGATCCTCCTGATCGCTCCCCTCCGCCAGCGCGCACGCCTTTTATTGTAGTGTAGTAAGGAGCGAAATCGGCGAGGGAGCCCCTTGACGGGATCCTGCTTTCGCGGCATAGTTCGTGAAGATTTTCATTTTGGAGGGAGACGATGCTGCGACGGATTCTCCTCGGCATCGCCATCGGCGTGGGGCTCGTCGCCTGTCAGCCCTCCGCGGGCGCCCGTCCGCTCTCCGTGCGGTTCGGCGCGCTGCCCATCCTGGACGTGTTGCCCGTATATGTGGCCCAGACAGAAGGGTATTTCGCCCAGGCGGGCCTGGAGGTGGAGGTGATCCCGGCCGCCTCGGCGGCCGAGCGGGATCAGCTGATGCAGGCCGGCCGCATCGACGCCATGGTCAACGACACCGTCTCCACCCTCTTCTACAACAAGGAGAAAGCTCAGATCTACGTGGTCCGCATCGCCCGTCAGGCATATCCCGAAGCCCCTCAGTATTTCATCCTGGCCAACCCCAACGCCGGGATCCAGAGCCCTCAGGATCTCAAGGGCGTAGAGATCGCCATCTCCCAGGGCACGGTCATCGAATACATGACCGATCGCATCCTGGAGCGGGCAGGCCTGAAGCCCGGGGATTATCAGACCGTTCACATCCCGCGGATCCCGGACCGGCTGCAGGCGCTGATGGAGGGTCGAGTGAAGGCCGCCACCCTCCCGGATCCTTTCGCCACGCTGGCCATCCAGCAAGGCGCGAAGGTGGTGGCGGATGACCGGGAGGTGCGGTCCATCTCCCTGAGCGTGCTCAGCTTCCGGGCGGAGGTGGTGGAGCGGAACCCGGAGGCGGTGCGACGCTTCCTCCAGGCCTGGGATCGGGCGGTGGCGGCCATCCGGGCGAACCCCGAGAAATACGCGGGCCTCCTGGCGGAGAAGCAGCTGGTGCCCCAGCCTTTGGTGGGGACCTACCGGCTGCCTCCGTATCCCGATCGAGCGCTGCCGACCCGGGAGCAGTTCGCGGACGTGATCGCCTGGGCCCGGGCGAAAGGCCTGCTGCAGGCGGACATCCCCTACGAGCGTCTGGTGCGGGAGGTTCGCTGAAGGAAGATCCGACGGCGAGGACCTTTCGAGGCCGTGGGGACATGGGCTGGGAACACCTCCTCCCAGCCCATGTCCATATCTCCAGTAGGAGGGGCTTTAGCCCCGAACCCTCGTTTTCGATAACGCAAGGGTCACAGTGAGAGCCGCTTCGATGACTCCGAACCTCTGGTTCTCGATGACGCAATGGTCGCGGCGAAAGCCGCTCCTACGAAAAGATGGTGGCTCATGTCTCTGAATGATTGGAGAAGGGTGGAGGCTACCTCCTCTCTCGTCGCACGATCGGTTCAAGCGGGCAACGGCCCGTGTTTTGTAAGAGGGGCTTCAGTTTCAAACCTCCATCCTCGATGACACAAAGGTCGCGGCTGAAGCCGCTCCTACAAAAAGATGGTTTCTGTAGGAGGGGCTTTCGCCCCGAACCTCCGTCTTCGATGAGGCAAGGATCGCGACGAAAGACGCTCCCACACAACCATGCCTCCCACATCGATTTTCTCTCCCCTCGTTAGGCCATCGGTTCACGCAGAGCCACTGCAGGCTGCCGACCGGTATCCCAATCTCCGATCATTGGAAGGGAAGAGCCAAGATGGTTTTCTGTAGGAGGGGCTTTCGCCTCGAACATCCGTCTTCGATGGCGGAGTCGTTGCGGTGAAGGCGGCTCCGGCAACCCCTGAGCCCCTGATTCTCGGTGACACAAAGGTCGCGGCGAAAGCCGCTCCTACAAAAAGAAAGATGGTTTTGTAGGAGGGGCTTTCGCCACGGACCTCGCTTCCATCCGCGCGTCGGGGGATGCCCGCGCGGGCCGGCTGGGTATAATAGAAGCCATCGGGGAGCGTGGTAATCACCCCCCTGAGTAGTGCTCGGTGGTATAATCGGGGCCAGATTCCGACGGAGGTGGGCCCGATGAATCGAAAGCCCAATTCCCAGAACCCCCCCTGCCCTCGCTGTGGGGCCACCCATGTGGTAAAGAACGGCAGTAAGGGTGGGCGGCCCCGTTGGGTCTGTCGGAACTGCGGGCGCTCGTTTGGGCCTACCCTGGGCACGGCGATGTATCGCTTGCGTGTGACCCCTGCGGAAGTGGCGCGCACCCTGCTGGTGGTGATGCGTCGGGGGAGCCTGAGCGCCGCTGAGGAGATCACCGGCCACAAATATGAAACCATTGGCCGATGGCTCCGGATGGCCGCCCAACACGCTGAGGCCCTCACCGAGGTCCTGGTCCACGACCTGCATTTGAGCGAGGTCGAGGTGGATGCTTTCTGGTCGTTTGTCAAAAAAAGTGTCCAGAGGCTGGAGATCCAGACGCCTCGGCGGGCGGGGTGGGCCCGCGTTGGGGATGTTTGAGCCAGGACCGGGCGACTCGTTTTGTGGTGGCGTGGGGCTTTGGGTCTTCGGAGGATGAGGTCGCGCCGAAGGTGGTGGCGCAGACCCGCCAGCGCACATCTGGCAGGAGGGGCGTGATCTGGATCAGCGATGGACGGCCGGTCTACCGACGGGCGGTTCGTCAGGTCTATCGGGACGCGCAACCGACGGGAAAGCGGGGGCGTCCGCCCCTGGTGCTCACGCCTGGGGTGGGGTTGACGCAAGCGGTCAAGCGTCGTCATCAGGGCCGGATGGTGCGCGTGGAGGTGCGTCAGGTTCTGGGGAGGCGGTGGATTGCCCCTATCCGGTGCATGAGGAACGGTTGAATGGCATGTTGCGCGATCGGTTGAATGCGCTGACGCGTAAGACCCATGCCTTTGCGAAGACGACAGGGACCTGGGATGCGCTGGTGATCCTCTGTTTGTTTGAGCACAACTGGCTGCGGCCCCATCGGGCCTTGCGGGAAGCGGGGGAGGGCCTGCCGGAGGGGCGGCGGTATCGGCCGCGGACGCCGGCGATGGCCATCGGGTTGACCGATCATATCTGGACCTGGGAAGAGTTCTTGACCTTCAAGCATTATCAATACCAAAAGGAGTGACTACCGGGAGCGTCACAGGGGGGAATTTTTTCGGGGAGGGGAAACGGTGGTTTCTCTGGAGCTGGTTTACTATTTCGCCGGGGTCGCGCTGATCGTTGGCCTCCTCTTCGGGATCGTCCTGGGGTTCGCCCTAAGCGGCGGGCGGGGAGGGAAGCCCGCGGGTGCGCCGCCTCCGCCCAGAACCGAAACCGGTGTGGCCATGATCCGGGAGCCTGACGGCACGTGGCGGATCGAGGTGGGTAAGCAACGTTACCGCCACCTGCGGGAGATCCACGATCACCGCGCGGCCCTGCTCGTCCTCGAGGCGATGCAAGCTCTGCAGGCCATGCTCCGGGAATCCACCCCCACGCTGCCGGCGGAGTCCCGTCTACAGGGTCCTGCGCCTGCAGAGCAGCTGGACCGTATCCTCCAGGAACTCCTCCGGGAACACCCCGAGCTGCCCTATCGGGCTGTCCGCCTGGAAACCCTCCCGGACGGCACCATGGGGATCCTCATCGGAACGCAGCGTTACCAGCGCGTGGGGGATGTCCCGGACCCGGAGCTCCGCGCTCTCCTCCAGGAGGCGATTCAGCGATGGTTGCAGGGAAGTCCCCGCCCGTGAGCAGACCCGTGCGAGCCGGTCATGCGGGGGCCCACCACCGGTAATCCAAATCCGGGAACACCTTGTCCAGCTCCCAGTAAGCCTCCGCCAGATCCCCGTCCGGTCGTCCGGCCTCCACCGAGCGGCAGAGGGCCTCGAAGCGCTCCAGGTGGGTTGTGAAACGCTCAATGGCGTAGGCGCGGGCCTGGCCGGTGGTGACGAGGAAGGGCCAGTCGCTGGCCTGAAGGAGCAACAGCTCCCGGGCGGCCTGGTTGAGCACTCGGGCGATCTCCGCGTCCGCCTCCGGATATCGTGCGGCCAGCCGCTCCATCCGCGCCTCGGCCTCGTGGATCGGCTCCCACATCCAGTGGGTCTCCGGGTTGTCCCACGTCCAGTGCCCCCCTCCCAGGCCCCAGCTGGACTCCGGGAGCACCAGCACCTCCGTCGGAGGATAGGCCTCCAGGAACTCCCGGGCCGTGGTCAGCCAGACCTCCTGGCTCTGCGCCAGGCGCCGCAACACCGCCCGGATCCAGTCCACGCCCTCGAACCACCAGTGGCCGAACAGCTCGGCATCGTAATTCGAGGCGATCAAGCCGACCTGCCCGGTGGACCGATGGAACTCCCGTAGCAGATCGTGCACCAGATCCACGAAGTGCCCCGCATGTTGCTCCACCTTGGCCGCCGCCCATTCCGGATGGTAGTAGTCCTTCTCCCCCAGATCCACTTTTCCGGTCACCCGCCAGTATTGCAGGCCGGAGCGCCCGTCCTTCTTGTGGAACTCCCGGTAATCAAAGTCGCCCGGGTAACCCCAGTCAGCGGACCACACCTGCATCCCCGTGCGGTTGTTGCGGGCCACCACCGCCACGCCGGAGTGTTCCCTGCCGGGGATGTCTGTGCGGGCCACATAATACGGACGGTAGGTGGTGCCCCGGACGCCCTCGATGGCCTCGAAGGGGATCACGTAGTGGCGCACGATTTGGCCGTAGGGGCCGATGGCGTCGCCCGCCGCTTTCCCCACCGGACGTCCTCCTTCCACCGCGTGGGTCTCGGCGAAGAACAGCCGGAGCCCCTCCCGGGCCAGGAAATATTCCAGGCCGGGCCGGATGGTTCCGTCCGGCAGGCGATAGGCGGGCCGGTAAGCGCATTCCGGGAGCCAGATGGAGAAGGGATCCCTCCCGAAGAACCGCCGGTAGGTCTGGATGCCGGTGCGCAGCTGGCCCCGGATGGAGGAATCCCGGGAGAGCAAGGGAAGATAGCCATGGGTCGCCGCGCTGGTGATCAGCTCGATCACCCCGGCTTCCTGCAGACGCCGGAACGCTCCGATGAGATCCCGACCGTAACGATGGATGAAACTTCGCAGCCGTCGATCGTAGTAGTCCACGTAGAAGCGCGCCAGCTCCCGCAGGTGGGGATTCCCTTCGGCCTCGAAGCGGGCCACATCCTGCTCCGCCCGACTCCGCCGGTCCTGCGCATACTCGATGAAATGCTCCTGGATGAGCGGATCCGCCAGCTGCTCCGCCAGCACCGGCGTGAGGCTCAGGGTCAGACGGGCCGGGACCCCCTCCTCGTGCAGGTCATAGAGGGCGTCCAGCAAGGGGAGGTAGGTCTCGGCGATCGCCTCGTGGAGCCACTCCTCCCCGTGGGGCCAGCGCCCGGCGCGCCGGCAATAGGGGATGTGGGCGTGGAGAACGAAGGTGAACGCTCCGATCGGTGCCATCGACGGTTCCCTCCTGCGGATCTTCTCCTATGATAGCCGAAACCCGACCCGCTGGCGGCCTGAGGCCACGGATGGCGGTTTGCGCCCGTGAACCGCTGTTAGGGTGGATCCGTATCAAGAAGCAGAAAGGCATCGCAACGAGGAGGGAACGTGCCCGCCCGCAGGGGCCGCCGGTGGATCCCATGGGTTCTCACGGCCGGGGTGATCGGATGCCAGGCTGCGGCCCGGCCGGAGGGAGCGACGCCGTCGATTCCGGCGATCTCCCGCTTTCCGACCGTCGCGCCTGCTCCCTCCCCCTCTCCGACCGCTACCCGATCGGAGACCGGGGCGGGGCTTTTCGCGGCCTTCTGTGAGTCCTGCCATCCCCAGGGAGGCCATGCGCCGGGCGCGGGCCCCTCCCTGCGCGGCGTCGTTCATCGGCACTCCGCGGATTTCATCCGTCAGCAGATCCGCAACGGGCGGGGGGACATGCCGGGCTTTGGCGACCGGCTGAGCGAGGAGGAGATCGAGCGCCTGCTCGGCTACCTGAGGACGCTGGAAGGGGAGCCGACCTTCGCCCGGACCCCCGTTCCTCCGGACCCGGGGGCGGTGGCTCGGGGACGGGCCCTTTTCCGGCAGCGTTGCGCGTCGTGCCATCTCGAAGGCGGGCGTTTGCCGGGGACCGGCCTGGGCTTCGAGCCGCCGGCTCCCGTGCTGGTGGACGAAGTCCGGCGCCACACCCCGGCCTTCATCGCCCGGCAGATCCGGGAGGGCGGAGGTCAGATGCCGGCCGTCGGGGCGGACCTCACAGAAGAAGAGATGGCGGACCTCATCGCCTATCTGAGCGCGCTGGCCATCGGAAGCGAAGGCCCTTGAGCGGGGATCCCCCGCCGGGCCTTTCTTCAAACTCCAATTTCGGGAGGGGACCATGAACCGCATGCGCTGGCTCATCGGCGTCCTGCTCGCGCTCCTGGTCATCGGGGCGGCGCCGGCCCAGGAGACGGTGACCATTCCCATGCGCGAGCAGAATCAGTCCGGGCAATCCGGCACCGCGACGCTTAAAGCCATGGGGGATCAGACGGAGGTCACCCTGGACATCCGGCCGGGCCCGGCGGGCGTGGATCAGCCTGCCCACATCCATGAGGGCACCTGCGCCAACCTGAACCCCAAGCCGGCCTTCCCCCTGACGCCGGTGCGGGACGGGAAGTCCACCACCGTGGTGAACGTCAAGCTGGCGGATCTGCTGGCCAAGCCCTTCGCCATTAACGTCCACAAGTCCGCTCAGGAGATCTCGGTCTATGTCTCGTGCGGGGAGATCCGGGCGGCGCTCCCGCGCACCGGCGGGGAGACCCGTGCGGTTCCCGCGTGGGTCGGATGGCTGCTGGCCGGAGCAGGGGTGTTGCTGGCGGGGATCGGCTACGGGCTGCGCCGGCGCAGGGCGACCACCCTATAGCCCGGGTGATGAGGAGGATCGGCGGGTCCACGAAAAAAGGGGGAAGGCGGGAGCTCCGCCTTCCCCCTTTCTGAGCGGGCCCGACGGGATTTGAACCCGCGATCTCCGCCTTGACAGGGCGGCGTGTTCGGCCAGGCTACACCACGGGCCCACCCACCTCGGAATATACCACATCCCGGGAACCTCCGTCAA
The DNA here is from genome assembly GCF_018771565.1 of Thermoflexus hugenholtzii. Lineage (NCBI taxonomy): Bacteria > Bacillati > Chloroflexota > Thermoflexia > Thermoflexales > Thermoflexaceae > Thermoflexus > Thermoflexus hugenholtzii. Next base: position 1,560,229 of record NZ_CP076326.1, on the reverse strand, counting down.
GATCGGGGATCCGAGAAGGTCCTGGCTTCCCATCCTGCGCCTCTTCCGGCTTTTCGTGTCATGTCGGACGGTTTTGCAGAACTCCTCCCCGCAGATTACAATATGTAATCTGGGAAACGATCCCGCATTCAATCCCCGATGGGAGGGAAGCGCGGTGAGCCTGTCGAAAGAGGAAAAGCAGCAGCTGATCGAGATGTTCCGACGCCACGAGTCGGACACCGGTTCGCCGGAGGTGCAGATCGCCATCCTGACCGAGCGGATCAATCGCCTGACCGAGCATCTCAAACAGCATAAGCACGATGAGCATTCCCGGGTCGGCCTTCTGAAGCTGGTCAGCAAGCGCCGGCGTCAGCTTCGCTACCTGGCCCGGGTGGATCCCCAACGCTATCGCGCGATCCTGGAGCGGCTGGGCCTGCGCAAATGATCCGGCGGACGGGCGTGGGAGGACGCCCCGCGTTTCACAGAGGAGCCTGGCGCCTGCGGAGGCAGGGGCGGGCGTCCGGGTCATCGACCGGGCCGGGGCTCTTATCCGGGATACAGGGCCATGATGGCATCCGAGCCGGAGGGGTGTGATCGGACATGAGGCGAGAGAAGCATGTTTTCAAAACGATGGTCGGCGACAAGGAGATCGTCATCGAGACCGGCTACTTCGCCTGGCAGGCCAACGGCGCAGTGATCGTCCGCGTCGGCGACACGATGATCCTGGCCACCGCCACCATGGCGAAGGAGCCGCGGGAGGGCATCGATTTCTTCCCCCTGAGCGTGGATTTCGAGGAACGGCTCTACGCGGCGGGTCGCATCCCCGGCAGCTTCCAGCGTCGGGAGGGCAAGCCCTCGGAGAACGCCATCCTCACCGCCCGCCTGGTGGATCGCCCCCTCCGACCCCTGTTCCCCAAAGACCTGCGCAATGACGTCCAGATCATCCTGACCAGCCTCTCCGCGGATCCGGAATATCACCTGGATATTCCTTCGATCATCGCGGCCTCGGCGGCCCTGACCATCTCGGACATCCCCTGGTTCGGGCCGGTGGGGGCGGTGCGCGTGGGCTACATCGACGGGCAGTTCGTGATCAACCCCACGGTCAGCCAGATGGAGCACAGCCGGCTGGACCTGCGGCTCGCGGGCACAGCGGACGCGGTGATCATGGTCGAGGCGGGGGCCAACGAGATCCCCGAGGACCTGATGGTGGAGGCGATCCGCCTGGGCCACGAGGCCATGCAGCCGCTGATCGCCCTCCAGGAGGAGATGCGGGCCTCCATCGGCAAGCCCAAGGCCACCTACAGGGCCTTCTCCATCTCCGAGGAGGTGCGCCAGGCTGTCCGCGCCCGCCTGGATCACCAGATCGCGGAGATCCTGGACACGTATTTCGACAAGGACAAGCGGAACGAGGCGCTGGACGAGCTGGAGGAGGAGATCCTCCAGGCCCTCTCCGAGTATGAGCAGGCCCAGGTGAAGGAGAGCTTCCACGAGGCGCTGCGGGAGGAGGTGCGCCGCCGCATCCTGGAGGAGGGCCGCCGGCCGGACGGGCGCGGGCCGAAGGACATCCGGCCCATCTGGTGCGAGGTAGACGTGGCGCCCCGTGCCCACGGCTCGGCCATCTTCACCCGGGGCGACACCCAGGTCCTCTCGGTGGCCACCCTGGCCACCCTGGCCGAGCAGCAGGAGCTGGACACGCTGGCCCCTGAGGAGACCAAGCGCTATATCCACCATTACAACTTCCCGCCCTTCTCCACCGGTGAGGTGCGAGTGCTGCGCGGGGCCTCCCGGCGGGAGATCGGGCACGGGGCCCTGGCGGAGCGGGCGCTGCTGCCGGTGATCCCGCCGGAGGACGAGTTCCCTTACACCATTCGGGTGGTGAGCGAGGTGCTCTCCTCCAACGGCTCCACCTCCATGGCCAGCGTCTGCGGCTCCACCCTCGCCCTGATGGACGCCGGGGTCCCGATCCGCAAGCCGGTCTCCGGTGTGGCCATGGGCCTGGTGACCGCCGATGAAACCTGGCGGAAATACGTGATCCTCACCGACATCCAGGGGATGGAGGATCACCTGGGGGACATGGACTTCAAGGTGGCCGGCACGGCGGATGGGATCACCGCCCTGCAGATGGATGTCAAGATCAGGGGGCTGCCCTATCACGTGCTGGCCGAGGCCCTTCATCAGGCCCGCGAGGCTCGCCTTTACATCCTGGAGAAGATGCTGGAGGTCCTGCCCGCCCCGCGGCCGGAGCTCAAGCCGCACGCCCCGCGCATCTTCACCGTCCATATTCCGGTGGAGAAGATCGGCGCCCTCATCGGGCCGGGCGGGAAGACCATCCGCAAGATCCAGGAGGAGACCCATACCCAGATCGACATCGAGGAGGACGGGACGGTCCACATCGCCGCCACCAGCCTGGCCGACGCCGAGAGCGCCCGCCTCAAGATCGAGGCCTACGCCGAGGAACCCCAGGTGGGCAAGATCTACCTGGGGAAGGTCATCCGCATCACCGACTTCGGGGCCTTCGTGGAGATCCTCCCCGGCGAGGTGGGGATGGTCCACATCTCCCAGATCGCCGACCAGAAGGTCAACCGCATCGAGGACGTGGTGCGCGTGGGCGACCAGATCCTGGTGATGGTCACCCACATCGACGAGGACGGCAAGATCCGCCTCTCCCGCCAGGCGGTGCTGGAGGGGCTCTCGGTGGAGGAGGCCCAGCAACGGGATCGGCTGCTGGCCGCGAAGGCCGCGCCCAAAGGGAAGGGGAAGCCCGGCGAGGAGCGTCCCCTGGCCGGCCGTGTGAAGATCGTCAAGCGGGCTTCCGGCGAGCGCTGACGTCATCCCATCCGGGCGCTCCGCCGATCTCAGGGCCGGACATCGAGAGGTGTCCGGCCCTTCTTGTTGCCGCGAATCGGATAGTAGGGGCGACCCGGCGGGTCACCCCTACCTGGAAGGCCCTGCGCGGGTGTGTCCCAAAATCGTAGGACAACTGCTCGCAGTTGTCCTACAAAGCGGCCAGGCCCGACAAAATCGGGACACACCCCCCTGCGCCTCCGGAAGATCTTCGTCTCGCTTTAGGGTAAAATCTGTAAAGATCCGGAGCACAGGGCGGATCGCGCTTTCTCAACCTCCATCGCGATCGGAGGCTCTGCATGCGCAGCGTGGAATGGCACGACGGCGTCCTGCGGCTGATCGATCAACGGCGGTTGCCCCATGAGCAGGTCATCCTGGAGTGCGAGACCCCCGAGGCCGTCGCCGAGGCCATCCGCACGATGGCCGTCCGGGGGGCCCCGGCCATCGGCGCCGCGGCCGCCTTCGGGATGGCCCTGGCGGCCCTCCGCAGCCCTGCCTCAGACCGCGCGGCGTTGCTGCGAGACCTGGAAGCGGCGGCCCGGTTGCTGAAGGCCTCCCGCCCCACCGCGGTGAACCTGTTCTGGGCGGTGGATCGGATGCTCCGCCGGGCCGCGGACGAGGGGCTGGAGGATCCCCAGGCCGTGCGCGAGGCGCTGGTGGCCGAGGCCATCCGGATCGCCGAGGAGGACGTGGAGACCAACCGTCGGATGGGGCAGTATGGAGCGACTCTCATCCGGGACGGCGACACCATCCTGCATCACTGCAACACGGGGGCCCTGGCCACGGTGGATTACGGCACGGCTCTGGGGGTGATCCGCACCGCCCACGAACAGGGCAAGCGCATCCACGTGCTGGTGGATGAAACCCGCCCGCGCCTGCAGGGCGCCCGGCTGACCGCCTGGGAGCTGCTCCAGCTGGGCATCCCCTTCACCGTGATCGCCGACGGCGCCGCCGGCTACTTCATGCGCAAAGGGAAGGTCAACATCGTGCTGGTGGGGGCGGACCGCATCGCCGCCAACGGCGACGTGGCCAACAAGGTCGGCACCTACACCCTGGCGGTCCTGGCCCGGGAGCATGGGATCCCCTTCTACGTGGTGGCCCCCACCTCCACCATCGATCCGAACACCCCCAACGGCGACGCCATCCCCATCGAGGAGCGGGACGAGCGGGAGGTGCTGGAGATCGAGGGGGTGCCCATCGCGCCCCGAGGGGCCCGGGCGGCCAACCCCGCCTTCGATGTCACCCCCGCCCGCTACATCACCGGCATCATCACCGAAAAGGGGATCCTTTATCCGCCCTTCGACCTGCACATCCGACGAGCCCTCGGCCTCGAGCGGGAGGATCTTCGGGATGTGGCTGCGCTGCGCGGCCTGTAGTCATCAGTGGCCTTACCTTCGCTTTGAGGTCCGCTGTCCGCGTTGCGGAGGCGACTGGCTGGACGTGGTCTACGATCTGGAGGCCGTCCGCCAGCGGTGGGATCGGCTGCTCCGGCAGCGTCCCTTTACCATGTGGCGCTACCGGGAGCTCCTCCCCCTGCGCCAGGATCTTCACATCGTGACGATGGAGGAGGGGGGCACGCCGCTGCTGCGGGCGGAGAACCTGGGGCTGATGCTGGGCCGACCCCGTCTTTACATCAAAGATGAGCGCCAGAACCCTACGGGCTCCTTTAAGGACCGACAGGCCTCCCTGGCCATCTCCGTGGCTCGGGAGGCGGGCCTGCAGGAGATGGTGGTCGCCTCCACCGGGAACGTGGCGATCTCGTATGCCGCCTACTGCGCCCGGGCCGGCATCCAGCTGTGGGCCTTCCTGGTGAGCTCGGCCCCCGCCGACAAGATGCGGGAGGTGGCCCTTTACGGGGCCGAGGTCATCAAGGTGACAGGGACCTACGATCAGACCAAGCAGGTGGCGGCCCAGTTCGCCGAGCGACGCGGGCTGTTCCTGGATCGGGGGATCCGGAGCCTGGCCGCCCGCGAGAGCATGAAGACCATCGCCTTTGAGATCGCCGAGCAGCTGGGCTGGCGGGCGCCGGACTGGTATATCCAGGCCGTCAGCGGGGGGATGGGGCCCATCGGCGTGTGGAAAGGGTTCCAGGAGCTGAAGGCCATGGGCCTGGTGGATCGGATCCCCCGCATCGGGGTGATCCAGGCGGAGGGCTGCGCGCCCATCGTGGAATCCTTCCGCGAGGGCCGGGAGCAGGCCCGGGTCGTCCATACGCCCCGCACCCGGATCGCCACTCTGGCCACCGGTGACCCCGGCCCGGCTTATCCGGTGCTGCGCCGCATCGTTCAGGAGACCGGGGGGGCCATGGAGACGGTGAGCGATGAGGAGACCTATCGGGCGATGCATCTGCTGGCCAAGATGGAAGGCCTCTCTATGGAGCCGGCGGCCGCCGCCGCCTTCGCCGGGGCCTTCAAGCTGATCGCCTCCGGTCACATCCGGCCGGAGGAGACGGTGGTCATCAACGCCTCCGGGCACACCTTCCCCGTGGAGAAGTTCGCCTTAGGGGAGGGATGGATTTACACGCTGGAAGCCCCCGCCGCCCCCTCGGAAGGGTTCCTCATCGCCCTGGACCAGCTGGACCCGCGCAGCCGGCGGGTGCTGATCGTGGACGACGACCCGGATGCGGTGCGGCTGATCCGGCGGATCCTGCAATCCCGGGGGACCTTCTACGTGGAGGCGGTGGATCGAGGCGACGAGGCGCTGGAGCGGATCCGAAGGGATCCTCCCGATGTGATCCTCCTGGATCTGATGATGCCGGGGATGGACGGCTTCGCCGTGCTGGAGGCCCTGAAAGCGGATGAGCGGCTGCGTCGCATCCCGGTCCTGGTGATCACCGCCCGGAGCCTGGCCCCGGAGGAGCAGGCTCGCCTGCGCCAGCAGGCGTATGCCGTGCTGGAGAAAGGGATGTTCACCGACGAAAACCTGATTGAGGACATGCTGGCGGCTCTGCACGCCTCATAGCAGCGCGCGTCTTCGCTCCCGAGTTGTAGGCCGAAATCATTTCGGCCCCTCATTTCTGTTTGAAAGCGATCCAGCCTGCGCGGGAGCTGAAAGATCCCGTTACGGCGCGGGGGAGACCGTCACCCACGGGCGGATGCGCTCCAGGGTGGCCGGGCCGATCCCGGGGACGTTGAGGAGATCCTCCAGCCGGCGGAAGGGGCCGTGCTTGAGCCGGTAATCCACGATGGCCTGGGCCGCCCGCGGCCCGATGCCCGGCAGCCGGTCCAGCTCCTCCACCGAGGCCGTGTTGAGGTCCAGAAGAGGCTCCGGCGTGGGGGAGGCCGACGCCTCCTCTCCCCGCCGGGGGATATGCAGATGCATGCCATCCGTGAGGGGCGCCGCCAGGTTCACCCGCTCCAGGTCCGCCGACGGCAGGGCTCCCCCTGCCTGCTCCAGAAGCGTCCAGATCCGAAGCCCTTGCGGGACGGTGTAGACCCCGGGCGCCTGCACCGCGCCGGTCAGATAGACCTGGATCCACTTCGGGGTGGGGGTCAGGGTCGGGGCCGGGGTCGGGGGAGGGATGATCCGGATGGGCGCGGGAGCCGGGCGCCGGAGGAGCCAGACGCTGGCCAGAAAGCTGGCCAGGGTGGCCGCCAGCACCACCGCCTCTCGCGCCGCCTCCCAGCGGGAGCCTCCGGCCCGCCCCCCCGGGCCGACCTCCTGCGCCATTGATCCGCCCTCCGGCATTCCCTGAAATCCGGGGAGGAAAAACTCCCCATAAGAATGATAGCCGGCCCGGGGGGCTCGCTCCCATCCCGGCCCGCAGGCGGATCGGAAGGGGGGTCCTGGGACCGGTTACAGCATCCCCTCCAGCACCCGCTCCAGGGCCATGGTGTGGGCGCAGGTCCCACGATGGCGGAAGAAATCGCAATCGCAGGACCAGTTCCCTTCGTGGTAACGGACGTGGTGGGTGTCGTTCTCGCCGCGGACGGTGACCGAGAACGAGAGGAAGCGGAAGCGATCCCGCTCCTCCGCGTAACGCCGGGCCTTCTCGATCTTGCTGATCAGCGCCGAGTCCACCATTGGACCTCCTCATCGGGATAGGGGTTGGGGTTCCATCCTTCCCTTCACCGGCCGCTCCATGTCTCCGGGAGAAAACAAAACGGCACGCCAGCCCGCAGGCCGCGTGCCGTTCGGATGCGCCGGAACATGCAGGTTCCTGCCCGCAAGGGAGGCCCCCTCTTGGCATCTTTGTTTTTAGTATAGGCCGGGCTGGGAAGGATGTCAAAGGGGGATCCCTGGGGGGGTATGTCCCCAAATCGTAGGGCAGCTGCGAGCAGTTGCCCTACAAAAGGAGTGATAACATATGGGGAGGCGATGCTCGCTTCGGATCTCTGAGGGGAAGAGGTGGAAGCCGTGGAGCCGGAGCTGATCGTCATCGGCGGGGGGCTGGCGGGCTCGGAGGCGGCCTGGCAGGCGGCCCAGCGCGGGGTCCGCGTCGCGCTGTATGAGATGCGGCCCCGGCGCTTCACGCCGGCCCACACCACCCCCTGGCTGGCGGAGATCATCTGCTCGAACTCCCTGGGATCGGATGAGCTGGAGAACGCTTCGGGGTTGCTCAAGGCGGAGCTGCGCCGCCTGGGCTCGTTGTTGATGGCCTGCGCCGATCGCACCGCCGTGCCCGCCGGGAAGGCCCTGGCGGTGGATCGGGAGCTGTTCGCCCGCTGCGTCACCGAGCACATCGAACGTCATCCCCTCATCACGGTCATCCGGGAGGAGGTCATGGAGATCCCGGATCGACCATGCATCATCGCCAGCGGGCCCCTGACCTCCGACGCCCTGGCCGCCGCGATCCAGCGCCTCACCGGACAAGAGTATCTTTACTTCTACGACGCCATCTCCCCCATCGTGGCCGCCGATTCGATCGACATGTCCATCTGCTTCCGGGGCTCCCGCTACGGCCGGGGCCAGGATCCCGATGGGGACTACATCAACTGCCCGATGACGAAGGAGGAATACGAGGCCTTCGTCGACGCCCTGATCCATGCGGAGACCATTGAGCTGCGGGACTTCGAGAAAGAGGACCCGCGCTTCTTCGAGGCCTGTCTGCCCATCGAGGTGCTGGCCAGGCGGGGACGGGACGCCCTGGCCTACGGGCCGTTGCGGCCCACCGGCCTCATCGACCCGCGCACCGGCCGGCCGCCCTACGCGGTGGTCCAGCTGCGGCGGGACAACCGGGCGGGGACGATGTATAGCATGGTGGGCTTCCAGACCAACCTGAAGTGGCCGGAGCAGCGCCGGGTCTTCCGGATGATCCCAGGGTTGCAGAACGCGGAGTTCCTGCGCTACGGCCAGATGCACCGGAACACCTACATCAACGCGCCGGCCCTGCTGGAGCCGACCATGCAGTTCCGGGGGCGTCCGGACCTGTTCTTCGCCGGTCAGATCACGGGGGCGGAGGGCTATGTGGGCAACATCGCGACCGGGCTGGTGGCGGGGGTGAACGCCGCCCGCCTGCTGCGGGGGAAGCCTCCCCTCGTCTTCCCGGTCACCACCATGATCGGGGCGCTGTGCGATTACCTGGCCCAGGCGGATCCGCGGGACTTCCAGCCGATGAAGGCGAACTTCGGGCTGTTGCCGCCGCTGGAGCGGCCGGTGCGGGACAAGCGGGCGCGGGCCCTGGCCTACGCCCGGCGCGCCCTCTCCGATCTGGAGCGTTTCTGGGCGGAGAGCGGCGAGGCGGAACACACCGTCCTTCCACCCTCGGAGGCGGCATCATGAGCGACCGATCCCGGGAGGCATGGCGGTTCATCGTGCTCCTCGGCCTGGTGAGCCTGATGGCCGATGTCACCTATGAGAGCGCCCGCAGCCTCATCGGGCCGTATCTGGCCATGCTGGGGGCCAGCGCCGCCCTGGTGGGGGCCCTCGGCGGCGTCGGGGAGCTGCTGAGCTACGGCCTGCGCCCTCTCTCGGGTTACCTGGCGGACCGGCTGCGCCGGCCCTGGGGGCTCACCTTCGCGGGCTATGCCATGAGCGTTCTGGCCGTCCCCTTGCTGGCCCTGACCCGAGCGTGGCCCGCGGCGGCCCTCCTCGTCCTCCTCGAGCGGCTGGGGAAGGCGATCCGCACCCCGGCCCGCGACACGATGCTCTCCCACGCGGCCCAGGAGGTGGGCCCCGGGAAAGGCTTCGGCCTCCACGAGGCCCTGGATCAGATCGGCGCAGTGGGAGGGCCCCTGCTGATGGCCCTGATCCTGCAGCTCAGCGGACGTTACGACCTGGCCTTCGGGGTCCTCGCCCTCCCGGCCCTGATCACCCTGGCCTTCCTGATCGCCGCCCGCGCCCTGTATCCGGTCCCCCAGCGGCTGGAGGCGATCGCGGACAATCCGGAGGGGGCGATCCCCCGAGGGATCGCCCATCCCCGGTTCCGGCGCTATCTGGTTTTCGTGGCCTTCAGCGTGGCCGGGCTGGTTCACTTCCAGCTGCTCTCCTTCCATCTCAAGCGCTCCGGCTTGTTGCCGGATCCCGCCATCCCCGCCCTCTTCGCCGCGGCCATGCTGGTGGACGCGGCCGCCGGCCTGGCCTTTGGGGCCCTCTACGATCGCCTGGGCCTGGGGGTTCTGATCGGGATCCCCCTCTTCAGCGCCCTGGCCGCCCCACTGGTGTTCTCCGGGCACGCCCTGCTGCTCCTTTTGGGGATGGGCCTGTGGGGGGCGGTGATCGGTGGACAGGAGACGATCATGCGGGCTGCGATCCCATCGCTGGTGACCCGGGAGGAGCGGGGCACCGCCTACGGGATCTTCAACGGGGTCTACGGGCTGGCCTGGTTCCTGGGCAGCGCCGCGATGGGAGGGATCTACGAGCTCTCCCTGGGAGGGGTGATCGCCTTCGCTCTCCTGATGGAAGGGATCGCTGTCGCTGCCTTCCTGAGGCTGAGGCGCGAAGCCGCCTGAAGACGTCGGGGCGCCGGCGCGGATCGGCGTTCCTTTGAGTGACCATCGGGCGGGGGCCTGGGTTGCGCCCCCGCCCGCAATGGGTTTTACGCCGGCACGGGCTCGGCGAGGAGGGAAACTTCCCGCTCGGCCGCCGGCGGCTGGGCCATCAGGTATTCGTGCATCGCCCGGGCGGCTCGCATGGCAGCCGCGGAGGCGGTCACCACCAGGTCCGGCCCAGTCACGCCATCCCCTGCCGCGAAGACCCCCGGTCGGGAGGTCCGACCCGCTTCGTCCGTCACAATGAGGCCGGACCGGGAGATCTGCAGGCCGCTCGTCGTCTGGGCCACCGTGGGGTCCGGCCGGAAGCCCAGGGCGAGGACGGCGGTGTCCACCGGCACGGTGAAGTTCGAGCCGGGGATGGGCACCGGGCGCCGGCGGCCGCTGGCATCCGGCTCCCCCAGGGTCATCCGGATGAACTCGATGGCCACCAGCCGGCCCTCTTCCCCGATGAAGCGGACGGGGGCCACCAGGAACTCGAAGCGGACGCCTTCCTCCCGCGCCTTCTTGCGCTCCTCCCGGTTTCCGGGCATCTCCGCCTCGCTGCGCCGGTAATACACCACCACTTCCTGCGCGCCCCGGCGCAGCGCCGTGCGGGCGCAGTCCATGGCGGTGTCGCCACCCCCGATGACGGCGACTCGACGGCCCACCCGGGGGGGCTCCTGTTTGCCGGGGGGGAGATCTTCGGGCGGCAGGTTGGCGCGCATCAGGAACTCCAGGGCCGGATACACCCCTTCCAGTTCCGCTCCCTCCCAGTCCGGCTCCACCGGCCGCCATGTTCCGATGCCGAGGAAGATCGCCTGATAGCCCTGGGCGAACAGATCATCCAGGGTCAGGTCCTTCCCGATGCGGACCCCGGTGATGAAGCGGACGCCCAGCTGCTCCAGGTCGGCGATCTTCTGATCCACGATGGCTTTGGGCAGTTTGAAGGAAGGGATGCCGTAGCGGAGGAGGCCGCCGGGCTTCGGCATCGCCTCGAAGACCGTCACCGCATGGCCCTGGCGGGCCAGGAACTCGGCCACGGTGAGCCCGGCCGGGCCGGAGCCCACCACCGCGGCCCGCCGGCCGGTGGGCGGCGCCCGGTGGAGGATCAGCGCCCCCGCCCGGCGCTGGTAGTCGGCCACGAAGGCCTCCAGGGGGGTGATCTGGATCGGCTTGCCGTAGGCGGAGAGGGTGCACGAGTTGCGACACGTCTGGGGCGGGCAAACCCTTCCGCAGATCTCCGAGAGGAAGGAGGTCTGACGGAACACCTGGGCCGCCCGCAGGAAATCCCCGTGCTCGATCAGCCACAGCGCCGTGGGGATGTCGTTATGCAGAGGGCACGCCTGGATGCACGGGGCCGGATCCGGACAGTGGAGGCAGCGGGCGGCTTCCAGCCGGGCGGTGGTCTCATCATAGCCGATCCGAACCTCTTCAAAATCCAGGCGGCGGATCTCGGGGGGGCGCTCAGCGGGGAGAACCGGAAGCAGACGCGTGCGGATCTTCCGCTCAATGACCAGCTCATCCCCCGGAAGATGCGGGATCATTCCGCCCCTCCTGTTTCGAATTCAGGTTTCCCTCCTGCATCTTAAAGGATCCCCCCTCCTTCTTTTAGTGACGATTTTCACGGGATAGGTTGTGAACAATGTCACGCACCCCTTCGGGCAGGGGTTCGGGGGATCCCTGCCCTCGGGGTGGCGTTTTCGGCCTCCGCTAATCCGCCACTAATCTCCCTCTTATTTCTTTCTGACGGCCGTCCGTTAAGCTAAGGGCCGGATTGCAGGGATGCGTTGAGGGACGAGGAGGAGGACCGATGAACCTGAATCGGTATACGGAGAAAGCGCAAGAGGCCCTTCTGGAAGCGCAGCGGCTGGCGGAGGAATACCGGCATCCCGCCATTGAGAACGAGCACCTGCTGCTCTCCCTGCTCCGTCAGTCCGACGGAGTGGTGCCGCAGGTGGTGCGCAAGGCGGGGGCCGATCCTCAGATCATGATCGAGGAGCTGGAGCGATACCTCGCCGGTCGGCCCAAGGTTTACGGCGCTGGCGAGGTCGGTCTCTCCCGCGCCGCCGCCGAGACGCTGCGTCAGGCGGAGCGGGAGGCCCAGGCCATGCGCGACGAATACGTCAGCACGGAGCACCTGCTCCTGGCCATGGCCGACCGGGTGGATGGGACGGCCGGGGCGGTGCTGCGGCGCCATGGGCTTACCCGTGACGCCCTCATGCGCGCTTTGGCTGCCGTCCGCGGCGCCCATCGGGTGACCTCCCCCACGCCGGAGGCCACCTATCAGGCCCTGGAGAAATACGGGCGGGATCTCACCGCCCTGGCCCGGGCGGGGAAGCTGGACCCGGTCATCGGGCGCGATGAGGAGATCCGTCGCGTGATCCAGATCCTCTCCCGCCGGACCAAGAACAACCCGGTGCTGGTGGGCGACGCCGGCGTGGGCAAGACGGCCATCGTCGAGGGCCTGGCCCAGCGCATCGTCCGCGGCGACGTCCCGGAGGGCCTGAAGAACAAGCGCATCGTGCAGCTGGACATGGGCGCCCTGGTGGCCGGGGCCAAATACCGGGGCGAGTTCGAGGAGCGCCTGAAGGCGGTCCTCAAGGAGGTCACGGACGCCCAGGGCGAGATCATCCTCTTCATCGACGAGATCCATACGGTGGTGGGGGCCGGCCGGGCCGAGGGGGCTCCCATGGACGCCGCCAACATCCTCAAGCCGATGCTGGCCCGCGGCGAGCTCCACTGCATCGGCGCCACCACCCTGGACGAGTATCGCCAGTATATCGAGAAGGACCCGGCCCTGGAGCGTCGCTTCCAGCCGGTCTATGTGGATGAGCCTTCGGTCGAGGAGACCATCAGCATCCTGCGCGGGCTCAAGGAGCGCTACGAGGTCCATCACGGCGTGCGCATCACCGACGCGGCGGTGATCGCCGCCGCCACCCTGAGCCACCGCTACATCCCGGACCGCCGGCTGCCGGACAAGGCCATCGATCTGATCGACGAGGCGGCGGCCCGCCTGCGCATGGAGATGGACTCCAAGCCGACGGAGCTGGACGAGCTGGACCGCCGCATCCTGCAGCTGGAGATCGAGCGGGAGGCCCTGAAGAAGGAGCGGGACGAGGCCAGCCGGGAGCGCCTAACGGCCATCGAGCGGGAGATCGCCGAGCTGCGGGAGAAGGCCGACGCGTTGCGCATCCAGTGGGAGCGGGAGAAGGCGGTCATCCAGAAGGTCCGCCAGATCAAAGAACAGATCCAGGGGACCCAGCATCAGATCGAGATGGCCGAGCGCCGGCTGGATTATGAGGAGGCCGCGCGCCTGCGCTACGGCGTGCTGCCGGACCTGGAGCGGCAGCTGCGGGCGGCGGAGGAAGAGCTCAACGCCCTCAGCCGCGGCAAGCGGTTGCTCAAGGAGGAGGTGGACGCCGAGGACGTGGCCCGGGTGGTGGCTGCCTGGACGGGCATCCCGGTGGCCCGCCTGATGGAGGGGGAGACCGAGAAGCTCCTGCATCTGGAGGAGCGGCTCCACGAGCGGGTGGTGGGTCAGGACGAGGCGGTGCGGGCGGTGGCCAATGCCGTGCGGCGGGCCCGGGCCGGGCTGAAGGATCCCAACCGGCCCATTGGGGTCTTCCTCTTCCTGGGCCCCACGGGCGTGGGCAAGACCGAGCTGGCCAAGGCCCTGGCCGAGGCCCTCTTCAACGACGAGCGGGCCATGGTCCGCATCGACATGAGCGAATACCAGGAGAAGCACACCGTCAGTCGCCTCATCGGCGCCCCGCCCGGCTACGTGGGCTACGAGGAGGGCGGCCAGCTCACCGAGGCCGTGCGGCGCCGGCCTTACACCGTGGTGCTCTTCGACGAGATCGAGAAGGCCCATCCCGAGGTCTTCAACGTGTTGCTGCAGGTCTTCGATGAAGGCCGGCTCACCGACGGCAAGGGCCGCACCGTGGACTTCAAGAACACGATCATCATCATGACCAGCAACATCGGCAGCCAGTGGATCAAGGAGCTGGCCGGGCAGGATGAACACAAGATGCGCCAGCTGGTCCTCAGCGCCCTGGACCAGCACTTCCGGCCCGAGTTCCTGAACCGGATCGACGAGATCGTGATCTTCCATCCGCTGTCGATGGAGCACCTGCGGCAGATCGTGGACATCCAGCTGCGGCGGCTGCGGACGATGCTCGCCGAGCGGCGCATGGCGCTGGAGGTCACCGAGGAGGCCAAGCAGTATCTGGCCACGGTGGGCTACGACCCGGTCTACGGCGCCCGGCCTCTCAAGCGGGCCATCCAGCGGGAGCTGGCCGACCCGCTGGCCATGGAGATCCTCAAGGGGACCTTCCGGGAGGGCGATACCATCCGGGTGGATCTGCGGGACGGCCGGCTGGTCTTCGAGCGGGCTGCCGCGTGAGCGCCGCCCACGCGGCAGCTCCCACCTGTCGTCGGCAGGCCGAAATCGATTTCGGCCTGTATCAATTTTTTCGTAGGAGGGGCTTTCGCCCCGAACCTTGGTCTTCGATGGCGCGGAGTTGCGGCTGAAGCCGCTCCTGCGGTGTTGGGATGGGGGCTTCTGCGTATGACAGGCCTTCACGAAGGGAGGGGCGCTTCCCTGGCGGTGCTCCTGCACGGCTGGGGCGGCGATGAGACCTCGATGGCGGTCTTCGAGACGGCCTTCGGGCCCGGCTGGCGGACCGTCCGCCTCCGGGCCCCTTATCCGTTGCCGGGCGGCGGCTATGCCTGGTGGATCCCGCAGGCGGACGGCCGGCCGGATCCCCGGATGGTGCAGGAGAGCTTGAGGGTGCTGCGAGGCTGGATGGAGGAGCTGCTCCATCGGGAGGCGCGGGGCGCCTCCCATCGGGTGGTCGTGGGGTTCAGCCAGGGCGGCGCGATGGCGGCTCTCCTTGCGTTGCAGGCGCCGGACCTCGTGACCGGCCTGGCCGTCTTCAGCGGGTTCCTCCCCGACGTTCCGGAGGCCGGGGCAGCGCCCTCGCTGGTTGGCAAGGCGGTCTTCATCGCCCACGGCCGGGCGGATCCCCTGGTGCCCATCGCCCAGGGGCGGGCCCTGTGCGCTCGATTTCAGGCCCTGGGCGCCCGGACCACCTGCGTGGAATACCCGGGAGGCCACAAAGCGGGCGCGGAAGCCTGGCGGGCCTTCCGCGAGTGGATCCGGGGGTTACAGGCATGAGCCCCCTGTCCGCTATTCCCCGCTGTCGTTAAGGCCCACCTGCGCGAAGGCCGCAGCCGAGGAAGATAGGGGGAGATTCCGTGGTCCCTGAAAGGAGCTGCCCGGCCCGGGCGAGCCGTCGGGCCCAGCCCGGGCCGGGCGGGACGAGGGCGAGGGCAGGGGAGGTCACATGTTGCGGGCGTTGTAGCCCGGGCCCTCCTTGTAGAACTTGTAGTTGAAGGGGATGTCCTCCCGGAGGTTGACCACCTCGCCGCCCTTGGCCTCGTAGCGCTCGATGTCCCCCGGCGCGCGCATGATCATGCGCACCTGGCCCGGCTTCATCGTGTAGGCCTCCGGGACCTCGTCCTCGGGGAAGATGGCCTCGTAGGGGCACTCGGGGACGCAGGCGCCGCAGTCGATGCAGGTGTCGGGGTCGATGTAATACCAGGGCCACTGATCCTCCGGCTTGCCGGGGACGATGCACTCGACCGGGCAGACCTGCGCGCAGGCACCGTCGCGCAGACACAGGCTGGTGATGATATGCGTCATCGCTTCCCTCCTGATGGTGGATTGATCTGGAGGAGAGCGGAGGCCCCGGGGCCATGCGCGATGTTCGCCGGGGCCCGCCATCGTCGGAACGTTCGAGGCCATTCTATCCGATGGCGGAAGGCCCTGTCAATAGCCTGCCCCCAGGAGCGTTCATCCGGCCTGCCGCGGGCTTAAGAGCCAGGGTTCGGGGCTAAGGCTTTCCGCAGGGCCGGCTTTCGCCGCGACCATCGTGGGATCGAAGACGGAGGTTCGGGGCTGAAGCCCCTCCTACAGAAACCGTCTTTTTGTAGGAGCGGCTTTAGCCGCGACCATTGTGTCATCGAGAGCCAGGGGTTTGGGGTTGTCGGGGCGGCGTCCGTCGCGATCCTTGCGCGATCGAAGACGGAGGTTCGGGGCGGAAGCCCCTCCTGTAGAAACCATCTTTTTGTAGGAGCGGCTTTAGCCGCGACCTTTGCGCCATCGAGAGCCATAGGTTAGGAGTTACGGAGTGGTCTTCACTGCGAACCTTGTGCGATCGAAGACAGAACGTTCGGGGCTGAAGCCCCTCCTACAAAAACCGCCTTTTTGTAGGAGCGGCTTTAGCTGCGACCCTGTTATCGAGGCGGCTTTCACTCTGTGCTATACTGAGAAAAAGGAACTTCGCCGAGGCGACGCGGATGGCGATCATCCTGCTGATCCGGCACGCGGCCAACGACGCCATGGGCAAATGGCTGGCCGGGTGGACGCCGGGGGTGCATCTCAACGAGGCCGGGCGTCGGCAGGCGGAGGCGCTGGCGGAACGCCTGGCCCCGCTCCCCATCCGGGCGATCTACAGCAGCCCCCTGGAGCGCGCCCTGGAGACCGCTGAGCCCCTGGCCCGCCGCAAGGGCCTGGAGATCCAGATCGTCCCGGAACTGGGGGAGGTGCGCTACGGGGACTGGACGGGCAAGTCCCTCAAACGGCTGCGGCGCCAGAAGGCCTGGCAACGCCTGGTGGGCACGATCAGCCGCGCCTTCTTCCCGGGCGGGGAAGCGATGGTCGACCTCATCGCCCGGGCCGTCCGCGCCGTGGAGACCATCGCCGCCCGCCACCCCCGGGACGTGGTGGCCCTGTTCACCCACGCCGACCTCATCCGGGCCGTCACCGCTTACTACCTGGGCATGCCGCTGGATCTCTACCATCGGCTGATGATCGCCCCCGCCTCGGTGACCATCTTCTGGCTGGCCGAGGGGCCCCCGCTGCTCCTGCGATTGAACGACACGGGCCCCCTTCAGTGGCCGCTGGAGGATCTCGCCTATCTCTCGAAGGCGCGCAAGCGCTGATCCCAAGTCAGGCCCTCACCTTTCCCGGAAAACGGGACGGAGATGCCACGGTTGATCTACGACCTGCGGCCGGTGGATCGAATCACCGCGGATGCGGTGGGCGAGCCTGGACGGCGGACGTTCTACATCCAGGCCCGCCAGGAGGACATCCTGGTCACCATCCTCTGCGAGAAGGAACAGGTGCGGGCCCTGGCCCATTCCCTGGAGGAGCTCCTGGAGGAGATCAACGAGAAATACCCCCGTCCCCTGGGGCCGGAGCCCGACGAATCGGAGCTGCAGCTGGAGGAACCCCTGGAGCCCCTGTTCCGGGCCGGACGCATGGGGCTGGGCTACGAGCCCCGCGGGGACTGGGTGGTCCTGGTGATCCAGGAGCTGGCGGAGGAGGATCAGGACCCGGACCGGTTGCGGGTGGTCCGTTTCTGGGCGACCCGGGAGCAGATGCACGCCCTCAGCCGCCACGGCGCCGACGTGGTCGCCCGGGGCCGCCCCCTCTGCCCGCTGTGCGGCCGCCCCATCGACCCCGAAGGGCACATCTGCCCCCGCCGCAACGGCAAGGCGGTCGTGTTCTGAAGGCCTCTAATCAGAGGATGGAAGGACCGTTCCAGGAGTGCGGAAGATGGCGACCCGTCGCCCTCGCCCCGGGACCGCGCGGCGGATCCCCGACCCCCTTCCCCTGGAGACCCCGAAGGAGATCGTCCTGCGATGGCTGCGGGAAGGGGAGATCCGGCTCCTCGGGCTGATCCCCTGGGGGTCCAACGCCACCTTCCTGGTCGCCGTGAGCGATGGAGAGCGGACGGGCCTGGCGGTCTACAAGCCGCAACGCGGGGAGGAGCCCCTCTGGGATTTCCCCCACGGCACCCTGTGTTACCGGGAAGTCGCTGCCTACGTGGTCAGCGAGGCCCTGGGCTGGGGACTGGTGCCCCCCACCGTGTTGCGGGAGCAGGGCCCATATGGGCGGGGGGCCTTGCAGCTCTACATCGACGCGGACCCTGAGGAGAATTACTTCACCTTTCGGGAGGATCCCGCCCTGCAGCCCGTGCTGATGCGCCTGGCGGCCTTCGATCTGATCACCAACAACGCCGACCGGAAGGCGGGCCACTGCCTGCGGGACCGCAACGGGCGGATCTGGGCCATCGACCACGGGATCTGCTTCCACGTCGAGCCGAAGCTGCGGACGGTGATCTGGGATTACCGGGGGCAACCGATCCCCGAGGACATCCTCGAGGAGATCCGGGCTTTCGATCGGCGCCTGCGGGAGGACGAAGGATTGCGCGCGGAGCTGGCCGCCCTGCTGCACCCGGCGGAGATCGCCGCCCTGGAGCGGCGGACGGCGGCCCTGCTGGAGCGTCCGATCTTCCCCCACCCGGGGCCCTGGCGCTCGGTGCCGTGGCCGATGATCTGAGGCTCATCCTCCCCGCGCGATCACCACCCGGACAGCGTGCTGCTCGTCGGTGCCATCGGGGAAGGTGCCGCCTAACAGCCGGCCCCTCCCGCGGGGTTGCGTCCGGCCGTCGCGTTGCACCACCCGCGCCCGCAGGACGTGCTCCCCCTCCTCCGGACGCTCCCAGCGATAGCGCCAGATCGTCCAGACATAGGGGGTGGGCCCTCGGAGGAGCTCGGCCTCCGCCCATGTTCGGCCGTCATCCGTGCTGACCTCCACCCGCTCGATCCCCACGGGCCCGGAGAAGGCGATCCCGGAGATCTCCACCGGTTGCGGCGGGAGCATCCCCGGCCGGGGCGCGTCGATGCGGGAGTTGGGCTGGATGATGGCCTCCTTTGACCAGCCCTGGGCCTCCCAGTAGCCGATGTGCTCCCCCCGGATCAGCTCGATGCGGGTGATCCACTTCGGCTGCTTCATGCCGTAACGGCCCGGCCACAGGGCCCGCAACGGGAACCCGTGCTCCGGAGGCAAGACCTCGCCGTTCATCATATAGGCCAGCAGGGAGTGGGGATCCCGGGCCAGCTCCACCGGGATGCTGGTGTGATAGCCGTCGGCGGCGTGAAGGACCACTTCTTGAGCGGTGGCGCGGGCCCCGGCCATGGCCAGGAGATCCGCCATCCGGACCCCCTTCCACACCGCGTTGCCGATGAGGTCCCCGCCCACCGGGTTGCTGATGCACTCCAGGGTGCGCATCTCGATCACCGCCGGCATGGCCAGGAGGTCCGAATACGTCAGGCGAAGCGGACGTTCCACCTCCCCGCTGATCTCCAGGGTCCAGGTCTTCACATCCACCCGGGGGATGGTGCGGTATTTCACTTCGTAGAACTCCGGGGTGGGGGTGATGGGCACCGGGGAGGCGATCTCCCATCGCTCCGGGCCCGGGAGCCGGACCGGGATGCGGGTGGGCGAGGGCGGAATCTCCGAGGAGGTCTCCGGCAAGGGGAGCCGTCGGGCGCAGGCCGCCGCGGCCGCCCCGATCGCCCCGCCCGCGAGCCATCGCAACACCTCCCGCCGCCGCCACGGCATGGTGGATCCTCCCTCACGCGAGGGCTGCGGTCCGTTCGGCCAGCTCCTCCGGCGTTCGGGCCGGGGCCAGACAGCGATCCCCAAGGCATACATAAGCGACCGGGAGCCCATCGGTGGAGAAGCCCTGGGCCCGAATGGCCGGGGCGTCCCGCTCGGGGTCCATCGGCACCACCACCCGGTGGAAGGGATCCCCCCGCCAGGCCGCCGCGAGCAGGCGTTGCGTCGCGGGATCCTCTGGCGAGCCGATGACGTGGATCCGCACCGGCTCGGTGATGGCGCGATAGACGGCCAGCCCGTAGGGGGCCGCTGCGAAGTCGTATTTCACGTAGTCCTGCTCGAAGGCCAGCAGCGTCCGCTCGGCCATCGCCCGCGCCTCCCGGTCGCCGGTGAGATCGTGAAGGGTGAGGTAGAACTCCGCGGCGACGGCGTTCTCCTCCAGGGGCTTCTGCCGGATCCGCAGGGCCCCGATGGCCCGGGGATCCTCCGGCCGGTCGAAGAAGCCGCCGCCCTCCCGGTCCGCCAGGGCCGATTCCAAATACGGGCGCAGCTGAAGGGCCCGCTCCAGGAAGCGCCGCTCGCCTGTCCGCTGGAAGGCGGCGAGCGCCGCCCGGGCGTAGTGGACCTGATCTCCCAGCAGCGGGGGGATGCCCTTCGCGTCCGCCCGCTCCCCCCGGATGTCCACGTAGTGGGCCAGGGCGCCGGCCGAGGCATTGAAGGTCAGCGTCCACACCGCGTCCAGGTTCCGGAGGGCCATCTCCCGCCATCGGGGCTCCCCCAGCAGGTCGGCGGCGACAAGCAGGGCCAGGGCCATCTGGCCGTTCCAGTTGGCGTAAACCGTGCGATCCACCGCCGGCGGGGGGCGTTGCGCCCGCTCCCGGCGGGACAGGGCGTAGTATTCCTCATCGGCGTCCTGGCTCCCCCAGAAGACCCCGCGCTCCGGATCGTAGAGCGTGCGCTCTACGTAGTCCAGGGCCTTCACCGCCGGCTCCCGAAGCCCCTCGTCCTGGAGGACCTCCGCTGCGTAGAGGTAGAGCGGGATCAGGCGGGCGTGGTCCTCCAGCATCTTCTCGAAGTGGGGGAGGCTCCAGTCGCGGGTGGTGGAGTAGCGGAACCATCCGCCCTCCACGTGGTCATACATCCCGCCTTCGGCCATCCCATGGAGGGTGCGGCGGACCATCTCCGCCAGTCGTTCGTCGCGGCGGCCGCCGCGGACGTATTCCACCAGGAGGAGCAGGCTGGCCTCGGGGTGGGGGAACTTGGGGGCCTCGCCGAAGCCGCCGTAGACCGGGTCGTAAGCTCGGGCGATCAATCCGATCAGGTGCAGCGGGATGGTCCACGACAGCCGGGCGCCGGGCCGGGCCATGGGGCGGGCGGCCTCCTGCCGCCGGCGGGCGATCTCCTGGGCCCGCCGCTGGATCTCGGAGCGGTTGCTCCGGTAATACTGGAGCACCTGGAGGAGGACCTGCCGCATCTGCATCGGAGGGATGTAGGTGGCCCCGGTGAGGATCTCCCCGTCCGGGGTGAGGAAGGCTGTGGTGGGCCATCCGCCCATGTTGTAACGGGCGTTGATGTCCGGGCGGCGGTCCGTGTCCACCCGGATGGGGATGAAGTAGGTGTTGATGAGCTCGGCGATCTCGGGGTCCGAATAGGTTCCGGTGTGGATGGGATCGCCGGGGATGCCCCGGTCCATCACGTGGCACCAGTGGCACCAGGTGGCCGAGATGCTGAGGAGGATGGGCTTGTCCTGCTCCTGCGCCTCCCGGAAGGCCTCTTCGCCCCACTCCCGCCATTGCACCCGCGTCTCCCCCATGACCCCTCCTGAACGTCCGGCCCGCGCCGCGCGGCTTTTCGACGGCGAAGCGCTCATCGGTTTCATCATAAAAGCCCGGGGGGAGGGGCGCAACTTTCCGGGAAGCCCTCCGGAGCTCGCCGGGAGCCCCTCGGGCCATCTTCCCCCCAAGCACCCGTTTCCGCCCGCTGGTGAGCCGGCGATCCCGATTGCCGGGAAACCTTCCGGGGTTATCATGAGAGCCGAAGCGGGTGGCGGGAGGTTCCGCATGCCTTCTCCTTTCCCGGGCATGGACCCTTACCTGGAACGGCCGGATCTGTGGCCGGATTTCCATGGCAACTTGGCCTCCGGGTAGTCACTCCTTTTGGTATTGATAATGCTTGAAGGTCAAGAACTCTTCCCAGGTCCAGATATGATCGGTCAACCCGATGGCCATCGCCGGCGTCCGCGGCCGATACCGCCGCCCCTCCGGCAGGCCCTCCCCCGCTTCCCGCAAGGCCCGATGGGGCCGCAGCCAGTTGTGCTCAAACAAACAGAGGATCACCAGCGCATCCCAGGTCCCTGTCGTCTTCGCAAAGGCATGGGTCTTACGCGTCAGCGCATTCAACCGATCGCGCAACATGCCATTCAACCGTTCCTCATGCACCGGATAGGGGCAATCCACCGCCTCCCCCAGAACCTGACGCACCTCCACGCGCACCATCCGGCCCTGATGACGACGCTTGACCGCTTGCGTCAACCCCACCCCAGGCGTGAGCACCAGGGGCGGACGCCCCCGCTTTCCCGTCGGTTGCGCGTCCCGATAGACCTGACGAACCGCCCGTCGGTAGACCGGCCGTCCATCGCTGATCCAGATCACGCCCCTCCTGCCAGATGTGCGCTGGCGGGTCTGCGCCACCACCTTCGGCGCGACCTCATCCTCCGAAGACCCAAAGCCCCACGCCACCACAAAACGAGTCGCCCGGTCCTGGCTCAAACATCCCCAACGCGGGCCCACCCCGCCCGCCGAGGCGTCTGGATCTCCAGCCTCTGGACACTTTTTTTGACAAACGACCAGAAAGCATCCACCTCGACCTCGCTCAAATGCAGGTCGTGGACCAGGACCTCGGTGAGGGCCTCAGCGTGTTGGGCGGCCATCCGGAGCCATCGGCCAATGGTTTCATATTTGTGGCCGGTGATCTCCTCAGCGGCGCTCAGGCTCCCCGACGCATCACCACCAGCAGGGTGCGCGCCACTTCCGCAGGGGTCACACGCAAGCGATACATCGCCGTGCCCAGGGTAGGCCCAAACGAGCGCCCGCAGTTCCGACAGACCCAACGGGGCCGCCCACCCTTACTGCCGTTCTTTACCACATGGGTGGCCCCACAGCGAGGGCAGGGGGGGTTCTGGGAATTGGGCTTTCGATTCATCGGGCCCACCTCCGTCGGAATCTGGCCCCGATTATACCACCGAGCACTACTCAGGGGGGTGATTACCGGCCTCCGAAATTCAGGCTCAATTAAACCGGCGGATCACGCCGCGTTACTTCGCGCGCCTATCGGTCTCGATCACGTATGAGGTGGTGGAGATCGGGGAGGCCCATATCGTGCGGCCGGATGTATCGATCCACCGGCTCTACCCTTCTTCGGAGGCCGGGACCTCCGTGGCCATCCCGCCGGCTCCGGTGAAGAGTCGGATCCCCCTGGAGGTGCCGTTGCGCCTCTACAGCGTCGAGATCCGCAAGACGGACACCGGGCAGCGGGTAACGGTGATCGAGATCCTCTCGCCGGTGAACAAGCGGGTCGGCCACGAGGCCCACGCCGACTACCTGCGCAAGCGGCGGGATCTCTTGCGGTCCGCCGTTCATCTGATGGAGATCGATCTGCTGCGGGGCGGGGAGCGGCCGCCCCTGGAGGATCCGGTGCCTCCCGCTCCGTATTACGTCCTCCTCAGCCGGGCGGATCGCCGCCCGACGGTGGAGGTGTGGCCGATCCGGTTGATGGATCCCCTGCCGGTGCTGCCGGTTCCCCTCCTTGAGCCGGACCCGGATGTGCCGCTGGATCTGGGGGCGGCGGTGGCGACGGTCTATGAGCGCGGCGCGTATGGGGTGCAGATCGACTACCGCCAGCCCCCTCCGCCGCCTCCTCTCTCCGAGGAAGAGATGGCCTGGCTGGACGCTCGACTGCGGGAGCTGGGATATCGGTAAGCCTCCGATCTCGATGGGGTTGCGGAAGATCCCACGGCGGCGGTGGATTGACGCAATTCTGGAAGGTGCTTATACTCATAAAGCGCTTTACAAGAACACTTGATTTGCGAAAAGGACTGCATGGCGGGCGATCCGTTGTGCATCTCGTGAGCAGGAGGGATGCGATGCGGATCCGGTGCTGGAGGATCCTTTTGCTGACTCTGTGGGCGCTGGGGGTGGGGTGTCGGCCGACCCCGCGGCCGACTCCGACGTTGCCGCCGCCGTCGCCGACCCCGACGGAGGCCGTTGAGGAAGCCCCCCTCTACCTGGCGCTGATCTGGCATCAGCATCAACCCTTCTATCCGAAAGACCCCCAGACGGGCCTGTATACCCGGCCGTGGGCCCGGGTGCATGCCACCAAAGACTACTACGATATGGCCGCCATCCTGCGGGAATACCCCAACGTCCACGTGACCTTCAATCTCACCCCCGTTCTGATCCGCCAGCTGGAGGATCTGGCGGGGGGCGCGAAGGATGTCTACTGGGCCCTCTCGGAGAAGCCTGCGGAGGCGCTCACGGAGGACGAGAAGCGCTTCCTCCTGCGGCGTTTCTTCGACGCCAACTGGGAGCGGGTGATCCCCCGCTTCCCGCGCTATCGGGAGCTCCTGGAGAAGCGAGGGCGCTCGACTGACCCGGCGGCCATCGAGCGGGCCCTGGCCTCCTTCACCGTGCAGGACTTCCGGGATCTCCAGGTGCTCTTCAACCTGGCCTGGATGGACCCGGACTTCCTGGCCCGGCCGCCCCTCGCGGATCTGGTCCGCAAGGGCCGGGATTTCACCGAGGCCGACAAACCGGTGATCTTCGAGGAGACGCGGCGCATCCTGAAGGAGATCCTTCCGCTTCACAAGGCCCTTCAGGAAGCCGGACAGATCGAGGTGACCACCACGCCGTATGCCCATCCCATCCTCCCCCTGCTGATCTACTCGGATCTCGCGCGGGTGGGGAACCCCGAGGCTTTGCTGCCGGATCCACCGTTCATCGCTCCGGAGGACGCTCGGGAGCATTTGCGCCGCGCGGTGGCCCTCTATGAGGCGCACTTCGGCCGGCCGCCCCGGGGCCTGTGGCCGGCGGAAGGGGCGGTCGCCCAGCAGATCATCCCCATGGTCGCCGATGCCGGCTTCCTCTGGATGGCCTCCGGGGAGCCTGTCCTCGCCCGCTCTCTGGGGTTGAGCGGCTTCACCCGTGACGCCCGGGAGACGGTGGAGGAGGTGGATTCGCTCTATCGCCCCTACCGGCTCTCGGATCCTCAGGGCCGGCCGCTGTTCATCGTGTTCCGCGACGGCGTGCTCTCCGACAAAATCGGCTTCACCTACTCGGGGATGCCCGGGGAGGCCGCGGCGGAGGACTTCATCCGACGCCTGGAGAACATCCGGGAGAAGGCGCGGGCGAAAGGGGTGCAGGGCCCCCTCCTGGTCTCCGTGATCCTGGACGGCGAGAACGCCTGGGAATACTACGAGAACGACGGCAAGGCCTTCCTGCACGGGCTTTACCGGCGGCTGAACGAGAGCCGGACCATCCGCACGGTGACGCCTTCGGAGTTCCTGCGGATGTTCCCGGAGGCCGCGCGGCCGCTCCCGAAGCTCTTCCCCGGGGCGTGGTTCAGCCCGAACTACGACACCTGGATCGGCGAGGCAGAGGAACGGGAGGCCTGGACCGCGCTCCGGCGGGCTCGGGAGGTCCTGCGGGCGTATGAAGAAGGGCGCAAGCAGGCCGCCCCGGAGGCCCTGGAGCGGGCGCGGGAGGCGATGCTCCTGGCCGAAGGATCGGACTGGTTCTGGTGGTATGGAACGGATCAGGACAGCGGGCAGGACGATTACTTCGACGACGCCTTCCGCATGTTGCTCCGGCGGGTCTATGAGGCCCTGGGGGAGCCGGTGCCGGATTCCCTCGCCGTCCCCATCGTCCCGCCGCCGGTGGCGGAGCCGGCGGCCCCCTTCACCGGGCCCTTCACGCCGGTTCTGGACGGCCGGGCGACCCCGGGGGAATGGGACGCGGCAGCCCGCTATGTCGGCTCCGATCCCGCGTTGCGGGAGTTCCGGATCGGGGCCGATCGCACCCATCTCTACGCGCGGGTGGATGGGGTCTGGGAGGGAGATGGGGCGCTCGGCTTCTACATCGCCGCGCCCGGAGGAGCCGGGCGCTCCGGCTTCTCCGCCCATCCGGCCGGACCGCGTATCCCGTTGGGGTTCGGGGCCACCCATGCGATTCGGGTGGTCCGCGAGGGCAAGAAGGTGACGGCCGAGCTCCTTCAGGCGACGCCGGATGGGGAATGGGCGCCGGCTCCCGGTGAGCTCTCGGTGCGACTGGGGGAGGGGACGCTGGAGCTGGCGCTGCCCCAAAAGGCCCTGGGGAGCCTGCAGGCGGGCGATTCGCTGCTCTGGGCGGTGGTGGCCTCGCGGCCCCAGGGGGCGGCGCGGATCCCCGCCTCCGGCGTGGCCCGCTTCCAGATCCCGGATTTCGGCCTCGCTCAGGTCATCCTGGACGTCGAGGATCCGGAGGGGGACGATCACGGGCCGGGGAGCTACACCTATCCCACGGATCCGGTGTTCCTCCCCCAGGTCTTCGATCTCAAGCGGTTCCAGGTCGGGGAGGAGGGGGAGGATCTGGTCTTCCGCTTTGAGTTCTACGGCCCCATCCCGAACCCCTGGGGCTCCCCGAACGGCCTGGCGCTGCAGACCATTGATATCTATATCGACCGGGATCCGGGGAAGGGGACGGGTGCCCGCCTGTTGTTGCCCGGCCGGAACGCGGCCCTGGCGGAGGGATTCGGATGGGACATCGCCCTGTGGGCGGAAGGGTGGACGCCCGGTGTCTATGCTCCGGATGAGCAGGGGAAGCCCAAGCCGGTCCCGGGGGCTTCTTTGCGCATCGCGGTCAACCCGAACCAGCGGACGGTGCTCCTGCGGGTGCCCCGGCGGATCTTCGGGGCGGGTTTCGATCCGCGGCAGGCCGCCTACCTGGCGGCGGTGCTGAGCCAGGAGGGGTTCCCCTCGCCGGGGGTGTGGCGGGTGCGGGACGTGCTGCCGCAGGCGGCCCAGTGGCGGCTGGGTGGGGGGCCTGCGGATACCAATCACACGCGCATCCTGGATCTGGCCTGGCCGGCGGGGCGGTCGCCCACCCAGGAGGCGTTGCTTTCCGCTTACCGGCCTTCCCAGGAGCCGAATCTCGACCGCCTGGGCCCCGACGACTTCGCCCAGCTCCCGATGCTCCGGCCGGAAGGCCGCTGAGGGCGGATCCGCTCCTTCCGAAAAGATTCTCCGCCGGGATGCCCGTGGAGGGGGACCGCTTTCTGCGGTCCCCCTCGCTTTCCGTTCACCCGGCTATTCCAGGTAGCGCGCAACCTCGGGGGCCTCTAAAAGCAACCCACCGTCGTGATCCCACAGCTCCATGAACGCGCTGAAGGCGTGCCGATCGTAAGCATCCGGATGCCATGCTTCCATGCGGAGATCGGAATCCTCATCGGCGTAGAAGCGGGCGAGGACCGCCCGGGCGTTCAGGGTGTTGATCATATTGAGATATCCTTGTCGATCTCGCTTGGCCTCATCGGCGCACGTGAAAAAGGAGGCGATCAGGATCCCGCCTCCCACCGGTTTCATGACGATGTTGAACTTGCGGGGATGCCTGGCGAAGATCAGCTCGCCCTCGCGAGCGATCTCATAACCCAGGAACTGGAGATGCTCGGCCATCTGATCCAGCGCGCCCGCGCTCATAGCTCACCTCCTCCGGGTTGATAGCGATCCGGGGTGTCCGTCGTTTCGAAGCGGCTCCCGGCGGTTCCGCTCCGGATGGGGGTGGCTTCAATCGAAGCGGAAACGCCACACGCCGAGGCCGAAGAAGGCCGCCGCGAACGCCGTCAGGGCCCCCACTTTGGGCCAGACCTCCCGCAGCCCGTCTCCGCGCACCAGCAGATCCTGAGAGGGCTGTTCCCCGCAGGCCGTAGATGCGGCCGAAGAAGGCCAGGTTGTCCCAGGCGCTGAGGGTGGGATAGAGGGCCAGCTCCTGGGGGACGAAGCCGATGAGCGGTCGGATCCGATCCGCTTCTCGCCGCAGATCATATCCGCAGATGAGGACCTGCCCCTCGTCGGGGGGGAGCAGGGTGGCCAGGATCGAGATCAGCGTCGTCTTTCCGGCCCCGTTCGGCCCCAGCAGGCCGAAGATCTCTCCTTCCCGGACGGCGAAGCTCACCCCGTTGAGGACCGCCCGGTCGCCGTATCGCTTGACCAGCCCGCGGACCTCGATCATCGCTTTCTTCGCCCAGAGCGCGTGATGCCTCTTTTAGGATATCTCACCCTCTGGGGGGCTCACAGGGGAGTGAGGAGGATTTCGGGGGCCGGGGAGGTGGATGGTCTTCCCGGCCCCCGTCTTCCTGTTCGTCCGCCGCCGGGTGGGGGCGGACATCGTGGGGTCTGCCGCGGCGTTCAGGAGGCGACGGCCGCGGCCTGGCGTTCGATCTCCGCCCGCTGGCGGCGCAGCTCCGCGAGGGTCTTCTCCGTGGCCTCCATCAAGGCCATCAGCTCCTGGCTGGAGCGGTCGAAGGCGCGCCCCAGCACCCGCAGGAACAGGACGAGGATCCCCAGGCCCCGCTGGACGTCGGGGTCCGCCAGGGCCTTCACCAGAGAGACCGGGCCCACGCGGGGGAGCTCTTTCATCCGCTCCGGCGTCAGCTCCCGGTTAAGCTCCTCCACCAGGCGGCTCATCATCACGGTGATCAGGGTCGGCTCCACCAGCTCCACCACGTGCAGCAAGTAGGCCAGGTTGGCCCCGATCTTCAGCAGCCGCGGATCCATCAGATACGACAGGGAATCCGGGAGCAGCTCCACCGCATCCTCCAGAAAAGCCAGCGCTCCCGTCTCATTCATCCGGATCAGGAGCGAGAGGGTTCGCTCCAGCGCCTCCTGAGCCTTCGGATCCTGAAGGATTTGCTCCGTCATGGCCGTGGCCTCCCGGTCGGGTTCAGCTCAGGTAAGTGGCGAACCATATGGATTCGAAGAGCATCTTGGTCAGGCGGATGGCCTTGCTGCGGCCCAGCACGCCGCAGGAGGGCGGGCCGGATAGATCCAGGATGCGGGTGAAGTCGCACATGGGCAGCACGGCGTCGTCGCCGAAGTCCATGATGCACATGGCGACGGGGGTGAAGCTCTCGCCGATGTAGGCACCCTTGAGCTCGGCCAGGATCTGGTTGGCCACGAACTCCGCCTGGAAGTGAGCGACCACACCGGCCGCCGGCAGGTTAATGGCCGGGTTGACCATGTCCCCGATGGCGAACACGTCGGGATCCGCCAGGCAGCGGAAGGTCTTCGGATCGACGAGGGGGAAGCTGGCGGGGGTGAGGAGGCCCGGGCACATCCCGGCCACGCTGGGCCGGTGGGGTGGGACCATGATCAGCAGATCGAAGGGGATCTCCCGGCCGTCCTGCCCGAGGAGCAGCCGCCGCTCCGGGTCAATGGCCCTGGCGTGAAAGTTCCCCTCAAACCGCACGCCCTTGGCGGCCAGGATCTCGGTGATCACGCCGCTGATGGCCGGCCCCATCGCGGAGAGCGGCTGCGGGTGAGGATGGGCCAGGACGATCTCCGATTTGTCCCGCAGCCGGCGGGCGCGGAGGGCGAAATCCAGCTGCCCGGCGATCTCATAAGGCGCGGGAGGGCAGCGGTAGTAAGGCCCGGAGACGCCGATCACGATGCGCCCTCCCTCGAACCGCTGGATGGCCTCCCGCATCCGCAGCGCCCCCTCGATGGTCCACGGATGATAGGCGGCCTCAAAGCCGGGCATCAGATCCGGCTTCACCTCCGCTCCCAGGGAGACCACCAGCAGGTCGTAAGAGAGGTCTTCACCGTTCACGCGAACCCGTTTCTCCGGGATGCGGATCTCCCGGACCTCGCCCTGAAGCACCCGGACGCCTTTCTTCTCCAGGTTCTTCAAGGGCCGGCGCACCTGCTCCGGTTCCTTGAAACCCAGGGCCACCCATGGGAAGGAAGGCATGAAGTAGTGATAGGGGCTGCGGTCCACCAGAAGGATCTCGTGGGAGGTCCCACGCAGGCCGCGGGCCAGTTTGTTGGCCACCACCAGGCCGCCGCTGCCACCGCCCAGGATCATGATCCTCGCCATCTGCCACCTCCGACCTGAGGGCTGAGGATGAGGAGATCCAGGCGGATCCCCTCCATCTCATTGGATGCGAGACGCCCGGGCGGGTGACATGGGGTCTGTCCCGATTTTGTCGGGCTGGCCGCTTTGTAGGACAACTGCGAGCAGTTGCCCTACGATTTTGGGACACACCCGGTGACATGGGAGCAGCGCTGCGCGGTATGGTATGATGTGAAAGAGGCGCGGGGCGACTTGCAGGGTCGTCAGGGAGGGCCGGATGGCCACGCGGAGGATCTTCCTGGAAATCCCGGATAAGGTGCTCCTGGCAGAGAAATAGGACTTACGCTGTTTCCTGCGTATTCCGGTCGTGGCCTTGGGTTTTAGCCCAAGGCCAGAGGACCGGCCACCGGGGTCGCCCACCGACCCCTGCCTCGAAGGCCCAAGCCCTCGAGGAATTCCACCCCCCTGCGGGCGATGTTCACCGCCGCCGCCGCGTGACGGCCCATCCTCACCCCGCAAGGGCACGCCAGGACGTGTCCCCTTAGCCTTTCACCCACCCTGCCGCATACCGGACACGCCCGGGACGTGTTCTGCGGATCCACCCCAATCACCGGAACCCCGTAAAACCTCGCCTTGTGAACCAGAATCCGATGGAAAGTCATAATGCTCCAGAAATTGAGCAGGCGCTGCCGCATCCTCCTGGACTTCCCCTCCCCGATCCGCTCCTTCATCCCCTTGAGATCCTCCAGCACCAGAGCCGCTTTCATCCCGAGCGCCCAGGCAATCAAGGCCAGGGCCAGATGATGCCAGAAGTTCTCCGTCTTCTCCCGGCGAATCCTTCGGTGTTTGGAGGCGATCTTCTTCTTGGCCTTCGGGTTGTGCTTTCCTCTCGTCCCTTTGATCTCGCGCCGCAGATGGTCCCGGTTGACCTTCCCCACATACCGGGTGTCGATCTCCCGGATCTCGCCGGTGGAGGTCACGAAGGCCGTCAGATTCCCCTCGTTGCTATCGATCCCGATCACCCCCTCCGGCCTATAGGGGATGGGATCGGGGAACTTGAGGGGGATGGAGAGGGAGTGGGCCGTGAGCGTCGGCTCCCCCATCCTCGCCCGCCCCGCCTTCCACTCGTCCAGCAGCCGGCGATACTTGTGGTGGGGACGGAAAGTGAGGACGATGGGCTCCGGATCCCGGGGGGAGACCGGAATCGTGACGGTCAGGATCTCGCCATCCCATTCGATCTTCACCGTCTGCCGAACCAGGTAGACCGAGGGGCGCCGGATCTCCGGCCGGTCCGCCCGGGTCTTCCCTCTCCGCTGTTGATTCCGAAAGACGTGGACGACCCGGGCGCCGGATCGGATCGCCCCGTAGATGAGGTTGGAGTGGAGATCCGGATGCTGCGCGCGCAGGGAGGGGTAGAGGGCCTGGATGAGGGTGAAGGTGGCGGTTTTGCCGTTTTCCAAAGCATAATCAATGGCCTGCCGCTGGATGTCGGCGCAGGCCTCCATCAGGGCGCGGATTTTGGGATGCTCTTCGAATCGGAACCGCAGGCAGACCGTCGGCATCGTCGCCACCTCCATCATGATGATAACCCATCCGCCGCGTGGGGAGAAGGACGAATCCAACTGCGTAACTCCTGGCTCTATGAAATGGGACGCCTATCCTCCGGGCGAGCCGCAGAGCTGGCCGGGCTGTCCCGGGTGGAATTTTTGTTGAGCCTGGAGCGATATCGGGTGTTCCCACTTCAGCATGAGCTTCAGGAGCTGGAAAAGGCTCATCACTAAAGCGATATGCCGCGCCTCGGATTGAGACCCCAATCAAGAAACCTTCGGGCCTTCCCGGTGGTCCTGAGCTTCTCCTCTACTCTTACTTCTTACTCTTCCGCTTCGAGGCCCAGGTTGCCGGAGAGCAGGAGGGGGCGATTTTCCCGTTTGGCCTGGCGTTTGAGGGCGGCCAGGTGGCGGATCAATCGTTCCAGATCCGGCCCCTGTTTGGGATCCACGACGCCGCCGACGATGGAGACCGAGAGCTCCGGGGCGCCAACAGCCTGAGGGAATCTCTCGAGGATCTCCCGGGAGACCGGGCTGAGGACGTAGGGACGGGTGAGGAGGACGAAGTCGTCGCCCCCGATGTGGCCGATGAAGTCCCGGGTGGGATCCCCGTAAGCGGCCATGGCTTCCTGCAGCAGCCGGGCGAAGGCCTGGAGCACCCGATCCCCTTCCCGGAACCCATAGCGATCGTTGAAGTCCTTGAAGGCGTTCAGATCCACATAGGCGATCCCGAAAGGCTCCCCGCTGCGGAAACGTCGCATGATCTCCGCCTCGATCTCCGGGTTCCCGGGGAGCCCGGAAAGGGGATTGGTAGCCCGTTCCCGCCGGGAGCGGCGCAGATGCATCTCCACCCGAGCCAGGAGCTCGGGGATGGCCACGGGCTTGGTGAGATAATCGTCCGCGCCCGCCTGGATCCCTCGCAGCTTGTCCTCGATGCGTCCCAGGGCGGTGAGCATCAGCACGGGGACAGTGCGCAGATGCCAGAGCTCCCTCACCCGGCGGCATACTTCAAAGCCGTCCAGGCCGGGCAGCATGACGTCAAGAAGGATGAGGTCCGGCTGCCGGCCCCGGATCCACTCCAGGGCGGCCGGGCCGTCCTCGAGGGCCGCCACCTCGTAGCCGGCTTTTCGCAGAACGGTGGTGAGCAGCTCCCGCAGGGCGGAGTCGTCTTCCACCACCAGGATCTGAGCGGGCTTCTCGGACATCGCGTATGGGCTCCATCTGGATATAAGGGAGTTCAGCCCTTGCCGGCGATCCGGGCCTCGGCCAGGCAGGTCTGGGCCTCTTCAAGGAGCGCGCGCCATGGGGCCCAGACAGGGTCTTGGGAGGCCTCCTGGAGCAGTCGCTCCAGCGCCCCCCGGCCGGGGAAAGACCCGATCACGCCCCAGGCGGTGCAGGCCAGGGCCCCGGCGGCGTTGCCCAGCAGGGCGGCTGTCACCGGGGAGGCGCCTCGGGCCAGGCCGAACAGGAAGCCGGCGTTGAAGGCATCCCCGGCGCCGGTAGTGTCCCGCACGGGAACCCGGAAGGCCGGCACGGTCTGTTCCTCGCCCGCCCGCCCCAGCAAGCGGCATCCCCGTTCGCCCTGTTTGAGGACGATCCAGCGCAGCCGCGGGGCCTCCCGGAGGCCGGAGCGGGGATCCGGCCCGAACAAGAGGTCCGCCTCCGCCTCGTTCAGGAGCAGGATCTCCACCTCCCGGAGAGCCTCCCGCACGGCCTGGGGAGCCATCCGGCACGCCGGCAGCCCGGGATCCAGGGCGCACCGCAGGCCTGCGGCCGCGGCTTGCTGCAGCAGGGTCAGCGCTGCGCCGCGGAGCGGGCTCTCCTCCAGGAGGGCATAGCCGGAAAGATGGACGAAGCCCGCCGCCGGAAGGGAGAGCTCCGGAAGGCGGGCAAGCCGGCTGGCCCCCCGGTGGGAGAGCATCGTCCGCTCCCCTTCCGGCGTCACCAAGACGATGACGGTAGAAGTCGGCGCTTCGGGACAGCGCTGAAGGAGATCCGTCCCCACGCCGCTGGCGCGCAGCTCCTCCGCCACCCACTCTCCCAGGGGATCCTGACCGATCGCGCCGATCAAGCGAGCCGGGAGCCCCAGCTGGGCGGCCACCGCGGCGGTGTTGGCTGCGGATCCCCCGGCCCGCAGGATCATCCGGGGGGCGTGCAGATCCTCTCCGGGCTTCGGGAGGCGGGGGAGGGCCAGATAGAGATCCACCGTGACATCGCCGATGGCCAGCAGCACGCAGCAGGACCCTCCGTTGGGGTTGTGTCGTTCCGTTGGCCGAGGCGCGCGCCGGCGGCCCCCGCTTCAGGATGCCAGCGCGTGGCGCGCCCGGGCCCGGGCGAGGGCGCGCGCGACGGCCTCCTCCGGCGAGGAGACCGTCTCCATCGGGACGGTGATCCCCGGCCGGTGCAGCGTCCATGTCCCCAGGCCGATGACCGGGATGCCCCATTTGAGGGCCAGGGCGATCTCGGAGAGGGTGCCGAACTCCCCCCCGATGGCGATCACGGCCTCCGCGGCCCGCACGACCAGGGCGTTGCGCGCCTCGCCCAGCCCGGTGGGCAGGGGGAGGCGCACGTAAGGGTTGGCCTCCGCGGGATCGCTCCCGGGGAGGATCCCGACGGTGAGCCCGCCGGCCTCCACGGCGCCCCGGCAGACGGCCTCCATCACCCCGCCGCGGCCGCCGCAGATCACCACCGCGCCGGCCTCGGCCAGCCGGCGCCCCACGGTGTACGCCCAGGCTTCCTCCTGGGGCGTGGCCTCGCTGCTCCCCACCACCGCGATCCGGAGCGGCCGTTCAACGCTCCAGCCGCTCGACTTCATCGGCGGCCCCCCGGCCCAGCTGCCGCGAACGCACGTAAGCCGCCCAGATGGCGCGGGAGATCACCGTGCGGAAGCCACCCTTCTCCAGGTGATACAGCGCCTCCGCTGTGGTGCCTCCCGGCGAGGTGACCTGGTTGCGCAACGCCGCCAGGTGCAAACCGGACTGGCGGGCGTAGAGGGCGGAGCCGATGACGGTCTGATACACCAGCTGCTCGGCCACCCGCCGGGAGAAACCCAGATGCACCCCGGCGTCCACCATGGCCTCCATGAACAGGAACACGTAGGCGGGCCCGGTCCCGGTCAGGGCGGTGGCCATATCCAGATAGCGCTCGTCGTCCACGTAGACTTCCTCGCCCATCGCCCGCATGAGCAGGATCGCCTGCTCCCGCTGGCGCGGGGTCACCTCTTCCGTGGCCGTCCACACGGTGATCCCCTGACCGATTTGGGCAGGGGTGTTGGGCATCGCCCGGATGATGGCGGAGACCCCCAGGCCTTCCCGCAGGGTGGCGATGCGCACGCCGGCAGCGATGGAGAAGACGAGGGCCTGCGGGCGGATGTGGCCGCGCAGCTCCGGGAGCACGCGGGGGATCACCTGGGGCTTGACGGAGAGGACCACGATCTCCGCCTCGGCGGCCGCCTCCGGGTTGTGCACGGTGGTGCGCACCCCATAGCGGCTCCGGAGCTCCTGCCCCCGCTCCGGCCGCGGCCCGCTGGCGATGATGTCCTGGGGGTCGATCAGGTTGTCCCGCAACAACCCGCGGATCATTGCCTCGGCCATCACCCCGCTGCCGATGAAGGCCATCCGCGGCAAACGCCCATCCACCGACATCGTCCCCTCCCTTCCGAGTTCCCTCCGGATCCTGCGCCCTCGCTGCTTCTCCAAAGCGAGGCGTTTTCAGGCCCCTGCTTCAGGGTTGTTTGTGGAGTATAAGAAGATCCGCCGGCCCTCGCAAGATCGAAGTAGAATTAGGGAAGCGGCCGCTGGCGGATCCCCGGGCCTGGCCGGAGCGGCGGCTTCGGTTATAATTATCCCTTGCGTTGCTTTCCAGCCTTCGCGTGGAGGTTCCGACGAGATGCCCAAGCGGACCTATCAGCCCAAGCGGCGGAAGCGCTTGAAGGTGCATGGGTTCCTGGCCCGCATGCGCACCAAGGGCGGGCGGCGGGTCTTGAAGGCGCGGCGGCTGAAGGGCCGGTGGCGGCTGACCCCCCAATACGAGGGGGCCAAGCGCATCAACTGGAAAGGGAAGTATCGCGGCCCCTCCGGCCGTAAGGATTGATCTCCCCGGTCGCTGTGGCCTCGCTGGTCCGGTTGCGTCATCGCAAAGCCATCGAGCGGGTCCTGCGGGAAGGGCGATCCTGGTCCACACCGCTGCTGAAGCTGATCGCCGCCCCGAACGACCTGGGGGTCACCCGCGTGGCGGTGATCGCGGGGCGACGCGCCCTCGGCAAGGCGGTTCGCCGGAACCGGGCCAAGCGCCTGCTCCGCGAGGCCGCCCGCCTGCACCTCCACGAGATCCGGCCGGGTTGGGATCTGGTGCTCATCGCCCGGCCGGATCTCCCGGAGCGCAAGCGGCAGGATGCGGAAGCGGCGCTGTGCGAGGCGCTCCGCCGGCTGGGGTTGCTGGTGGCTTCGCGGGAAGGGCCCGGGGAGGTCTCCTCTGAGGAAGCGAGGTGAGGGGATGGGGAAGGGAAAGGATCTCCCGGCGCGGGCGGCGATGGAGTTGATCCGCCTGTATCAGCGGTGGATCTCTCCGCTCCTGCCTCCCAGCTGCCGGTTTTATCCGAGCTGCTCTCAATACACCTATGAGGCCATCGCTCGCTACGGATTGCTCCGTGGAGGATGGCTGGGCCTTAAACGGATCGCCCGTTGCCATCCGCTTCATCCCGGCGGTTACGACCCGGTCCCATAGGGGAGCAGAGGCGCCCGGGCGCATCGGATGAATTCGACCTTGGGAGGCCTTCGGCCGACGGTCGGCCTGTGTGTCGAATGAATTCGACCGGATGAGGCCTTCGGCCAACGGTCGGCCTTGAGCGTCGAATGAATTCGACCTGGAGAGGCCTTCGGCCGACGGTCGGCCTGCGCCGACCGAAAAACGTTCCTTGCGTCGGCGGAGGCCGACGCTCGGCGCGCAAGCGCCTGGGAAGGCCGATTTCAATCGGCGTGAAGGCCTTCGGCCGACGGTCGGCCTGCGCCGACCGGAAAGGCATTCTTTGCGTCGGCGGAGGCCGACGCCTGGCGCGGAGCGCCTGAGAAGGCCGATTTCAATCGGCGTGAAGGCCTTCGGCCAACGGTCGGCCTGTGCCAACCGGGGAACGTTCCTCGCGTCGGCGAAGGCCGACGCCTGGCGCATCGCGCCTGGGAAGGCCGATTTCAATCGGCGTGAAGGCCTTCGGCCAACGGTCGGCCTGCGCCGACCGGGGAGTGTCGCTTGCGTCGGCGGAGGCCGACGCCCGGCGCGCAAGCGCCTGTAGAGGCCGATTGAAAATCGGCACAAAGGTCTTCGAAGCTCCGGTCTTGCATCTCGGCCCGGTCCTGGGAGGACCGGGTTTCCGGAGGTGGCACCGTTGCGGATGTCATTGCGGAACATTCTGAAGGGATTGGGAATGCTGACGGGGGTGGTGCTGGCCGCCTGCAGCGGCGCGCCCCCGAACTGGCCGGGGATGCAGGTGGGGGATCAGACCCTTTACGTTGCGGATCTCGATCACGTGCTGGCGGTGGATCCGCAGTCCGGTCAGGAGCGCTGGCGCTTCCCTCCGAAGAACGGGAACGCGGGCGCCTGCGGCGGGGTTTACCACGCGGCCCCTGCGGTCGTGGCGGAGCGGGTCGTCATCGCCGCGGAGAACCCGGGCACGGGGGAGAGCCGCCTGTGCGGGCTGGATCGGGAGAGCGGGGCCCTGCAATGGGTCTATCCGCCGGCGGAACAGCCGCCCCTGGGCCCCATCTTCGCCGGCCTGATCTCCGATGGGACACAGGTCTTCGTCGGCACGGGGGACGGCTGGGTGATCGCCCTGGATCCGGAGACCGGACAACCGCGCTGGCGGACGCGCCTGCCCGAGGCCGGACGGGGGGCCGCGCGGATCTGGTCCACGCCCGTCCTCTCCGGAACGCTGCTGGTGGTGGGGACGATGGATCATCGGCTGCTGGCCCTGGATCGGGAGAGCGGGGCGCTCCGTTGGCCGGCGCCCTTCCAGGCCGGGGGGGCCATCGCGGGCGCCCTGACCCTGGACGGGGAGATCCTCTACGCAGGGGCCTTCGACGATCACCTCTACGCCGTGGACCTGCAAAGCGGGCAGGAGCGCTGGCGCTTCCGGGCCAGCCACTGGGTGTGGGATGGGCCCGCGGTGGCGGGCGATCGCCTGATCGTTGGGGATATGAGCGGGAAGGTGTGGGCCCTGGATCGCCAGGGACGGCCCCTCTGGGCCCAGCCCTTCCAGGCCAACGGCCCGGTCCGCGCCCGCCCGCTGGTGGTCGAGGATCGCGTGTATGTGGCCGACGAGGCGGGATGGCTCCATATGCTGAATCTGGCGGATGGGACGAAGGTGAAATCCGTGAACCTGGCGCCCGGGCGTCTCCTCACCTCGCCGGTGGCGGCGGCGGATCGGATCGTGGTGGCTCCCACCGGCGGTCCGTTCCGCGTGGTGGCCTTCCACCCGGATCTCCGCGAGGCCTGGAAGCTGGCCCGCTGAGGGGAGCCGGGCCCTTCGGGATAGCCGGTAAGGAGGCCGGATGAATCCGATCACGTTGATCACGAACCTGCTGTTCTTTCAGCCGCTGGTCAACCTGTTGCTGGTGCTCTATGCCCTGTTGGGGCGGAACTTCGTCCTGGCCATCGTGGCCCTGACGGTGCTCATCCGCCTGCTGCTCTATCCGCTGATGGCTCAGCAGCAGCGGGCGGCCAGGAAGATGCAGGAGCTCCAGCCTCGCCTGCAGGAGCTTCAGAAGAAATACGGGAAGGATCGGGAGAAGCTGGCCCAGGAGCAGATGAAGCTTTACAAGGAGGCGGGGGTCAACCCTCTGGGAGGGTGTCTCCCCCTCCTGATCCAGTTCCCGATCCTGATCGCCGTCTACCAGGCCATCATCCACGTCCTGGCCCTCAACCCCATCGCGGTCATCGACCTGGCCAAACTGCTCTACCGGTTCAACGGGTTCCCCGCCCTGGCCACCCTCCTCCCCATCCAGAGCCAGTTCCTGCTCTGGGACCTGGGGCGGCCGGAGCGGATCTTCATCCCGGTGGGCGGGATCCTGATCCCGCTGCCGCTCATGACCCTCCTGGTGATCCTCACGACGTGGTGGTCCCAGAAGGTGATGACCCCGCCGAGCACCGATCCCCAAACGCGGATGACCACCCAGCTGATGAACCTGTATATGCCGCTCTTCTTCGGGTGGATCAGCTACAACCTGGCGGTGGGGTTGAGCATCTACTTCATCGTCACCAACCTGATCTCGGTGGTCCAGTTCGCCCTGGTCACGCGGGACTGGCGAGGGGCGCTGGCCCGCCGCCTGGCCCTGGGCCGGGCTCCGGTTACTCCTTCCTCTTCCTCCTCGTCATCTTCGGGACCTGCCACGCCGGCGCCGCCTGCCCGCCCGCGCCGCAAGGCCCGGAGCGCGAAGTGAGAGAAGACCGGGGGACGGTTCTCGCCTTCCTGATCACCGTTCCGGATCTCCACGAAGAGGTGAGCGATTGATGACAGATCTCGGATCGTCTCCGGAGCTCATCGTCAGCGGCCCGACCATCGAGGCGGCCATCCAGGCCGGGCTGGCCCGCCTGGGGGTCCCCCGGGAGGCGGTGGAGATCGAGGTGCTGGATCCCGGGAGCCCGGGCTTCCTGGGCCTGGGGGCACGGGAGGCCCGGGTGCGTCTGATCGTGCGCCGCCCGCCGGAGACTCCCCCTCCGCTCCCGGCTCCGGAGCAGGTCGAGGAAGCGATCGCGGAGGCCATCCATGGCCTTCTGGGGTCCCTG
The DNA here is from genome assembly GCF_018771565.1 of Thermoflexus hugenholtzii. Classification (NCBI taxonomy): domain Bacteria; kingdom Bacillati; phylum Chloroflexota; class Thermoflexia; order Thermoflexales; family Thermoflexaceae; genus Thermoflexus; species Thermoflexus hugenholtzii. The sequence continues at coordinate 1,521,606 of NZ_CP076326.1, read as the reverse complement.
GGGATGTCGGCCCGGCTCTCCATCGCCCAGGAGCCGGTGGAGGGAGCAGAGGAGGGTTCCGAGCCCTCCACCATCTGGGTGGCGCGGATCGAGGGCCCTACGGTCGGGCGCCTCATCGGTCACCACGGCCGCACCCTCTATGCCTTCCAGACCCTGGTGCGGGCCATCGTGGCCCGGCGCCTCGGGGCGTTCGTCCCCCTGATCGTGGACATCAACGGCTACCGGGCGAAGCGGGCGGAGGCCCTCCGGCGCCTGGCCATGAAGAAGGCCGAACAGGTGATGGCCACTGGCCGCCCCGTCGAGCTGGAGCCCATGCCGGCCGCCGAGCGCCGGGTGATCCACATGGCCCTGAAGGATCACCCGCGGGTGACCACTTACAGCATCGGGGAGGGTGAGGAGCGACGGGTGGTGATCGCCATGCGCTGGACCGCCGAGGAGTGAGGATGTCCCCTGTGGATTACGTGATCATCGGCCACGTCTCTCGGGATCGGACGCCGGCCGGCCCGATGTTCGGCGGGACAGCGGCCTACGCGGGGCGGACGGCCCTGGCCCACGGCTGGCGGGTAGGGGTGATCACCAGCACCGGCCCGGACTGGGATCCCCGGCCGGCGCTGGATGGGGCATATCTCCTGAACCTGCCGGCGGAGCGGACCACCGAGTTCGAGAACGTGTATACCCCGGAGGGCCGCCGACAGCGCGTGCACGGCGTCGCCGAGCGGCTGCTCCCGGCCGCGATCCCCCTGGAATGGCGCCGACCCCGGGTGGTCCATCTGGGCCCCATCGCCGGCGAGGTGGATCCCTCCCTGCTGGAGGCCTTTGAAGGCGCGCTGCGCGGGGTCACCCCGCAGGGCTGGATGCGCACCTGGGATGCCCAGGGCCAGGTCTATCCTCAGCCCTGGCGGGAAGCGGAGTGGATCCTCCCTCGCGCCGATGCGGTGGTCTTCAGCGAGGAGGACATCCAGGGGGACTGGGAGACGGCCCGTCGCTGGGCGCGTCAGACGCGCATCCTGGTGGTCACTCAGGCGGCCCGGGGCGCCACCCTTTTCCTGGACGGCATCCCCCATTCGATCCCGGCGTATCCGGTGGAGGAGGTAGATCCCACCGGCGCGGGGGATGTTTTCGCCGCGGCTTTCTTCATCCGGCTCTGGGAGACGCGGGACCCCCTGGCGGCGGCCCGGTATGCCGCGCGGGTGGCGGCCCTTTCGGTGACCCGGCCGGGCCTGGAGGGCACTCCCCGGCCGGAGGAGATCGCGGCCATCCGGCGGGAGATGGCCTTCTGATCCCGGGCGAGGGAGCGCCGAGCGATGCCGGTTTACGCCTTCGCCAATCAAAAGGGAGGGGTGGGCAAGACGACCTCGGCGGTGAACCTGGCGGCGTGTCTGGCAGCCGTCGGGCGCTCGGTGCTGCTGGTCGACCTGGACCCCCAGGGCAACGCGACGGCCAGCCTGGGGATCGATCGTTCCGCCCTCCCGGGCTCCGTCTATGAGGCGCTTGTGGACGGCGCGCCCCTCCCGGAGCGGATCCTGCCCACGCGCTGGGAGGGCCTGCATCTGGCCCCGGCCGCCGTGGATCTGGCCGGCGCGGAAGTGGAGCTGGTTTCGGCCCCGGAACGGGAGTTCCGCCTCCGCCGGGCCCTGGAGGAGGTCCGCTCCGCTTACGATTACGTGCTGATCGATTGTCCTCCCAGCCTCGGTCTGCTGACCCTCAACGCCATGGTGGCAGCGGACGCCTTGATCGTCCCGGTGCAATGCGAGTATCTGGCCCTGGAAGGGCTTTCCCGCATGCTTCAGACGATGACGCGGGTGCGCCAGCGGTTCAACCCCCATCTGCATGTGCGGGGCTTCCTGCTGACCATGTTCGACGCCCGCTCGCGGCTGGCCCAGCAGGTGGTGGAGGAGGTGCGGCATCATTTCCCGGGGCGGGTGTTTCGGACGGTGATCCCCCGCAGCGTGCGCCTCGCGGAGGCGCCCAGCTACGGCCTCCCCATCATCGCCTACGCGCCGAACTCCCCGGGCGCCCTCGCCTATGCGGCCCTGGCCCGGGAGCTGCTGCAGGGGGATGGCCTGCCGGTCCCTTCGCTGGAAGGAGGCGCGTATGGGGCGTAAATTCGGATTGGGGAAAGGCCTGGAGGCCCTGCTGCCGGCCGGCGAGGCCGCAGGCCTCCTGGAGGTCCCCATCGAGGCCATCGAGCCCAACCCTCACCAGCCCCGCCGGCAGATCGACGAGGCGGAGCTGGAGGAGCTGGCCCAGTCCATCCGGGAGCACGGCCTTCTGCAACCCCTGATCGTCACCCAGACCCAGGCGGATCCGCCGCGCTACACCCTGATCGCTGGGGAGCGCCGATGGCGGGCCGCCCGACGGGCCGGCCTGACGACGGTGCCGGTGGTGGTGCGGGAGGTGGCCCCCCAGCAGATGCTGGAGCTGGCCCTGGTGGAGAACCTGCAGCGGGCAGATCTCAACCCCATTGAGGAGGCCCAGGCTTACCGGTATCTGATCGAGCAGTTCGGCCTGACCCACGAGGAGGTCGCCCGCCGGGTCGGCCGGAGCCGGGCGACGATCACCAACGCCCTGCGCCTGCTCCAGCTGCCGCCCTCCATTCAAGCTCACCTGATGGAGGGGCGCATCACGGAGGGCCACGCCCGGGCCCTGCTGATGCTCCCCCACCCGGCCCAACAGGAGATGGTCCTCCGGCGCATCCTGGAGGAGGGCCTGAGCGTGCGGGCGACCGAGGAGCTGGCCCGCCGCCTGCAGGGCCAGCGCCCGGCCCGGCGGAAGGCGGCTTCCCTCCCGCCCGGCCTGGCGGAGCTGGAGGGCCGCCTGCGCCAGGCCCTGGGCACCAAGGTCCGCCTCTCCCACAACCGCAAGGGTGGGCGCATCGTCATCTACTACTATTCGGAGGAAGAGCTGGAAGCCCTCCTTCGCCGCTTGCTCGGCTCCTCGTGATCCCATCGTCCACCTCGACCCGGAGGTCTTTCCATGCCCAATCCAGCCCTCATCCGCGAGAAGGTGCGGCAGGCCATCGCCCTCCTGAACGAGAAGGGGATCGACGCCTGGCTCACGTTCGTGCGGGAGACGGAGCAGACCCGGGATCCGGTCCTCGATCTGATCCTCGACCTGAACGTCACATGGATCTCGGCTTTCATCCTCACCGCCCAGGGGGATCGCGTGGCCATCGTCGGCCGGTTCGACCGGGAGAACGTGGCCGCCCTGGAGGTCTGGGATCCGGTCATCGGCTACGATGAGAGCATCCGGGGGCCCCTGGTGGAGACGCTCCAGCGACTGAATCCCCGGGAGATCGCCATCAATTACTCGGAGAACGATCCCGCGGCCGACGGCCTGACCCACGGGATGTGGTGCATGCTCCACCGGCTCCTGAGCGGCACCCCCTTCGTCGGCCGCCTGATCTCCGCGGAGGACCTCATCGGATCCCTGCGCGGCCGCAAGACCCCCCTGGAGCTGGAGGCGATCCGGCGGGCGGTGGAGACCACCGAGCGGCTGTTCGCGGAGATCGGGGCCTTCCTGCGTCCCGGCCGCACGGAGCGGGAGATCCAGGCTTTCGTCCACGAGCGGATGCGCGCCTATGGGGTGGAGCCGGCCTGGGATCCGGATTACTGCCCCATCGTCGCCGTGGGCCCTGAGGCCCCGGCGGGGCACGCGATGCCGGGGGATCGCCGGGTGGCGCCCGGCGTCCTGGTCCACGTGGATCTGGGGATCCGTCAGGAGGGATTCTGCTCGGATCTGCAGCGCGTCTGGTATGTGCTGGGTGAGGGCGAGACGGAGCCCCCGCCGGAGGTCCAGCGGGCGTTCCGGGCCGTTCGGGAGGCGATCCAGGCGGGCTTCCAGACCCTGCGGCCGGGCGTTCAGGGATGGGAGGTGGACGCCGCCGCCCGCCGCGCCTTGACCGGACAGGGCTATCCGGAGTATCTGCACGCCCTGGGGCATCACATCGGGCGGACGGTGCACGATGGCTCGACCATCCTGGGGCCGCGCTGGGAGCGCTACGGTCAGACCCCGTATGGGGTGGTGGAGGCCGGCAACGTGTTCACGCTGGAGCTGGGCGTGCGGGTGCCCGGGTATGGCTACGTCGGGCTGGAGGAGGACGTGCGGGTCACGCCCCAGGGGGCGGAGTGGATCAGCCATCCGCAGACGGAGCTCTGGGTGATCCGACCGTGAAGGAAGCAGGCTATGCCGATCTCGAAGACGCCGCGCTCCTCGCGCGGATCGCGGGAGGCGACGAGCAGGCGCTGGCGGCCCTTTACGACCGGCACGCCGCCCGGGCCTTCTCCCTCGCCCTGTGCATCCTGGGCGACCCCGAGACCGCTGAAGAGGTGGTCCTGGATGTGTTCTGGAGCATCTGGCAGCATGCCGGGGCCTTCGCGCCGGAGCGGGGCCGCTTCACCACCTGGCTCCACGCCATGGTGCGCCATCGGGCCATCGACGCCCTGCGCCGTCGCCGCGCCCGGCCGCCCCAGCTCCCGGAGCCCCCGGAGGAGGAGATGGAGCCCGCGGCCCTCGATCCCTCGGTGGAGGACCTGGTGGAAGCCCGGGAGCTGGCTCAGGCCGTCCGGGAGGCCCTGGCGGCTCTCCCGCCCGCCCAGCGGCAGGTGCTGGAGCTGGCTTATTTCCGGGGATGGACCCATCGGGAGATCGCGGCCCATCTCGGCGAGCCCCTGGGGACGATCAAGAGCCGTCTGTATCTGGCGCTGCGGAAGGTCCACGACTGGCTGGCCGAGCGGGGAATGATCCCCTAAAGCCATCCGGGGAGATCCTGAAGGAGGCCCCGCGCGTATCACGGATAGAGCACACGACGCAGACCCGCGCGCGGCAGGGGCGCGGCCTCCGGGGATGCTTCCGGAGGAAACCGGAATCATCAGATGGGGTGGATGGAGCGAGGCGAAGCGATGGATCACGAGATCCTGGAAGAGGAGCTGGCGGCTTACGCCCTGGGAGCGCTGCCGCCGGAGGAGGCGGCTGCGGTGGCGGCTCACCTGGCCGGGTGCCCGGAGTGCCGGGAGCGGGCGCGCCGTTACCGGGAGGCCGCCGCGGCCCTGGCCTACGCCGCGCCGCTGCGCCGCCCCTCGCCGCGCCTGAAAGCCCGGCTGCTGGCCCGGGCCCGGGGAGCGGAGCGTCGCCGCGAGCGGGGGCTCGGGCTGGGGATCGCCCTGATCGCTGCGGTCCTGGCCCTGATCCTCTTCGCCCCCTCCCTCGGATTCCGGTTCGGGGCGCCGCCCCAGGTGGTCCCGCTCCAGGGGGCGGAAGCGGCTCCGGATGCGGAGGGCTATCTCATCCTGGAGGACGGCCAGGCCCTGCTGGTCACGAAGGGGCTGGCCGTTCCCCCGGAAGGGCGGGTCTATCAGGTTTGGTTCGCCGACGCCGCCGGGCGCCGCGTCAGCGGCGGGATCTTCCGCACCCAGCCCCGACCGTATGGGGTCTATACGGTCACCGTCCCCCTCCCGTTGACGGCCTATGCGCGCATCGGGGTGACCCTGGAGCCGGAAGGGGGCAGCCCCTCTCCCACCGGCCCCCAGGTCCTGCGCGGCGTCCTGCGTTGATGGATTCCGGATCTTCGCCGCGTTCGGACCCTGATCCGGAGGCGCCCATGCAGGCTGCGGACTGGATCCTGTGGAACGCCCGCATCTACACCCAGGACCCCGAGCAGCCGGAGGCGGAGGCCCTGGCCGTGGTGGGGGAAACCCTCGCGGCGGTGGGCCCGATGGAGGCGGTGCGGGCGTGGCAGGGGCCTCGCACCCGGATCCTGGACCTGAAGGGCGCGACGGTGCTCCCGGGCCTGATCGACGCCCACCTCCACCTGGAGGGATATGCTCGCCTCCAGATGGGAGTGGACGTCGACACGCCGACCCTTGAGGAGGCCCTGGCCCGGGTGGCCCGGCAGGCGGCCACCCGGCCGCCCGGGGAGTGGATCGTCGGACGAGGATGGCTGCAGGAGCGCTGGGGACGTTTCCCCACGGCCGATGATCTGGACCGGGTGGCGCCGGCCCATCCGGTGGCCCTGTGGGCCCGCAGCGGCCACGCCCTCTGGGTCAACCGGGAGGCCATGCGCCGGGCGGGCGTCACCCGGGACACCCCGGATCCCCCCGGGGGGCGAATCGCCCGCGATGCGGCCGGGGAGCCCACCGGCCTCTTCTTCGAACGGGCCATCGATGGGATCGCCCGGGTCATCCCGGAGCCCTCCATCGAGGAGCTGGCGGAGGCCCTGTATGAGGCCCTCCACGCGCTGGCCGCCCTGGGGCTGACGGCGGTGCACAACTTCGATGGCCCCCGCAGCTTCGCCGCCCTCCAGATCCTCCACGCGCGGGGGGATCTCCCGATCCGGGTGGTGCAACACATTCCTCTCTCTGCGTTGGACCACGCCCTGGCCGTCGGGTTGCGCACCGGGTTCGGGGATGAATGGTTGCGTATCGGGGCGGTGAAGATCTTCGCCGATGGAGCCCTGGGGCCACGGACGGCGTGGATGCTGGAGCCCTATGAAGGGGAGCCGGAGAACACGGGGATCGCTTACACCTCCCCCGAGGTCATGCGGGAGGCTGCCCATCGGGCGACCCTGGGGGGCCTGTCCCTGGCGATTCACGCCATCGGCGACCGGGCGAACCGGGAGGTCCTGGATCTTTTCGAGGCGTTGCGGGCGCTGGAGGCTCCGCGCGGCATCCCACCGGAGGCCCGGCGGCACCGGATCGAGCACGCCCAGCTCGTGCATCCGGCGGACATCCCCCGCTTCGGCGCTCTGGGGATCGTGGCCTCCATGCAGCCGATCCATGCGGTCTCCGATCGCCCCATGGCGGAGCGCTACTGGGGGAGCCGATGCGCCACCGCTTACGCCTGGCGCAGCCTGAAGGCGGCGGGGGCCCGGCTGGCCTTCGGCTCCGACGCCCCGGTGGAGCCCCCGAACCCGTGGTGGGGCCTGCACGCCGCGGTGGTCCGCGACGGCTGGCATCCCGAGCAGGCCCTCCCCCTGCCTGAGGCCCTGGAGGCCTACACCGTGGGCCCGGCCTGGGCCGCCGGCCTGGAGCGGCGGCAGGGCCGGCTGCGGCCCGGGATGTGGGCGGATCTCATCGTGCTCCCCGAGGATCCCTTCCGGATCTCCCCCGATGCCCTGCGGGACCTGGAGGTCCTGGGGACCATGGTCGGCGGCCGCTGGGGGTTCCGAAGGGGGAGCGCTCTTTTGGATTGACCGCGTTGAGCACGGTGACGGCTCCAGCCCTCTTATGTTATAATCCTGATGGAGGATGCTTTCCGCAATAGAGTTCGGGAAACCGGAAGGGAGAATTGTTCATGAAAATTGCAATCCTAAAGGCTATCGAAGATACGCTTTTTGCGTTTTGTCGACGCTGGAAGATTCGAGAGTTGGCCCTTTTCGGATCCATTTTGCGGGATGATTTTGGGCCGGAAAGCGATATAGATTTTCTGGTTGAATTCGAGCCCGATGCGAACTGGAGCCTCCTGGATCACATTCAAATGGAACAGGAGCTGTCCGAACTGTTGGGCCGAGAGGTCCATTTAATCAGCAAACGCGCGTTAGAATACACCCATAATTATCTATTTCGACAAGAAGTTCTAGGAACCGCACAAGTTGTTTTCTCGTCCGAGGGATCTTCCGGTCAACATGATTAGCGGGAATGATTCGATGGAGAAAGATCTGAAGATTCTCTTAGATATTGTTCATGCGGCCCGCCTGATCATTCGATTCACCGAAAATATGACATTTGAAGAATTCGTTGATGATGAGAGAACACAGTCTGCAGCTTTGTATCAAATACTTGTGATCGGAGAAGCGGTGAAACGTCTTTCGAGCGAGTTTCGTGCTCAACATCCACATATTCCATGGAAGTTGATTGCCGGAATGCGGGATCGTCTCATTCATGGCTATGATGTCATTGATTGGGTAGAAGTGTGGAATACAGTGCGCAGAGATATCCCTGACTTGCTAAGGGAGATAGAAGCCCTTCTCCCATAAGATCATAAGGATTCCTCTGCTGGTTGATTCCCAGCAGGATGGGTGGTAAGAGCAGGGGATCTCTGGATGGTGAGGAGCACTCCTGTGAGGATCAGGGCGGCCCCGAGGTAGCCCAGCGGCCCGAAGCGTTCCCCCCAGGCCAGGTAGGAGACGAGCGCCGCGACCACCGGCTCCACGGTGGCGACCACCGCCGCTCGCGTGGCCTCCAGCCGCCGCAGGCCGGCGTAGTAGGTGAGATAGGCCAGATACGTCGAGCCGATGGTGAGGAGCAGGACGGCGCCCCATGCGGGGAGGTTCGGCGTATGGAAGGAGACCAGGGGCAGCAGGGCAAGGGCCCCCACCGGCATGGCGTAAGCGAAAAGCGTCGAGGTTTCGTAGCGCGGAAGGTAGAGCTTCCCGAACAGATAATACAGGGCATACGTGAACCCGGCGGTCAATCCCCAGAGGATGCCGGTGAGGCTGACCCGCACGGCGCCCCCTTGAAAGCTGACCCCTGCCACCCCGAGCAGGGTGAGCATCAAAGCGGCCAGCTTGCGCGGTCCCATCGCCTCCTTCAGGAAGATCCGGGAGAGCAGGGCCACCCAGGCGGGGGCGGTGTAAAGCAAGACCGCGGCCATCGCCCCGCCGCTCGCCTGCACCGCGAACTGGAAGGAAGCGTAGAACAGGGCCACGCCGACGAGGCCGAAGGCCAGCACGGCCGGCAGATCCCGTCGGGCCACCCGGACCCGGCCGAGGCGGAGGGCGTGGAGGCCGAACAACAGGCCGGCGAGGGTCGCCCGCCAGAAGGCCACCTCCAGGGGCGTCCACCCGGAAGCGAAGGCCAGCCGGCTCAGCGGGCCGATCAGCCCCCACAGGCAAGCGGCGGCGAGGACGTAGAGATAACCGATCATCCGGAGGACTCCGGGGACGGGCTGGGATTCTGCGCAGGGCCGGCCGGGGCTGCCTCCCGGAGCCGGCGGGCGAGCTCCTCCCGCAACCAGGCCTCGATGTCCTCGACGCCGACGCGGCTCAGGTCGAACCACCGGATGCGAGGGTCTTCCAGCCGGAACCAGTTGTATTGATGGTGCACGAAGGCGCGGGTGGCGGATCGGATGCGGCGGATCGCCTCCTCCAGCGAGATCTCGCCCCGCAGATACGCCCCGATCTGCCGGTAGCCCAGGCCGGTCATGGCCGGAAGCTCCCACGGGTAGCGCTCGGCCAGGCGGCGCACCTCCTCGATCAGCCCCGCGGCGATCATGCGCTCCACCCGCTCGTCGATCCGCCGGTAGAGCTCCTCCCGGGGCCGCGTCAGGCCGATCATGATCGTGGCGTAAGGCGGCGGGCTCTTGCGCCGCTGGGCGGAGAAGGGCTGCCCGGTGCGGTAGCAGACCTCCAGGGCGCGGATCACCCGCCGCAGGTTGCGGGGATCGATCCGGGCCGCCGCCTCGGGGTCCAGCCGGCGCAGCTCTTCATACAGGGCTCCGGGCCCCTCCCGTTGCGCCCGTTCCTCCAGGGCCCGCCGCAGCGCGGGGTCCGGTGGGGCCGGAGGGATCTGCCAGCCCTCCACCACCGCCCAGACGTAGAGCCCGGTCCCCCCGACCAGGAAGGGCAATCGCCCCCGCCGGTGGATCTCCTCGATGGCGGCGTAGGCCATGCGCTGGTATTCGGCCAGGGTCAGGGGGCGGTCCGGGTCGGTGACATCGATCAGGTGATGGGGGACGCGGGCCCGCTCCTCCGGCGTGGGCTTGGCGGTGCCGATGTCCATCCCCCGGTAGATCTGGCGGGAGTCGGCGGAGACGATCTCGCCGTTCAGTCGCTCCGCCAGGATCAGCGCGACCTCGCTCTTCCCGACGGCGGTGGGCCCCACGATGGCCACCAGGGGGCGCAGCGGGGAGGGACGCTCCGTCATCCCCGATCCCTCAGAGGATCTCCGCGATGAGCCCGCCGAGCAGGGCGGTGAGCAGCCCCAGGTAGAGGAAGCAGTGCAACCCCGCCGCCAGGTCCAGGAGGGGGAGACCCGGAGCCAGACGGTGGAGGAGGACCATCAGGAAATCCAGGAGGATCAGGCCGACCCCGATGAGGATGGGCAGGCCCTTGTAGTGGGCCAGGAACTCGGCGGTGCGATCGATCCAGCGGTTCAGATCCGACATTCGGGCCCTCGCCGGATTCACCGCACGGGCTCTCGCGAGGCCCGTTCGGCTTCGGAGTGTTCCAGATAAGGGCGGAAGGCAGCCAGCAGCCGGGCGGGCAGCCGGCCCGAGAGGGTGACCTCGCTGTCGGTGTGGGCTTCCCACTCCACCATGCCCTGCTCATAGAACAGGGCGATGAGGTCCCCCCGGCTCAGGGGCAGCCGCACCCGCACCGGCGTGAGGCTCTGATAGAGGATCGCCTCCACCTTGCGCAGCAGGTCCTCCAGGCCGATGCCGTAGGCGGCGGAGATGGCCACGAAGTCGGGGTGCTCCGCGGCCAGGGCGCGGGCCTGCTCCGGGTCCGGAAGCCGGTCGATTTTGTTGAGGGCGGTGATCATCGGGATGTCCTGCACCCCGATCTCCCGCAGGGTGCGGATCACCACCCGGGCCTGTTGCCGGGCGTTGGGATGGGTGATGTCGAGGACGTGGAGGATCAGGTCGGCCTCGTTGATCTCCTCCAGGGTGGCCCGGAAGGCGGCCACCAGCGGGTGGGGGAGCTTCTGGATGAACCCGACGGTGTCGGTGAAGAGGGCGATGCCTCCCGCGGGGAGCTTCACCCGCCGCGTGGTGGGGTCCAGGGTGGCGAAGAGCTGGTCGGCCACCAGGACGTGGGCCCCGGAGACGGCGTTGAGGAGGGTGGACTTGCCGGCGTTGGTGTAGCCCACCAGGGCGACCACCGGGATCTGGGCGCGGCGTCGCCGCTCGCGGTAGCGCTGGCGGTGGGCCCGCACCTCCTCCAGCTCGCGCTTGAGGTGGGCGATGCGCTCCTTGATCCGCCGGCGGTCGATCTCCAGCTGCTTCTCGCCGGGCCCCCGCAGGCCCACCCCGCTGATCCCCCCGCGGCCGAAGGAGCCGCCGGCCTGCTGGGCCAGGTTCTGCCAGCGCCGGGTCAGCCGGGGCAGGCGATATTCATACTGGGCCAGCTCCACCTGGAGGGCCCCCTCCCGGGTGTGGGCGTGCTGGGCGAAGATGTCGAGGATCAGGGCCGTGCGGTCCAGCACCCGCACGTCATCGCCGAAGGCGTTCTCCAGGTTGCGTTGCTGGGAGGGGGAGAGCTCATCGTCGAAGATGACCATGTTGGCGTTCATGGCCCGGACCAGGGCGCGGACCTCCTCCACCTTCCCGGGCCCGATGTAGGTGGCGGGGTGGATCCGGCGCAGGCGCTGGACCGCCCGGCCGACGACCTCCACGCCGGCCGTGCGGGCCAGCTGCGCCAGCTCGTCCAGGGAGTCCTCCACGGGCAGCAGCCCCGGCTTCCCGTAGATCTCCGTGCCGACCAGCACGGCGCGATCGACCGGGGCCGTCGTCTCCCGGGTTTCTCGTCCGATCGGACACCTCCTTGTCCGCGGTTAGGGGCGCGGGGCGCCGGACCGACGTCCTTCCCGCCAGGCGGTCCAGAGCGCCCATCCGAAGACCAGGGCTTCGAACAGGGCGGCGGCGATGAGATAGGGCTCGTAGCTCATCCCTCACCCTCCCAGAGCCTGCTGGAAGGCCTGGATGCGGCGCGCGGCCTCCTCCAGGCGGGGGACCGGCTGGACCAGGGAGATCCGGATGTAGCCTTCGCCGGCCTCGCCGAACATGGCCCCGGGGGCGACGGAGACGCCGGTGGCCTCCAGCAATCGGGCGGCGTAATCGGCGCTGCGCCAGCCCTCGGGCAGCCGCGCCCACACATAAATCGTGGCACGGGGCCGCTCCGCCGTCAAGCCCGCGGCGTTCAGGGCGTCGACCATCACGTCCCGCCGCCGGGCGTATTCGGCGTTGCGCTCGGCCATCCACTCGTCGTCGTGGGTGAGGGCCACGGCCGCGGCCTCCTGGATGGGGCGGAAGTGCCCGGAGTCGATGTTGCTTTTGAGCCGGGCCAGGGTGCCCACCACCTCTGCGTTGCCCACCAGCATCCCCACGCGCCAGCCGGCCATGTTGTGGGACTTGGAGAGGGAGTAGAACTCCACGGCCACCTCTTTGGCCCCCGGGACGCTGAGGACGCTGGGGGCCCGGTAGCCGTCGAAGGCGACGTCGGCGTAGGGGTTATCGTAGGCGAGGAGCAGGTTGTGCCGGTGGGCGAAGGCCACCGCCTCCTTCAGGAACTCCAGGGTGGGGCAGGCGGCGGTGGGGTTGTTCGGGTAGTTCAGCCAGAGGATCTTCGCCCGGGCCAGGACCTCGGCGGGGATCTCGGAGAAATCCGGGAACCAGCCCCGCTCCCGCCGCAGCGGCATGTAGAAGACGTCGGCCCCGGCCGCCAGGGCCCCATCCGTGTAGGTGGGGTATCCCGGGGAGGGGACTAAAGCGATGTCCCCCGGGCCCAGGTAGGCCAGGCTCAGGTTGAAGATCCCCTCCTTGGAGCCGATGAGGATCAGGACCTCGCGGTCGGGGTCGAGCTCCACGCCGAAGCGGCGGGCGTAGAAGCGGGCCACCGCCTGGCGCAGGGCGGGGATCCCCCGGTAGCCCGCGTAGCCGTGGGCCCGGGGGTCCCGGGCGCTTCTCTCCATGGCTTCGAGGATGAAGGGCGGGGGGGCCATATCCGGGCTGCCGATGTCCAGGCGGATGACGTCGCGGCCCTCCGCCTGGAGCTCTGCGATCCGCCGCTCCAGGGCGGCGAAGGGATACGGCTTCAGGCGCTGCATGCGCTCCGAGGGGGCAGGCGGCATCTCCCTTCCACCTCCAGGGTTTCCCCTATTTTAATCCGCCGCGGGGATGGATGCGGAGCCGCTGCCTTTCCCGTGGCCCTTCAAACAGCCGGGCGCGGCCCGATTCCTCGAGCCGCGCCCGGGAAGCGCGCCCTCCCCGCCGCCAGCCTGGCCGCCCCAGGCGGCGCGAGGGTTTCCCCCCGCCCCGATGCTACTTCACCGGTTGCAGGACCGCCCAGGTGTCCCTCGTGGCCAGGTTCACGCCAACGTAGATGTCAACCCGGTAGAGGTTGTTCACAACCAGGCCGAGGGCCTTGCTGTCCAGGTTGTAGATCCAGAACCCCCCGCCCGGCACCGAGCTGTCGGTGGTCCACCGGAAGCGGTTCGTCCCGGCGCTCGACTGACCGGCGTCCGCGTATTCCTCAACCGGGTCAGAGTTCCCGCTACCAGACGTCTTCGAGACCTTAATGGTGACCTCCGTCGTCGGATCGTTCACGTAGGACGCGCGGCAGACGTCGAAGATAGTGGCCTTCACCGGGACGACGCGGCCGTTCTTCATCGTGTTCACGATGAGACCGCTCGGCGAGGAGTCATCGAACGGGGGCAGGAAGTCCACCGCGTAGACCTGCTTGACCGTGATGGACCCGTTCGCCTCCCCCACGCCACCGTCCTTGTCCGTGACCTTCACTGTGACCGTGTAGGTCCCGGGGAGCGTGTAGGCGTGGGTGACGGTCTGTGTAACTTGGGTATTGAAGGAGAACGAGTCCGTGTTCCCATCCCCCCAGCTGATCTCGACGCTCCACGGGCTATCGTTCACGCCGGGGTCGCTGAACGAGAACCTCAGCGTCGCCTCCTTCCGGCAGTCGACCGTTTGGTCTAGGGATACGATGGAGACGGCCGGCGGGACGTTGTTCACCTGGACGGTTTGGAGGTAAGTCGAAGAACCATCGTCTTTGTCGAAGATGCGGCCGGCCACTATGAAGCTTCCGTTGTCCTGGAAGAGGCAGGAGGCGCTGGCCGAGTCGCCAGCGTCGTCATAGGAAGTGGGAAGGTTGTTCACATTTCCGTCACAGGCGAAGGCGTAGTGGAAGCCGGCCTCTGTATCCGCTGTGCTGGGGTCAAAGGCGTTTGTGAACGCAAGGGTGCTGGAGCTCCCTTCATCGATGGGGCTGGTGGCGGTGAAGGTGGCCACCGGCGGGACGTTGTTCACGATCAGCTGGAAGCTCGCGCTCCCAGTGCCGCCCTTGCCATCATCCGCCGTGATGGTCACCTCCTGGCTCTGGGCGGGCCCGTCGGTCGTCTGGAACGACCAGCTCCATGTCCCGGCATCGGCGGTCACCTGGCCGACCGAGGCCGAGAGGCTCACCGGGTCCTCGTCGGGGTCGCTATACGTCCCCGTGTTGGTTGCGAGAGCCCCCTCATCGACCGTCACCGTTGCATGGTCAACCGTAACCGTCGGGTCCCGGTTCGCCGGAGCCTGGACGGTCAGCTTAAAGCGCAGCTTGGGAGGGTCTGGATCCTTGACGTCTCCTGGTGTACCTGCGCTGACCTCCTTGACTAAGGCGAGCTCGTAGGTGTAGGAACCCGGCGCTGTTGGGGCCACGATGGTCACGGTCTGCGTCTGATCCAGTCGCGGGGCCGGCGACGGGCAGTTAGAGCCGTCGTTTGGCCAGGTGTTCGGGATGTTGAAGACGACGTCGGGCATCGTGATCGAGCCACCCGGTGGGGCCGAGGACGCTGGTCCCTGGCGCACGATCACCGTCGTGCCCGGGTCGGCGTGCCTCTTCGTGTCGCAGACGAGCGAGACGCCAATCGTTTGGTAGATCATGGCACCGGGGCTCACCGTGCCGAGGTTAACCTCCGTCTGCACACCGACAGCGACGATGTCACCGTCGTAGATCAGCGTATCCGCTATCGCGGCAGCAGCGCCCCCGATCAGGGCAATCACGGTGAGGAGCGCGACCCACGCCGCTCGGAGACGTGGGGACCTCCGCCGGGGGCGGGACCCGTAATCCAACGCTCCAGGGTTCAGGTGACCGTTCATCTCTCACCTCCTGTTCGTTTCCTGGAAGACAGAGCGCTTTTCCATGCTCGGAAACCGCGGGAGCGCCGGACAAAGTTGCGTATAAAAATTCTTACCTGGGTAAGAAATGCGTAAAAAGCCGCAAATCGGTGCGTTCTGGAGGCGGAAAACGCCGGGGAAAGGATAGGACTTTGGTCAGGGGGTCTGGGGGGATGGGGATGCCGGCCGGCGCGCGCGCAGCCGGTCCACCGTCTGGGGGGGAACGGGGAGAGATCCGAGGAGGATGCGGCCGTCGGGGGTGGGGCCGTGGAAGTCGCTGCCGCCGGTGGGGACCAGGTCGTAGATCCGGGCGATCTCCGTCAGCCGGGCGATGTCGGCCTCGGAGTGGTCCGGATGGTAGACCTCCAGGCCGGCCAGCCCGGCCTCCCACAGCCCCCGGAGATCCCGGGGGAGGCCGGAGCGGCCCGGGTGGGCCAGGACCGCCACCCCCCCGGCGGCCCGGATCCGCGCGATGACCTCCCGGGGATCCACAGGCCGCCGGGGCACGTAGGCCGGGCGATCCCGTCCCAGGTAACGGCGGAAGGCCTCCGCCTCGTCGGCCACGTAGCCCTGTTCCACCATCGCCCGGGCCAGATGCGGGCGCCCCAGCACGTCCCCCCGGGCCAGCTCCAGCACCCGCTCCCAGGGGACCGGCAGTCCCAGCCGGGCCAGGCGCTCGGCCATTGCCCGGATCCGCTCCACCCGCTCCGCCTGCATGGCCTCCAGCATGCGGAGCAGCTCCGGGTGGAGGGGGTCGATGAAGTAGCCCAGCAGGTCGATCTCCTCCTCCGGGCCGCCGACGCTGATCTCGACGCCGGGGATCACCTCCAGGGGGGTGCCGCGGGCATGGGCCGCCGCCTCGAGGACGCCCTGGGTGGTCTCATGGTCGGTGATGGCCAGGTATCGGAGGCCGCGCGAGAGGGCCTCCTGCACCACCCGGGCGGGGGTCCACAGGCCATCCGAGGCGGTGGTGTGGACGTGGAGGTCGAGGCGGACGCTCATCGCTTTTCGATGACGAAGCGGATGGCCGTCCGCTCCTGGTCGTTGATCTTGACGTCGGTGAACTCGGGGATGCAGACGATGTCGATGCCATCCTGGGCGAGGTAGGTGCGGGCGATGCAGATGGCCTTGACGGCCTGGTTGACGGCCCCGGCCCCGATGGCCTGCACCTCCGCCCGCCCGCGCTCCCGGATGACACCTGCGATGGCGCCGGCCACGGCTGTGGTGCGCGACTTGGCAGCAACCTTAATGGTATCCATGGTCTCCCTCCGTGGGGCTGAAGGATGGCGATGGGAAACCGCGGCCTGTGGTGAGGGATGCGCTTTCCGGTTGAGCGGCAGACCTCCTCTCGTGGATTCAGGGCAACGGAGGGAGCGACCCGCCGTTGCGGCCGGTTTGGGGAATATTATAACCCGGAGCGCCGCCACGGGGCGCAGGGCTGGAGGGCGCGGAGGGCGCGGCGCCGCCCTCAGCGGGAGAGCCGCCGGACGATGCGCCCCCGGCTCAGGTCGTAGGGGGAGAGCTCCACCAGCACCCGGTCCCCCAGGAGCACGCGGATGTAATACATCCGCATCCGGCCGGAGAGGTGGGCCAGCACCTCGTGGCCGTTGTCCAGGCGGACCTTGAACATCGTGTTCGGAAGGGTCTCCACCACCGTCCCTTCCACCTGGATGACATCCTTGGCCTTCTCGCCGCCTTTCGCCATCGAGCCTCCCGGGGCTTCGAGGATGGTCCCTTCGGACGCGATGATCCATCCTAGGACTTACGCAGTTGCCTGCGTATTCCGGTCGTGGCCTTGGGTTTTTAACCCGAGGCCAGAGGACCGGCCACCGGGGTCGCCCACCGACCCCTGCCTCGAAGGCCCAAGCCCTCGAGGAATTCCACCCCCCTGCGGGCGATGTTCACCGCCGCCGCCTCGTGACGGCCCATCCTCGCCCCGCAAGGGCACGCCAAGGCGTGTCCCCTTAGCCTTTCACCCACCTTGCCGCATACCGGACACGACCGGGACGTGTTCTGCGGATCCACCCAAATCACCGGAACGCCGTAGAATCTTGCCTTGTGAACCAGAATGCGATGGAAAGTCATAATGCTCCAGAAATTGAGCAGACGCTGCCGCATCCTCCTGGACTTTCCCTTCCCGATCCGCTCCTTCATCCCCTTCAGATCCTCCAGCACCAGGGCCGCCCGCATCCCCAGCGCCCAGGCGATCAAGGCCAGGGCCAGATGATGCCAGAAGTTCTCCGTCTTCTCCCGGCGAATCCTTCGATGCTTGGAGGCGATCTTCTTTTTGGCCTTTGGGTTGTGCTTCCCTCTCGTCCCTTTGATCTCGCGCCGCAGATGGTCCCGGTTGACCTTCCCCACATACCGGGTGTCGATCTCCCGGATCTCGCCGGTGGAGGTCACGAAGGCCGTGAGGTTACCTTCATTGCTGTCGATCCCGATCACCCCCTCCGGCTTATAGGGGATGGGGTCGGGGAACTTCAAGGGGATGGAGAGGGAATGGGCCGTGAGCGTCGGCTCCCCCATCCGCGCCCGCCCCGCCTTCCACTCGTCCAGCAGCCGGCGATACTGGTGATGAGGGCGGAAGGTGAGGACGATGGGCTCCGGATCCCGGGGGGAGACCGGAATCGTGACGGTCAGGGTCTCGCCATCCCATTCGATCTTCACCGTCTGCCGGACCAGATAGATCGAGGGGCGCCGGATCTCCGGCCGGTCCGCCCGGGTTTTCCCCTTCCGCTGCTGGTTTCGGAAGCCGTGGACGATCCGGGCGCCGGATCGGATCGCCCCGTAGATGAGGTTGGAGTGGAGATCCGGATGCTGCGCGCGCAGGGAGGGGTAGAGGGCCTGGATGAGGGTGAAGGTGGCGGTTTTGCCGTTTTCCAGGGCGTAGTCGACGGCCTGTCGCTGGATGTCGGCGCAGGCCTCCATCAGGGCGCGGATTTTGGGATGCTCCTCGAATCGGAACCGCAGGCAGACCGTCGGCATCGTCGCTGCCTCCATCATGATGATAGCCCCGTCCGCCGCGTGAAGAGAAGGACGCATCCAACTGCGTAACTCCTACATCCATAATTTTAGCGGGGATCCGGAGGGGAGAGAATCCGCGCGGACTCCTCCTCATCGCCCCTGCAGCCGCATCCACCAGGCCTGCCAGGGGAGGGGAGTGGGGGTAGGGGTGGGAGGAGATGGCGGAGGAGAGGCCGGCGGGGTCCACGGTAGGCGGTAGGGGGTTTCATGGGGGCGGACCATCCCGGCCTCCAGGCGGGCCCAGCGGGCGACGAACTCCTCGCTCCGGACGTAGCGGGCCTGTTCGGCCAGGCGGGTCGCCCGCGCCTGTTCGGTGGCAATGGCCGCGCGCAGGCGCTCCGCTCGCTCCACCCGCTGCCGGTAGAGCTCCAGGTTCCCCCAGGCGGTGTGGGCCAGGGCGAGCAGGGCGGCCAGCACGAAGAGGCGGACCCCCCAGCGCCATATCCGATCCAGCCAGCGGCGCATCAGCGCTTCCTCGCTTCGAGGTCGAGCGGGTGCCTCCCCGAACAAAAAGCCCGGAGGCGGGAGCGGCCTCCGGGCAGTGCCGGGGGCGGGATTTGAACCCGCACGGGCGCATGCCCACCACGCCCTGAACGTGGCGCGTCTGCCAGTTCCGCCACCCCGGCGTTTCGTTTTCAATTCTACCAGGGCCGTCTGGGATGTCAAATCCGCCGGGGCGGCGGCTTCATCCTCCGGGAGCTCCCTCACCGAACGCCGGCCGGGGCGAGGGCGCGCTCCTGAGCGTCCAGGGCGGCGATGGCGGCGATGAAGACGATGTCCTGGACCTCGTCGCCGGTCTGGAGGACGTGGACGGGCTTGCCCATCCCCAGAAGGATCGGCCCGATGGCCTGGGCGTTCCCCAGGCGCTGCAGCAGCTTATACGAGACGTTCGCCGCCTCCAGGTCCGGGAAGACCAGCACGTTGGCGTCCTTCACCCGGCTGAAGGGGTAGCGCTCCTCGATGATCTCCGGCACCACTGCCGTGTCGGCCTGCATCTCCCCGTCGATCAGAATGTCCGGCCGCCGCTGGCGCACGATCTCCACGGCCTGGCGCACCTTCTCGGAGAGCGGGTGGCGGGTGCTGCCGAAGTTGGAGAAGGAGAGCATGGCCACCCGCGGCTCGATGTCGAAGCGCCGGGCGAAGTCGGCCGCCATGATGGCGATCTCCGCCAGGTCCTCGGCCGTGGGCTCGATGTTCACCGTGGCGTCGGTGAAGAAGTAGACCTTCTCCTTCACGATCATGATGTAAAGCCCGGCGACCTTGCGCATGCCCTCCCGGACCCCCACGACCTGGAGGGCGGGGCGGATGACGGCGGGGTAGTCGTAGGTGAGGCCGGAGATGAAGGCGTCGGCGTCCCCCATCTCGACCATCATGGGCCCGAAGTAGTTGGGCTCCAGCATCAGCGTGCGGGCCAGGGGGAGGGTGACGCCTTTGCGCTGCCGCTTCTCGTAGAGGCGCTGGGCATATTCCTCCAGCCGCGGGAACTCGGGCGGGTAGACGATCTCCGGCTGGCAGCGCAGCCCCAGCTCCTCGATGCGCCGGCGGATGACCTCGGGGCGCCCGATGAGGATGGGCCGGCCGATCCCCTCCTCCTGGATCAGGGCGGCGGCCCGCAGGATCTTGGGCTCCTCGCCCTCCCCGAAGGCGATGCGCTTGGGGGCCGCCTTCGCCTTGTTGATGATGAAGCGCATCACCTGGGTGCCCTTGCCCAGCCGGGCGGCCAGCCGCTCCCGGTATTCCTCGATATCGATGTGGATCCGCGCCACGCCGGTCTCCATGGCCGCCTGGGCGACCGCCGGCGCCTCCCAGAGCATCACCCGCGGGTCCAGCGGCTTGGGGATGATGTAGTCCGGCCCGAAGCGCAGCGTCTCCAGCCCGTAGGCCTTCAGCACGCTGTCCGGCACGTCCTCGCGGGCCAGGGCGGCCAGGGCCCGGGCCGCGGCCAGCTTCATCTCATCGTTGATCGCCCGCGCCCGCACGTCCAGGGCCCCGCGGAAGATGAAGGGGAAGCCCAGCACGTTGTTGACCTGGTTGGGGTAGTCGCTGCGGCCGGTGGCCACGATGGCGTCGGGGCGGACCTCCTTGGCCAGCTCGTAGCGGATCTCCGGGTCCGGGTTGGCCAGGGCGAAGATGATGGGCCGCTCGGCCATGGATTTCACCATCTCCGGGGTGAGCACGTCCGCCACCGAGAGGCCCAGGAAGACGTCGGCCCCCCGGATGGCCTCGGCGAGGGTGCGGGCCTCGGTGTCGGCGGCGAAGCGCTCCTTGTAGGGGTTCATCCCCTCCTTGCGGCCCTTGTAGATCACCCCCTTCGTGTCCAGCATGATGAGGTTCTCCTTACGCACCCCCAGCTTCACCCAGAGATCGGCGCAGGCGATGCCGGAGGCCCCCGCGCCGTTGATGACCACCTTGATCTCGTCGATGCGCTTGCCGACCAGCTCGAGGGCGTTGAGCAGGGCCGCCGCGGAGATCACCGCCGTCCCGTGCTGGTCGTCGTGGAAGACCGGGATATCCAGGGTGGCCCGTAGGGTCTCCTCGATGTAGAAGCACTCGGGCGCCTTGATGTCCTCCAGGTTGATCCCCCCGAAGGTGGGGGCGATGGCCTGCACCACCCGGATGAACTCGTCGGGATCCCGGGTGTTCACCTCGATGTCGATGGCGTCCACGTCGGCGAACTTCTTGAAGAGCACCGCCTTGCCTTCCATCACGGGCTTGGAGGTCAGGGCCCCCCGATCCCCCAGGCCCAGGATGGCGGTGCCGTTGGAGATCACCGCCACCAGGTTCCCCTTGATGGTGTATTCATAGGCCAGGTCCGGGTCTTTCTCGATCTCCAGGACCGGATACGCCACGCCCGGGCTGTAGGCCAGGGAGAGGTCCCGCTGGGTGATCATGGGCTTGGTGGGGACGATCTCCAGCTTGCCCGGACGGCCTTTGCGGTGGTATTCCAGAGCGTCTTCCCGGAGCATGGGAGCCTCCTCGCTGGATAGGCTGCGCCGGATCCGCGTCTTCCACCTTACTCCCGGGCCGGAGGCCCGGCAAACCGGCCCGGGGCGGGCTGTCCTGGACTTCCTGATCTGTCCTTAAGGGAGTTACGGCGCCGTTACATCGGTTCAGTACACGAATGCCTCCAGCGCGTAGGGAGCGACGCGGGGGCCTTCCCCTCCCAAGGCGCGCAGGCCGGCGCGGAGGGCCTCGGCCTGCGCCCGGCGCTCCGCCGGGGAGAGGGGGCGGATCCCCCAGGCCTCCGCTGCCGCGCGGTAGGGCGTCCCCGGCATCTCCACGAAGTCCGAAAGGTAAACCAGATCCCGTCGGTCCAGCGGCATGGCCTTTAAGACGGCCAGCGTATCCTCCACGTGACCATGGGCGAAGCGGTCCCCGCCGACCCCGATCATGACGATCACCCCGACGGAGAGGCCGGCGGCCTTCAGCCGACGCACGGTTTCGATCATCCCTTCCACCGTCGCGGGCTTGCGCAGGAACTCCAGCAGGGGCGCATGCCCGCTCTCCAGGCCGATGTAGACCCGGCGCAGCCCCATGGCGCGCAGCTGCGCGTAATCCCCCACCGTCTTCCGCAGCCCGGTGAAGCCGTCCAGGAAGGCGTAGATCCCTGCGAAGCCGCGCCCGGGGCCATCGGCCTGCAGCGGGAAGGCTTGTCGCAGACGCTCCAGGAGGGCGATCAGGCGGGGCATCGGGATGGCGAGGGCGTTGGCGCTGCCCAGGAAGATCGTCCGCCGCATCCACAGGCCCTCGCCGAAGAAGTCGCGGATCGCATGCAGGTGGGCCTCGAACTCCTCGGGGGAGCGCACCCGGAAGGGCACCGACCGATAGAACCCGCAGAAGATGCAGGTGTTGAAGGGGCAGCCGGTGGTCGCCTGGACAACGAGGGAGAGATACTGATCCGGGGGGAGGATCCCGATGGGGGCGTAGACCTCCGCGAACCGTCGCGCGTCGGCCTCCAGGGCTTCGAAGTCCATCGCGGCCGCTCGCCGGAGCGCCTCCAGGATGCGGAACCAGTCCTCCGGATTGGGAGGCGGGGTGATCCAGCGGAGGGAGGGGGTGGAGAGCGCGCGGAGCAACTCCCGAAGCCGCCGGGCGAGCTCCTCCTCCAGGGCGCGGACTTCCTCCCGGGAGAGCCAGCGACGCCGGAGCCCTTCAGCGGTCATCCAGATGGCCTGGATCCGGTTGTCGAGCCCGCGGCGGTAGGTGAGCTCCCCGAGGGTGGCGCTCCAGAGGCGGCCGGCGCGATCATAGGCCAGGACATCGCGCCCGTAGAGGTGAAGGGAGAGGGCGCCGGGCTGCAGGTTCAGGGTCACCGGTCCTTCCCGGGTCTCCAGCCGGACCATCATCCTCGCCGCCTGGGGCGAATCCCGGGCCCCTCTTTCCATCTCCAGTTTATATGCGTGGAAGGCATTCGGCAAGGTCCGGGGCGGAAGTTTGGACGAGCGGCTTTCGCCGCGACCTGGACCCTGTGTGCGAGCCGAAATCCATTTCGGCATCCCGGTGGTGAGGGGTAAGGGGCCGTCCACGAATGGGAACACGAATACACGAATGCGGGGAATCCATTCCGTCGGAGCGGATTCCGCCGCGAACCCTTGCGGGATCGAAGACGCGAAGCTCGGGGTTGAAGTCCCCTATGTAAGCCGAAATTCATTTCGGCCTCCATGCGCAGGAGCGGCTTTCGCCGCGAACCATTGCGGGATCGAAGATGCGAGGCTTGGGATCGAAACCTCTCCCGTCAAAAGCGACCGGCGGCCTCATGGAGGGCAGAGGTTCGGGGCTGAAGCCCCTCCTGCAAAAGATCATCGACCCGGCATCCACGTGGCAGCCGCGACCCTTGCTCCATCAAGTGGAAGCCCCCTACAGCGGGGGCGCGTCCGGGTGGGGGACGCGGGCCGTCAGGATCTCCTCGCCGTCCTCCGTGGCGGCCACAGCGAGGAACCCGGGCATGGGCCCGAGATCCCGGTATCCTCGCCCCTCGGGGGCGAGGCCCGCGTCTCGGGCGAAGAGGGCGGATTGCCCGTAGAAGGCCAGGTCGAACAGCGCCCCGGTCATCATCGGGTTCAGGGCATAGGCGAAGCGCCCCTCCTGCACGGTGGCCGCCCACGCGCCCCGCAGCCAATCCGCTTGCTGTTCGGGGGTCCAGGGGCCCGGGTTGGCCGAGGGCTGGACCAGGATCTGCGCCCCCTGGCGGGCGAGGAGCTCCCGCACCGGGGATTCCGGGACGAAGGCGTCCAGGCAGACGGCGATCCCGACGCGGCCGACCTCGGTCTCGAAGACCCGGATCGCTTCCGGCGATCCGGAGGAGAGATCCAGCCCGGCGGGGCCTTCCAGGTCGATGAGGGCGACCTTGGGCTGGAGCCCGATGAGGCGGCCGTCGGGGCCGAAGAGGGCGGCGGCGTTGTAGACCGCCGCGCCGCGTGGGCGCAATGCGCGGGGAACCTCCCCGCCGCGGATGTCGTAGTCGGCCAGGGGGGCGGAGCCGGCGACGAGATAAACCCGGTGGGCGCGGGCCAGCCGGGAGAAGGTCCCCAGATAGAGGCGGGCGAGGAGGGGGTTGATCGTCAGCAGAAGGGCGCGGGCCCAGCTCACCCGGTGGCGCAGACGCCGGTAGAGGGCGGGGAGGAGCCGTCGGCGCAGGGCGAAGGCCATCGCCGTCGCCATCGAGGGCTGACGGATCAACCCCGGGGGGAGGACGGCCAGGGCGGCGAGCAGCCCGACATCCTCCGGAAGGGCCACCAGGGCCGGCGCCCGGGGATCCAGGGAGGCGCACGCCTCCTGGAGCAAGGCGGCCATCCGGGCGGCGAAGGCCTCCGGCGAGCGCCCATCCGCCACACTCCAGCGCATCTGGACGGCGACCAGCTGGATCGTCGGGGACACCGGGCTGGACCTCCTCCAAGGGCTCAGGGGCCGGAAGGTCGATCCGCGTTTCGATACAGGCCATGGGCGTGGATGTAGGCCTCCACCTCCGGGGGGACCAGGTAGCGGATGGAGCCGCCCTGTCGGACCCGCCGGCGCAGGTCGTGGGAGGCGATGTCCAGGAAGGGAGCGTCCAGCCAGATCAGGCGGCGGCTGATCCCGGGCAGCGCCTGCTCCAGCAGCGGCATGTGGACCACATAGCCGGGCCGCGGCATCACCGCCAGCCAGGTCAGCTGGATCAGGCGGTGCGGATCCCGCCAGCGAGGGAGATCCACCAAGGAGTCCGAGCCCATCAGGAAGAAGAACTCCGCCTCCGGGTAAGCCTCCCGCAGGATCGTCAGCAGGTCCACCGTGTAATGGGGGCCGGGTCGATCGATGTCCGCCCGGGAGATCTCAAAGAAGGGGTTGCCCGCGATGGCCAGCTCCAGCATGTTCAGGCGGTGGGCGATGGGGGTGACCTCCGCCGCCGGTTTGTGGGGCGGTTGCGCGGCGGGGATGAACAGCACCCGATCCAGCTGCAGCTGGATCCGGGCCTGCTCCGCCAGCACCAGATGTCCGTAGTGGGGAGGATCGAAGGTCCCTCCCAGCAATCCCAGGCGTTTCATCGGGCTCGCTCCGAAGACTTCGACGCCGAGGGGGGATTCGCCTTCATGGGCGCGCCGGACCTCGGCGGGTGAGACACGGGCCGTCCACTTTCGCGCCGATTGAAATCGGCCTTTCCGGGCGCGACGCGCCGGGCGTCGGCCTTCGCCGACGCAGGGAACGTCTTTGGCCGGCGCAGGCCGGCCGTTGGCTGAAGGCCTTCGCGCCGATTGAAATCGGCCTCTTAAGGCGCGATGCGCCGGGCGTCGGCCTTCGCCGGCGCAGAGAACGTTTTTCGGTCGGCGCAGGCCGACCGTCGGCCGAAGGCCTCAAGAGGCCGAATTCATTCGGCGCACCCCGCGCCGGGCGTCGGCCTTCGCCGACGCGAAGACGGGTCGGTGCAGGCCGGCCGTTGGCTGAAGGCTTTCCCGCTGATTGAAATCGGCCTCTTAAGGCGCGACGCGCCGGGCGTCGGCCTTCGCCGACGCGAAGACGGGTCGGTGCAGGCCGGCCGTTGGCTGAAGGCTTTCCCGCTGATTGAAATCGGCCTCTTAAGGCGCGACGCGCCAGGCGTCGGCCCCGCCGACGCAGAGAACGTTTTTCGGTCGGCGCAGGCCGACCATCGGCCGAAGGCCTCAAGAGGCCGAATTCATTCGGCGCACCCCGCGCCAAGCGTCGGCCTTCGCCGACGCAAAGGGGGATTCTTCGGTCGGCGCAGGCCGGCCGTTGGCCGAAGGCTTTCCCGCCGATTGAAATCGGCCTTTCCAGGCGCGACGCGCCAGGCGTCGGCCTTCGCCGACGCGGGGAACGTTTTTCGGTCGGCGCAGGCCGACCGTTGGCCGAAGGCCTCAAGAGGCCGAATTCATTCGGCATGCAGGCCGCTCCAGGTCGAATTCATTTGACCCGCATCGCCTCACGATCGCTTCCCCACATCCGCCCAGTCCACCCATTCCAGAACCGTATCGCCGATGTAGACGGTGTCCCCGGGCCGCACCCCGGCTTTCTCCAGGGCTTCGATCACTCCCAGACGCTCCAGCTGGCGGTGGAGGTGCATGAGGCCCTCCTCGGAATCGAGGCGGGCCATCCGCACCGCCCGCTCCGCCGCCGTCCCCAGGACCCGCCAGCCATCCCGCTCCCGGACCACCTGGATCGGCGTTTCGCGGCGCAGGAGAGGGGCGGTGGGCTGGAGCGGGGGCGGGGGCGGCGTCTCCTGCAGCCGTTTCCACGCCTCCCACATCAGGGCGCGGGTTCCCTGCCGGGCGGCCGCGGAGATGGGATGGACGACGAGGCCGCGGGCGGCGAAGGCCGCCTCCACCTCCGGCCATCGGGCCCGGACCTCCGGCAGGTCCATCTTGTTGAAGGCGATGATCTCCGGGCGCTTGAGCAGCTCCGGGTTGTAGTGGCCCAGCTCGGATCGGATGGCCTCGTAATCCCCGACGGGGTCGGGGGAGAGGCCATCGAGCACGTGGATGAGGACGCGGGTGCGCTCGACGTGGCGCAGGAAGGCCAGGCCGAGGCCGGCGCCCCGGTGAGCGCCCTCGATCAGGCCGGGGAGATCCGCCAGGACGAAAGAGGCGGTGTCGTCCAGGACGACCACCCCCAGGTGAGGGTGGAGGGTGGTGAAGGGGTAGTCCGCGATTTTCGGGCGGGCGGCGGTGACGGCGGCCAGCAGGGTGGATTTGCCGGCGTTGGGCTTGCCGATCAGCCCGACGTCGGCCAGCAGCCGCAGCTCGAGGTGGAGGCGGCGGAACTCCCCGGGCTCCCCGCGCTCCGCGATGCGGGGGGCCTGGTTCGTGGGGGAGGCGAAGGCGGCGTTCCCCCGCCCGCCCCGCCCGCCCCGGGCGACCACGACGGACTGCCCGGGCTCGGTGAGGTCCGCCAGGATCTCCCCGGTGTCGGCGTCCCGGACGACGGTGCCGGGCGGCACTTCGAGGATGAGGTCCTCGCCGCTGGCGCCGGTTTTGCGGCCGCCGCGGCCGCGGCGGCCATCCTCCGCCCGGAAGCGGCGGTGGCGGTAGTAATAGGCCAGGGTGTTCAGGTGGGGGTTCACCCGCAGGATCACATCCCCGCCCTTCCCGCCGTCCCCGCCGTCCGGCCCGCCCAGAGGCACGTATTTCTCCCGACGGAAGGAGACGCACCCGTCGCCTCCATTCCCGGCCTGGACCTCAATGATCACCTCGTCGCAGAACGCCCAGGGTTCGCTCATGGGAGCCCTCCCGTGGATCCTTTTCATTTTAGTGGGAGTCCCGTCCCGCGTCGCCATTCGATCGGCCGGGCCCGGGCTGAGGGGGACGGCATACCGCGCATGCGGAAAAGCCCCCGCTTCTCGTGATCCGGCGGGAAGCGCCCATCCGTGTTATGATCGCTTTCAAAGCGGGCGGCTCATTGCTGCGCTTCCGCACGCCGGAGGCTGCGCCTCGCTGGCACGAGGAGACCCGCAAAGCCCTGGAGGAGGCCGAAGAAGCCCTCCGCCGGGCCGGATGCCCCGGGAGCCCCTGAGGCCGTCGGCCCCGCGACAGGTGGAAGGCCGGAGCCTGGGGCCCTTCCCCCACCGGCGCCTTGATGGAACCCGCATCGGGATCCGAACGTCCTTCGATTGAAGGCATCCCCGGAAAGGAGGTTCCCATGCGCCCGCTGCGAATGGCCGTGCTCGTCCTGATGCTGATGGCCGCCTGCGCGCCGCGGGCGGCCCCCACGCCGGCGGCGCAGCCCCGGGCCCCCGCCTCCGGAGGGGAGATCATGGCCCCGTCCGCCGGAGGGGCGCCGGCCGCCCAGCCGCCCCAGCCGTTGAAGGAAGGGGCCGCCGCCCGGGACCGTGTGGCGGCCACCCCGATGCCGCCCGGGGTGAACCCGCCCGGCCTGGTCCCCAACCCGGCCGCCCGCATGATCATCAAGAACGCCGAGATGCGCCTCATCGTCTCCCACGTGGATGAGGCCCTCACCCGCATCGAGGGCCTGGTGGCGGACCTGGGGGGCTACATCCTCAACAGCCGCACTTGGTTCCAGGAGGGGGAGAAATACGCCGCCCTGACCTTCGCGGTGCCCTCGGAGCGCTTCGAGGAGGCCCTGGGCCGGCTGCGGCGCATCGCCCTGCGGGTGGCCGACGAGAACACCTCCGGCCAGGATGTGAGCCAGGAATACGTGGACCTGGAGGCCCGCCTGGCCAACCTGGAGGCGGCCGCCGCCCGCCTGCGCGAGTTCCTCCAGCAAGCGAAATCCGTGGAGGAGGCGCTGGAAGTGGAGGCCCGTCTGCGGGAGCTGGAGGGGGAGATCGCCCAGGTGAAGGGGCGGATGAACTTCCTGAAGGGCCGCTCGGCCTACTCCCTGATCACCGTCACCCTGGAGCCCATGCGCCCGACCCCCACGCCGACGCCGACCCCCACCCCGGTGGTCTGGAATCCGGGGCAGACGTTCCGGGAGGCCACGGAGGTGCTGGGGATCATCATGCGGGCGCTGGTGGATCTGAGCATCTGGGTTCTGGTGCTGGGCGGGCCCTTCGTCCTGCCGGCCGCCCTGCTGACCTTCGCGGTCTACCGGCTCCGCAACCGCCATCCGCCGAAGGCGGGATGAATCCGCCGGAGGGGCGGGGCGTCCGGGAAGGATGCCCCGCCCCTGAGATCCCCGTCTTGTGAGGAGGGGCGCTGATCCCGAATGGATGCCGAAATGAATTTCGGCTTGCGTAAGGGGGCTTTCGCCCCAAACCTCGCATCTTCGATGGCGCAGGGGTCGCGGCGATAACGGGGATGCCGAAATGAATTTCGGCTTACACAGGGGCTTCAGCCCCGAACCCTGCGTCTTCGATCCCGCGATGGGTCGCGGCGAAAACCGCTCCTACAGACATCGGTCTTGTTTGTAGGAGGGACTTTGGTCCCGAACCGTTGCCCTCCAGGCCGCCATCGGTCGCTTTGGATGGGAGGGGCTTCAACCTCGGGCTTCGCGTCTTCGATCCCGCGATGGGTCGCGGCTAAAGCCGCTCCTACAAAAAGATGGTTTCTGTAGGAGGGGCTTTAGCCCCGAACCCTCGTCTTCAATGACGCAAGGGTCGCAGTGAAAGCCGCTTCGGTAACCCGGAACCCCTGGTTCTCGATGATGCAAAGGTCGCGGCTAAAGCCGCTCCTACAACAAATACAAGGTCGAAATGAATCTCGGCTTGCCAGCGGGAGGGCTCCGGCTTCGAACCTTTCTGTCTTCGGGGCGGTCGGAGGTCGCGAGGGAAGCCGCGCTTCCCGCATCGATCGTTCTCTCCCCTCCTTGGGCCACCGGTTCGCGCAGGGCCACTGCGGGCTGCCGAACGGCATCCCAATCCCCGATCATTGGAAGGGAAGAGCCAACCGATTACTGTCGGAGCGCCGAGGGCATGGATGTCGGGCGCTGGGGCAGGCGGATTCCTTCGGGCCGCCGGGTTGACGGGATCGACGGTGTGGGGCTGCCTGGGCCAGCGCGATCGGGATCGCGCGCCCGAAGGCAGCCCCGCGGTTGGGAGAAGCAGGACGAGTTGCCTTGACGTTGTCAGACCCGCCTTCTTCGATTAGATTGGGAATGGATCCGGGAGGAAGGCATTGAAATTGCTCTATGAGGGCTTATGCCCGTAGAGTCCGCTCGCTGGTTCCATGAAGCTTTCAACGATCGGATGCTTGCGGATGATGCCCCTTCGGTCTTGTTCTCCCCCGAAAGAGTCCGTCATCTGAGGGAGCGTGTGGCGTTGTTCCTCAGGTGGTGTGAAGACCTTTTGATCCGTGAGGGATGGTTGCAGGCGACGGATGAATGGTGAGGATGGGGTTCCCTGCGAAGCGGCATAGACCTGCTCTGTCTGTGAGGACAGTGCGGATCTTGAACACGGGATCGGATGGAGGGCGCGGATGGGCCTCTGGTTGCTGGGGACCTCCGGTGCGGTCCCGGATGGCCGGCGGGATTACGTGAGCTTGGTGGTGGAGGCGGCCGACGGGCTGATCCTCATTGAGGCCGGAGGATCGCCGTTGCACCGCCTCCGTCGGATGGGCATGGATCCCATGCGGTTGCGGGGGATCTTTCTCTCCCACCGTCACCCGGATCACCTGAGCGGCCTCCCCGGGCTTCTGATGGGCCTCTGGCTGCTGCGGCGGGCCGATCCCCTCTGGATCGCAGGGCCCGAGGACGCGCTGGAGCGGGCCCGGGCGCTGCTGGACCTCTTCGAATGGCGCTCGTGGGCCGGCATGTTCCCGGTGGACTGGCGGCCGATCCCTCCGGAGCCGGATTCCATGGTGGAAGCTTCAGGCTCCGTCCGCTTGCTGGCCGCCCCGGTGGTCCACAGCGTGCCCACCCTGGCCCTGCGGATCGAGCTTCCCGAAGGCACGGCGGCCTATTCCGCGGATACCGAACCGTGCCCGGCGATGGCCCGCCTCTCCCGGGGGGTCGAGGTGCTGATCCACGAAGCCACGGGCGCTTATCCCGGGCACACCCCACCGGAAGGCGCCGGGCGGATCGCCCGGGAGGCCGGCGCCCGCCGGCTGATCCTGGTCCATCTGCCTCCGGAGGTGGATGGGGAGGCGTGGATCGCCCGCGCCCGCGAGACGTTTGATGGTCCGGTGGAGATCGGGTGGGATGGGATGCGGGCGCTGTGAAGGGCAGAGCCCGGGGGTGTGTCCCAATTTTGTCGGGCCTGGCCGCTTTGTAGGACAACTGCGAGCAGTTGTCATTTTGGGACACACCCGAGCCCGGAGCCGATTTGACAGCTCTTCCCCCGCTTGTCTATAAAATCATGTCCGGATTCGGAGGCCTCACCGGCATAGTCGGTGAGGCGTTGCATGTCGGAGGCGGATGTCGCGGCCGATCGATGGGCGTTGCGGATCTTTTCCAGCAGGGTGTGTCCTCCGGTTCCGCCCGTCGCCAACCGCCTCCTTGCGAACCATCTCCGGTGGGGCGCCCACGATCCGGGCGGTGTGGTCTTTCCCCCATGATCCTGGAGCGGGGTGAGCGGTCATGATCGAAGTGGAGGGATTGACCAAGATCTACGGCAACCAGGTGGTCGCCATCGAAGATGTGACGTTCCGCGTGGAGCGGGGGCAGATCGTCGGGTTCCTGGGCCCGAACGGGGCCGGGAAGACGACGACCATGCGCATCCTCACCGGCTACATGCCGCCCACCCGGGGCCGCGCCCGCATCGCCGGCTATGACACGGTCCTCCAGTCCCTGGAAGCCCGCCGCCACATCGGTTACCTTCCGGAGACCGTCCCCCTGTATCCTGAGATGAGCGTCCGCGCCTATCTGGGTTTTATGGCGGAGATCCGGGGGGTTCCGAACCGCAAGGCTGCGGTGGAGCGGGCCATGGCCCTCACCGGGCTGGAGGATCAAGCGGACGCGCTCATCGGGAAGCTCTCCAAGGGTTACCGGCAGCGGGTGGGCTTAGCCCAGGCCATCCTGCACAACCCCGACGTCCTGATCCTCGACGAGCCCACCATCGGCCTGGATCCCCGGCAGGTCCGGGAGGTGCGCGAGCTGATCCAGGAGCTGGGCAAAACCCACACCATCCTGCTCTCCACGCATATCCTCGCGGAGGTCCAGCAGATCTGCGACCGCGTTTTGATCATCCACCGGGGGCGGATCCGGGCGGACATGACGCTGGGGGAGGCCCTGCGCAGCCGGCGGCCGGACCGCATCTTCCTGCGGGTGGATGGGGCGGACGCGCAGGTCCCGGAGGCGTTGCATGGACTCCCCGTGGTGCATCGGGTGGAGCGGCTGGAGCGGGGGGTGTATGAGATCCAGGTGGCCCCCGAGGCCCGGGAGGATCCCAGCCCGGTCCTCGCTGAGGCCATCGTGCGCCGCGGGTGGCGCCTGCTGGAGCTCCGGCCCGTCGGCCTCACCCTGGAGGATCTGTTCCTTCAGGTGACCGCTCAGGACTGAGGAGGGCATCGATGCGTAACGTGTGGGCCATCGCCCGTCGCGAGCTCGGGGCCTATTTCGTCTCGCCCATCGCCTATCTGGTGGGCGCGGCCTTCCTGGCCATGATGGGCTTCTTCTTCTACACCGACGTGGTCTTCACCGTCCTCAGCCGATCGGAGCCGACCATGCGATATGTCTTCGGGGTGATGACCACCATCCTGCTCTTCGTCGCCCCGGTGCTGACCATGCGCCTGCTGGCGGAGGAACAGCGGTTGGGGACCCTGGAGCTGTTGCTCACGGCGCCGGTGCGGGACTGGGAGGTGGTGCTGGGGAAGTATCTGGCCGCCCTGGTTTTCTATCTCGGGCTTCTCCTGGCCACCGCCGTCTATCCGCTGCTCCTGTTCTGGATGCGAGGCAACCCGGACGTCGGCCCCATCCTCTCCGGCTACCTGGGGATGGCCCTCTTCGGGGCGGCGTTGCTTTCCATCGGCCTGTTCTCCTCCTCCCTTTCCCAGAACCAGGTGGTGGCGGCGGTGGTGGGGATCGGGCTGGTGATCCTGCTGGCGGTGGCCAGCCTGCCCGCGGATGGGATCACCAACCCCATCCTCCAGCAGATTCTGAACCATTTGGATCTGCGGAACCACCTTCTGAACTTCCGTCGGGGCTTGATCGACACGGCGGACATCGTGTATTACCTGAGCGTCACCGCAGCTTTCCTGTTCCTCACCGTGCAGATCCTGAATTCGCGGAGGTGGCGATGAACCTGGCCCGGCCGTCCGAAGCGATCCTCCGGGCGCTGTGGGGGCTTGCCCTCCTGGCTCTCGTCGCCGCCGCGGTCGCCTGGACCATCGAGGGGCGGCTCGGCGCGCCCAGCGTGGTCGCCCTCCTTCTGGCCGTCCTGCTGGGGGGGATCGCCATCTACCTGGCCCCGGAGCAGGCCCGCGCCTGGATCCAGGGGCGCCCCTTCGCCTTCGGCGCCAACGCCGTCCTGGCCAGCGCGGCCTTCATCGGCATCATGGTCTTGCTGAACATCCTGGCGGTCCGCCACGCCCAGCGCTGGGATGTGACCGCGGAGCGGCGTTTCTCCCTCTCCCCTCAGACCCTCCAGATCCTCAGCGCCCTCCCCCAGCCGGTGGAGGCCCTGGCCTTCTTCTCCCAGAACTTCCAGTTCGCCCGGGAGGATGCGGCGGATCTGCTGGATCAGTATCGGCATTACAGCAACGGGAAGTTCTCTTACCGGTTCATCGATCCGGTGGCCCAGGCCTCCCTGGCCCGGCAGTGGGGGGTCAGCCAGGACGGGACGATCCTCTTCGTGATGGGGGATCGACGGCAGCAGGTCACCCTCTATACGGAACAGGAATTCACCTCAGCCCTGGTGAAGCTGATCCGCACGACCCAGCCCAAGATCTACGTCCTCACCGGCCATGGGGAGCGGGACATCCAGGAGGAAGGGGACAACGGCTACGCCCAGGTCCGTCGGGCCCTGGAACGGGAGGGATATGCGGTGGAGCCCCTGAACCTGGCGGTCACGGCGACGGTGCCCGCGGATGCGGCGGCCGTGATCCTGGTCGGCCCCACCCGCCCGCTGCTGGATCGCGAGGTTGAGGCCTTGAAAGGCTATCTCAACGCCGGCGGGCGGATGCTGATCGCGCTGGATCCCGCCCTCCAGAACGTCGGAGCCGGGGTGACCGAGTCCATCAACCGGGTGCTGGCGGACTGGGGGATCGCTTTCCGGGATGACGTGATCGTCGATCCGGTGAGCTCGATGTTCACGGATCCGCTCACCCCGGTGGCCGGCCGCTACGGGTTCAGCCCGATCACGGAGAAGCTGCGCGGGATCGCCACGGCCTTCCCGGCCGCGCGCTCCATCGATGACAGCCGCGTCCCTTCGGACCGCTTCCGCGCCGTCCGGCTGGTGGAGACCAGCAACCAGAGCTGGGGCGAGACGGATCTGGGCGCGTTGCGCCAGGGGTTAAGCCAGGGACGGTTGCCGGGGCCGGGCGGCAAGCCGGTGGGGCCTCAGGCCCTGGCTGTGGCGGTGGAGCAGGTGAACGGGAAAGGCCGCCTGGTCCTTTTCGGAGATGCGGATTTCGCCGCCAACCAGAACGTGGGGGCGAACCTGCCCTTCGCCAACCTGGATCTGTTCGTCAACGCCGTCAACTGGCTCTCGGAGTCCGAGGTCCTGATCGGGCTGCGCCAGTCTCCCTCCGCCACCGTCCGCGCCCTGAGCGCCACGCCGGCCCAGGTCCGCACCGTCTTCATGCTGACGGTGGTGGCCATGCCGCTGCTGGTCCTGGCCGCCGGCGCCATGGTATGGTGGCAGCGTCGCTGAGGGGATTCGAGGATCCCGATGCGGTCTTTTCTCATAGAAGCCGGGCATCGGATCGGAGGTGATCGGCGATGAAGCGCTGGGGGACGCTGGGCCTGGTGGTCGCTTTCCTGATCCTGGCCCTCTTTGTATACTTGGAGCCGAGGATCACGGCTCGTCCCACGCCGACGCCGGCGGGCGCATCCCGCAACCTCCTGGAGGTGAGCAGCGCCGCCATCCAGCGCATCCGGGTCATCGACCACGCCGCCGGGCGGGAGGCGGAGGTGGAGCGGGATGCCAGCGGACAGTGGTTCATGATCGCGCCCACCCGCCATCTGGTGCGCCAGGATGCCCTGGACACCCTGGCCGGAGGGCTGGCGACGCTCTTCGTTCAGCAGGTGATTTCCGACGTCACGGATCTCTCCGCCTATGGGCTGGTGACGCCGACTTACACGATTGGGATCAGCGCCACGGATCGGGTGTTCACGCTGACGGTGGGGACGGCGACGCCGATCGGGGGTGGCTATTACGTGCGCCGGGAGGGGGATCCGGCGGTGTATGTGGTGGGGACCTTCGCCATCGATGAGGCCCGGAAGCTGATCACGGAGCCGCCGCTGGCGACGCCCACGCCCACGCCGACGGTGACCCCTACGCCGACGGCCACGCCCACTCCCACGCCCGGCCCTTCGCCCACCCCGGGTGTGACTCCGACACCCTGATCGAAGCGGTCAAACCTGATGGAGGAATCGGCTTCATGCTGGAGGGAATCCTGAGCCCGCATCGCACGACGCTGGACCAGCTCCTCGCCCTGGGTCGATCCCGGGGGTATGTGACCTTTGAAGAGATCCTGGAGTTCTTCCCCGAGGCCGAGAACGACCTGGATCGGCTGGATGAGATCTTCGCGGCCCTTCTGGAGGCAGGGGTGGAGGTTACGGACGCTCCCGAGGAGGAAGGCCCGATCTCCGCGGAGGAGGAGGTTGACGAAGAAGGCCTCTGGGAGGAGGAGCTGGAGGCGGAGCTGGACTCCGATGACCTCCTCAGCCTCTATCTCAAGGAGGTGGGGCGGATCCCCCTGCTGACGCCGGAGGAGGAGGTGGAGCTGGCCCGGCGGATCGAGCGCGGGCGGGCGGCGGAGCGACGCCTGGCCCAGGGGGGTCTCTCCCCCGAGGAGCGCCGTCGGCTGGAGGAGATCGTCGCCGACGGGCGGGCGGCCCAGGAACACCTCATCCTGGCCAACACCCGATTGGTGATCAGCGTGGCCAAGAAATACGCGGGCCGGGGCCTTCCCCTTTCGGACCTCATCCAGGAGGGCAACATCGGCCTGATCCGGGCGGTGAAGAAATTCGACTGGCGCCGGGGCCACAAGTTCTCCACCTATGCCACCTGGTGGATCCGCCAGGCGGTCACCCGGGCCATCGCCGACCAATCCCGCACCATCCGCGTCCCTGTCCATATGGGGGATCAGATCAACAAGCTCATGCGCCTCCAGCAGCAACTGGCCCAGGAGCTGGGCCGGGAGCCGACGCCGGAGGAGCTGGCGGAGGCGATGGGCATCCCCCGGGCGCGGGCGGAGCAGTTGCTCCAGATGGCCCGCCAGCCTCTCTCCTTGGAGACCCCCACGGATGATGAGGAAGAGAGCGTGCTGGGGGACTTCATCGAGGATCGGGGGACGGCCTCCCCGGCGGAGGCAGTGAGCCAGCAGATGTTGCGGGAGATCCTGCACGAGGCGCTGGCCACCCTCTCCCCGCGCGAAGCCCGCATCCTCCAGCTGCGCTATGGGCTGGCGGACGGGCGTTCCTACACGCTGGAGGAGGTGGGGCGCAAGCTGGGGGTTACGCGGGAGCGGGTGCGGCAGATCGAGGCCCAGGCCCTCGCCCGCCTGCGGCATCCCACTTACGCCCGCAAGCTCCGGGAGTTCCTCCGCGAATAGTCTCCTCCGAAGGCACCGCGCAGGTCATTCGTGGAGCATCGGGTGGGGCCGGATGGCGCCTCTTCGGGCGATCCGGCCCCTGCTTCTCCGCCGGGTCGCCGCTTCCGGAGCTCATCCGGGGATCGCTTCCCGCAAGAGCTCCCGGATATCTGCGGTCATCGGCGCGCCGCTCCCCCCGCGCCGGACGGCGATGATCTCCGCCATGATCGAGACGGCGATCTCCTCCGGCGTTTCCGCCCGGAGCTCCAGGCCTACGGGCGAGCGCACCCGGGCCAGGCGCTCCAGGGGGATGCCGCGTTCCATCAGGGCCTTGGCCGTCAGCAGCCAGCGCCGCCGGGAGCCGATCACCCCGATGTAGGGCGCCGGGGAATCCAGGATCAGCGGGAGGATCCGCACGTCCAGGGGATGGTTCCGGGTGGTGAGGACAATGTAAGTCTGATGGTGAATCGGGGCCTGGGGGAGGACCTCTTCGGGCGGCCCCACGAAGAAGCGGTCCGCCTCGGGGATCCATTCCGGGGTGCAGAGCTCCGGCCGGTCATCGCTGACCAGGACGCGGAAGCCCAGCCATTTGGCCAGGTGGGCGAGGGCCCGGCCGACGTGTCCGGCCCCGATGATCAGCACCGCGGGTGGCAGGAGGGGTTCGATGAAGATCTCCACCTCCCCGCCGCAGACCCCGGGGTCGCCCTGTAGGGGGTCGGAGAGGGTGTAACGGACCAGCCGAGGATGTCCCTCCTGAATAACGTGGAGCGCCTCCTGGATCACTCGCGCTTCCATCTCCCCGCCTCCGATGGTCCCCTGGATCCGGCCGTCGGGGTGGACGAGCATTTTGGCGGCCTCGTGGCGGGGGACGGAGCCGCGGGCCCGGATCACGGTGCACAGCGCCACCGGCCGGTCTTCCTCATACGCCCGCAGGATGGCCTCATACAGCGCTCGCATTTAGCCTCCTGAGGCTCAGGGGGGTAGATTCACCTTGCAGACGCTGGCTCCTTCATTGTAGCGCGAACGGAGGATAAGGGTCCTGGGGAAAAGGGGCCGGATCCGCGGTCCGGCCCCTTCGTTTTCGAAGATGCCGGAGAAGGCCGGGGGTTTCAGCGTGGGGATCGACCGGGCTCCAGACTGGGCTCCACGGGGACTCCCTGGAGGGACCAGGGGCCGGCGGCGGTGATGCGGACGGAGACCAGCTGCCCTCGCCAGTCGCGGTCGCCGTCCTCGAAGAAGACCAGCTTGTTGTTGCGGGTCCGCCCGAACCACTTGCCCTTCTCGTTGCGGTCCTCCACCAGGATCTCCACCGTCTGCCCGATGAGGGCCTCGTTCTTGCGGCGGGAGATCCGCTCGTAAAGCTCCTCCAGCATGCGGAAGCGGCGCTCTTTCTCCTCGGGCGGCACGTCGTCGGCCATGGTGCGCCAGGCCACCGTCCCCGGCCGGGGGGAGTATTTGGCGATGTGCACCACGTCGAACTCCAGCTCCTCCACCAGCCGGTAGGTGTCCATGAACTGCTCCTCGGTTTCGCCGCAGAAGCCGACGATGATGTCCGTGGCGATGGAGGCGTTGGGGATGCGCCGGCGGATCTTCTCCACCACGCGCTTGTAGTCGGCCACGGTGTAGCCCCGGCGCATGCGGGCCAGCACCTCATCGTTGCCCGCCTGAACCGGGATCTCGATGTGCTCGCAGACCTTGGGCAGCTCCGCCACCGCCTCGATGATCCGGTCGGTCATGAAGCTGGGATGGGAGGTGAGGAAGCGGATGCGCTGGATGCCCTCCACCTCATGGACCGCCCGCAGCAGGTCCGCCAGGTCCGGGCCGTCGGGGATGTCCTTCCCGTAGCGGTCGACGATCTGGCCCAGCAAGGTGACCTCCCGGACGCCCTGCTCGGCCAGGGCGCGCACCTCGGCCACCACCTGGCCCACCGGGCGGCTGCGCTCCGGGCCGCGGCGGTAGGGGATGATGCAGAAGGTGCAACCGAAGGAGCAGCCGTGGACCACCGGCACGTAGGCCGTCACCTTGCGGCCCCGCTCCGAGAGGGGCAGCACCAGCTCCTCGTCCTGGAGCGCGTAGCGGACCATGCGCTCCAGGTCCTCCACCGCCCGGCCCTCATCGACCCGCCGGGCCAGGAACTCCACCAGCGGCCGGGGGTCCGCCGGGGGCATGAAGACGTCCACCCAGGGGAAGGCCCGGCGCAGCCCCTCGTTGCCCTTCACGCCCACCAGACAGCCCATGACCGCCACCACGCGGTCCGGCCGCCGCTCCTTGAGGGGCCGGACCATGTGGAGCCACCCGTAGGCCTTCTCCTCGGCCGACCGGCGGACGACGCAGGTGTTGACGACCAGCACGTCGGCCTGCTCCGGCCGCTCGGCCATCTGATAGCCAAGCTTCTCCAGGGCCGAGGCCAGCCGCTCGCTGTCGGCCACGTTCATCTGGCAGCCGAAGGTGTGGATGTAATACCGCATCCCGCTCACCTTCCCATCCCTCCCGCTGGATCGGGGGGGTCTATCGTGAAGATCCGCTTGAGCCCGCTCAGACCGGCGGCAAAGCGATCGCTTCGCTCATCATTTTAGAGGGGTGGGGGAAGCCCCGTCAAATGCGGGGATAACAGATCCGTGCGGACTCCTTCGCCGGACGGGAGCTCGCTCCTCCGGGGCTCGAGGCCGTTTGCCAGGGAAGCGGGATGGGATCGGCAGGAGAGGGAAGGCTGGGGAGGATTCCTGGGCCCTGCACCGGACGGTCCGGCATAATTCCCGGCGAAGGATTCGCTCCCCGCGGGGGATCCATGGCCAGCCGCTGGAAGGACTGGTATGAGCAGGGGAAGCGGGATCGCGAATGGGCGCTCCTGGACACTCAGTATGGATACTACGAATGGGCGTGTTTCACGCTCCAGCAGTCCGCGGGGAAGGTCGTCAAGGCGCTGGGGCTCGCGCTGGGCCTGACGCTGTGGGGACATTCCCTGACCGAGATGCTGAAGTGGATCGGACAGCGGATTGAAGTTCCCCCTGAGATCCTGGATGATGCCCGATTGCTGGACCTTTATTACATCCCGCCTCGTTATCCGAACGGCTTCCCCTCCGGCAAGCCCGCGGATTACTTCACGGAAACCCAGGCCCGGGAGACGCTTCGTGCGGCGGATCGAATCCTCCGGTTCTGTGAAAGCCATCTCCCTGGATCGGGATGAGCTCCTCCGACGGTTGCGGGAGGCGGCCGCCGAGGCGCTGGAGGCCTTCCCGGAGCTCCTGGAGATGCGGCTGATCGGCTCCCTGGCGACCGGGACGGCCACCGGGACCAGCGATGTGGATCTGCTGCTTCGGGTGCGGGAGATCTCCGGAAACCACCTGGAAGCCATGAAGCCCTATTTTTTCTTCTTCTCTCGCCGTCTGGAGGTGGCCCTGGACCTCTTGCTAACGGGTCCAGATCTTCCCCCCGGGCTGGAGGAGGCGTTGCGGGGAAGCATCCTGCTGGCCCGGCGCGGCGAACCGGAAGGGACACCGGGCTGAGGGGGCGATGATCGGGATGTTCCCCGCAACCCGGGATTCAATTCCGGCCTGCACCAGAATCCGGCGGCTGCGGGCCGCGCCCCAGGCGCTCCATCAGCACGTCGGCCAGGGTGGGGCGGCCGATCTCCTGGATCTCGTAGCGCACCCGGAGCACGGGATGACGCACCCGCAGGATGCGGGTCAGATCCACCGGCGTGGCCGTTAGCACGAGGTCGCAGGGAGCCCGGTTGATGGTCTCCTCCAGCTCGCGGATCTGCGCGGCGCCGTAGCCCATGGCCGGGAGCACCGGCCCGGTCTGGGGATAGCGCTGGTAGACCTCCCGGATGCTGCCCACCGCGTAAGGCCGGGGGTCCAGGATCTCCGCCGCCCCGAAGCGGCGGGCGGCGACCATCCCCGCCCCGTAGGCCATCTCCCCGTGGGTGAGGGTGGGCCCGTCCTCCACCACCAGGACCCGCCGGCCGCGGATGGCGTTGGGTTCCTCCACGAAGATGGGCATGGCGGCCTCGATGAGGACCGCCCGGGGGTTGACCTGCCGGACGTTCTCCCGGACCTGATGGATGGCCTCCGGGGAGGCGGTGTCGATCTTGTTGATCACCACCACGTCGGCCATGCGCAGGTTGGCCTCGCCGGGATGGTAGCGCAGCTCGTGGCCCGGGCGGTGGGGATCCGCCACCACGATGTGGAGGTCGGGGACGAAGAAGGGGAAGTCGTTGTTCCCCCCGTCCCAGAGAATCAGATCCCCCTCCTCCTCCGCCGCCCGCAGGATCCGCTCGTAGTCCACCCCCGCGTAGACGATGAAGCCGTTGGCCAGATGAGGCTCGTATTCCTCCCGTTCCTCGATGGTGCACTCGTAGCGATCCAGGTCCTCGAAGGAGGCGAAGCGCTGCACGACCTGTTTGCGCAGGTCGCCGTAGGGCATCGGGTGGCGCACGATGACCGGACGCCAGCCGAGCTCCCGCAGCAGCCGGGCCACCCGGCGGGTGGTGGGGCTTTTGCCGCTGCCGGTGCGCACCGCGCCGATGGAGACCACGGGTTTGCGGGATTTCAGCTGGGTGGCGCGGGGGCCCATCAGCCAGAAATCCGCCCCGGCCGCGTGGGCGATGCTGGCCCGATGCATCACATACTCGTGGCTGACGTCGCTGTAGGCGAAGACCACGCGATCGACCCGAAAGCGGCGGATGAGCTCCGGGAGCTCCTCCTCGGGGCGGATGGGGATGCCCTCGGGATACAGGGGGCCGGCCAGCTCGGGCGGATACCGGCGCCCTTCGATGTTCGGGATCTGGGCGGCCGTGAAGGCCACCACCTCGTAATCCGGGTTGTCCCGGAAGAAGACGTTGAAATTGTGGAAATCCCTTCCGGCGGCGCCCATGATGATCACGCGGATGCGATCGGCCATGATGCTCCCTCCGAAGCGGGATGAAGCGCATGCGTTATGCCAGGGCAGCCAGCAGCACGCTGAGCAGGTAAAGCCCGAGCAGCGGCAACATCACGATGCTCATGTTGACCGGGTCCACCGTGGGCGTGATGGCGGCGGCGAGGACGGCGATGGCCAGCACGGCGAAACGCCACCCGCGCAGCAGCTGGCGGGCGGTGATGAGGCGGGCCTTGGCCAGGGCGAAGGCCACAAGCGGCATCTCGAAGCTCAAGCCCAGCCAGAA
The DNA here is from genome assembly GCF_018771565.1 of Thermoflexus hugenholtzii. Taxonomy (NCBI): domain Bacteria; kingdom Bacillati; phylum Chloroflexota; class Thermoflexia; order Thermoflexales; family Thermoflexaceae; genus Thermoflexus; species Thermoflexus hugenholtzii. The sequence continues at coordinate 1,481,019 of NZ_CP076326.1, read as the reverse complement.
CATCAGGGAGACCACAAAGGTGAGATACGTGGAGGGCCGGGGCTGGGTCCGGATGCCGGCGAAGGTGGTGAGGAAGGGGATGGCCACCGGCATCATCACGAAATACGTGAAGGCGGCGCCTCCCACGAAGAGCATGGTGGCCAGGGGCACCAGGAGGAGGACGATCCGTCGTTCGTGGGGGAGCAACCCTACGTAGATGAAGGCGAGGATCTGATAGACGATGTAGGGGAAGGACAGGGTGAACCCGGAGAGCAGGGCCACGCGCATATAGGCGGCGATGCTCTCCGTGACGTCCACCGAGACCAGCCCGGCCCGCCCGCCCACCGGCGCCGCCAGGACGTCGATCACCCGGTCCGCGATGAGCAACCCCACCCCGGTGCCGATCCCCAGGGCGACCAGGCTCCGCAGCAGCCGCTGGCGCAGCTCCTCCAGATGCTCCAGCAGCGGCCGGGGCTGATCCACCTTTCGGGGCTTAACGGCCTTCCCCGGGCTCCGAAGACGAGGGGTCCGCATGGGTGATCCCCGAGGAGGGAGGCAGCTGATAGGTGGCGACGGTTGGCGGGAGGAAGGTCTCGGGGGGCGTTGTGGCGGCCTGCTCTACCTCCCGGGCGACCTCCTGGACCTCCGCCTCCCACTCCCGTCGGAACTCCGCATAGAGGAGCTGGGCCTGTCGGGCCCAGCGCCCCAGCTGATAAGCCAGACGCGGGAGATCCCGTGGCCCCAGCAGGATGAAGGCCAGCAGGAAGATGAAGGCCAGCTCCATCGGGCCGATGCCGAACAGGCTTTCCATGGCATGTCCTCCTCAGGCCCCGCTCCCATCTCCCCCTTCGATCTCATCGGCGATGCTGCCCAGCACGCCGTTGACGAAGCGCGGGGTGCTGTCGGAGCCGAAGAGCTTCCCCAGCTCCACGGCCTCATTGATGGCCACCGCCGGGCTCGTGCGCCGGGCGATGACGAATTCAAAGATGGCCATGCGCAGGATGTTGCGGTCGATGATGGCCATCTGGGCCACCGGCCACGCCGGGGCGTAGCGCTGGATCAGCCGGTCGATCTCCTCGCGGTGGGCGAGGACCCCGGTGACGATCTCCTGGACGAAGGCGCGAGCCTCGGCGGGCAAGGGCTCCGCCTGGAAGCGGGTCGCGAGGACCTCGCCGGGCGGGTGGCCGGCGGCGTCGATCTCATAAAGGGCTTGCAGGGCCACCATGCGGGCCCGCCGCAGCAGCGGGATCCCCCCGCCCTCCCGGGCGCCTCCTTCAGGGTCGTTCTTCCGAGCCGGAGGCGGTCGACGGGCCACGGGCTTCCACCTCCACGTCCGCGATCAGGATGTTGACCGCCTCGACCTCCAGGCCGGTCAGGTCCCGAAGGGCCCGGGCCACCTCCTCCTGGACCTGTCGGGCGACCTCGCGGAAGCGGGCCTCCGGACGCACCACCAGGGCGACGTCCACCCGCACCCGATCTTCCACCACCGTCAGACGGACCCCTTCGGCGAGGGGCCAGGGCCCGACCCGCATCGGGGCCAGGCGCGCGACCCCGGGGACCTGCAGGGCGGCCTGCCGGACGATGGTTCGCAGCACCTCGGGGGCGACGATGACACGGCCGGGGATCGGCGCGTGCTCCTCCACCCCACCCATTCCCGGTTCTCCCTGTCCGCTCATACGCATGTCATCCCGCCGTCCACGGTGAGGACATGGCCGGTGATGAAGGCCGCCTCGTCGGAGGCCAGGAAGGCCACCGCGTAGGCCACATCCTCCGGCGTCCCCAGGCGCCCCAGGGGGGTCATCCGCAGGGCCGCCTCCTTGAACTCCTGGGGCAGGGGCTCTGTCAGGTCCGTAGGGATCAGGCCGGGGGCCACGGCGTTGACGGTGATGTTGCGGGAGCCCACCTCTTTGGCCAGGGATTTCGTGAAGCCGATGAGGCCGGCCTTGGCGGCGGCGTAGTTGGTCTGACCGGCGTTGCCCACCAGGCCGGCGATGGAGGTGATGTTGATGATGCGCCCGTAGCGCTGCCGCATCATCGGCCGCAGGGCGGCCTTGGTGCAGTTGAAGGCGCTTTTCAGGTTGGTGGCCAGGATGAAATCCCAGTCCTCCTCTTTCATCAGGGCCAGCAGGTTATCCCGGGTAGCCCCCGCGTTGTTGACCAGGATGTCCACGCGGCCGAAGGCCTCCAGGGCAGCGCGGATCAGACGCTCGGCTTCCTCATAGCGGCTGACGTCGGCCTGCACGGCGATGGCTTCCCCGCCGGCGGCCCGGATGGCCTCCACCACCTCGCGGGCGGCGGCCTCGTTCTGCCGGTAGTTCACCACAACCCGGGCGCCCCGCCGGGCCAGCTCCAGGGCGATGGCCCGCCCCAGCCCCCGTGAGGCTCCGGTCACCACCGCCACACGGCCCTCCAGGTTCCCCATCGAGGCTCCCTCCTGTGCGGAGATCAGATCCGTGGACAGCCGGAGCCCTCCGGCCACTTGAAGGATTTTACCTCAAAGCAGAGATAGGACTTACGCAGTTTTCTGCGCATTCCGGTCGTGGCTTCGGGTTTTAGCCCGAGGCCAGAGGACCGGCCACCGGGGTCGCCCACCGACCCCTGCCCCGAGGGCCCAGGCCCCCGAGGAATTCCACCCCCCTGCGGGCGATGTTCACCGCCGCCGCCTCGTGACGGCCCATCCTCACCCCGCAGGGGCACGCCAGGACGTGTCCCCTTAGCCTTTCATTCACTTTGCCGCATACCGGACACGCCCGAGACGTGTTCTGCGGATCCACCCAAATCACCGGAACCCCATAAAACCTCGCCTTGTGAACCAGAATGCGATGGAAAGTCATAATGCTCCAGAAGTTGAGCAAACGCTGCCGCATCCTCCTGGACTTCCCCTCCCCGATCCGCTCCTTCATCCCCCGAAGGTCCTCCAGCACCAGGGCCGCCCGCATCCCCAGCGCCCAGGCGATCAGCGCCAGGGCCAGATGATGCCAGAAGTTCTCCGTCTTCTCCCGGCGAATCCTTCGGTGTTTGGAGGCGATCTTCTTCTTGGCCTTCGGGTTGTGCTTCCCTCTCGTCCCTTTGATCTCTCGTCGCAGATGGTCCCGGTTGACCTTCCCCACATAACCGGTGTCGATCTCCCGGATCTCGCCGGTGGAGGTCACAAAGGCCGTGAGGTTCCCTTCATTGCTGTCGATCCCGATCACCCCCTCCGGCTCATAGGGGATGGGATCCGGGAACTTGAGGGGGATGGAGAGGGAATGGGCCGTGAGCGTCGGCTCCCCCATCCGCGCCCGCCCTGCTTTCCATTCATCCAGCAGCCGACGATACTTGTGATGAGGGCGAAAAGTAAGGATAATGGGCCCCGGATCCCGGGGGGAGACCGGGATCGTAACGGTCAGGGTCTCGCCATCCCATTCGATCCTCGCCGTCTGTTGGACCAGATAGACCGAGGGGCGCCGGATCTCCGGCCGGTCCGCCTGGGTCTTCCCCTTCCGCTGCCGGTTTCGGAAGCCGTGGACGATCCGGGCGCCGGATCGGATCGCCCCGTAGATGAGGTTGGAGTGGAGATCCGGATGCTGTGCGCGCAGGGAGGGGTAGAGGGCTTTGATGATCGTGAAGGTGGCGGTTTTGCCGTTTTCCAGGGCGTAGTCGACGGCCTGCCGCTGGATGTCGGTGCAGGCCTCCATCAGGGCGCGGATCCTGGGGTGCTCCTCGAATCGGAACCGCAGGCAGACCGTCGGCATCGTCGTCGCCTCCATCATGATGTAGGACTTACGTGGTTGGCAGGAGGGGATCCCCACATATGGCGAGTGATCGGCCAAAACACCCCATATATGGCGGTAGGAATGACCCAGTTGGGCCCCAACTGCGTAACTCCTAATGATGATCGCCCCGTCCGCCGCGTGAAGAGAAGGGCGCAGCCAACTGCGTAGCTCCTATTTTAGGGCTTGCGCGGTTTCCCGCGCGTTCCAGTCGTGGTCCCGAGTTTTATCCCAAGGCCAGAGGACCAGCCGCAGGGGCTGCCCACCGACCCCCGCCTCGGAGGCCGGAGCCTCCGGGGAGTTTCTCGGATGAAGGCATGCCGCTTGGCCATCTGCCGCTTACCGGTATGCCTGCTCTCATGATCGCGTCAGGGGGGGCACCTTGTCAACTGCGTAACTCCTAAGAGAATGAGGATAAGGCGGTTGATTCACCGGCAGGGAGGCATCGATGATCGCGCTGGCCTGGAGCGGTGGAAAAGACAGCATGATGGCCCTGCACGCCTTACGGCGGCGGGGCGAGCGCGTGGCCGTGCTGCTGGTCACCCTGAACGAGGCCTTCGATCGCGTCAGCATGCACGGGGTGCGCCGCTCCCTGATCCACGCCCAGGCCGCGGCCCTGGGCCTTCCCCTCTATGAGGTGTGGCTCCCCCATCCATGCCCCAACGAGATCTACGAGCAACGGATGGGCGAGGCGGTCCGCGCGCTCATGGAGCAGGGGATCCGCCGCTTCGCCTTCGGCGACCTGTTCCTGGAGGAGATCCGCGCCTACCGGCTCCGTCACCTCCTCCCGCTCGGCGCCGAGGTCCTGTTCCCGATCTGGGGCGAGCCCACCCATGACCTGGTGCGCCGCTTCCTCGCCCTGGGGTTCCGGGCCCTCACCGTCTGTGTGGACGGAAAGCGCCTGGGCCCGGCCTTCCTGGGGCGGACCCTGGATCTGGGCTTCCTGGCCGACCTTCCCCCGGAGGTCGATCCCGCAGGGGAGAACGGGGAGTTCCATACGTTCGTGTATGACGGCCCGGGCTTCCGGGAGCCGGTGGCCTTCACCCGGGGCGAGCAGGTCTATCGGGACGGCTTCTGGTTTCAGGATCTGGTTCCGGTGACGGTGCCGGCCCTTCCGGTCCTTCCCCGGAAGGAGAGCCTCTGAGCCTTCCCGAGGTGGTTGGATCAAGGATGCGGGTGCTGATCAGCGGATGGTTCCTGGGATATCCGGATACCGGCACCGGCCAGTATGTGCGGGAGATGATCGCGCGCCTCCCCGTCGTCCGGCCGGGCTGGGAGATCGGCGTGGCCTTCCCGGAAGGATGGGGGAGCGCGTTGCCGGAGGGAGTGACGCCGGTGCCCATCCGGCTGCCCCGGGCGCCCCGCGCCCTCCGGAAGATCTGGTTCGAACAGTTCGCCCTGCCGCAGGCTGCAGCCCGCTGGCGGGCGGACCGCTTGTTCGTCCCTTACTGGGCGCCGCCCCTGCGCGCCCCGGCGCCGATCATCGTCACGGTCCACGACCTGATCCCGTTGCTCTTCCCGGAATATCGGTCGGGCTTCGGCGTGCGGCTGTATACCGCCCTGGTGCGGGCGGCCACCCCGGGCGCCGCTCGCATCCTGACGGACTCCGAGGCCTCCCGTCAGGACATCCTTCGCCGGCTCCGGGTTCCCCCGGAGCGGGTGGTGGCGATCCCCCTGGGGGTCTCGGAGCGGTTCACCCCGCGCCCGGATCCCATCGCGGACGCCCGGGTGCGGACCCGTTACGATCTGCCTCCGGCGTATGTGCTGTATCTGGGGGGCTTCGATCGGCGCAAGAACATCGAGACCTTGCTGGCGGTCTACACCTGGGCTCAAGAGGCGATCGGTTACAATTTCCCGCTGGTGATCGCCGGGCGCCTGCCCGAGGGCTCCCATCGCCTGTTCGTGGATCCCCGCCCCCTGGCCCGGGCGTGGGGACTTGAGGAAGTGATCCGATGTATCGGCCCGGTGGACGAGGCGGACAAGCCGGCGCTGTATCGGGGCGCTTCAGCCTTCCTGTATCCTTCCCGGTATGAGGGGTTCGGGTTGCCGGTGCTGGAGGCGATGGCCTGCGGGGTGCCGGTGGTGGCTTCGGAGATCCCGGCCCTGGCCGAGCTGGCCGGCGACGCCGCCTATCTGGTCCCGCCGGACGACGCCCGGGGGATGGCGGGGGCGCTGATCGCCGTCCTGGTCGATGCCCATCTGGGGCAGACGTTGCGGGAGCGCGGGCTGCGGCGGGCTGCGCAGTTCTCATGGCGGGCCTGCGCCGAGCGCACGGCGGAGGCCATCGAAGGCAGCGTATAGCCGGACGCGAGGCGGAAGACCTCTTGAGGGAGGGCTGTGGATGGATCGCGTGCAGGTTGCTCAGGACAACCTGGTGTTCTGCGCCGGGCATTTCATGATCTTCCCGCAAGGGAGCGAGCCGCTCCACGGCCACAACTACCGGGTGTCGGTGGCCCTGGAGGGTGAGCTCCGGGACGACATGGTGATGGACTTTGTCGCCCTGAAGCGCCTGGTGAAGGCGCTGGTGGAGGAGCTGGATCACCGGGTGCTGCTGCCGGCGGAGCACCCGCGGCTGCGCCTGCGGATCGAGGAGGATCAGGTGGAAGCGGAGGTGGATCGCAAGCGCTACGTGTTCCCCCTGGAGGATGTGCGCATCCTGCCTATCCCCAACACGTCGGCGGAGTGGCTGGCTCGCTATCTCGCGGGGCGGTTGCGGGCGCGCCTGCCAGAGGGGCTCCGCCTGCACGCCCTGGAGATCGAGGTGGAGGAATCCTTCGGCCAGCGCGCCATCCACCGGGAGGTGCTCCATGCCGCCGCTGCGACGCCGTAAGCATCGCGTGGGCATCGCCCTGGGGAGCAACCTGGGGGATCGGGACGCGGCCTTGCGGGAGGCCCTGGAACGCCTCCTGGAGATCGTGGAGATCGAGGCCGTCTCCTCCTTCTACGAGACGGAGCCCGTGGGCGTTGTGGACCAACCCCTCTTTCTGAACGCAGTTTGCCTCGGCACTACGGATTGCTCCCCTTACGAGCTGCTGACAGCCTGTAAGGCGATCGAGGCGGCGATGGGACGTCAGCCGGGCCCGCGCTGGGGTCCTCGCCCCATCGATCTGGATGTCATGTTCTACGACGATCTGTGTCTGGACGATGAGGCGCTAACCCTGCCGCATCCGCGCATGGCCGAGCGCGCCTTCGTGATGACGCCGCTGGCGGAGGTGGCCCCGGAGTGGCGACACCCCCGTCTGGGACGGACGGCAGCGGACCTGGCCGCCGGTTTGCCCGCCGTCGGGATCCGTCTATGGGCTCGGGCGCCGATGCGCGTGGGGCGGGGTTTCCTTTACTGGGGACGGGAGACCCTGGTGATGGGCATCCTGAACGTCACCCCGGACTCTTTCTCCGGGGATGGGTTGCTGAAGGGGCCGGACTGGGTGGAGGCGGCCCTGGAGCAGGCGCGCCGCTTCAAGGCCGCGGGGGCCCATCTGCTCGACGTGGGCGGGGAGAGCACCCGACCCGGCGCGGAGCCGGTGCCTGCGGAGGAGGAGATGCGCCGGGTGCTGCCGGTGATCCGACGGCTGGCGGAGGAGGGGTTGGGCCCCATCTCCATCGACACCTATAAAGCGGAGGTGGCCCGGGCCGCCGTGGAGGCTGGGGCGGACCTGATCAACGACGTCTGGGCGATGCGGGCGGATCCCGCCATGGCGGAGACGGCGGCCGAGCTGGGCGTCCCCATCGTCCTGATGGACAACCGGAGCCGCCGGGATGCGGTGGTGCGGGACCCCCGGCTGGGCGCTCGCTATGAGGGCGCGGTGCAGGAAGACATCGTGGCGGCGGTCAAAGCGCATCTTCAGGAACGGGTGCAGGCCGCCCGCGCCGCCGGGATCCCCCCTTACCGGATCATCCTGGATCCCGGGCTGGGGTTCGGCAAGACCGTGGCGCAGAACCTGGAGCTGATCGACCGCCTGGGGGAGCTGCGGGAGCTGGGCTTCCCCATTCTGGTGGGGCCCTCCCGCAAATCCTTCATCGGCTACACCCTGAACCTCCCGCCGGAGGAGCGGCTGGAGGGCACGGCGGCCGTCGTGGCCCTCTGCATCGCCCGCGGGGCCGATATCGTCCGGGTTCACGATGTCCAGGCGATGGCCCGGGTCGCCCGCATGGCCGACGCCATCGTCCGCCGCGGGCCGCCGTGGACGGCTTGACCGTCGCGGCGCTCAGGGGGGACCTTCGCGGGGATCACGGGGGAGACGTTTACTCAATGTGCACGTGGGCGACGATGCGGCCGAAGCGCAGCTCATCTCCATCCTGGAGGGCGTAGGGGAGACCGGAGACCAGGCGCTTGTTGTTGAGATAGGTTCCGTTGGTGCTTCCCAGATCCTCGATGTAGAAATGTCCGTCATGGTAGAAAATGCATGCATGACGTCGGGAGACCCAGATCGCCTCCGGGCCCTCCTGAGAGAGATCCAGATCCGGGAAGAGGCCAAGGCCGGGGTCCGGCCGCCCGATCTCACAGACTTGGGAAGTGCGCACCTCGATGGTGCGGCCGCTCTGGGCGATCCGAAGGCGCAGCAGCGTCGCCGGGGCCTTGGGGGACGGGCTTTCGACCTCCGTTTCCCCCTCGGCCAGCGGAGCGGTCTGCCAGCGCTCCGCATCCGGGGGCGTTAGATTCCCGGAAGACTCCGGGGTTGTCGGTTCGATCTCCGCCATGCCGGATTCCTGCCCTTGCGAGGGGTTCGTGTCTCTTCCCTCAGTCCACCTGTTCCCAATTTATAGCATCCCGGACGTTCCGGCAAGGGGGTCGCGATGATCGCCATCACCGGCGCCAGCGGCTACATCGGGTCCCGCCTGCTCGAGCGGCTGGCCGGCACGGCGGTGCTGGCCCTGGACATCCGCCCGCCGCGCCATCTTCCGGAAGGCGCGGAGTTCGTCCGCCATGATGTGCGACAGCCCATGGGCGCCCTGTTTCGGGCCCGTGGCGTGAAGGCAGTGATCCACCTGGCCTTCGCCGTGGATCCCATGCGGGATCGGCAGGCGGAACGGGCGCTGAACGTGCTGGGGACCGCCAACGTGCTGGCGGCGTGCGCGGAGGCAAGGGTGGAGACCGTGATCCTCCTCAGCAGCGCCACGGTCTACGGGGCGTATCCCGACAACCCGCCTGCGCTGACGGAGGACGCGCCGTTGCGCGGGTGCCCGGGGTTCGGATATGTGGAGGACAAGCTGGAGCTGGAGCGGATGGCGGCGCGTTACGCCCGCGAGCATCCGGAGGCCCGGGTGATCCTCGTGCGGCCGGTGGTGGTCGCCGGCCCCCATATGCGGAACTATCTCTCCCGCAGCCTGGAGAAACCCTTTGTGTTTCTCCCTTGGGGGGCCAACCCGCCGCTCCAGCTGATCCATGAGCAGGATGTGGCCCAGGCCCTGGCGACGTTGCTCCATGAAGGACCGTCGGGCCCTTACAACCTGGGGGCCCCGAACCCCATGCCGTTCCAGGAGGTGGTCCGGCACGCCCGAGCCCGGGCCGTGGCCCTTCCCTGGGCCCTCTTATATCCCCTGGCCGCGGTAGCCTGGCGGATGGGATGGCGGGCGGTCACCGAGGCGCCGCCGGCGCTGCTCCATTACCTGCGCTGGCCGTGGGTGGTGGATGGGAGCCGCATCGCCCGGTTGACCTCCTTCGCTTATCAATTCGACACCCCGGCCACCCTCGCCGATTACCTGGAGGCCCGGGCGGGCCGGGCAGGCGGTGGAGGGGCGTATCGGTGAGGAAGAGGCTTGCGGGTTTCCTGATCGGGCTTCTGGGGCTGACTGCATGTCGCTCCCCGGAGCTCTGGACCATCGGCCTGGTCGCTCCGTTCGAGGGGCGGGATCGCGCGATCGGTTACGATCTGATCTTCGGGGCTCGCCTGGCGATCCGAGAGTGGAACGCCCGGCATCCGGATGGGCCGTGGGCGATGCTCCTCGCCCTGGACGACGGGGGGGATCCGGAGCGGGCGCGGGAGCGGGCGCGTCAGATCACAGCCTGTCCCGGTTTGATCGCGGTGATCGGCCATTTCCGGCCGGAGACCACGCGAGCGGCCGCTCCGGTTTACCGGGAGGCCGGCGTCCTGTGGATCGCCCCCCTGCTTCCGGCGGACCGGGTTCCTGCAGGGGCGATGGCCACGGCGGCGGACACCTCCACGATGGTGGAGGCCCTGATGGGCAGCCTTCCCCAAGCGTCTGGATCGCGCTTCTGGATGGTCCGGGATGGGGAGGAGCAATGGTTCGGGCCGGAGGCTGTGGCCATGATCCGCGCCCGGGGATGGCAGGTGGTGGAGGCGCGGTGGACTGAGGCGGATCCCCGGGGAGAGGAGCCGGTGCTCTTCGATGGCCGGGCGGTCCACGCGGGGGAGGCCGCGCGGCGCTGGCGGCAGGCGGGCTGGCGGGGTCTCCTGTTCGGCGGCCCGGGGCTCCTGCACTCGGATCTCCGGGCGCTGATCCCGGGGGACCCCGGGATCCGGGTGGTGGCGGAGACCCGGCGGGTGGACGATCCGGGGTGGGTCGCCGCATATCGGGCGCTCTCCCTGGGGACGCCGCCGGGCCCTTATGCGGCCCTGGGCTATGATCTGGCGTGGGCGCTGCTGCAGGCGCGCCGATTCCCTTCCTTCCGCTGGGAGGGCCGAACGGGGATCTGGGAGGGGGACGGAGGGCGGCTGCGTAAGGTGCCGGCCCTGTGGGTGGACATGCCGTGAAGCGGTGAATGGAAAGGCGTCTGGAGAGGGAGATGCCGCAGCCCGGACTGCATGGTCTGTTCGCCCTGAGCGTCCTTCGGCTCCGTCCGGCTCCCCGGGGGTTCGCCCTGGGTTTGATGGCCGGGGCCCTGTTGCCCGATCTGGACACCTATCCTCAGGGTGTGGCGGTCGTGCTGGGAATGGACCCGGCGCGGGCGGAGGCGCTGTTCCACCGCACCCTGACCCACTCCCTCTTTTTTGCGATCGGCGTCGCCCTGGTGCTGGCCGGGAGCGCCCGCCTTCGCGGGGATCGCGCGCGAATGGCGTTCGCCGGAGGATGGCTCCTGGGAAGCGTGGGGCTGCACATCCTCCCCGATTTGCTCGCTTGGTTCGATGGCGTGGGGATCCTCTGGCCCTTGTGGTCGGTGAACCTGTGGGCGAGCGTGGTCCTGCCCGATCCGGTTCAGAACCTGTTGCGGGCGGCGAACTTCTGCGCCTTTGCAGCCTATCTCTTCGTCCTGGGAAAGGAGGCTCAGCGTCGGGGCATGGGTGAGAGGGAGCTCGCTTCTCTGAGGAAAGAGGTGAAGGTCCAGCTGGGGTTCGGTGCCCTGTTCACCCCTCTGGCCCTCCTTCTGCCGGCGTCGCAGTATAACTTCCTCGATGGCGCTGCGTTCCTCCTCTGGGCTTATCCCCGCGTCCTCTGGATCACGTGGCGGATGCGGAGCGTCGTGGAGGGCGATGGATTGAACGGAGCCTGACCGCGCGGTGAAAAGCGCCCCGCTCTTTTCCCCTCCGGGCTTCGCCTCATCTTCCATCCCGCACCCCCTCATTCGACCCCGAGCATCAGCGTGGTGGCTATCATCTTTATGAGCGAAAGCGCATCCCATGGGGTCAGGCTGTGGAGAACGTGCTGAGGGAGGCCGTTTTATGGAAAAGGCTCTGCAGATCGATCTGGAGGGGATACGGGAGGTGATCCGGCAGCTGCGGGCGTGGGCCTCCGTCTGGGAGGAGACCTTCCGGCGGGCGCAGCGGATAGGGATCGCCCTGCTGCGGACGGTGCGCGCGACCCCCGGGCGGCGGTTCGAGGAGGAAACCGAGCGTCCCCGGGGGCATCTGGGGCAGGCGTCGGCGCGGGTGCGGATCCTGGCGGACACCCTGGAGCAGGCCCTCCTCCACCTGGAGGAAGCCTTCCTGGAGGCGGCCCGGATGGTGGAGCGGGCCGAGGAACGCGTCGGGGAGGGGGCGCTCCCCACGGCCGCTCTCTCCGCATCCTTCGAGGAGGCCTACGCTTTCGTCCGCCGATGGGAGGGGGGATATGTCCACGACCCCGATGATCCCGGCGGCGCCACGAACATGGGGATCACCCAGGGCACCTATGACGCCTGGCGCCGCGAGAAGGGGTTGCCTCCTCAGGACGTCCGCGCCCTCACGCCGGAGGAGGCCCGGGCCATTTACCTGGAGCGATACTGGGCGTCATCCGGAGCGGCCACCATCCCTTCTCCGGCCCTGGCCATGATCCACTTCGACACGGCGGTGAACATGGGGACGGGGCGCGCCCGGGAGTTCCTGAGGCGGGCTCAGGAAGGCGGGTATTCCAGCCCCCGGGAGCTGGCGGAGGCCTATCTGGATCTGCGGTTGAACCACTACCTGGAGCTCGCCCACCGGTTCCCTTCCCAGCGGAAGTTCCTCGGGGGCTGGCTGAACCGGCTGCGGGATCTGGCCGAGGCCGCCACGGGGGACCCGGAGTTCGCGGCCTCCTTTGAGCGGAAGGTGGAGCAGGCCCTGGAGGCCCGGGCCGCTGAAGATCCTGCCTACGCGACGATCCTGGAGCGCTTCCGCAGGATGTGGAGGAGGTAAGCGATGCGGACGATCCTTCTGAGCCTGATGGCCTTGAGCGTGCTCGTCGGCTGCGGGCGGCCTTCCCCGCTTGCGCCCGGAACGCCTGCAGCCCGCTCGCCGCAGCCGCCCGCCGAGGGCACACCTATCGTTGTGAAGATCCCGGCCTCGCCGACGCCGGGTTCGCTTCAGGCGCTGGAGGAAGCGATCCGAAAGGGGGACTGGGCGGCGGCCCGGGCGGCGTATGAGGCCGCCGGCGCGCCGCCGCTGCCGGCCGAGCGCCTCAACGCATGGATGGAACAGGCCCTCCGCGAGATCGTCCGGGCGCAGAAGGAAGGGCAACCCGAGCGGGGAGAACGCATCCGGGCGGACGCCCTCGCGCTGGTGGGTCGGGGATGCCGGTGTCTGGATCCCCAGGGCGGCCTCCGCCCGGATGCCGCGCCCGCCGGCTTGCGGGTGGAATGGGTCCTGGCCCTCTCCCTGGCGGGACGGCCGGGAGGCGCGGCGCTGGGAGGCACCGAGCCCCTGCCCGAGTGGGGGCGGAAGTGGATCGCCGCGCGCTTCGGCCGAGAGCCGTCCGCCATCCCCCCGCTGGTGGACGCGCAGATCTGCTCGATCGCCGATCATCTCTTCCTGATCGTGGGCTTCTATATCCTCCAGCTGGACGGCCCATTTCATGGAGAGGCGCCCGGGCTGTCGGCGCTGCCGGAAAGGGAGCGGGATCCCGAGCGGTATTACGTGCTCTGCGAGGCGGATCGCATCCAGTGGGTGAACGCGATGAGCGGAGGAGGGGGGACGGCCCTGGAAGCGGAGTGGGACGGGAAGGGCTTCCGGTCGATGGGGGTGGAACGGGCGAACCCGGCCGCGGACACCTATCAGGAGGTCCGCCGCCACGTGGAAGCGGGGGAGCTGGAGGAGGCCCTGCGGGCGTATGAAGAGGGAGCCTTCACCCGTCAGGTGGATGAGGATCCCGAGCTGGCCACGGAGGCGTTGCGCCAGGGGCTGGCGGTGGCCCAGCGGCGCGCCGAGGCCGGGGACGCAGCGGGGGCCGCGCGGGCCCTTCACGCGGCCCTCACCCTCGCCTCGCTCCCCTATGAGCTGGAGGGTCCAACCTTCCTCCCCCAGGACTGGGCCATTCGGTCGCGTTCCCTGGAGGAGTGGGCCCGAGAAGCCTTCTATGGCCCCTCTCTGGATCCGGCGCTCTATCGGGAGGCCCTGGCCCATTACGCCCGTTACCTGGCCCGGAGTGGACGGGCCCGCGAGGCGGAGCCCATCCTGCGAGGTCTGATCGTCCTCTCTCCGGATTACGCGCCGGCGTATCTGGATCTGGGCGATGCCCTGTGGGACCTGGGGAAGCAGGAGGAGGCACGGGAGTTCTACCGGCGGTATCTGGCACTGCGACCCGGGGAGGAGCCGCCCCCGCGGGTGCGGGAGCGCCTGGGCCCCTAAGCGGAATCTGAGGCCGGGGGGCGGATGCCCATCCGCCCCCCAGTTTTTCCACTCTGTGCCTGGGTCGCGGAAGCGCCCGGGCGCCTGCGCCGGAGGCCTCGGCGCCCGGGTTGGGGGTCTTGCGCCATCGGAATGGGATCCGCCCGAGAGCCGCAGGGGGCTCGATCCTTATGCCTTCCTTATGCCTTGCGCCGGCCTTTGCGCGTGGGCTTCGGCTCCGGCAGCGTGGCCCGCGTCTCCGTGTCGTAGGCCAGCAGGTCGTTGGCGTCGAGGATGAGATACTCCACGCCGTTCACCTTCACCTCGTTCCCCGAATATTTGGGGAACAGCACCCGATCCCCCACACGCACCCGAATGGACTCATCGTCGCCGACGGCGACCACGATCCCGACCTGGGGTTTCTCCTTGGCGGTCTCCGGGATGATCAGGCCGCTCGGCGTGCGGCTCTCCTGCTCCACCGGGCGGATGACCACCCGGCTGCCCAGGGGTTGCCACGGGAAGCGCTCTTCCGCCATCGCTGTTCCCTCCTCTTCATTGAAGTTCATTGAAGATCCACCGCCCGGATCCGGAGCGATGCATGCTTCCTCTCCGGATCCCGGCTTCTTCGCGGCGTCAGGAGATCGCGCAGCGCGTCGTTTACTTTTTCCTCAACCCGAGCAACGCGTCGATCTGGGGTCGGTTGAAGCCGATGACGATTTTACCACCGATATCCAGCACCGGCACACCCATCTGGCCGGTGCGGCGCACCAGATCGCGGGCCGCTGCCGCATCCCGGCTCACATCCACTTCCTTAAAGGGCACTCCCCGTTGCCGGAGGTATTCTTTGGCGGCCCGGCACCATGGGCAGTTGGGCGTGGTGAAGATGATCACCCGGGGCCATTTCCCGGTCCCTGCCATCGCGGCTCCTCCTCGGAAACCAGAAGGTTCGCCTCCGGACGGGCCATCCACGCCCAGAGGGGCGTCGAGAGCGGCCGATCGCCCGGATGAATTCTCAGTATTTTAGATGCCCGAAGGCCTGAAAGGGTGACACGACCCGGAGGGCCGAGGGCGCGATCCCGCCCGGATCTTTGCGCATGGCCCAGGCGCGTGATTTGCTTTTCACGGCGGCTTCGGTTATGATAAGGGCAACCGCGCTGCCGGTTTTGCGGCAGGGGCTTTTCGCAAGAGGGGCGCTCTTCCGTAAGCCGGGAGGCGCCCCTTTTAACTTTTCTGGAGGTTCAAACCCATGCTGCAAGAGCGATTGACGGTCCAGGACAACATGGTGGTGACCCTGGCCTACACCCTTCGCCTGAAGGACGGCCGGGTGGTGGAGTCGTCCGAGGAAAGCGAGCCCATCACGTTCATCCAGGGCGCCGGCGAGATCCTCCCCGCCCTGGAGGAAGCCCTCTACGGAATGGCGGTGGGGGAGGAGAAGGAGATCTGGCTGGCCCCTGAGGACGCGTATGGGCCACGGCGCGCGGACGCCTATCAGGTGGTCCCCCGCAGTGAGTTCCCCGAGGATTTCCCGCTGGCCCCAGGCGTCGGCCTGTATGTCTACACCGAAACCGGCGAGGCGTTCCCGGCCTACATCGCGGAGGTGGGGCCGGACACGGTCACTCTCGATTTCAATCACCCCCTGGCTGGGGAGGAGCTTCATTTCACGGTGAAGATCCTGGCCCTGCGTCCGGCGACCCCTGAGGAGCTGGAGCACGGCCATCCCCACGAGGGCTGATCTCCAGCGGATCGCGTTCCTCCTGCCGGGCCGGCGCCTCCCCGATTCGGGGCGTCCCGGTGGGAGATGGCGCTTTCCGGAACGCCCCGAACGGCGATAAGATATCGGGGGGCCTTCCCGCGGGTTCCGCGGTTTTCAAGCCCCCTGGCTCCCCTCCCGCATCGGGACGTCCGGCCGATCGGGAGGGGGGATCTTTCGCCGGAGCCGGTGAGGATGTTCCCGCTGAGCGAGGAGCAGATCCGCCGCTATGCCCGGCACATCGTCCTGCCCGGTGTGGGCGGGCGTGGGCAGCGCCGGCTGTTGCAAAGCCGGGTGCTGCTCATCGGGGTAGGGGGGCTCGGATCCCCCATCGCCCTCTATCTGGCCGCCGCCGGGGTGGGGACCATCGGGATCATTGATCCCGACGTGGTGGATCTCAGCAACCTGCAACGCCAGGTCCTCTTCCGCACGGAGGACCTCGGGCGCCCGAAGGCGGAGGTGGCCCGGGAGCGGCTTCAAGCCCTGAACCCGGATGTGCGGGTGATCCCCTACGTGACCCGTTTCACGGCCGCCAACGCCCGTCAGCTGGTCGCGGACTACGACCTGATCATCGATGGGAGCGATAACTTCCCCACCAAGTATCTGGCGAGCGATGTGTGCGTCTGGGAGCGGAAGCCGCTGATCTGGGGCGCGATCTTCCAGTATGAGGGGCAGGTCAGCATGGTCCCGCCGGGCGGACGCCCGTGTTATCGCTGCCTCTTACCCGCCCCGCCGCCTCCCGATCTGATCCCGGATTGCCAGCAGGCAGGCGTCTTTGGAGCGGTCCCCGGCACGATCGGGGCCCTCCAGGCCCTGGAGGCCCTGAAATGGTTGCTGGGCCTGGGGACCTCCCTGGCCGGCCGGCTGCTGGTCTTCGACGGGCTGCGGGCGGAATGGTTGAGCGTTCAGGTGGAGCGCCGCCCGGATTGTCCGGTGTGCGGAGATCACCCCACGGTCTTCGAGCCCATCGATTACGAGGTGTTCTGCGGCCTGGCCCCGCGAACACCCGCGTGAGGCAGCGGGAGGAGCGCTCAATCTGAAATTCGGAGGAGGGGATGGGGTCTGTGTGGATGCTGATCCTCGGCGCGTATCTGATCGGATCGTTCCCCACGGGGTGGCTGGTGGTTCGCCTGCTGACCGGGCAGGATGTGCGGCGGATCGGCAGCGGCCGGACGGGCGGGACCAACGCGATGCGCGCCGGGGGGCTTGCGGCCGGGCTGCTCACCGGCCTGGGGGATCTTGGGAAAGGGATCCTGGCGGTCGAATGGGCCCGGATGCTGTTTCCGGGCCAGCCTCTGGCCTGGGCGGTGGCGGGTATCTTGGTCGTGGCCGGCCATAACTGGCCGATATGGTTGGGGTTTCGGGGTGGAGCGGGGACCGCTCCGAACCTCGGGGCGGCCATCGCCCTCTGGCCCCCTGTCGCGGCCGTGCTGTTGCCTCTGGTTCCCCTCCTTGCTGCCCTCACCGGATACGCATCGATGACTTCCTTGATCCTCGCTTTTGTGGTCCCTGGGCTCTTCGCCCTGCGCGCGGTGGCCTTCGGGGGGCCATGGGCGGAGGTCCTGTTTGGGCTTGGCACCCTCGGGCTGATCGTCTGGGCCCTACGCCCGAACTTCCGGCGCCTCCGGGAGGGGACCGAGCCCCGCTTGCGCTTCTCCGGGCAGCCCAAGGCCTCCGCCTCTTCCGGGCTGGCGGAAGGCAAAGAGCGGTCTATGACGTCGGCCTGACCTTCCCGTGCGTGAGACCTCAGGAGAGGTCCACGCTCCTATCCTCCGCTCAGGGATTCCCCTCCGGGGACGGAACATGCGCTGGGAGACCCTGGATGGCGTGATGGCAGGGGATTATCGGATCCGGGTGCGAGAGGAGGGCCGGAGCGTCACAGCCGGCCAGCGCTATGTGGCGTTTTACCTGGAGCGCGAGGGCCTCCTTTCGGAGCGCCCGATCCTGCGGGGGCTCTCCGCCGGTCCGCGTCCGCAGCCGATCCCGGGCTGGCTCGATGGCTTCTTTCAGAACCCGGTTCGCTTCCAGGGCGTGCCCGTGGAGCTTCCGGAGCGGGTGGTGCGGGCGTTCTTCCGACGCATCGGCGAGTTGATCCCGCCGGGAGGGTGGTTGGGGCTGGCCTACGAGACGTTCGGCGAGAGCCAGCTGATCCATCGGGAGACCGAGCAGGCCCTCCGGCTGGGGATCCCCCCGATCCTGACCCCGCTGGGAATGTGCTTGTTCTATGCCGGGTGTGCCTTCCCCATCCGCGACTGGTCCATCGCGGAGGGATGGCGGGAGGGCCCGCGCAAGCTGCAGGGGTTCAAGCCCCGGGATCGGGAGCGCTATCTGGATGTGGTCGATGCGCTGTGGGAGGAGATCCGGGCTTTTCTGCGCCGCACCGAGGGAACCTCCCGGCCCGAGTTCGCGGCCGCCCGACGCCGCGTGGAGGATCTCCTCTCCCTCTGGAGCTCCCGCGGGGCCGACGAAGCCCCCTGATGGAAAGAGCCCCCTGCTTTACTCCGAGGGCGTCCCCAGGAAGAACTGGGATGTGATCCGGGAGAGATCCCGCATCATCCGCACGGCCTGTTCCCATTCCATTAAGATTGGGCGATGCAGGAAGACCACCAGCACATACTCGGCGCGCCCGGCGAGGACGATCCCTGCGTCCGCCCGGGTTTCGTTCGTCCAGCCGGGCCGACGGGCGAAGGCGATGCCGGGGGGGAGGCCGGCGGCCAGCAGGGTGGGCTGACCCTGGGGATCCAGCAGGCGGTTCTGGGTCATCGCCTCCAGGATGAACTGGCATTCCCCGGGTTGAACGGCGCCCTCGGAGACGAGGGGGAGCGGTCCGCCCTCCTGAGCGCATTGTCGGAGCATCTCCAGGAGCACCCCCAGGTCCTCCGGGGTGGTCTGCTGGCGCGGGTCAGGATGGGTGGGAAGCTCCGGCCGGCTGTTGGCCGGGGTCACCACTGCAGGCGGGGTGCCCGGCTGGTCGAAGGGCCACGCCATGAAGGAGTTCACCAGCCCCAGCTCCCGCAGGAACGCAGTTACCCGCTCCGCACCCTTCGCCGGGTCGCCCTCCCCGAGGTCTCCCAGCAGCGTATCCAGGGCGGGCAGGGCGGTTTCATCGGTCAGCATTCGGAACACCGTCTGGCGGCGCGCCTCGTCGTGGATGAGGTCCCGGGCCCGGGCGACCGCGAGGGCCACGGGCAGGCGCATCACCCCCACTCCGGAGAACGGCAGGTCTCCATTGTGCATCCAGGTTTCCCCACGACGCAGGTCTTTGATGAAGATCCCGGCGGTGCCGTCGAAGGAGCTCAGGTAAGCCTCGAAGAACCGACCCAGGGCGGAGAGGGAAAGGGGCGGGGCGGGCTTCTCGTCCACCACCAGGGCGACCTCGCGGGGGTCCGCCTGAGCCAGGGCGGCCTGGAGGCGCTCCGCGGAGCGGCTGATGTTCAGCACGTGGCCCGGGCGGCCCGGCGTGAAGGCGAAGCGCTCCAGGTCCGGCTGGGGCTCCACCGGCGGCTCATCGAAGCGGCGGGCGACCTCCAGCAGCCACAGGCGGATCTTCTCCGGGGAGGCCTGGATCGCCACCGGGAGATCCCGGGGTGGGGGCGGCTGGCGGAAGAGGAATTGCAGGAAAGCGCCCGGGCGCTGGCGCTCGGATAAGGCTTGCTGGAGCAGCTCCCGGCTTTTACCCCGATCGAGCCGCGCCTCCACATCCGCGGGGTCCAGCATCAGGGTGTGATCCTGATACTGCACGCGCAGCGGGGCGGCCAGGGCGCGCTCCACCGCGTCCAGCGCCTCCTCGATGGAGCGTCCGCCCACAGCCAGCCCGGCCACGGTCCAGGTCCGGGGGATCCGCTGCAGCTCCTGCTGGAAGAGGGCGAACTGCCAGATCAGGAAGCCCACCAGCAGGAGGGCGACCCCGCGGCTGAGCCATCGGTTCCACGCGCGCGGCATCGATGGCGCCTCCTCGGATTGAGGTCTGAGCACCCACCCATTATAGCAGGTGGTCCCTCCGGGATTCTGGGAAAGGGTTCGGCGTATCCGATCATCACGCCTTCCATCTCAACCGGATTCATCCCTCTTGACGGCAAGTCTCCTTACGATTTGGAGCAACTCCTGGGGCGCCGGGTGGACGTGGTCACGGAACGCGGCCTCAAGCCGCGTATCCGAGAGCGTGTGCTTCGAGAGGCGGTGCCGCTATGAGAGACCCCAAGGAAAGGCTGCGGGACATCCTGGAAGCGATTGCTGCCATTTGTGAACGGCCCGCCGCTGACCATCGTCGAGCGGAAGAACCTCGACGACGAGCAGACCTCCGCATCCGCGTGATCCGGCACACCCAGGGGTCAGGCCATGTGGATCACCTAAGGGCCACCGCCCTTCGCCATGCCCTTGACAGGATCCCGGGTCGAGGATATACTGAAGACAGAACTTAAATCTAAAGTGAGATTTAAATTGAGGTGGGCGTGGAGGGGATTCAGGGGCTTCATCATGTGACGGCCCTGGCGGGGGATCCGCGGGGGAACCTGGGGTTCTATCGGGAAGTGCTGGGGCTGCGGCTGGTCAAGCGCACGGTGAACTTCGATGACCCGGGCGCTTATCACCTGTATTACGGGGATGCCCTGGGCCGACCTGGGACCCTGCTCACGTTCTTCCTCTGGCCGGGCGGAACGCGGGGGCGGGTGGGGGCGGGTCAGGTCATGGCCATCGCCCTCACGATCCCGGAGGCCTCCATCGGTTACTGGCAGGAGCGGCTGCAAGCCTACGGGGTCGTGGTGGAGCGCATCGCCCCGCGCTTTGAAGAGGAAGAGGTGGTCTTGCGGTTTCGGGATCCCGACGGCTTGGCCCTGGAGCTGGCGGCCCATCCCCGGGCGGGGGAGCGTCCAGGCTGGCCGGACGGTCCCGTTCCCCCTGCGCATGCGATCCGGGGTCTGCACGCGGTGACCCTCCTGGAGACCGTTGCGGAGCTCACGCTTCGTTTCCTGATCGAGGAAATGGGGTTCCGGGTGGAGCGATCAGAAGGAGATCGGATCCGACTGAAGATCGGCCCAGGGGAGCCGGGCGCGTGGGTGGATCTCCACGTCGATCCTCGGGCTTCTCGAGGCCGCGTGGCGGTGGGAACGGTGCATCACGTGGCCTGGCGGGTCCAGGACGTCGCGGAGCAGCAGGCGTGGCGAGCCCATTTGCAGGCGCGGGGGCTTTATGTCACCCCGGTGATGGACCGGAAGTATTTCCGCTCGATCTATTTCCGGGAGCCCGGCGGGGTGCTCTTCGAGATCGCCACGGATCCGCCCGGGTTCACGGTGGATGAGCCGCCGGAACGTCTGGGGACGGGCCTGATGTTGCCGGACTGGCTGGAGCCCCAGCGGGGCGAGATCGAGCGGGCGCTGCCGCCTCTGGAGGTCTCTTAAACCCAACGGCCCACGGGTGGACCAAAGGGCAAGCTGAGAAAGGGGAGGCCGAGCGATGGATCGCCTGGAGGATCTCCCGGCGCGCACGGGGGAGCGGCCGTTGACGCGCCGCTCGATGCCCCACCAGCAGCTCACCCAGAACGCCCCTCGGGCGCTGCAGGAGGCACTGTTCGAACGGGCGCAGGCCCTGCCGGGCGTTCGGGTGGCCCCCAGTCGGATCTCCGTGCCCGGAGCCCGGGCGTTTTACCTGGACCCGGAGCGAGCGCGGGGCCCGGCGGAGGCTTTTGTGTTCGGTTATGAGTTCGCCCATCTCCATCCCCCTTACGATGGAAGCCTGCATCTATCGCTGCCGCCAGAGCTGGCGGAACGAGTGGTGGAGCGTGGATGGGGGGAATTCCACCCTCTGGTCGCCCAGGGGGTGTTGCCCCCCATCTATGTGATGGTGTATGGGCCGCGGGATGAGGCGGAGCTGGAGGTGGTATGGCGGATCCTCCAGGCCAGCTACGCCTTCGCATGCGGCGAATGGATGGAGCCGGTCCAGGCCCAGAAAGGAGACCGAAACAAATGAGGGAGCGCATCGGGTTACCCGAGAATACCCATATCGGTGGGGTTCACCTTCAGATCCGAGATCTGGGGCGGTCCCTGGCCTTCTACCGGGACCTTCTGGGGTTCCGGGAGGTCGGGCGGGAGGGAACCACCGTGCTCCTGTCCGCGCCGGGATCGCGATCCCCGTTGCTGGCGCTGACGGAGCGCCGGGACGCGCGGCCGAAGCCGCCGCGGACGACCGGGCTGTATCACGTGGCGATCCGGGTGCCGACGCGCCGGGATCTGGCCCGAACCTTCCGGCGGCTGATCGAAGCGGAGTGGCCGTTCCACGGGTTCTCCGACCATGGGGTGAGCGAGGCCCTCTATCTGCCGGACCCCGACGGCAACGGCCTGGAGATCTATCGGGATCGGCCCCGGGCGCAGTGGCCGTGGCGGGAGGGACAGCTGGCGATGGTGACCCGCCCTCTGGATGTCGAGGGGCTGCTTCAAGAGGGCGCCTCCGAGCCGTGGAGCGGGCTGCCGCCGGAGACCGACATCGGCCACGTCCATTTGCACGTGGCGGATCTGGATGAGGCGGAGGCGTTTTACAGCGGGATCCTGGGCTTGGCGGTGACGCAGCGGAACTATCCGGGGGCGCGCTTCTTCGCCGCCGGGGGTTACCACCATCACGTGGGGACGAACACCTGGGCCGGCCGGGGCGCACCCCCGCCGCCTCCGGACGCCGTGGGGCTTCGGGCCTTCAGCCTGGTGGTCCCGGACGAGGAAGCGTGGCAGGGGATCCGGGAGCGGGCGCGCCGCGCCGGATGGCTCGTTCTCGAGGGTTCCCGGGCCTTCTTCCTGCGGGATCCTTCGGGGAACGGGGTCTGGGTGAGCCGGGGGGACGGTTTCGAGGGGGAGCCCCCTGAATAAGGGAGGAGCGCGCGATGGTGCGGGTGACGTTCTACCACGATGTGCTTTGAGTCTGGTGCTTCCTGGCCTCGGCGAGGCTCCGAAGGGTGGTGCGGGAATTCGCGGGACAGGTGACGGTGGAGCACCGTTGCTTCGCCCTCGCTCCGGACCCGGAGGCGATCTCCCGGATCTTCGGGTCGCCGGAGCAAGGGAAGGCGGAGATCCTGACCCACTGGGCGGCGGCCCGCCGGCATCCGGGCGGCGAGGCCATTCATGTGGAGGGGATGCGGGCCGCCTCGTTCCCTTACCCGTATTCCATGCCCGGCTTGAAAGCGTGCAAGGCCGCTGAGCTCCAGGGCGGGCCGGAGGCCCACTGGGATCTGTTCGATCGGGTGCAGCGGGCCCACGCCGTGGAAGCCCGTAACATCGCCGACTTCGAGGTCCTCCGGGATTGCGCCCGGGAGGTGGGCCTGGATCTCGAACGGTGGGAGCGGGATTTCCGAAGCCCGGAGGTGGAACGACGGGTGCAGGCGGACCTGCAGGAGGCCGCACGACGGGGGATCCACGCCGTCCCCACCCTGATCCTGAACGATCGCTGGGTGGTGCAGGGAGCGGTGCCGGAGGAGTTCCTGCGGCGGGTGATCGCGGATCTCCTGGCGGGGCGGGATCCGAGCCGCCGATCCTGAGGGCGGATCTCAAAGGGAGGCCGTATGGCGCATTACCTGGTTCGTGCGCGGCTCCGGCCGGCGCTCGCGGAGGAGCTTCACGAGCGCCTGCGAAGGGGAGAGTTCCGCCGGCTGCGGCCCTTCGGGGAGGCGCTGACTTTCTCCCTGGAGAACGCCCGGCTCGACCCGGCTACAGGGGAGGCCGTCTGGGAGGAAGAGGATTACTGCTCCCCGCCGCTGGCGATGGAGCGGGAGGCGGTCCTCGACCGTTATTTCGAGGACCTGCGGGTGGAACGGGTGACAGAGGGGGAGGGCTGGCGGCGGATCGCGGCGCTGCCCTCCCTCTGGGGGTCCGGTGGGCCGGAGGCGGGTTGAGGCGGGAGGTCGGATGGGGAACGGTGGGCACGCCGCCCCATCGGGCTGTGTGGCGGGCTATCGAGCTCCTAAGCATCCGGGTGGCCCCGATGGTCCGCGCCGGGGTGGCGCGGCGGGCCTCGACGGCCGTTCCCGGCACGGTGGGCCGCTGGCGGGAAGGGCGGCCAATGAGGAAAGAAGGCCGTGGATGGCGGATTGCCCAGGGGGCAGGAGGAGCCCGGGTGGGTCGCGGCAGCGACCCCGCTCGGGGGGAGCGCGGCGTCGATCGCCGGCGTTCCCCCCGGGCGATGGCCCGGATTTTCATCCCATCCTCACGGAGGTGTCCTATGGAGATCTTGTTCCTGATCGGGCGGATCATCGTCGGCCTCTTCTACCTGTTCAACGCGGCCAACCATCTGATCATGGGCACGGGGCAGCTGACCCAGTATGCCGCATATAAGGGGGTGCCCGCGCCCCGGCTGGCGGTGATCGTCTCGGGGATCCTTCTGCTGATCTCCGGCCTCAGCTTCCTGCTGGGGGTGTATCCGGGCATCGGGGTGCTGAGCGCGGTGCTGTTCTTCCTGCCCGTGACCTTCAAGATGCACAACTTCTGGGCGGTGCAGGATCAGCAGCAGCGCATCATCGAGATGGTCAACTTCAACAAGAACATGGCCCTGATGGGGGCAGCGCTGATGTTCCTCCTTATCGAGCGCTGGCCCTTCAGCCTGATCCCGAACCTCTGGCCGTTCTGACCGCGGCCGCCCGGGGGCCTGGCTCGGAAGGGTGCGGGCCCCCGGGCCGTTGATTTCGGAAAGGAGGGAGCCATGCTGGAGAACCTGATGCGACCGTATGGGGATGTGGGGCCCCTGATCCTGCGTGTGGCGCTGGGGGATCATTTTCCTGGTCCACGGCTGGCCGAAGCTGAACCCGAACTCCCCGATGAGGGGCACGGCCGGCTTCGCGGGTTTCCTGCGGCAGATGGGCATTCCGCTGCCGGGCTTCTTCGCCTGGGTGGTTGCCCTGCTGGAGACCCTCGGCGCCGTCCTGCTGATCCTGGGGTTGGGAACGCGGATCCTGGCCCTGGGTTTCGCCGTCGACATGCTGGTGGCCATCCTGGTCGCCAAGCGCGGCTTCATGAAGGTGCCCTTCATGGCCCAACAGGCCACCGGATGGGAGTTCGACTTCGCCCTTCTGGCGGGCGCCCTGGCCCTGATCTTCACGGGTGCCGGCCGAATCGCCCTGGATCCCTTGTTCGGGCTGCGACCATGCCCTGCCGAGTAAAGGTAAGGTGAAGGTAGAGATGGAGTGGCTCCCGGCGATCGAGGGATGGCTTCCTTCTCGCCGTCCGCTTCGTGTCCTGCTCATCGGTTGTGGGGAAGGGGAGGAGGCCGCTGCGCTGGCTGACCGCCTGGGAGGGCCGGAGGTCGTGCGGATGGTGGGGGTGGACCTGGATGAGATGGCGTTGGCGCGGGCTCAGGCGCGGGTGCCATGGGCCCGGTTCCGCTGCGCCGACGCCGCCACCCTTCCGCCCGGCTGGGAGGGCGGCTTCGATCTCATCGTGATCCGCCGGCCGGACCTCCTCGCCCAGCCGAGCCGCTGGCGGGCGGTCTTCGCCCGGCTGCCGGGGCTCCTGGCCCCCGACGGGCGTTTGATCTGCACCACGATCTCGGCCGGGGAGGCCCGATGGGTCCGGCGCGAGCTCTCGGAAGCGGGCTGGAGCCTTCTCCACGAGGAGGTCCACCCGGAGGCTCCGGAGGAGGCGGCCTGGCTGGTGGCCGCGCCTCCTGCGGAATCGGAGACGCCTTCGGAGACCCTGGAAATCCTCCCGGGGGAAGAGCCCGGCCTCTGGTGTGATTGGAGCACCGGATGTTGCGGACCGATTGGGTGAGGAGGAGGGGATGGCGTCGCGGGTGGAGGTCACGTATTTCACGGATCCTTACTGCTCCTGGTGCTGGGCCACCGAGCCCATGCTCTACCGGATCCGGGAGACCTTTCGGGATCAGGTGCGGATCCGGTATGTCATGGGCGGGCTGGTGCGGGACATGGCGGAGTTCTACGACGCCCTCAACGATATCCGCACGGCCGCCCAGGTCGCCCCGCACTGGCGGATGGTCTCCCAGCGCTCGGGCCAGCCCATCGATGAAGGGCTGTGGCTGGAGCTGAACGATCCCCATTTCTCCACGTGGCCGGCCTGCATCGCCGTCAAAGCGGCCTTCCTGCAGGGAGAGGAGATCGGGGAACGGCTCCTGCGGCGGTTCCGGCGGGCCGCCCTCACCGAGCGCCGCAACATCTCCCGGCGGGAGGTCCAGGAGGAATTGGCCCGGGAGGTGGAAGGGCTGGATCTCGCACGCTGGCGCATGGATCTGGAGAACGGGCGTGCGGCGCGCGCGTTCGAGGAGGACCTGGAGGAGTGCCGGCGTTACGGGGTGACGGGGTTCCCCACACTGCTTTTCCGTTATGTGGGGTCGGTGGTGGTCCCAGGTGCCCAGCGGCCGGTCCTGGTGGTGGGCCACCGCGCGTATGCGACGTATCGGGAGGTCCTCCGCCGGCTGGCTCCCACCCTGGAGGAGCATCCCCCGCGGGCGGTTGAGGAGCTGCTCCGGATCTACGGGCCGCTGACCACCCGGGAGCTGGCGGAGATCTATGGGAGGGATCTTCCGGGGATGCGGGAGGCCATGGAGGCCCTGGAGCGGGAAGGGCGAGCGCGACGGATCCCTGTCCCGGGCGGCGAGTTCTGGGCGTCGCCGACCGCTTCTCCGGAACCTGCCGAATCGGATCCCTGGCTCCAGAATTGACAGAACCGGCCCGCTCCGGTGACAATCGACGTGGCCCTCGGCCGCGTGGAGGGAGCGGAGTGCCCACAATCTGGACGGTGGGGCATTCGAACCGGCCGCTGGAGGAGTTCCTGGAGCTCCTCCGGATCCACCGGGTGGAGCGGGTGATGGACGTGCGGCGGTTCCCGTCCTCCCGGCGGCATCCTCATTTCCGCGGAGATGCCCTGGCGGCGGCCCTGGCCGCCGTGGGGATCGGTTACCTCCATCTGCCCGAGCTGGGCGGGCGTCGCGCCCCGCGGCCGGATTCCCCCCATATCGCCTGGCAGACGCCGGGGTTCCGCGGCTATGCGGACCACATGGAGAGCGAGGAGTTCCAGCGCGGGCTGGAGCGGGTGATGGAGGAAGCCGGACGCGCCCGGGTCGCGCTCATGTGCGCGGAGCGGTTCCCATGGCGTTGCCACCGGCGGCTCATCGCTGACGCCCTGACGGTCCGGGGGTTCCGGGTGGAGCACATCCTGGATCGGGAGCGTTGCGTGGGGCATTCGCTCCCTCCGTGGGCGCGCCTGGAGGGAGAGCGGCTGCTTTACGCCGGGCCTCCCGGCTCGGGAGGGATGCAGATGGAGTTGCTTTTTGAGGAATCCGCGCGCATCTCGCCGAACCCTCCGGAAAGTGAGGGAGGCTGAGGGAGGCATCGCGAACCGCCATGGTCACTCCCGTCGTCGTGTCGCATCGGATTCGGGTCACCGCGGGTCTGATCCTGGGCCTGTTCCTGGCGGCTCTGGAAGCGACGGTGGTCGCCACGGCGATGCCCCGGGTGATCCGGGAGCTGGGCGGGGTGCAGCTCTACAGCCTGCCCTTCGCCCTCTACCTGTTGATGGCGACGGTGTCCGGGCCGATTTGGGGCCGCGCCTCGGATCTGTATGGCCGGCGGCGGCTATATCTGGCGGCGGTGTGGATCTTCCTGCTCGGCTCCGCCCTGAGCGGGGCGGCCCGTTCGATGGGGATGCTGATCGCCACCCGCACCCTGCAAGGCCTGGGGGGAGGGGGCCTGCAAACCCTCACCTTCACCCTGGTGGGGGAGCTGTATCCGCTGCGGGAGCGGGCGCGGGTGCAGGGCTGGATCAGCGGCGTGTGGGGGCTCTCGGCCCTGGTCGGCCCCCTGATCGGGGGACTGATCGTGGATCACTTCTCATGGCGCTGGGTGTTCTACCTGAACCTGCCTTTTGGGATCGCAGCCTTGCTGCTGGTGGGCCGCGGCGTGCCGGAGAGGGCCGGCCATGAGGCCCCCCGGATCGATCTGAGCGGGGCCGCTCTGTTCACCCTGGGGGCTGGGGCGCTGATCTATGGCCTGGAGCTCGAATCCCCGGGCGCGCTGATCGTCGCGGCGCTGGCCCTGATCCTCTTCGTCTTCGTGGAGCGAGGCCAGGAATTGCCGCTGCTTCCTTTCCCGGCACTGCGGCGGCCTTTCGCCTTCCGGGGATTCCTGGGCAATCTGCTCGGCGGCATGGCCTTCTTCGGGATGACCGCTTACATCCCGTTCTTCGCGCAGGTGGCCCGTGGCCAGAGCGCCACGATAGGCGGATTGCTCCTCTCCCCGATGACCGTGGGCTGGACCGTGAGCAGCGTCCTGGCGGCGCGGTGGCTGCCCCGCTGGGGGCCCCGGCCCATGGCCCGCTGGGGCCCCCTGGCTATGATGGGAGGGTTCGGCCTGTGGGCGCTGGCGTGGCGGGCTCCGTTGCCGGTCCTGGCCCTGGCCGGCCTGATCGTCGGGGCGGGGATGGGGACGGTGATGCTGGCCCTCCTGGTGTGCGCGCAGGAGGAGGCGCCCCGGGAGGTCCTCGGCGTGGTCACCGCCATGCTGCTCTTCGCCCGCAACATCGGCGGGTCTATGGGAGCCGCGGCGATGGGCGCCGCATTGGGTCCGGCGCTGGCTGCCGGCGGGGAGGCTTTGCTCAGCGCCTTCTGGCGGGTTCCTGCCCTCGCGCTGGCCCTGGCCACCGGGATCCTGCTGATCGGGCGGGGGGTTCCGGATCTGCCCGCTTCCGGGACCCCCGGGATATCGGAGCCCGTTGAGGTCGGTGCGGCGGAGTGAACGGTGAGAGGCGCGGCAGGAAAGGGAGCGAAAGGGGATGCAGCACGAAGAGGAGCGGAAAGAAGCAGAGCGGAAGGAGCGGCTGTGGACGATCGGGGAGGTGGTCCAGCATCTGCGATGCCGCTTCCCGGATGTGACGCCGAGCAAGCTCCGTTATTGGGAGAAGGCGGGTCTGATCCGGCCCCGCCGCACCCACGGCGGGCACCGGCTGTATTGTCCCGGCGACGTGGAGCGGCTGGCCCTGATCCTGAATCTGCGGGCCCGTCACCGGCTCCCCCTCCCGGTGGTGCGGGCGATGCTGGATCGCCTGCAGGAGGATCCGGCGCTGAGCCCGGAGGCCCTGGAGGCGCTTCTGGAGGTGTTCCGGGAAGAGGGCGCGGAGGGGTCGGCTTCTCTGACCGCAGAGGAGGCCGCGCAACGTGCGGGGATTTCCCTGGACCAGCTCCGTCGCATGGAGGCCATGGGCCTGCTCCCGGACGGGGAGTCTGGAGGGGAGCGTCGTTACGGCCTGGAGGACGTGGCGCTGATGCGGGTGGTGCGGGATCTGGAGGCGATGGGCATCACCTGTCGGGACCTTGCTTTTTACGTGCGGCTGGTGCGGGCTCAGGTGCGCCACGACGTCGCCCTCTATGCGCCCCTTGTGGGCGATCTGGCCACAGACGTCGAGCGCATCGGGCGGTTCCGGGAGCTCCACCGCCGCATCCAGGCCCTGACCGGGTTGCTCTATCGAAAGTATGTGCGCCGGGCCCTGATGCGCCGCTGGCTCCGTCGGTCCATCCGCTCCGGCCGGACCTGAAGGCCACGCCCATCCGAGGTCGGGCCCATGCGGGAGGCACTTCAGGCCTTTTTCGAAACCAATCGGATCATCGTCTATTCGGTCTACGGCCAGGTCTTCTTCACCTTAGGGGTGATCCTGGCCATCCAGAGCTTGCGGCACAGCCGGCTGCGGCTGGCCCAGGCCCTGCCCTGGCTGGCCCTCTTCGGCATCCTCCACGGCTTGCATGAATGGGGTGATGTGTTCATCCCCATCCAGGCCACTTATCTTCCACCTTTCCTGGTCCAGTTGTTGCACATCGCCCAGGTCTTTTTGCTCGCTCTTTCGTTCCTCTGTCTGTTTCAGTTCGGGATCAGCACTCTGAGCCCGCTTCCTCCGCGGTGGCGGTGGGCGTTCTGGGTCCCCACCGGGGTGTTCCTGATCTGGTTGCTGGGGCCTTTTTACGTTGGCCTGACGGTGATCCCGGAGATCGAGGCGTGGCATCGGGTGGCGGGGGCCACCGCCCGTTACGGGCTGGGGCTGCCCGGGGGGCTGATCGCCGCTTACGGGTTGCGCCTCCACGCCCATCGCCACATCGCCCCGCTGGAGCTTCCCCACATCCTGCGCACGCTGCGCGTCGCCGGCCTGGCGATGGCCGGATATGGGATCGCGGGGGGTCTCTTCGGGCCGGCGGTTCCTTTTTTCCCGGGCAACCTCCTGAACGAGATGACGGTGTTCCAGGCCGTCGGCATCCCCATGCCGGTCTGGCGCTCCCTGTTGGGCCTGATCCTCCTCATCGCCCTCCTGCGGGCGCTGGAGGTGTTCCAGGTGGAGATCGACCGGCGGATCGAGGAGATGGAGCGGGCGAACATCCTCACGCTGGAGCGGGAGCGGATCGGCCGGGAGCTCCACGATCGGGTCCTTCAGCAGATCTACGCCGCCGGCCTGCTCGTCGAGGCGGTGCGGGAGCAATGCGGCTGGAACCCCAAGGTCGGCCCCCTTCTGGAGGAGATGCTGCTCGCGCTGAACCGGGCCATCGAGGACGTGCGTCTCTACATCGCGACCCTGCACGGGATGAGCCAGCCCGGCCACTTGCGGGCGTTGCTGGAGGAGACGGCGAGGGATCCCCGTTTCCGGAGCATGCTGGATGTCGAGGTGCGTCTGGACATCCCGGACCTGCTGCTGGAGCCGGAGCAGGCGGCCCATCTGGCGGCCATCCTGAGCGAGGCCTTCAGCAACGTCCTCCGCCATGCGCGGGCCCGACGGGTCGTCCTGGAGGCGCAGGTGAAGGACGACCGTCTGCGCATCGGCGTGCGAGACGACGGCATCGGGATGCGCCCGGATCACCCGGTGGGGATGGGATTGCGGAGCATGCGGGAGCGGGCCCGGCTGCTGGGTGGCGTCCTGCGGATCGAGAGCGCGCCCGGACAGGGGACGACGGTCTGGCTGGAGCTGCCGATGGCGGAGAAGGGGCGACCTCCGGATGAAGCGCCTGCGCCTGCTGATCGTGGATGATCACGAGGTGGTCCGGCTGGGGCTGCGGTTGCTGCTGCAGAACCGGCCGGAGTTCGAGCTGGTGGGCGAGGCGGAGAGCGGGGCCCAGGCCCTGAGCCTGGTGGAACGCCTGCGCCCCGACCTGGTGGTGCTGGATGTCCGCCTGCCCGATCGGGATGGGGTGGAGGTGTGCCGGGAGATCACCGCGCGTTTCCCGGAGACCCGGGTGCTGATCCTGACGGCCTACCCGGATGAGGAGTTCATTGTGCGGGCCATCGAGGCGGGGGCCTCCGGCTATGTGCTCAAGCGGGCAGGGAGCCGGGAGCTGATCGAGGCCCTGGAGGCGCTGGCCCGGGGGGAGGCGATCCTGGATCCCACCATCACCCGCAAGGTCCTGGAGCAGTTCCGCCAGCGATCCCGGGCCACCCGGGAGGAGGCCTTCAAGGACCTCACCCCACGAGAGCGCCTGATCCTGGCCCGCATCGCGGAAGGGAAAAGCAACCGGGAGATCGCCAAGGAGCTGTTCCTCACCGAGAAGACGGTGCGCAACTACGTCAGCATCATCCTGGACAAGCTGGGCGTCTCCAACCGGGTGGAGGCGGCCGCCTACGCCCTCAAGCACCGCATCCACGATTTCCTCAAGGAAGAAGACAACGCTTCATGAAGGGGTAGCGGATCCCTCTTGCGTCAGGCCGGAAAGCCCCCACAGGCCGAGCAGCATCCCGCCCAGGGCGACGGTTTGCAGGATCGGAGAGCCGGTCCCGAACCCCTCTGTGAACCAGCGGATGGCGCTGTAAAGGGTCAGGGCGAGGAGGAACACGCCGCCCGGGGCCCAGGATCGCCGCCGCAGGCGCCCCCACAGGAGCAAGGCCAGGGATCCCAGCGCGGCCTCGTAAAGGGGGACCGGGTGGCGCTCGCCGCCGCCCAGGGCGGCCAGGAGGGGAAGAGCCGTGGGCTTCCCGTAGCGCAACCCCTCCGCCCAATCCCCCAGCGCCCAGGCGATGGCCAGAACCAGAAAGGAAGGGGCCAGGGCGTCCAGCCCGACCCGCCAGGGGATGCGACGGACGCGCCACCGCCAGGCGATCCAGGCGCTCATCCCCAGGAGGCCGGGGAGCGGGGCAAGGAGAGCGTCCGTGGGTCGAAGGATGTAGATCAGGTCGAGCGGAGAGGGAGCGCCATAGGGGAGCAAAGCGGCAAGGCGGGCGATCAGGTATCCGATGACCAGGCCCCCCAGGGCATCGGCGGCCGGCGCGGCGCCGACACCCTGCCGCCGGCCCTCCCGCTCCGCCAGGGCCAGCCCGATCCAGATCCCTATCAGGATGAGGGCGGGTCGGGTAGGCAGCGTCAGGGGGCCGAGGGGGAGGACCGGGAGCATCAGCGCGCCCCCTCCGAAAGCAGCGTCCGCACGCGGGCTTCGATAGCGGCCTCGCTCATCGGCCCACCCACCACCACCTCGCGGATCGTCCCCTGCGGGTCGATGAAGAACGTGGTGGGAAGGGCGGTCACCCGGTAGCGCTGATTCACCGCTCCGGAGGCGTCCAGGAGGATGGGGAAGGTCAGCCCGTAGCGTTGTCGGAAATCGGCCACCGCCTCCGGGGCGTCGCTGAACGTGGCGTTGATGGCGATCACCATCAGGCCGCGGTCCGCGTAACGGGCGTAGAGACGCTGGAAAGCGGGCATCTCCGCCCGGCACGGCGGACACCAGGTGGCCCAGAAGTTCAGCACCACCGCTCGCCCCCGCAACCGGGAGAGCGTCAGGGTTTCCTCGCTTAGGGCGGGGAGCGAGAAGTCCGGCGCGCGGTAGCCCGGCTGAGGCGCCTCCCGGACGGGGAGCCCGAGCGCCCCGCTCCGGCTCCATCCGATCCAGGCGATGCCGATCACCGCGGCCAGCCCGATCCCCAGGAGCCACCGGTATCGCATCCGACCTCCTCTCTGCGCTTCGAAGTCTCATTCATGTTAGATGCAGCGATGGCGGGGCGGTGACCCGGAGGCGATGCGTGTAAAATGGGCCGGGGCGATCGCGCGCTTGAGGCGAGGAAGATGCTCCCCCGATTTCCGCAATCGAGGAGCGCGTCCATGCGGGTTCCCCTGCGATGGGTGTCCGGCATCCTGATCCTGCTCCTGGGGCTCTTCGGGCCGGTTCCTGGGCTCCATGCCCAGTCCTCCTCACTGGTCGCGGAGCGCTTCGACGTGGAACTCCATGTGCGGTCGGATGGGACCCTGGAGGTGGTTGAACGTCAGGCCATCCGGTTCCTCGGGACGTTTCGCCGGGGCTTCCGGGAGATCCCTCTCCGACGCACCGAGGGCATCACCATCCTGGAGGTGGGGGAAGAGGGGCATCCCTATCGCCGCGCCTCGACCGGGGAACCGTTCACCTACACCGTGGAGGAGGGGGCCGAGGCCGTCACCGTCCGCTGGTTCTTCCCGCCGACCACGAACGCGCGCCGCACGTTCTATCTCCGGTATCAGGTCCGCGGGGCGATCCGGCGCTACGCGGCGGGCGATCAGCTCTGGTGGAACCCGCTGCCGGCCGAGCACGCTTACGAGATCCGTGAGAGCGCGGTGACTGTGTATCTGCCCCCGGGAGCGATCGCGCAACGCATCGCCGCCTACGGCCCGGCCGATGGGATCGCGGAGGAAGGCGGGCAGGTGGTTCGATTTCAGGCCCGGCGCCCCCTTGCCCCCGACGAATCCTTCGAGGTCCGGGTTCAGTTCCCCCATGGGATCCTCCCGTCGGAGCCCCCCGCGTGGCAGGTCTGGGAGGATCGACTCCCGCTGTATAACCTGGCGTTGCTCATTGTCGGGCTGTTCGTGCTGGCGGCCGGGCCCGCGCTGGCCGTAGGAGTCTGGGCGCGATGGGGGCGGGATCCTTACATCGGGAGCGGGCCGGATTTGCGGACGGAGCCTCCCTTCCCGGATCCTCCGGGGCTGGTGGGGGTGTTGCTGGACGAGCGGGCGGATCTGCGGGACATCCTGGCGACGGTGGTGGATCTGGCTCGTCGAGGGGTGTTGACCATTGAGGAGATCCGGGAGGGCTTCGCCCGGGATTTCCGGCTACGGCGGACCGGCTCGGAGGCGGAGCTGCAGCCCTTCGAGCGGTTGCTGGTGCAGGCGCTGTTCGATGGATCCACGGAGCGGCGCCTGCGGGATCTGCGGCACCGGTTCTTCCGGCGGCTCCCGGAGCTGGAGGCGGCCCTCTATCGGGCCGTCGTCCGGGCAGGGTGGTTCTCCGCCCGTCCGGATCGCGTGCGGGACGCCTATCGGATCCCGGGTGTGCTGGCGGGCGGGCTGGCGGTCCTGACAGGGATCCTGGCCGCGCAGGAGAGCGCCCGGGGGCTGTGGGGGATATGGGCCATCGCAGTCGGGCTGGGAGGGACCGCGCTGGCCTGGTTTCTGATCGCCCCTCATATGCCCCGGCGGACCCGGAAGGGGGCGGAGCGGGCGGCCCAGTGGCGGGCTTTCGCCCGAGGTCTGCGAGAGCTCCGGAAGATGGCGCCGGAGGAGGCCTCTGCCCGGCTGGAGCAGTATCTTCCTTACGCGATCGTCTTCGGGATGGAGCGTCGTTTCCTGCGCCAGTGGCAGGAGATCGCCCCGGATCTCCCACCGCCCCCGTGGTATCGCCCGTGGATCCAGCCGACGACCCATGGGGCTCCGGGACGGGTGCCGGGGCATGCGGCGCCGCTCCCCGGGGAGGGAGGACAGGGTGTGCCGTCTCTCGATGACATGGCCTCCTCGCTGACCGGGAGCCTCAATGCGTTCTCCGAGGGGTTAACGGCGATGCTGAACACGGCCGCCGACACCCTGGTCAGCCGTCCGCCATCGGAGCGGGGTGGAGGAGGGCGCTGGAGCGGAGGGGCGAGCTTCGGCGGGGGCGGGGGCGGCGGCGGCCGCAGCGGGTTCGGCTAAGCGCGATCTTCAGGAGGAGGCGGGGGATGCATCCGCGGACGATGCAGATGCTGGGAGGGATCCTGAGCGGGACGGGGTTGTTTCTGATCCTGGCCTTCGCAGGGTTTCTGCTGATCCAGTGGTCCACGGGCACCCTCACGCCCGGCGGGCTCGGCATCGGGGTTTTCCTGATCCTGCTCATCTTCTCGCCGCTGGTTGGCCTGGGGCTTTACCTGTGGCGCCGGGGGGCGGTGGAGGCGCAGGAGGCGGAGGTCGCGGAGAAGCAGCGTCGGTTGCTGGGCATGATCCAGGCCCGGGGGCAGGTCTCGCTCCCCGAGATCGCCCTGGAGCTCCGGGCGACGCGGGATCAGGTGCGGGCGTGGATCTACGATTTGGTGCACATGGGCCTGTTCTCCGGTTACGTGAACTGGTCGGAGGGGGTGCTCTACTCCGCCGAGGCCGCTGCCCTGCGGGACGCTGGCCGGTGTCCTCGCTGCGGGGGCGCCCTGGAGCTGGCCGGCAAGGGCGTGATCCGCTGCCCCTATTGCGGCACCGAGATCTTTTTGTCCGGCCCCGGGGCGCAGCCGTGAACAATGAATTCGCAAACGATTTCTGTAGGAGGGGCTTTAGCCCCGACCCCTTGTCTTCGATGGCGCGAGGGTCGTGGCGAAAGCCGCTCCTACAGACGTGGATGCCGAAATGAATTTCGGCTTACGTGAGGGGCTTTCGCACCGAACCCTCGGTCCTCGAGAGGGGGAGGTTCGCGGCGAAAGCCGCTCCTATAGGTAGATCGGATTCCGGATGGAGGTGCGGATGGCGGTGCGGGCGCGCACTTTGAAGGAAGCGCTGAACCTGTTCGACCCGCGGGTTCCCCTGGCGGGACGGGCCCTGGCCGCGTATTATGTCGAGCGGCCGGACGTCCCCACCCTGGAGCTGAAGGCCTATCTGGAGGCGATGGATGAGCCGGTGAAGGTCCTGTTCTCCGGCCATCGGGGGAGCGGCAAAAGCACCGAGCTCAATCGCCTGAGCGGCCTCCTGAAAGGGCGCTTCTTCATCGTCCATTTCTCCGTGCTGGAGATCCTCAACCTCACAGATCTCACCTACGTGGACCTCATCCTGGCCATCGCCCTGCGGCTGCTCCAGCAGGCCACCGATGAGCGGATCCTGAAGGGGCGCAAGCGGGGGCTGGTCGGAGTGGGGATGCTGGAGGATCTCTACCGCTGGTTGACCCACGAGATCGTCGAGGAGGAGATGGTCAGCCCCTCCCGGGAGGCCTCGGCCGAGGCGGCGCTGAACCTGCTGGCCCTGAAGCTGGAGGGGCGGGTGAAGACCGAGAGCAGCACCCGCCGGATGGTCCGGGAGCGGGCGGAGCTGCGGCTCTTCGAGCTGGTCTCTCGCACCAACCGTCTGATCGAGGAGATCCGCTCCAACGCCCGCCGGCCGGTGCTGGTGATCGTGGAGGATCTGGACAAGCTCTCCTTCGAGCGGGCACTGGGGCTCTTCTTAAACCATGCGGCCCTGCTGGCGGAGCTGCGCGCCCATATCCTGTTCACCTTCCCCATCACCCTGCGCTACGCCCGGGAGTTCCTGCAGATCCGCAGCCACTTCAGCGAGCGCTTTCTGATCCCCAACGTGATGGTTTACGATCGCCAGGGCCAGCTGCGGCCGGAGGGCTACCGGGTGATGCGGGAGATCGTAGAGCGGCGGATGGAGCCCTATCTGATCGACCCGGAAGCCGTCGACCTGGCCGTCCGCATGAGCGGAGGGGTTCCCCTGACCCTCATCCAGCTGCTTCAATCCGCGATCCTCCACGGCCTGGCGATGGGGCGGGATCGGGTCGGGCTTTCCGAGATGCAGAGCGCGGTGATCCAGCTGCAAAACGATTACCGGGGGACGTTGCGGCCGGAGGATTACGGGGAGCTCCGGGGATATCACCGCACTCGGGCGTTTGTGAACAACGAGCGGACCCGGGAGTTCCTGGCCAACTTGAGCCTGCTGGAATACAGCGACGGGGAGCCCTGGTGCGATGTCCATCCGATCCTGCTCCCCCTGCTGGAGGCGTGAAAGCCTGGGGGAAGATGCCCCATGCATCCTCCCGCGGGCTCCGCTCGATCCGGCCCGCTCCATGCCATCTCCCTCGCCCGGGTCAACCGTTCAGCCGGTAGCCGTAGCGACGGACCGTCTGGATCCAGCGGGGGCGATGCGGGTTGGTCTCCATCTTCTGGCGAAGGTTCCAGATATACCAGCGAAGGGCCTGGATGGATCCTTCCTGGGGTCCGCCCCAGACGGCCGTGAGCAGTTCGTTGATGGAGACCACGCGCCCGGCCCGTTCCGCCAGATAAAGGAGGAGGGTGTATTCGATCGGGGAGAGCTCCAGCAGGCGTCCCTGGAACCATACCTGGCGGCGCTCCCGATCGATCACCAGGGCGCCATCCCCCAGCCGGATGGAGGCCCCTTCGATCGGAGCCGCCTGGCGCACCCGCCGCAGGATGGCCTCCGCCCGGGCCAGGAGCTCCTCGACGGCGAAGGGCTTGACGACATAATCGTCGCCGCCCAGGACCAGCCCCCGCACCCGCTCCGGGATCCCCTCCAGGGCCGTCAGGAACAGGATGGGCACTGTGGAGACCCGGCGGATCCGTCGGCAGACCTCCCAGCCGTCGAGGTCCGGGAGCAACACATCGAGGATCACCAGGTCAGGGCTATGCTGATCGAAGAGGAGAAGGCCTTCCCCTCCGGTCTCCGCAGTCAAAACCTCATAACCTTCCTGGGTCAAGGCGCGGGCCAGCACCTCCCGCAGAAGCAAATCGTCGTCGATCACCAGGACCTTTGCTTTCTCACTCATGGGCGGAACGCTCCCCCATAGATGGATCGATTGGGTGTGGACCACGAACTCCCGCTCCGGATACCGGCCTCGATCTTCCATGGGATACTCCTCCGGGTCTCGGATCGACTCAGGTTGAGCGGAGGCCCCCGGCGCCCTTTCGGGCGCGTGACTCAGCGCCCGGAAAAGCTCCAGGTTCGCATTTTGATTAGAAATTTTATTCGCTTTAGGGATTGGTGGGAAGTGGGAGGCTCCCGGCGCCTCGCTACCATCGATCGGGATCGTAGAAGTCGTAGGGAAGCATCGGGCGGGGGCGCTGGGGTCGGGCGAACAGGCGGACCAGCAGGTAGCCGGCCACGAACCCGCCGATGTGGGCCCACCAGCCGATGCCGCCGACGGAGGGGCTGGCGGTGGTGATGGCCGCGATGCCGTTGACGAACTGCAGCAGGAACCACATCACCAGCAACACGGCAGCGGGGACCTCGAAGAAGCCCAGGCCGAAGAAGAAATAAGGGGCCAGCACGGTCACTCGGGCCCCCGGGTAAAGGACCAGGTAGGCGCCCAGCACCCCGGCGATGGCTCCGCTGGCCCCGATCAGCGGCACCCGCGAGCCGAAGAGGACCAGGGTCTGGATCAGGCCGGCGATGACCCCGCAGAGCAGGTAGAAGACCAGATAACGCAGATGTCCCATCCGGTCTTCCACGTTGTCCCCGAACACCCACAGGTAGAGCATGTTGCCCAGGATGTGGGCCCATCCCCCGTGGAGGAACTGGCTGGTGATCAGCGTGACCAGCCAGAAGGGATCCGCCTGCCCCAGCAGGGCTCCCCACACCCGCACCGGCACCGCACCCCAGGTGAGCAGAAAGCGATCCAGCGCCCGGGGCGGCATGGAGAGCTCCAGCAGGAAGATCAAGATGTTAACCAGGATCAGGGTCCAGTTGACGATCGGGACCGTGCGGCTTCGCGGGCTGTCGCTGATCGGGATCATTCGAATGTTCCTGTTGGGAAAGTCAAGGCCATTATACCATCGGGCCGATTACAGCGAGTTGTCCTCAAGGCAGGGGAGAAAGCCTTGGCGAGGGGTGTGTCCCAAGATCGTAGGACAACTGCTCGCAGTTGTCCTACAAGGCGGCCAGGCCCGACAAAATCGGGACACATCCTTGGCGAGGTCCGGCTTGACGAGGCCGAGCCGGTCAGGCATAATTGCTGTGGAGGGATGGCCGAGCGGCTGAAGGCGGCGGTCTTGAAAACCGCTGGGAGGCCTGAGCGCCTCCTCGGGGGTTCGAATCCCCCTCCCTCCGCCTGAGGGGATCGCCCGGAGGGGTGCCGGAGTGGCCTAACGGAACCGCCTGCTAAGCGGTGGGGGGTGCGAAAAGCCCCCCTCGAGGGTTCGAATCCCTCCCCCTCCGCCTGCTGGACCGGGCGGGACCTGGCAGAGGGTCCCGCCCGGTTCGTTTCAGTCGCCGCTCGCTCCGCCGATGTTTTCCGGAGGGAGCGGCAGGCCCAGCCGGCGGCAGAGCATGGGGAGCAGACCTCCGGCCTCCAGGATCTCCCGGACCGTGGGGGAGAGGGGCGGGAAGGGGAAGCTCCCCGCGCGACTGTGAATGCGGTGCGCCTCCAGGTCGATCTCGATCTCTTCCCCGGGCTCGATGGCCTCCACCGCCTCCGGGCAGACGATGGGCAGCAGGCCGTGGTTGACGGCGTTGCGGAAGTAGATGCGGGCGAAGGATTTGGCGACGATGGCTCGCACCCCCGCGGCCTTCAGGGCGATCACCGCCTGCTCCCGGGAGGAGCCGCACCCCCAGTTCCGCCCCGCCACGATGATGTCCCCGGGCCGCACCTCGCGGGCGAAGCGAGGGTCGAGATCCTCCAGCGCGTGCCGGGCCATCTCCGCCGGGTCGGTGATCGTATACGTGTATTTGCCCGGGAAGATCACATCGGTGTTGACGTGGTCCCCATATTTCCACACGCGTCCCCGCCATCGCATGATCGATCCCCTCCTGACCGATCGGGATTCTCAGGGCCTCTTGATGAGATCGAAAGGCGGATCCGATACAATGGAACCGAGCATGGGCCTGAGCGCTGCTGATCCTTCAGTTCCCGTCGGAGGCCGGAGATGCCCTCCCCCTTTCCGGGCATGGACCCTTATCTGGAAGATCCGACGCTGTGGCCGGATGTGCATCATGGGCTGATCGAGGCGATCCGCGCTCCGCTGGCCCCCGTTCTGGCCCCGCACTTTTACGTGCGGGTGGAGCAACGGGTTTACATCACCTCGCCGGTGGACGATCC
Source organism: Thermoflexus hugenholtzii (assembly GCF_018771565.1). Taxonomy (NCBI): domain Bacteria; kingdom Bacillati; phylum Chloroflexota; class Thermoflexia; order Thermoflexales; family Thermoflexaceae; genus Thermoflexus; species Thermoflexus hugenholtzii. The sequence continues at coordinate 1,441,624 of NZ_CP076326.1, read as the reverse complement.
GGGCTATCCGGCTCTGATCCCGAGCGCTCCCCGCGAGTCCGAGGCCCCGCTCGGGTGGCCCGGGCGGCCGGCCATCGCCAGGCCGGCGGTGGTGGAGATACTGGTCGAGCCCGAGATCCGGGACGCCTACCTGGAGATCCGGGACGCCCGCACGCATCAGGTCGTCACCGCGATCGAGGTGTTGTCTCCGGCCAACAAGGTGAAGGGATCGTGGGGACAGCAGGCCATGCAGGAGAAGCGCCGGCCGCTCCTGCAGGGCAGCGCCAACTGGCTGGAGATCGATCTGCTCCGGGCGGGAAGCCGGCCGGAGCCGCTGGCCGGGCGCAGCGATTACGCGGTCGCCCTCTACCGGCCGCAACATCCCGGCATGCTGGTCTGGTTCATCGATCTGCGGGATCCCCTGCCGGTGGTGGCGGTTCCGTTGCGGCCCCCGTTCCCGGATGTGCCCCTGGACTTGCAGAAAGCCCTCGACGAGGTTTACGAACGCGCTCGCTATGCGGAGCAGATCGATTACACCGGGCCGATCCCGCCCCCGCCGCTCCCGCCGGCGGATGCGCAGTGGGCGCAGGATCAGGTCCGGCGCTGGCTGGCGCAGCGGGCGACGCATCCGGGTCATTCAGCTCCTTGAGCATCGGTCTTTCCAGACGTGATCTCCCGCGGGTCCGTGATCACCCCCCGCAGGGCGCTGGCGGCCACCACCGCCGGGCTGGCCAGGTAGATCTCCGCGTCCGGCGTCCCCATCCGCCCCCGGAAGTTCCGGCTGCCGGAGGAGATCACGATCTCCCCGGGGGCCGGGATCCCCATATGGTTGCCCATGCACGGGCCGCAGCCCGGAACCCCGATCATCGCCCCCGCTTCCACCAGGGTCTGGATGAAGCCCCGCCGCAGGGCCTCCTCCAGGACCTCCCGGGAGGCGGGGATGACCAGCAGGCGCACGCCCGGGGCGATCCGCCGTCCGCGCAGGATCTCCGCCGCCGCCGCGATGTCTTCCAGGCGCCCGTTGGTGCAGGTGCCGATGAAGGCCATGTCGATGCGGGTCCCGGCGACCTCCCGGAGGGGGCGCACGTGATCGACGGAGTGCGGGCAGGCCACCATCGGCTCCAGATCCTCCAGGCAGTAGACGTATTCCGCCTCATACGGCGCGTCCGGATCCGGATACAGGGCTCCGGCGGCGATGCGCTCACGGACCGCTTCGATGGGCTCCCCGGTCCGTCGGGCCCGGCGCGGGGCCAGCCAGTCGAAGACGCGGTCGTCAGGGGGGAGGTAGGCGTTCTTGACTCCGAACTCGGCCATGAAATTGGCGATCCCCATGCGGCTCTCGATGGAGAGATGGCGCACCCCTTCCCCGGCGAACTCCACGGAGCGATACAGCCCGCCGTCGGCCCCCAGATCGCGGAAGATCCGGAGGCACAGGTCCTTGGTCGTCACGCCGGGGGGCAGGCGGCCGGTCAGGACGATGCGGATGCTTTCCGGCACCCGCAGCCAGATCTCCCCGGTGGCCCAGAGGGCCAGCACCTCGCTGCGCCCGACCCCGGCCCCGAAGGCGCCCATCCAGCCGAAGTGGGTGGTGTGGCTGTCGGCGCCCAGGATCATCTGGCCGGGGAGGACCAGGGCCTCCTCGCTCAGCACCTGATGACAGATCCCCCGCCCGGCCTCGAAGAAGTTCCGGATGCCCTGCTCGGCCACGAAGCGGCGGATCTCCGCGTGGTTCTGGGCGTGGCGCGGGGTGGGGGGCGGCACCGCGTGATCCAGGGTGATGGCCAGGCGGTCCGGGTCGCGCACCCTTTTCAGGCCCAGCCGGTAGAACATGGCCGCGATGGCGGCGGTGTTGTCGTGGCTGAGGATGAGGTCGGGGCGCACGTCCACGATCTGCCCCACGGCCGCATCGGGGAGCCCGGCCGCCCGGGCGATGGCCTTCTGGGCGAAGGTCCGCCCGCTCATCCCTGCGCCTCCCAAACCGGATCCGGCTTCCCGTGTCCGTCCGCCCATCGCCGGAGCATCTCGTCCACGTCGTTCAGGGTGATCCGCTTCTCGTCCGCCAGGGCCTTGATGTGGGCGGTGATCTCCCGGATCTGCTCATCGCTCAGGCTCAGCCCCAGCTGCTCCGCCCGGGCCTTCACCGCGTTCCATCCGGTCAGCCGGTGGGCGATGGAGATGTAGCGGGTCATCCCGAAGTCCTGGGGATCCAGGGCCTCGTAGGTCTCCGGGTTGTTCAGGATGGCCTTGGCGTGGATGCCGGCCTTGTGGGTGAAGGCGGCCAGGCCGGTGATGTAGTTGTTGAAGGGGATCTCGACCCCCACCATCTCCGCCACCATCTGTTCCAGCTCCCGCAGCTTCTTGAGGTTATACTTGCGCCGCACCATGTCCCGGTTGATCGTATACATCCGGGCGATGAAGCCCCCCAGGGGGGTGATCCCGTTGCGCTCCCCGATGCCCAGGACGGTGGTGTCGATGTGGGTGGCGCCGGCCTCCAGGGCGGCGAAGGCGTTGGCGATGGCGCAGCCGGTGTCGTTGTGGCCGTGGAACTCGATGTCGGCCCGGGTCAGCCGACGCAGGGTGCCCACCAGCCAGGCCACCTGGCTCGGGGTGGCGATGCCCACGGTGTCGGCGATCCCCAGCCGGTTCACCACCCCCAGCCGGTCCACCGCCAGATACACCCGGAGGAGGTCCGCCGGGTCGCTGCGGAAGGTGTCCTCGGTGGAGAAGCGCAGCTCGATGTGAGGGGCCTGTTCCCGGATGAAGGTGAGCACCTCGGCGGCCCGATCGATGATCTCCTCCACGCTCATCCCGTGGCTGAACCGCCTCAGATACGAGGAGACGCCGATGACCACGTCGATGCCATCCACCCCGGTCTCCAGGGCGCGCCTGGCGTCCTCCAGGTGGCAACGGATGTGGGTGAGCACCTTGCACCGGAGTCCCAGCCGGGCGATGGCGCGGCAGTCCTCGAAGCTCTTCGGCGAGGCGGAGGGGTTGGTGAGCTCGATATACTCGACGCCGAACTCGTCCAGGGCTCGGGCGATGCGGATCTTGTCTTCGGTGGAGAAATGGGCCCCGACGAACTGCTCTCCTTCCCGCAGGGTCGACTCGATGATGTAGAACTGATCCAGCGGCATCGCGCTCCCTCCTTTCATCGGGATCGGTCTCTTACCGGTTGCCCTCCGCGATCCACTTCAGGGCGCGGGTCAGCACGCGAACGCCCTGAAGGTATTCCGCCAGGACGATGTGCTCCTCCGGCGTGTGGTCGAGCCGGGCGTCGCCGGGCCCGTAGGCGGCGGTGGGGCAGCGCCAGGCGGGTCCCACCACGTTCATGTCCGAGGTCCCCGACTTCAGCAGCAGCCGCGGCCGCAGGCCCTCCCCGCGGATCCCCTCCAGCAGCGCCCGCGCGAGGGGGCTGTCCGCGGAGGCCCGCCAGGCCGGCTCCTCCCCCTCGGTCCGCCAGGTGGCCCCGGCCGCCTCCAGGGTCGGCCGGATGGCCTCCCGCCACCGTTCCGGCGGCCAGGCCTCCGGGAGCCGGAACCCGATGGTCATCTCGGCCCACTCGCGCAGGCCGTCGCCATCGGCGATCACCCGGCGGAGGGAAGGGGTGATCTGCTCGAAGAGGGTTGGGCGGGGCGAAGCCGCGCGGGCCTGCTCCCGCAGGGCGAGCCAGAGCGCCACCAGTTGTTCCGCGGGCCCCGGCTCGGGCACCGCGCTGTGCCGATGGGGGGCCTCCAGACGGACGTGGAGGATCATCCGCCCCTTGTAGCCCAGGGTGATGGCGTCGACGCCGCTGGGCTCCAGGATGAGGACCATCTCCGGCGGCGGCCACGTGCCCAGCAGGTGGCGCGCGCCCCGGGAGGTGGCGGCCTCCTCTTCTACCGCTCCGACCACGGCCCAGCGCCATCCAGGACGTGGGCCGACGCGGGCGACGGCGACGAGGGCTGCGGCGAGGGGCCCTTTGGCGTCCACGGCGCCCCGGCCATAGAGGCGGCCGTCCGCCACCCGCACCGGGATCTCTCCGGGGACGGTGTCCAGGTGGCCCAGGAGCATCAGCGTGCGAGGGCCTTCCCCGAGGACCCCGATGGCGTTGCCGGCCTCGTCGATCCACGCGGCGAATCCGTAGCGTTGCATCCAGTCCACCAGGAAGGCGGCGGCCTCCCGCTCCGCGCCGGAGGGGCTGGGGATGCGCACCAGCTCCTCCAGCAGGCGGAAGGCTTCCTCATCGGGGATGGGGAGCGCCTCGCGCGCGGTCATGGGCTTTCCTCCATCGCGGAGGGAACGGGAAGGGACGTTTCCGCCAGGGCTTCCTCGAGGGCTGCGGCGATCTCCGTCAGGTGGTCCTCTTCCACGATCAGGGGCGGCAGGAAACGGATGGCGTCCGCCCCGCCGGGGAGCGCCAGCACGCCCCGCGCCATCAGCCGGCGCAGGACCGGCGTGGCGCGGACCCGCAGGGACACGCCCACCATCAGGCCCAGGCCGCGGACCTCCCGGATCAGAGGGGATTGAAGCTGACGGAGGCGCTCCCGGAAATCCGCGCCGAGCCGCTCCGCCCGCTCCACCAGGCGCTCCCGGCGGATCGTCTCCAGGGTCGCCCGGGCCGCGGCGCAGGCCATGGGGTTTCCGCCGAAGGTGGAACCGTGGGCGCCCACAGGCATCGGGCCCCACTCCGCCGGGAAGGCGAGGGCGCCGATGGGGAACCCTCCGGCCAGCCCCTTGCCGAGGGCGAGCAAATCGGGGATCACCCCGGAGTGCTCCGCCGCGAACCAGCGCCCCGTCCGCCCGCACCCGGTCTGCACCTCGTCGAAGATCAGCAGCGCCCCGAAGCGGTCGCACAGCGCCCGCGCCGCCTGCAGGAAGGCGGGGTCGGCCGGCCACACGCCTCCCTCCCCCTGAACCGGCTCCAGGATCACCGCAGCGGTCTGGGGGCCGATGGCGGCCTCCAGGGCGGCGACGTCGTTGAAGGGGATGTGGCGGAAGCCGGGCACCAGGGGCTCGAAGGGCTGGCGGTAGGCCGGGTTCCAGGTGGCCGAGAGGGCGCCCATGGTGCGGCCGTGGAAGGCCCGACGGGCGGCGATGATCTCCGACCGCCCGGTGCGGAGGCGGGCGAACTTGAGGGCGGCCTCCACCGCCTCGGCGCCGGAGTTGCAGAGGAAGATGCGCCATTCCCGGTTCCCCGGGAGCACCTCTTGAAGGGCCTGGAGGAGGGCGGCCCGCTGATCGTTGTAGAAGATCTCCGGGCAGACCATCAGGCGCTCCATCTGCTCCCGGAGGGCCGTGCGGACCGCTGGCGGGTTGTGGCCCAGGAGGGCCGCGCCCTGGCCGCCGGTGGCGTCGAGGTAGCGTCGTCCCGTTTCATCCCACACGTAAACGCCCTCGCCGCGGACCAGGACGAGCTCTCGCTTGGGGTAAACCCCGCTGGTGTAGCGTTCTTCGATCGCCCGGATGTCCATCGTCCTTTTCCTCCCACGGATGGGTGCCGATGGGAATCGGCCTGGGTGGGCGGCAGGCGCTTTCGCGCCGGGCGTCGGCCTTTGCGCCGATTGAAATCGGCCTTCCAAGGCGCTGCGCGCCAGGCGTCGGCCTCCGCCGACGCAAAGGGTTTTTCTCGGTCGGCGCAGGCCGACCGTCGGCCGAAGGCCTCTGGAGGCCGAATTCATTCGGCGTGCATGCCGACCGCTGGCCGGAGGCCTTCGCGCCGATTGAAATCGGCCTTCTGAGGCGCTACGCGCCGGGCGTCGGCCTTCGCCGACGCAAGGAATGCCTTTCCGGTCGGCGTAGGCCGACCGTTGGCCGAAGGCCCTCAAGGTCGAATTCATTCGACGCATAAAGCCGACCGCTGGCCGAAGGCCTTCGCGCCGATTGAAATCGGCCTTCTCAGGCGCTACGCGCCGGGCGTCGGCCTTCGCCGACGCAAGGAATGCCTTTCCGGTCGGCGCAGGCCGACCGTCGGCCGGAGGCCTTTGGAGGCCGAATTCATTCGGCGGACAAGCCGACCGCTGGCCGGAGGCCTTCGCGCCGATTGAAATCGGCCTTCTCAGGTGCTACGCGCCAGGCGTCGGCCTTCGCCGACGCGGAGAGTATTTTTCGGTCGGCGCAGGCCGACCGTTGGCCAAAGGCCCTTCAAGGTCGAATTCATTCGACGCATAAAGCCGACCGTCGGCCGAAGGCCTCTGGAGGCCGAATTCATTCGGCGCACAAGCCGACGCTGGCCGAAGGCCCTTTGAGGTCGAATTCATTCGACCCGCCTCATTCGACCCGCCCGTGCCCGTCGGCATCGATTCGGGTGCCGTTCCCGTTCAGGGCCGCGGCGAGGGGGGCGGGCCGCCGGCCATCGGCCAGGAGGACCTGCGGCACGCCGCCCGTCAGGGCCTCGCGGGCGGCCAGCAGCTTGTGGCGCATCCGGCCCTGGGCCCAGGCCATCGCCGCTTCCAGCTCCGGGAGGGTCAATCGCGGCACCCGGGTGGATTCATCGGGGAAGGCCCGGAGCAACCCCGGCGCCCCGGTGACGAAGATCAGGCCCTCCGCGCTCAGGGCGGCCGCCAGGGCCGCCGCCGCCCGATCCCCATCCACATTGACGATCTCCCCATCCGGCGTCAGCCCCATCGGGGCGATCACCGGGTAGAGCCCCTGATCCAGCAGGGCGCGCAGGAGCCTCTCGTTCACCCCGGAGGGGGTGCCGGAGTAATCCCCCCGCAGGATCAGGATCCGCTCGCCCTCCCGCACCCGCAGGGCCTCCTTCCGCCGGGCCCGGAGCAACCCGCCGTCGATCCCCCGCAGGCCGATGGCCGGGACGCCGCGCCGGTGGAGGGCGGCCACCAGATGGGCGTTCGCCCGGCCGTAGGCCATCAGCAGGATGTCCCGGGTGCGGGCGTCGGTGTATCGGCTGGTGAAGCCCGAGGCCGAGGTGATGTAGCGGGGCGGATGGCCCAGGGCCTCCCCCAGCGCGTCGGCCTCGGCCGAGATCCCGTGGACCAGCACCCAGCGCCGGCCCTCCCGGGCCCAGGCGGCCAGCTCCTCCAGCACCGCCTCCGCGTTCACCGCCGCGTTCCCTCCCAGCTTGATCACCCACATCCTTCCGCCTCCCCTCACGCGGGATACACGGGGATCAGATCCAGGCCGGCCGTCTCCGGCCAGCCCATGGCGACGTTGAGGGACTGGACGGCGGAGCCCGCCGCGCCTTTCATCAGGTTGTCAAGGGCGCACAGGGCCACGATCCGTCCCGTCTCCTCCTCCACCGCGAACCCGACGTCCGCGAAGTTGCTCCCCACCACCGCCTTGGGATCCGGCAGCCGGTGCACGCCCTGACGATCCTTCACCAGGCGGATGAAGGGCTCCTCGCTGTAAGCGGCCCGGTAGATCCGCCACAGCTCCGGCTCGGCGATGCGATCCCGGGGCCAGGCGTGGGCGATCGCCAGCACCCCCCGCACGGCGTCCACGGCGGTGAGGGAGAGGACCACCCCCTCGCGGCCGAGGGCCTGGCGGACCTCGGCGGTGTGCCGGTGCTGGACGGGGGCGTAGGGGCGGATCGCCCCGTGGCGCTCCGGGTGATGGGAGCCCGGGTTCGGCTCGCGCCCGGCCTCCGAGGAAGCGGCCTGGATGTCCACGATCACCGGCCGCTCCGGGTCGAGCAGGTCGGCCCGGACCAGGGGCCAGAGGGCCAGGATGGCGGCGGTCGCGTTGCAGCCGACCCCGCTGATGGCGCGGGCCCCGCGCAGCTCCGCCCGGTAGCGCTCCGGCAGGCCGTAGACGAAGCGGGACAGCCACTCCGGATGGGGGTGGGGATGGCCATACCAGCGGGCGTAGTCCTCCGGCCGGCGGAGCCGGAAATCGGCGGAGAGGTCCACGAGGACAGGAGCCAGGGCCGCGAAGGCCTCGATGCGGGGCGCCACCTGGCCATGGGGGAGGGCGATGAAGAGGATATCGCAGGGCTTCAGATCCGCCATGCGGCAGAACGTCAGCCCCGTCGCCTTGCGCAGGTGCGGGTGCACGCGATGCACCGGCTCCCCGGCATGGGACTCCGAGGTGACCTGGGCGATCTCCACGTAAGGATGCCGGAGCAGCAGGCGCAGCAGCTCCCCGCCCACGTATCCCGAGGCGCCTACGATGCTGACGCGGACCCGTTCCATTGCCCGACCTCCTGGGGAAGGGCGCGGTGGGCCGCGGCCCAGCCCTCCCGGGCCACCCGGAGCACAAAGTCCGCCACCGCCCCCGGGATGTCCACCCCGGTGGGCTCCACGGAGTTGCGGAACTCCATGGAGTGGTTGATCTCGTTGACCAGCAGCCCCCGTTGCGGATCCTCGAAGAGGTCCAGGGCCAGCACCCCGCCGCCGACTGCGGCCGCGGCCCGGGCGCAGAGCGCCGCCAGCTCCGGGGTGATGGGGCAGTTGAGGGCGCGCCCGCCCCGGGCCGTGTTGGTGATCCAGTGCGCCGAGGTCCGGTAGATCGCGGCGACCGTCTCCCCGCCCACCACGAAGGCCCGGATGTCCCGCCCCGGCTTGGGGATGTATTCCTGGATGTAGTAGACGCCGTGGGCGAAGCCCCCCAGGGTCTCCTTGTGCTCCAGGAGGGCCTCCGCGGCGTCGCGATCGTTCACCCGGGCCAGCAGCCGGCCCCAGGAGCCCAGCACCGGCTTCAGGACCACCGGGTAGCCCATTTCCTCGATGGCCTGCAGGGCGCCTTCGGGGGAGAAGGCGACCTTCACCCGAGGGGTGGGGATCCCGGCCCGGACCAGGGCGGCGGTGGTGAGGAGCTTGTCGGAGCAGGTGTGGATCACCGCGGAGGGGTTGATCACCGGCAGCCCCAGGTCTTCCAGCAGCCGGGCGGCGTGGAAGGCCTGCCAGTGGCTGAGGGAGCGCATCAGCACGGCGTCGAACCGGCGCCAGCGCTCCCCTGCGCCGACCTCCAGGACGGCGGAGCGATCGTGGAGGACCTCGACCTCCGCCCCCCGGCGTCGGAGCGCCTCCAGCAGCCACTTCTCCTCCGTGCGCACCAGCGAGCAGAATATGGCGATCCGCATCGCTCACTCCCCCCAGTCCTCTTCCACCTGGGGCGCCCGGTCGAGGGTCAGCGGGGAGAGGGAGACCACCTCCAGGGCGGTCCCGCACTCGGGGCAGGTGAGGAACTCGTGGAGCATGACGTCCTCCCGCAGCGGCACGCCGGCCGCGCACTCCGGACACATCGCCTGGGCCATCGCGCACCTCCTTCGCCTGGGTTTGGGGCAAAAAGAAAACCCCCAGGCCGCCGGACGGCAGTCTGGGGGTGAGGATCCTGACGGATGAGAAAGCCGCTACGTCAGGACCGGACTACCGTCCGGGCCTGGAGGCGCAGCGGCTTTTTTGATGCACGCCATCCACAGCGTTCGGCGTTCCATAGAGCAGGGGCGGCTCCCTCAGTTTGGCTCTAAATATATCCGGGTTTTCGATTTTGTCAAGGGGGCCCGGCGCGCGGGGGTGTGTCCCAAGATCGTAGGACAACTGCTTGCGGTTGTCCTACAAGGCGGCCGGGCCCGACAAAATCAGGACACACCCGCGCGCGGCGCCGGGGCGCTCCGGCTTTTCCGCATGCGGGGCAACTGCTCACAGTTGTCCTGCATGTCTGGAAGGCCCCGGCGCGCCGCGCCGGGGTTCGGACCTCGGGAAGGCCGGGGCGGGTTCGGCCCGGCCCGCGGCCCATCGCCTTCCCCCGAAGCCCCCTGGACGGCGGTCCGGCCAACCGGCGCGGCCGAAGGCGGGGAGCCTCGATGCGGCGATGGATCGCCCGGCCGGATCTTCCCTTCGAACCCCGGGGATCTACGCCGCGGGCGGCATGCCGCGGATCGCCCGGGCGATCCCTTCCGCCTGGTGCGGGTAGAGCCGGGCCAGCAGCCCGCAGGCGGAATAGGCCAGCTCCAGCGACCAGCCGCACAGGGGGAGCAGCCGCAGGAAGACCCGCTTGCTCTTTTCGTCCTCTTCCTGCGCCCGTTCGGTCAGCGCCTGAAGGACGGCGAGCAATCCTTGCTCCCGCGCCCCGATCTCTCGCTCCATGATGCCAGCCGCTCCCTCCGCTTCCCCGATCCTGGCCATGGCTTCCGCGATGGCCCCCAAGGCCTCCGCCCGTTCCCGTAGCTCTTTGATTGCTTCTGCCGTTCGGCGGGCTTGCTCCCACATTCCGGCCCTGGCCATGGCTTCCGCGATGGCCCCCAAGGCCTCTGCCCGTTCCCGTGGCTCTTTGATTGCTTCTGCTGTCCGGCGGGCTTTGTGGAAGGCTTCCTGGGCCTGCTGGGTCATTCCGGCGCTGGCCATGGCTTTCGCGATGGCCCCCAAGGCCCAAGCCTGTTCCCGTGGCTCTTTGATTGCTTCTGCCGTTTGGCGGGCTTGCTCCCACATTCCGGCGCTGGCCATGGCTTCCGCAATGGCCCACAAGGCCCAAGCCTGTTCCCGTGGCTCTTCGGTTGCTTCTGCCGTTTGGCGGGCTTGCTCCCACATTCCGGCCCTGGCCATGGCTTCCGCAATGGCCCTCAAGGCCCAAGCCTGTTCCCGTAGCTCTTTGATTGCTTCTGCCGTTTGGCGGGCTTGCTCCCACATTCCGGCGCTGGCCATGGCTTCCGCGATGGCCCTCAAGGCCCAAGCCTGTTCCCGTGGCTCTTTGATTGCTTCTGCCGTTCGGCGGGCTTGCTCCCAAAGGGCCTGCTGGGTCATTCCGGCCCTGGCCATGGCCTCCGCAATGGCCCTCAAGGCCCAAGCCTGTTCCCATGCCCCTTTGATTGCTTCTGCCGTTTGGAGGGCTTGGTGGAAGGCCTCCTGGGCCTGCTGGGTCATTCCGGCCCTGGCCATGGCCTCCGCAATGGCCCCCAAGGCCTTTGCCCGCTCCTGTGGCTCTTCGACTGCTTCTGCCGTTCGGCGGGCTTGCTCCCACATTCCGGCCCTGGCCATGGCCTCCGCAATGGCCCTCAAGGCCCATGCCCGCTCCCCAGCCTCTTTGATTGCTTCTGCCGTTCGGCGGGCTTGCTCCCAAAGGGCCTGCTGGGTCATTCCGGCCCTGGCCATGGCTTCCGCAATGGCCCTCAAGGCCTCCGCCCGTTCCCGTGGCTCTTTGATTGCTTCTGCCGTTCGGCGGGCTTGCTCCCACATTCCGGCCCTGGCCATGGCTTCCGCGATGGCCCCCAAGGCCTCTGCCCGTTCCCGTGGCTCTTTGATTGCTTCTGCTGTCCGGCGGGCTTTGTGGAAGGCTTCCTGGGCCTGCTGGGTCATTCCGGCGCTGGCCATGGCTTTCGCGATGGCCCCCAAGGCCCAAGCCTGTTCCCGTGGCTCTTTGATTGCTTCTGCCGTTTGGCGGGCTTGCTCCCACATTCCGGCGCTGGCCATGGCTTCCGCAATGGCCCACAAGGCCCAAGCCTGTTCCCGTGGCTCTTCGGTTGCTTCTGCCGTTCGGAGGGCTTGGTGGAAGGCTTCCTGGGCCTGCTGGGTCATTCCGGCCCTGGCCATGGCTTCCGCGATGGCCCTCAAGGCCCAAGCCTGTTCCCGTGGCTCTTTGATTGCTTCTGCCGTTTGGCGGGCTTGCTCCCACATTCCGGCGCTGGCCATGGCTTCCGCGATGGCCCTCAAGGCCCAAGCCTGTTCCCGTGGCTCTTTGATTGCTTCTGCCGTTCGGCGGGCTTGCTCCCACATTCCGGCGCTGGCCATGGCTTTCGCGATGGCTCCCAAGGCCTCTGCCCGCTCCCGTGCCCTTTCGATTACTTCTGCTGTCCGGAGGGCTTGCTCCCACATTCCGGCGCTGGCCATGGCTTCCGCGATGGCCCTCAAGGCCCAAGCCTGTTCCCGTGGCTCTTTGATTGCTTCTGCCGTTCGGCGGGCTTGCTCCCACATTCCGGCGCTGGCCATGGCTTTCGCGATGGCTCCCAAGGCCTCTGCCCGCTCCCGTGCCCTTTCGATTACTTCTGCTGTCCGGAGGGCTTGCTCCCACATTCCGGCGCTGGCCATGGCTTCCGCGATGGCCCTCAAGGCCCAAGCCTGTTCCCGTGGCTCTTTGATTGCTTCTGCCGTTCGGCGGGCTTGCTCCCAAAGGGCCTGCTGGGTCATTCCGGCCCTGGCCATGGCCTCCGCAATGGCCCTCAAGGCCCAAGCCTGTTCCCATGCCCCTTTGATTGCTTCTGCCGTTTGGAGGGCTTGGTGGAAGGCTTCCTGGGCCTGCTGGGTCATTCCGGCCCTGGCCATGGCCTCCGCAATGGTCCCCAAGGCCTTTGCCCGCTCCTGTGGCTCTTCGATTGCTTCTGCCGTTCGGAGGGCTTGGTGGAAGGCTTCCTGGGCCTGCTGGGTCATTCCGGCCCTGGCCATGGCCTCCGCAATGGCCCCCAAGGCCCATGCCCGCTCCCCAGCCTCTTTAATTGCTTCTGCCGTTTGGAGGGCTTGGTGGAAGGCTTCCTGGGCCTGCTGGGTCATTCCGGCGCTGGCCATGGCTTCCGCGATGGCCCCCAAGGCCCATGCCCGCTCCCGTGGCTCTTTGATTGCTTCTGCCGTTCGGCGGGCTTGCTCCCAAAGGGCCTGCTGGGTCATTCCGGCCCTGGCCATGGCCTCCGCAATGGCCCTCAAGGCCCAAGCCTGTTCCCATGCCCCTTTGATTGCTTCTGCCGTTTGGAGGGCTTGGTGGAAGGCTTCCTGGGCCTGCTGGGTCATTCCGGCTCTGGCCATGGCCTCCGCAATGGCCCCCAAGGCCTCTGCCCGTTCCCGTGGCTCTTTGATTGCTTCTGCCGTTCGGCGGGCTTGCTCCCAAAGGGCCTGCTGGGTCATTCCGGCCCTGGCCATGGCCTCCGCAATGGCCCCCAAGGCCCATGCCCGCTCCCCAGCCTCTTTGATTGCTTCTGCCGTTCGGCGGGCTTGCTCCCACATTCCGGCCCTGGCCATGGCTTCCGCAATGGCCCCAAAGGCCGATGCCTGCTTCCATGCCTCCTGGATCCCTTCCGCCACGTTCAGGGCTCGGTCGAACAGCCCCCGGGAAGCCCAGCCCGCCGCCACCTTCCCCTTGTGCGCATCATCCAGCATCAGGCCCGCCGCCTCCGCCGCCCCTTCCACCGCCCCCAGCTCCCCCAGCCAGAACGCCGCCAGCTCCCCTTGCCAATCCTCCAACTTCTCCAGCTTCGCCCCCTCCCAGCGCTTGCGCGCCGCCTCCAGGATGCGCCGGGCCCACTCCCCCTCGCCCTCGCTTTCCGCCGCCCAGGCCAGCAGCAGGCTCCAGAGCGTCCCCAGCCGGGGGTCCCGCTCGAAGAGGATCTCCGTCGCCATCCGCAGCGCCCGCTCCCGATGCCCCCGCCGCCACGCCTGCAGGGGCGTCTCCTCCCCGCCCGCCCGCCGGGCGTGCTCGATCAGCAGCGCCGCCATCCTCGGCGCGTCCTCCGACCGGATGGCCATCTCAAGGGCCAGCCGGACGGTCTTCAGGGGCAGGTGGGGCTCGCCGGGGAGATGCCGGGCCTGGGCCTCGGCGAAGGCCGGGTCCAGGGCCAGCCGGAACAGGGCGGGGTCCCCCTTCTCGTGGAGGTGATCGGCGTAGTGGCGCAGGATGTAGGGGGAGGGATGCGCCGGCCAGCCGGCGCACCACTGCAGCAGCCGGTCCTCCATCTCCTTTGCCTCGCGGCCCAGGTGCCGGCGGAACTCCTCCGCCAGCAGGGGGTGGGCGAAGGCGTAGGTCTCCTGTTCCTCGTCCCGGCCGATGGAGAACCAGCGGATGACTGAATACGGGAGACCCTCCAAATCCCAGACGGAGAGCCCCGTCAACTCCTCCGCCTCGTCCTGACGCAAAGCGCCTTTCGCCACCGTCAACAAGGCGAACAAGTCCCGAACCCCCTTTTCGTTGCGAACCAGTTTCGCCAGCTGTCCGAATTGCTCCTGAACATACTCCGAGAAGCCGGAAGGCGTTTGCTCCAGGACCTGCTCGGGCGATCGCCCGTGCCGGACCGCCTGCGCGAGGTCTTCCATCAGATAGCGGATGAACAGCGGGAACCCGCCGGTCTTCTCCCACAGCGTCCGGACGAAGTCCGCTTTTTCGGCCAGTTGGGCCAGCTCGCCCTCGCCCGTCGTCCGCAGCCACTCCCGGATTTCCTCCTCCGAGAGGGCCTCCAGCGGGATGAACTCGGCGAACCTCGCCCACTCCTTCAGGTAAGGGGGCGGCTTGCCCTTGCCGTCCCACCGCCCCGAGACGATGACGAAAAGACCGTCGGGGATGGGGCGGGGGACGAAGGGCTCGACTTTTCCTTCCGCCTCGTCCAGGCCGTCCAGGACGAGGACCGCTTTGACGCCCGGGGGCCATCGCCGGTCGGCGAGGAGGTTGTGCAGGGCCGCCCACCGCTCGTCGTCCCGGTCGGGAATGGGGAAGGGCGAGTTGGACAGGCGGGCCAGCTGGGCGAGCAGGTGAGCGTAAGCGTTGGGCGGCTCCGTTGACTTCGCTACGGCGGTGCTGAAGAAGTGGCAAACGGCTTCCACGAGGGCCTCGCCATCCCCGGCCGGCCCGATCCACCTTCCTTCCACCTGCCGGATCCAGCGGGCCAGGAAAGCGGTCTTGCCGTAGCCGGCAGGGGCGTAGACGACGGCGACCCCGTTCGGATTGGCGGCGATGAAGCGGTTCAGGCGCTCCATCGCCCCCTTCCGGCCGACGAAGCCCTGCGCCCACTTCTCCCACAGGAACCGGCGCGTCGCGCGGTCTAAGTAGGCGGCGACGTGGCTGACGCCGAAGCGCTCCGCGATCCAGCGAACCCATCCGGCTGCATCCGCGAGCAGCGCCTGCAGCGCCTGTTGCGTTTCCCGCATCGGCAGCAGGATGGCGGTCAGCTCCGCCTGTCGCGCTTTCAGCTCCTCGAAGCCCTCCCGCTGCTGCCGCCCCAGCTCCTCCAGTTGCCGTTGAACGGCCTCCAGGCGTTCCAGAACAGGCGCGAACTGCCTTTCCAGGTAATCGAGGAACGCGTCGCCCAGGGATCGTCCGTCCACCTCCAGGCCCGCCAGCAGCTTCGCGGTGACGATGCGGAAGACGACGTCGTTGTGTTTGACTTCATGGGCGAAGAAGGCGCAAACCAGGTCGAACCAGGAAACCCGCCCGGCCCCCTCGGGCGGCTGCCATCCCTCCCGCAGCCGCTTGATGAAAACCTCCGGCGGCTCGCCGAACCATCCCCTCAGCTCCTGCAGCCACTCGTTCGTCAGGCGCTCGCGCAGCTCCTTCCCCCGTTCCTCGGCGGCGACGCCTTGCGGTTGCAGCAAGAAGGCCAGCCGGCTTTCCGCAACCGACGACGGCGGCACATATTCGGCATCGGAAACCCTGCCCAGCTCGGCGGTGAGTTCGTGATAGGCCCGCCAGAGCCATCGGCTCTCCTCGTCTCTCGGTTGACCGAAGGGAAGGCGACGCGAAAAGCGGGAGACCAAATTTTGGACATCCACGCCCCGTTCCCTCAGGGCGTCGGAGAGCAGGCTCCGGGTAGCTTGAAGGAGGGCTCTGCGGATCGCCTGTTGCAGGTCGCGGACCGGACGATCCCCTCGACGCAGGCGGTCGTAAATCGTTCGCCAGAGGCTGCAGAAAACGGCGTCGGCCCGGTTGCCGAGGATGCCCGCCACGATGCTGCTCAACACAAACCCTGTCCACGTCAACTCCGCCATGCCTGTGCCCCCCGAACGGATCGGAAGGGGAAAGGGCGAACCCCACCGGAGCGGCGCGGTTGACCTTATGATGGCCCTTCGCGTCGGATCCCGTCAAGGGGGCCCGAGGTGGGGTGTGTCCCAAAATCGCAGGACAACTGCGAGCAGTTGTCCTACCAGAATGGGGACACGCCCCGAGGCGGAGCCCGTGGCCCCGCTTTCGGAAACCGTGTAGACTGAACCCGCAGCGGGCGCCGGAGAGATCCCCCGGCGTCCCGTCCCGGAGCGGACCGAACTGTGCTCGTCGAACCCCTGAATCTCTGCCGGGAGGTGCCCCGTGCGGCCGGAGATCGAGATGGAGCTCGCGCAGACCCGCCAGACCGTCCTCTGGCTGGAGCAGGAGCGCCGGAAGGACAAAGAGACCATCGCCTTGCTTCAGCAACGGGTGGACCAGCTGACCGCCCTCCTGGAGCAGGCCCGGGAGCAGATCCGTCAGCTGGCCGCGGCCCTGGCCGCCGCCCAGGCCCAGGCCGCCCGCCCGGCGCCGGCGGAGCCCGCCTTCGCCCGCCTGCGGGAGGAGCTGACCGCCCTGATCCAGCGGCGCCTGGACGAGATGGAGCGCCAGCTCCGCGAAGGACAGGCCGCGCTGCAGCTCCAGATCGGTGAGCTCCAGCGCGCGATGGGGGAGCTCCGGGAGGCCCTCCCCCGTCTGGAGCGGGCGGAGCAGGAGCTGGCCTCCCGGCGCGCGGAGCAGGACCGCCTGAGCGCCCTCCTGCAGGCCCAGTCCCGACGCCTGGAGGAGATCGGCCGCGGGCTGGAGGAGACCCGCCCCCGCCTCACCTACCTCGAGGAGCAAGGCCGGCAGACCCTCAAGCGGATCGCCGACCTGGAGCAGGGGCAGGTGGATCAGCGGCGGCGGGTGGAGGAGCTGGCCCAGCGCTTTCCCCTTCTGGAGGAGGAGCTCCGCAAGCAGCCCCGGCGCTTCGAGCCCATCGAGGCCCGCCTGGAGGAGATCGCCGCCCAGACCGAGGCGCTGCGCCTGGCCGACCTCCAGCATCTCCAGGCCTTCCGTCGCCTGGAGCAGCATGTGGAGGAGCGCCTGGCCCGCATCGAGGACTACCACGCCGCCCTGCGCCAGCTCCAGGATCTGGCCCGGGAGAGCCGGCAGGCCCTGACGGAGCTGGGGGCCCTGCGCGAGGGATGGGAGAACCGGCTGCGGGAGATGGGGGAGGTCCTCCGGCTGAGCGAGGCGCGTCTGCGGCAGGAGTGGGACGAGTGGCAGGCGGCCCAGGAGCGGCGCTTCCACCAGTTGAACCTCCTGCGGGAGGAGCGATGGGCCGCCCACGAGCGGGAGCACCGGGAGCTGGACGGGCGCATCGAGGAGCTGGAGCGGCAGGGGCCGCGCCTGGAGCAGCTCCTCCGCGGGCTGCTGGAGGAGCAGGAGGAATGGGCCCGCCACCTGCGCGACGCCGCCCGCGCGTGGAGCCAGGGCCACGAGCAGCGGCTCCAGCGCTTGAAGCAGCACCTCAAAGAAACCCCGGGCCGCGGATCCCCCTCCCCGGGATCCTCTCCGTGACCCTCTTCGGGATCGGGTGAGCCGCCATGCCGGTGATCGCCACCGCAGGCCACGTCGACCACGGGAAATCCGCGCTGGTAGAGGCGCTGACGGGCATCCACCCGGATCGCCTGAAGGAGGAGCAGATCCGGGAGATGACCATCGACCTGGGCTTCGCCTGGCTGACCCTGCCGAACGGGGAGACGGTGGGGATCGTGGACGTGCCCGGCCACCTGGATTTCATCGAGAACATGCTCGCGGGCGTGGGCGGCATCGACGCCGCCCTGCTGGTGGTGGCCGCCGACGAGGGCGTGATGCCCCAGACCCGGGAGCACTTCGCCATCCTCACCCTCCTCGAGGTCTGTCGGGGCGTCGTCGCCCTGAACAAGATCGATCTGGTGGACCCGGAGTGGCTGGCCCTGGTAGAAGAGGAGATCCGCGCCCTGCTTCAGGGGACCTGCTGGGAGGCCGCGCCCATCGTCCCGGTCTCCGCCCGCACCCGGGCCGGCCTGGAGGCGCTGGTGGCGGCCCTGCAGCAGGCCCTGGAGGGCCAGCCGCCCCCGCCGGACCTGGGCCGGGCTCGTCTCTCCATCGATCGGGTCTTCACCATGCCCGGCTTCGGGACGGTGGTGACCGGCACCCTGCGGGACGGATGCTTTCGCGTTGGGGATGAGGTCGAGATCTGGCCCTCCGGCCGCCGCGCGCGCATCCGGGGGCTGCAATCCTACCGACGGCGGGTGGAGCAGGCCCTCCCGGGCTCCCGGGTGGCCATCAACCTGAGCGGCGTCTCACCGGAGGAGCTCCGCCGGGGAGATTGGGTGACGGTCCCCGGACGGTTCGCGCCCACCGCCCTCCTCGACGCCGCGCTGATCCACTGGGAGGGATCCCCGCGGCCGCTTCCCCATTTCGCCGAGGTGAAATTTTTCCACGGGGCGGCCCAGATCATGGCCCGGGTCCGCCTCCTGGATCGGGAGATCCTGCCTCCCGGGGAGATGGGGTTCGTCCAGCTGGTGCTGAGCCGTCCCACGGTGGTCGCGCCGGGGGATCGTTTCATCCTCCGCTGGCCTTCGCCCTCCATCACCCTGGGCGGCGGGGAGATCCTGGACGCCCATCCGGCTCGCCGCCACCGCCGGCTCCGCCCGGAGGTCCTCACGACCCTCCGGGCCCTCCACCGCGCGGACCCCGCGTCCCGGCTGCGGGTCTGGTTGCAGGAGGCCGGATCCCTCGCCCTCCCGGAGGCCTCCCGGCGCCTGGCCCTGCCGCCGGAGACCGTGCGGCGGTGGTTCGAGGCCCTGGCCGAACGCGGGGAGGCCATCCCGCTCGCCGGGGACCTCTGGGCGGCCCTCGACTGGCAGGCCCGGGCCGTGGGGCAGCTGGTGGAGCGGGTGGAGGCCTACCATCGGGAGAACCCTCTCCGGCGGGGAATGCCCCGGGAGGAAGCCCGCAGCCGCCTCGGCTGGCCGGCCCCGATCTTCGAGGCCGTGCTGCAGGCGGCCCTGCGGGAGGGTCAAATCGAGGAGATCGGCCCGCTGATCCGGCGCCCCGGCTTCACCATCCGCCTGACCGAGACGCAGCGTCAACAGGTGGAAACGTGGCTAACAGGGCTCCGCCGGGATCCGTGGCATCCCCCCACCTGGAAGGAGGCGGAGGCCGTCCTGGGCCGAGAGCTCCTGCAGGCCCTGCTCGATGAAGGACGCCTGATCCGGCTCGGCGAGGAGCTCGTGATGCCGACGGAGACCTGGAACGAGGCCGTGGCGCGGATCCGGGAGCACCTGCAGGCCCACGGCACCATCTCCGCGGCCGAGGCCCGGGATCTGCTGGGGACCAGCCGGCGGGTCGCCGTCGCCCTGCTGGAACAGATGGACGCCCTGGGGATCACCCGGCGCGTGGGGGATGTGCGCGTGTGGGGGGCCGAATCGGGCGGGGATCCGGGATCGAAGACCTCCGCCTCCTGAGCCCTCACCGGCGAAGGAAACGGCGCTCGATCTCATCTCGATCCAGCAGGAACCAGGCGGGGCGGCCGTGGGGGCACGTGCTGGGGGACCAGGCTTCCTGGAGCGCGTCGAGCAGGGCCTGCATCTCCTCCGGGGAGAGGCCGTCCCCCGCTTTCACGGCGGCCGTGCAGGCCAGCCGCATCGCCAGCCGTTCGCGCAGATCCCCCGCGTCCCGCCGGGCGGCCTGCAGCTCCTCCAGGATCGCCGAAAGCAATCCCTCCACCGGCTGCCCGGAGAGCGGGGCCGGCACGGCGCGGACCACGAAGGCGTTCCCCCCGAAGGGCTCGATGTCAAAGCCCAGGCTTCGGATCCCGTCCAGCTCCGCCTCCAGCCGCTCCGCCTCGCGGGCGGAGAACGAGAGGACGGCAGGGGTGGGGAGGGCCACCGGTGGGCTTCCGGACCATAGCCGTTCGAAGAGCACCTGCTCGTGAGCAGCGTGCTGGTCCACCACGATCAGGCCCTCCTCGCTCTGGGCCAGGATGTAGCTCTGGAACAGCTGCCCCAGGGCGCGCCAGCGGGAGGCGGGCCGGTATCCTTCCAGGGGCTCCGCCAGAGGCCGGGCGGGGAGCTCCGGCATCCCCCCGGGCCAGAAGCCGGGCGGGACCTCCGGCGGGGGGAACCCGGATAGGGCGGTTTCCACCGCCCGGCTCACGCCCCAGTAAACCGAGCGCTCCTGGGAGAAGCGCACCTCCGCCTTCTGCGGATGGACGTTGACGTCCACGAAGGCGGGGGGCAGCTCGATGTGCAGGATCGCCAGGGGATAGCGCCCCGGCGGGAGCCGCCCGGCATAGGGGCGCTCCAGGGCCACGGCCAGCAGCCCGCTGCGCACCGGGCGCCCGTTAACGTAGAAGTATTGAAAGGCCCGCGAGGAGCGACCCAGGGTGGGCCGGGAGATCAGGCCGGTGATGCGCAGGTCCGCCGCCTCCCAGAAGACCGGGATCAGCTCCTCCGCCACCTCCCGTCCCCAGATCAGCGCCGCCCGCTCACGGGCGGTCCCTGGGGGCGCGATCAGAACCTCCCGGCCGTCCACCAGGAGGCGGAAGGCGACCTCGGGATAGCCCAGGGCGTAGCGATAAACCGTCTCGCGGACCCGCTCGGCTTCCCGCAAAGGGGATTTCAGGAAGCGCCGGCGGGCCGGCGTGTTGTAGAAAAGGTCCCGCACGGTGACCACCGTCCCCACCGGGCTGGCCGCCGGCTGCATCGTGATCCGCCCTTCCTCCGCGAGCAGACGGGTGCCCTCGGTCTCCTCGGCCGTGCGGGTGAGGATCTCCACCCGCGCCACGGCGGCGATGCTGGGCAGGGCCTCGCCGCGGAATCCCAGGGTGCGCACGCGGGTCAGATCTTCCACGCTGCGGATTTTGCTCGTGGCGAAGCGGGCCAGGGCCAGCGGGAGCTGATCCCGGGGGATGCCGGTCCCGTTATCGGCCACCCGGATCCAGGCGAAGCCCCCTTCCCGGAGCTCGACCTGGATCGCGGTGGCACCCGCGTCCAGGGCGTTCTCGATCAGCTCCTTCACCACGGAGGCCGGCCGTTCGATCACCTCCCCCGCCGCGATCCGGGCGGCCACTTCCGGAGGCAGGACTTCGATGCGGGAGGACGCGCCGGCCGGCATCGTTCACCTTCCTCCCTTCTCCGTCGAGGACGAGGGGGAGAGCGGATGGCTTCCGGTGGAAACCCGGTAAAGGGGGATCCGGAGGAAAGCGGGGGCCTCGGTCCAGGGCTGGGCGGGGAGAAGGCCCTGGACGGCCTCGTAGAACGCGGGGGTGAGGAGGATCTCCCCGGGGGGAGCGATCAACGCCAGCCGCCGGGCGGCTTCCACCGCTTCCCCCAGGGCGCCGTAGTGCCGGTAACTCGCGCCTCCCATCAGCCCCACCAGGGCGTTCCCCCGGTGCAGCAGGATCCCGGGGACGAAACGCAGGCCGGGGGGAAGCTCCGAGTGGAGCCGGCGGATCCGTTCCCGGAGGACCAGGGCGGCCCGCAGGGCCCGCACCGCGTGATCCGGGCAGGGGAGGGGGATGTTGAACCAGGCCATCGTCACCTCGTCCACCATGGGCGCAGGGGATCCTCCCTCGGCGTGGATGCTCGTGTGGAATACCTCCAGATGCCGGTTCAGCGCCTGGCCCAGCGTCCCGGCCGGGAGCCGGCCATCCTGGGCCGCCTCGCGAAGCCGCTCCCGGAGCCCGCCCCATGTCACCGTGAGGATGCTGAGGGGTCGCATCCGGACGGGGCCCACCACTTCCTGCGGGGCCTTCTGGAGCGCCTGCAGGACCGGGGAGGGGACGAAGGCTCGGAGGAAATTCCACCATTGCAAGTGATAGGTTTTGAGGGAGGCAATGCGCTGGCCGCGGCGCAGGAGGGCCTGCAGCCGGGCCAGGACCTCCCGCGGATCGTAGGGCTTGGCGACGTAATCCTCCGCCCCCGCCCGCAGGCCTTCCACCAGCTCCCGGACCGCGGAGCGGCCGGTGAGGATGAGCACCGGGAGGTCCCGGAGCTGGGCGTCGGATTTGATCGCCCGGCAAAGGGTCAAGCCGTCCGCATCCGGCAGCCCCAGGTCGAGGACCACCGCGTCAGGACCCCAGGAGCGCAGCCGGCTCCATCCCTGGCGGGCGGTGGCCGCCAGGGCGACCTCAAACCCGTTCCAGACCAGCAGATCATGCAGCGCCCGGGCCTCGTTCGGGTTATCTTCCACGATCAACACGCGGGGCGGACGGATGCCCCTTCCTTCGGATGAACCCATGGCGTTGATGGACCACCTTCGAGGGATCGAGACGGGCGGGCGTTTCCGCGCTCGCCACGTTTCAGGCCTGGCTCCATTTTACCCGCATCGAGGGGGACGGGCCGTTCCCGGGAGGCCGCCGCTGAGGTCGCGGCGAAAGCCGTTCCTACGAAAATCCGTTTCTGTAGGAGGGGCTTTAGCCCCGAACCGCTGTCTTCGATGGCGCAGGGGTTGCAATGAAGGCTGCTCCGGCAACCCCGAGCTTCTGGCTCTCGATGGCGCAAAGGGTCGCGGCGGAAGCCGCTCCTACAAAAAGACGGTTTCTGTAGGAGGGGCTTTAGCCCCGAACCGCTGTCTTCGATGACGCAAAGGTCGCGGCGGAAGCCGCGCCTACCGCATCGATCTTTCTCGCCGCTGCGCCACTGGTTCCAGCAGGGCAACCGCAGGCAGTTGACTTGCATCAAAATCTCCGAATCATTGGAGGGGAAGAGCCAATCGTTCAAGACTTCAACCTCCGGCTTCAGGCCAGGCAGGCGAGTCCAGCGAAGATGGGTGGATGGCGTTATCGGTGGCGGCAGTTCCGCTGGGCGCTGGGGGCGCGGATCCGGGAGGAGGATCGGGCCCTGGTGGCCCGGTTCCTGCCTCCGGAGGCCCAGGCCCTGTTCCGGCGGATGCCGCGCGGCGACCAGCGTCACAGCCTGGCAGTGTTGCGAACCTTGCTGGAGTGGGGGGAGACGCACCCGGCGCTGTTGCAGGCGGCGTTGCTTCACGATGTGGGGAAAGCCGCCGCGCCCCTCTCTCCCTGGGAGCGGGCCCTGCTGGTGCTGACGGAGGCCCTGTGCCCGCCCTCCTGGCGACGGATCCTCCGGCAGCTCCCGTTGCTCCGCCGCTGGGCCGCGCGGGTCCAGCGGTATCGGGCCCATCCGGAGATCGGGGCGGCCTGGGCTCAGGCGGCCGGGTGCGATCCCCTCACGGTGGCGTTGATCCGGCGTCACCAGGAGCCTCTCGGCCCTCCCCAGCCGGAGGAGGATCTGGAGACCCGTCTGCTCCGCCGGTTGCAGGAAGCGGATGGACGGAATTGAGAGCGGTCCCGAAAGGGCCCGGCCGGGGGCAGCGGAACCCCAGGGATGGCGCTCTGGGTTAAACTATAGATGGGCTTGAGGAAAGGTTTCCTCTGAACGCGCGCTCGTCGGCTCAGGGATCGGACTTCGCCGGTGCGGAAGGAACGGGCGGAGGTCGGAAAAAGCAGGAGGCGGTGAGAAACCTTCCGCCTCGAGGGCGGATTGGGGACATCCTCTAAAGAGAGGGAGGCACGATGAAGACGTATCGCACTGAGAACCTGCGGAACATCGTGCTGGTTGGCCACAACGGATCCGGCAAGACCACCCTGGCAGAGGCGATGCTGTTCATCAGCGGGGCGACCACCCGCATGGGCCGCGTGGAGGAAGGCAACACCGTCTCCGATTTCGATGAGGAGGAGATCCGTCGCCGCCTCTCCATCTACACCTCCCTGATCCCCATCGAATGGTCCG
Organism: Thermoflexus hugenholtzii; assembly: GCF_018771565.1. Taxonomy (NCBI): domain Bacteria; kingdom Bacillati; phylum Chloroflexota; class Thermoflexia; order Thermoflexales; family Thermoflexaceae; genus Thermoflexus; species Thermoflexus hugenholtzii. Next base: position 1,418,258 of record NZ_CP076326.1, on the reverse strand, counting down.
ACCACAAGCTCAACTTCCTGGATGCTCCCGGATACCTGGATTTCGTGGGCGAGATGAAGAGCGCGGTTCACGTGGCGGATTGCGCGCTGGTGGTCGTGGACAGCGTGGCGGGCGTGGAGGTGGGCACTGAGCAGGCGTGGGCGGCCCTGGAGGAGCGAGGCCTGCCCCGCATCGCGGTGATCAACAAGATGGATCGGGAGAACGCGAACTACGAGCGAGCCCTGGAGAGCCTGCAGCGGGCCTTCAAGGCGAACTTCGTCCCCATCCAGCTGCCCATCGGCAGTCAGGCGGCTTTCGAAGGGGTGGTGGATCTCATCGCCATGAAAGCGCGCCGGGGCCCCCGTGGGGAGGCCGGGGAGATCCCACCGGCGTTGCGGGAGGAGGCGGAGGAGGCCCGGATGCGCCTGATGGAGGCCGCCGCCGAATCCGATGACGAGCTGATCGTGAAATACCTGGAGGGCGGCGAGCTGACGGAGGAGGAGATCCGCCGGGGCCTGAAGGCCGGCTTCCTGACCGGACGCATCGTCCCGGTGGTCTATGTGGCCGGCTTCTCAACCATCGGCGTCGGCCCTCTGCTGGACCTGCTGGTCCAGCTGGCCCCCTCGCCCCTGGAGGCGAAGCCGGTCGAGGCGGTGCCGGTCTCCAACGGGCAGCCGGAGGCCATCCAGCCGGATCCGGCCGGGCCGACCGTGGCCTATGTGTTCAAGATCACGGCGGATCCCTTCGTCGGGAAACTGGCCTACTTCCGCGTTTTCCGGGGGACCGTGCGCTCCAACTCCCATCTCTTCAACGTGAACAAGGGCCAGGAGGAGCGGCTGGCCCAGATCTTCGTGATGCGGGGCAAGGAGCAGATCCCGGTTCTGGAGCTGGTCGCCGGGGACATCGGGGCGGTCCCCAAGCTGAACGTGACGGGCCACGGGGACACTCTCTGCGATCGCAGCCATCCGGTGCGCATCGCCCCGCCGGTCTATCCCACGCCGCTCTATGCGGTGGCGGTGGAGCCGAAGACGAAGGCCGACTCCGCCAAACTCATCCCGACCCTCCAGCGCCTGTGCGAGGAGGATCCCACCCTCCATCTCCGCCAGGAGCCCTCCACCCATCAGACCATCCTGGAGGGCATGGGGGACGCCCATATCGACGTGGCTGTCCGTCGGGCGGCGACCAAGTTCGGCGTGGAGATCGTGACCAGCGTCCCCAAGGTGCCTTACCGGGAGACGATCACCAAGGTGGCCCGGGCCCAGTATCGCCACAAGAAGCAGACCGGCGGGGCCGGGCAGTTCGGCGAGGTTCACCTGCGCATCGAGCCCCTGCCGCGGGACGGCGGCTTCGAATACGTCTGGGAGGTCTTCGGCGGGGCGATCTCCTCCAACTTCGCCCCCTCCATCGAGAAGGGCATCCGGAGCGTGATGGAGCAGGGGCTGCTGGCCGGCTACCCGATCGTGGATGTCCGCGTGGCCGTCTACGACGGCAAGGAGCACCCGGTGGACTCCAACGACATCTCCTTCCAGATCGCCGGGCGCGAGGCGTTCAAGCTGGCCTTCCAGCAGGCCGGCCCCGTCCTCCTGGAGCCGATCATGCAGTTCACCATCATCGTGCCGGAGCAGTTCACGGGGGACGTGATCAGCGACCTCAACACGCGCCGGGCCCGGGTGCAGGGCATCGAGCAGCAGGGCGACAAGAGCGTCATCATCGCCCTGGCCCCTCTGGCGGAGATGCAGCGCTACGCCACCCAGCTGCGCTCCCTGACCCAGGGCCGCGGCGTGTTCCGCATGACCTTCAGCCACTACGAGGAGGTCCCTCATCACATCGCCCAGACCATCATCGAGCAGGCGCGGCGGGAGCGGGAGGCCGCGAAGGAGAAAGCTTGAGGCATCGAGCCGGAGGCAGATCCCGGTCTCAGGAACGCCGAACGTCAGGAGGCTCGCGATGGGGATCCCCTTTCCCTCCGACGCGTGGATCAAGGCTCTGATGGAGGAGGTTAACCGCAGCCCGGGATACGCCGAGGCCGCGAAGAACTGGGAGGGCGATTTCTACTTCGTCGTGGAGCCCGAAGGCCCCATGACGAAGCCCGTCGTGCTGTATATGGACCTCTGGCACGGGCGGTGCCGCGAGGCCTTCGAGGTCACGGATGAGTCGGCCCGCAACCCGGCTTACCGGATGTCCGCCCCCTACTCCGTGTGGAAGCAGGTCATCCAGGGGAAGCTGGATCCGATCCAGGCGCTGGTCACCGGTCGCATCAAGCTGAAGGGGAACATGGTGAACATCATGCGGAACGTGCGGGCGGCCAAGGAGCTGGTGCTCTGCTGCACCCGCGTGCCGACCGACTTCATCGCCTGAAAGGGCTTCAAAGCGTTTTCCCCATGCGCGGCGCATGAGGGTGAAGACCGATGTGGTTCTTCAAGACCCCGGAGATCGTCTTCGGTGAGGACGCCCTCTTCTATCTGGAGGAGCTGAGGGGGCAGCGGGCCTTCGTGATCACCGACGCCCAGCTGCGGCGCCTGGGCCTGGTCCGGCAGGTCGAGGAGCACCTGCGCCGGGCCGGGATGGAGGTCCACGTGTTCGATATGGTGGAGCCCAACCCGACCATCGACCTGGTCCGCATCGGAGCCGATGTGATCCGGGCCTTCAACCCGGACTGGATCGTGGCCGTGGGGGGAGGCTCCGTGATCGACGCCGCGAAAGCGATCTGGGTGCTCTTCGAACGGCCGGACCTCGATCCGCTGGCCATCAGCCCGATGGAGCCGCTGGGCCTGCGGCGCCGCGCCCGCCTCGTCGCCATCCCCACCACCAGCGGCACCGGTTCGGAGGCCACCTGGGCCATCGTCCTCACAGATCCCCGAGCCCGGCGCAAGCTGGGCGTGGGCTCCCGGGAGAACATGCCCGACATCGCCATCGTGGATCCCGCGATGGCCATGGATCTGCCGCCCCGCCTGACCGCGGACACGGGGATGGACGCCCTGAGCCATGCCCTGGAGGGCTACGTCAGCACCTGGCGGAACCCGTTCAGCGATGCGATGTGCCTGCACGCGGCCCGCCTGATCTTCGCTTACCTTCCTCGTGCCTACCGGGACGGCGCCCGGGATCCGGAGGCCCGCGCCCATATGCACCTGGCGGCCACGATGGCCGGCATCGGCTTCGGAAACGCCATGGTGGGCCTGGCCCACAGCCTGGGCCACGCCCTGGGCGCCCGCTTCGACATCCCCCACGGCCGGGCGGTGGGGCTCTTCCTCCCCTATGTGATCGAGTTCAACGCCCGGGTGGCTGCCGATCGTTACGCCCACCTCCTCCATGCCATCGGACGGCCGAGCCCCAACGGCCCCGAGGCGGCTTTCCAGCTCTCCCGGGCTGTCCTGGAGCTGCTCGAAACCCTGGAGCAGCCTCAGACCGTCGCCGCCTGCGGGATCCCGAGGGACGACTTTGAGGCCGATCTCCCCACTCTGGTGGAATACGCCCTGGAGGACCCCAGCACGCTAACCAACCCGAGGTCCCCCACGGCGGAGGAGGTGGAGCACCTGCTGCTGTATGCCTACGAGGGGAAGATGGTGGATTTTTAAACCGGGGGGATGTATGCTCACGCATCTGGACGAGCACGGCCGGGCGCGGATGGTCGATGTGGGGGAGAAGCCGGAGACCCACCGGGTGGCGGTCGCCCGGGGAGAGGTGTGGATGGCTCCGGAGACCATGGCCGCCATCCGGGAGGGGAGTCTCCCTAAGGGGGATGTGCTGGCGGCGGCGCGCATTGCGGGCATCATGGCCGCCAAGCGCACCCCCGATCTCATTCCCCTGTGCCATCCCCTGCCCATCACCCGGGTCCAGGTGGATTTCGCCCTTCACGATCCCGATGAGGCGCATCCTCTTCCATGGGTGGAGATCACCGCGCAGGTGGAGACGGTGGCCCGCACCGGCGTGGAGATGGAGGCGCTCACGGCGGTGGCGGTGGCGGCCCTGACGATCTACGACATGGCCAAGGCGCTGGATCGGCGCATGCGCCTGACCAACATCCGCCTGATCGAAAAGCACGGAGGACGAAGCGGCGATCTCGTCCTGGAACCGTGAGGGGGAGGCCCGCCATGGAGATGGAAGTGCAGGTGCGCCTGTTCGCCACGTTGAAGGATCGCGCGGGCCGGGAGGTGATCACCGTACGGCTCCCGGATGGGGCTTCTGTGGCCGATCTGCTGCGCGCGGTGGCCGAGGCCTACCCCAGCCTTCAGCCTTACCTGACCTCCACGGTCGTGGCGATCAACCACGAGTTCGCGTTCCCGGAAGATGACGTCCGACCCGGGGACGAGGTGGCCCTGTTCCCGCCGGTGAGCGGGGGCGGGGAGGATCCCGAACCGCCGGAGGTCATCGCGTTGACCCCGGAGCCCATCGATCTGAACGCGCTGGTGCGGGCGGTGACCACCCCCCGAACCGGCGCGGTGGCGCTGTTCGTTGGGGTGGTGCGCGGGGAGGAGGGCGACCGGCAGGTGGAGGCTCTGGAGTATGAGGCGTATCGCCCCATGGCCGAGGCCAAGATGCGCCAGGTCCTGGCGGAGATCCGGGCCCGCTGGCCGCTGGTCCGCGGCATCGCCCTGGTCCAGCGGATCGGACGCATGGGGGTGGGGGAGGTTACCGTGGCGGTGGCCGTTTCCGCGGGGCACCGCCACGAGGGGATCTTCGAGGCGGCCCGCTACGGCATCGACCGCCTGAAGGAGATCGTCCCCATCTGGAAGAAAGAGCGGGGCCCGCACGGCGAGCTTTGGATCGAAGGCCATTACCATCCCTCCCCGGCGGATGTCTCTCCCCCATCCTCCTGAGCGATGCGTTTCGAAGGCAGAAAGCGGAGGGGAAGGGCGGATCCCATAACCCGAAACCTGCTTGACACTGCCCTTCTGTTTTTGATGTCTGAGCCGCCTCTTTTCCAGATCGTGTTATACTGATTACGGACATCCTGCGCCCGGAGGTTTCCCATGGCCAGCGTCCTCAAGCAATACAAGGTGCGGGACTGGATGACCCCGAATCCGATCACCATCTCCCCGCGCACGACCCTGCCCGAAGCCCATCAGATCATGAAGGAGAAGCGCATCCGCCGTCTGCCGGTGGTGGATGAGAACGGGCATCTGGTGGGGATCGTCACGCTGGGGGATGTGCGGGAGGCTTCGCCTTCGGATGCCACCTCCCTCAGCATCTTCGAGCTGAACTACCTCCTCGCCCGCCTCACCGTCGATAAGATCATGACCCGCAAGGTCATCACCGTCACGCCGGACACGCCGATCTATGAGGCGGCGCGCCTCATGCTGGAGCATAAGATCGGCGGCCTCCCGGTGGTGGAGAACGGCCGCGTGGTGGGGATCATCACCGAGTCCGACATCTTCAAGATGGTGGTCCGCCTGGCCGCGGAGGAGTGACCTGACCCGGACGTGACCTCCCAACCATCGGAGTCGGCCCCGGGGGCTGGAGAGGCGCCTCCAGCCCCTTTGGTTTCCGAGGTGCGCAGGAGGTGAAAGGATGGGCCGTGGAGGATCCTTGGGGCGGATCATGCGGGATCTGTGGCGGATCTGGCGATTGTGGCGGGATCCCCGGACGCCGGGATGGGTCAAGGCGCTCCCCCTGCTGGTGTTGTTGTATATCCTCTCCCCCATTGATTTCGTGCCGGATCTGGCGATCCCCGGCCTGGGCTCCCTGGATGACCTGGTCCTGGCGTTGCTGGCCCTTCGCCTGTTGCTGGATCTGGCCCCGCCGGCCGAGCGCCCCCCCTCCCGGAGCGGCGAGGTCATCGACGCCACCTACCGGGTGCTGGAAGAGTGATGTGCGCTTGGTATGCTCGTTTCAAAACGCCGAGGGGATCACCCGGAGGGCGAGGTAGAGATCCAGGGCGAAGGCGCCGAGGCAAGCAAGGAGGGCCAGGGCAGGGCGGAGGGCGGGGAATCGCGCCGCCCCCTGAGCGAGCAGCCCGGTCCCGATCATCAGGAGGATGGGGAAGGCCGGAAGATCCCCCCCCAGGATCCCCGCGAGCCCCAGGATCAGGATCCCCAGGCCGCAGGCCCCGGCCAGCCCATCCGCCGCGGGCCGCTCCAGCCACGCGAACCACCCCACGGTGAGGCCCAGGGCGATGGGCAGCAGGGCCGGGAAGAGATAGCGCCCCTGATGCTGGACGAAGGAGAGGTTATACCCGATGTAAGCGGCGACGGTGAGCAACAGATGAAACGCCAGAAGCCGCCCGGGCCATCCCCAGAGCGGAGCGCGCCGGCCCTCCCGCCCCAGGTGCAGGGCCAGGCCCAGCAGCCCCAGCGCGCTCAGCCAGGCGAAGAGAAGATACCATCGGGCCTCCAGCACCACCCCCATCCATCCGAACTGCCCCCAGAAGCTCTGGAAGGTGAACGCGCGGAAGCGATCCAGGGTCGCCGCCAGCCCGTAACGGGCGATCCACTCCGCCGTCCGTGGCTGCCCGACCACCACGCGATCGTGCTGTTGCAGCCCCAGCAGATCCGGCCAGCCATAGGTGAGGGCGTTGCGCGCCCACCAGAGCCCTCCCAGGAGGAGGGCGGGAAGCAGCCAGCGCGCCAGGCGTCGCATCGCCTCCGCCCGCGGGGCGCGATCCGCAGCGATCCGCACCCCCACGGCGACCAGGACCACCAGCGCCATCGGGTAGACGGTGGTCTTGGTCAGGAAGCCGGCCCCTAAGAGCAGGCTGCCGATCCACGCCGCGCGCGGGCGATGGCCTTGAAGCTCCTTCGCCAGCTGCACCCAGAGCCCCAGGATCAGGGCCTCCGCCAGGGCGTCGTTGTTCACTCCGCTATTCATCGCCACATGCTGGGGCAGGAAGGCGAAGACCGCTGCCACCCCCAGCGCCCATGCCGGTCGTTCCGGGAACAGGCGGCGGGTTGCGGCGAAAGCCAGGAGGACCTGAAGAAGGCCCAGGGAGGCTGAAAACAAACGGAGGGGGAAGAGCTGGCCTCCGAAGAGCGAAAAAAGGGGAGCGGCCAGCACGTAGTAAAGCGGGGGCTGGTGGAACTCGTAACGCAGGGGATCGATGGGCAGCTCCGGCGGGAAGCCTCTGGAGACGATGGCGCTCAGGTATTCCTGATTGTAATCCCCCGGCCGGAGGACGGGCAGGCGACCGGTGGTCGCGATGAAGCGGATGTAGTTGTAATGCGCGGGCTCATCCGGCACCTGCCATGGCGGCGTCCAGCGGGCGAAGCTCCAGGACAGGACGAGGTAAAGCCCTGAGATCAGAAAGAGAAGCCATCGGGTCATCAAAGGGCTGTGCTCCCTCTGTCTGGGATGTCGAAAGGGATCTTCCTGTTTGCAGGAGGGGCTTTAGCCCCGAACCTCCGTTTCGATCCCGTAAGCGGTCGCGGCGGAAGCCGCTCCTCCAGCAATCCATCTCTCCCTTCGTGTATTCGTGCTTCCATCCGTGGATGGCCCCACCCCTCGCCCCAACCGGTCGCGGTGGAGGCAAAGGGTCGCGGCTCCTACAATGTGGGTGCCGAAATGAATTTCGGCTTACGTAGGAGGGGCTTTAGCCCTGAACCTTCGGTTTCGATCCCGCAAGTGGTCGCGGCGGAAGCCGCTCCTGCGACATCCGGGCCCGGGCCTTACGGGTGGACGGGGGAGCGCTGGATCTTCTCCTTGCGGTCCCGGAAAGCGGCCGGGTCGATGCCGTAGCGCTTCAGGCGGCGCCACAGGGTGGTGCGGCTGAGGCCCAGGGCGGCCGCCATCGCCCCCACCCGTCCTCGATACCGGATCGCAGCCCGCAGGATGGCCTCCCGCTCCAGCTCCTCCACCGGCCGGACGGAATCCGGCGGGCGCTCCGGGTCCGTTCCGCCCACGATCCGCTCCGGGAGGTGGATGACGTCGATCCATCCGTCCTCGCTCAACGCCGCAGCCCGCTCCAGGACGTGCTCCAGCTCCCGCACGTTCCCCGGCCACGAGTAGGCTTTCATCTGTTGCAGGGCGGCTTCGGTGAGCCGATACGTTCGCCCGGATCCGCGGCGCAGGCGGCGGAACACCGCCTCCGCGATGAGCGGGATGTCCTCCGGCCGCTCCCGCAGGGGCGGGATGTGAATGGCCATGCTGGCGAGGAGGTGATAGAGATCGGCCCGGAAGTGCCCTTCCGCCACCAGCTGCTCCAGGGGAGCCGAAGAGGAGGCGATCAGACGCACGTCCACCGGGATGGGGCGCAGGCCGCCCAAGCGCATCACCTCCCCCGTCTCCAGGATGCGCCGGATGGCGGCCTGCAGCTCCAGCGGCAGCGCCTCGATCTCGTCCAGATAGAGGGTTCCGCCGTGGGCCAGCTCGAACTTCCCCGGCCGTCCCTCCGACGGCCCGTTCCGAAAAGTCCCGCCCTCCACGCCCAGCAGTTCCATCGCCAGCAGCTCCCGCGGGATGGCCCGACATGAGACGGCGATGAAAGGCCCGCTGGCCCGGGTGCTGGCGTTGTGGATGGCTCGGGCGAGCACCCCCTTGCCGGTCCCCGGCTCCCCGTGCAGGAGGACCGGGAGGCTGGTGCGCGCGGCCGCCCGCGCTTGCTGGCGGACCTGCTGGATGGCCCGGGAACGGCCGGGGATGTCGGCCAGGGTCATCAGCGCCTGCGCCCCCACCAGTCGGACGACCATGCGGTGGATCTGCTCGCTCCGGCGGAAGGTGAGCACACACCCCAGATGATGCCGGCCTTCCGCAACGGCGTGGAGGGTCAGCCAGCCTTCCAGGGGTGCCCCATCGATGAGCAGCGTGGCCTCGGTCTCCAGGTGGACCTGGGGGTCCATGAGGGCGTTCTGGAGGGCAGGGGGGAGCTGGATGTGGCTGCTCAGCGGGCGTCCCAGGATCCCGGAGGGATCCAGGCCCAGCACGCGGGCCGCCGTGCGGTTGAGGCGGACGATCTCCCCCCGGGTGTTCAGGACCATCACCACCTGATCGATGGCTTCCAGGATGGCCTGGAGCTCGGCGAGATGCTGATGGCTCTCCTGAAGGTTCGCCGCGGCCTGGATCTGGTTTTCGATGGCCCGGGCGGCGGCCATCACCATCCCCAGCGTGTCCGGCTGGGCGCGTTCCGCCGGCGCCATCACGCCGATCGCCCCCAGGGGCTGACCGTCCAGGCCGTAAACAGGAGCGGCCGTGGTCACCCAGTCGTGGTAGAGGGCAACGAAGTGTTCGGCTCCGACGACCTGTGCAGGGGTGCGCTCCAGGAGAGCGAGGGCGAAGGCGTTGGTGCCCACGTGGCCCTCGCTCCAGTAAACCCCGGGCCGTAGCCCCACCGCCTCCGCCGCACGGACGATCCCCGGGTCCCCCAGGACGTCCAGCACGCATGCGGCGGGGTCGAAGAGGGCGATGGCCAGCCCCGAGCCCTCGGTGAACTGATGGAGGTCCTCCATCAGCGGTCGGGCGGTGGCGATCAGATCGAAAAGGGTGAGCCGCACCCGCTCCAGGGTTCCCTCATCCAGACAGGGGAGGGCTGGGGGGGCGTGGGGGTTCATGCGAGGGGCGCATCGCGCCCACGAGGCCGCCACCAGCGGGTCCAGGGCCGGGTTCAGCTCCCGGCGCTCCACGAACCGTTGCCACCAGGATCGGATCCGAGGGAGGTCCACCGGATACGCCCAGGGTTGCATCGCTGCCTCCTTACGTCGCGCCACCCACCCGGCTGCGCATCCCGCACCACTCTATCCAGAGAAGCAATATTGCCTTCTCCAGAGGGAAAAGGCAAGGGAGCGGCCCGGCGCGCCAGGGCTTTCCAGTTTTTCCGCAATGTCGGCTCCATCGGATCCCCCGAACCGGATACCATGGAGGACATCCGGGCCGACGGCGATTCCAGGTGTTTCGGGAGGGCATCGATGTCGAAAGCCCTGAGGTGGGGGTTGTTGGGAACGCTTCTGCTGATCGGTGGGTGTCGCTTTCACCCATCCCCGACGCCATCTTCCTCCCCCCTGGAGGGGATCCCCTTCCAGGCGTTGTGGGAGGCGGCCTTTCCGGCGGCGTGGTCCGCGTGGATGCCTCAGGCCCTCGCGTGTGGGGAAATGGTCCCGGATCCCGGCGGATGCTTGCGGGGGATCCGGCCTTCGCTGACAGAGCGGGTGGTGGAGGAGGCGGCCCGTCTGAAGGAGGAGCGGGGGATCGATGCGCCGTATGTGGCGAACATCCTGGGGGGATATGCCCAGCGGCCGGAGCAGACGGCCGGCGTGCTGATCCTGGCGATGGCCCGATCCCCGGATGGCGAGCGCCGAGCGCGCCTGCGATCCGCCCTGGACGCGATCCCGGAACGGTTTCGGAGGATCTCCCTGTCGGTGCGCACCACGGTGGCCCCGCCTTCCCGGCCCCGTATGGAGGATCCGCCTTCCCGCTGGGCCCGGTATTATCTGGCTTCGGAATGGGGCCTGTTGCGGGCGGCCGTCGCGGCCTGGCGTCCTCCTGCTTCGCAGGAGCTCGGCTGCGCGGACCTGCTCCCGGGAGAGGATCTCTGTCCGTTGCTGCGGGAGCTGCGGTCTCCGGAGGCGGGGCCGGCTTTGGAGGCCCGGCTGGAGGAGTTCTTCCGGGGTGCCTTCGATTACGCGGACGCCTTCGCCCGCTCCGAGCGGGCCCTGCAGCGGGATCCGGCGGCGGTGCGGGCGGCGTTGCAAGAGATGCTCCGGGCCGCTCGGGAGACGCTCATCCCGCTGGAGCGGCAGGCCGCTGAACGACGGCTGACCGGGGAGGAGGCGCCGTTGCCGGAACTGGAAACGGCCTGGGATCAGGTGGAGCGGCGTCTGTTCAGCTCTCCCTAAGGTCTCACCCCGTCGCTCGGGCCTCCGGAGGACGGCCGCGGCTATAATACCGATGGTCGCGGCGCTTGAAACGGGAGTCTTCCGGCGTTCCTCGTGGCTTCACCCCCGGCCGGAACGGGAGATAGCAGTGAGCAGGGAGAAGGCGTTCTTCTCCACCTTTCGGGATCTCTTTGTGGGCGCGAAGTTGAAAGGCAAGTCCGGCTTCGTAAACTGGATGTAGATGGATCTCCTTTCTTCCTTCGATGGAGAAGAACGAACGGTCTATGCGTGGGGTTCCGTTACGGGAGCTGGTGGAGACCACCCTGCCGCCGGGGACGCGGGTGCTCGGCGGCAGGGACGGGCTGGACCGCGAGGTGACGTGGGCCACCTTGCTCCGCACCCTCCCCGCGCGGACGGCGATCCAGCGCGGGGACCTCCTCCTCTTCTCGGTCGACCTGCTCTTCATGCGGGAACCCCCCCTCTCGTTCCCCGCCCTCCTGGAGGTGGCCCTGGAGCGGGAGGCAGCTGGACTGGCGGTGGTCGGGCCGGCCCCGGAGGACTGGGGCCCGCTGGCCGATGAGGCCGGCCTTCCGCTCCTGGCGTTGCCGGAGGGGATCAGCCTGGCGGATCTGGCCAATCAGATCGCCCGCTTCATCACGGCCCGCCGGGAGGCCCTCTATGAGATCGAACGGGAGCTCCAGCGCCGGTTTCAGCAGGCGGCCCTGACCGGCGAGGGTCTCCCGGCCATCCTGCGGACGCTGGAGGAGGCGACGGGGAAGCCTGTATGGCTGGAGGACGCCCAGGGGAGCCCCTGGCCGGATCTCCCCGGACCTCCGGAACCTCCACCGGGCCAGATGGAGCGTCGGGCCTGGTTGCGGCGCCTGCCCCTGCGGGAGGAAGGGGGGGAGCCTCCGGTGGCCCTGTTCGGCCCGGACGCCGCGGGGCGGATCTGCCTGGCCGGGGCGGTGCTCCTGGAGCGGCGGCCGGTCGGGGCGGTTTGTCTGCTTGGGACCACCGGGAGGATCACCGAGCGGGACCGCTTGGCGGTGGCCCAGGCGGCCGCGGCCTGCGCTTTGGTGCTGATCCGGGAGCGCTCGCTGTGGTCGGCGGAGGCCCGGGTCCGGGGGGAGTTCCTGGCCCAGGTGTTGCGCGGGGAGCTCCCGGAGGCGGAGGCCCGCCGTCGGGCTCGCATCCTCAACGAGCCCATCGAGGAGCCCATGGCGGTGGCGGTGTTCCGGGCGCCGGAGGCGGAAGGGGACACGGAGCGCCTCGCCGAGGCCATCCGCCGCCTCACCGCCCGCTTTCCCCGCTGTCGGGTCCAGCCGATGGCCGAGGGGATCGCCTTCGTGTTCCCGCCTCCGGGCGGGGAGGCGGATCCGGAGACGGTGGTGGAGGGCCTGCGGGCAGAGCTGGTCCGCGCCCTGGGCCTCTCGCGCCTGGCGGCCGGGGTGGGCGGGGTCTACGCCGGCCCCGCCGGCCTGGCCCGTTCCTTCCGCGAGGCGGTCCAGTCCGTGCAGATGGTGGAGGCTCTGCTGGGAGGGAACCGCACCCTGGCCTACGCGCGGCTTGACGTCTACCGTATCCTTTACCCCCTGCGGGAGAGCGAGCTCCTGGAGGAGTTCTACGAGCAGGTCCTCGGCCCTCTGGAGCGATATGACCGGGAGCATCACGCCGAGCTGATCCCCACTTTGGAGGCCTTCTTCGCCTGCGATGGGAACCTGCAGCGCACGGCCGAGCGCCTGTTCCTGCACCGCAACTCCCTGGCCTATCGGCTCCGGCGGATCCAGGAGATCACCGGGATGGATTTGCGACGCTGGGAGGATTGTTTCCGGCTGCAGCTGGCCCTCAAAATCCGACCCATGTTGAGGAGGTCCCATGCACAGCCCGGCGGTGGATCCGAACCGCGTGCTTGAGGAAGCCCGCCAGGCGGGTGTCCGCTTCGTCATCCTGCGCTTCACGGACATCCTGGGGGCCCCTAAGGGGGTGACCATCCCCCTGGAGGATCTCCCGGAGGCCATCGAGACCGGGAAGTGGTTCGATGGATCAGCCATCGAGGGGTTCGCCCGCGTGGCGGAGTCGGATCTCTATCTCAAGCCCGATCTCAACACGTTCACCGTCCTGCCGTGGACCCGGGGGCAGGGGACGACGGCCCACGTGATCTGCTGGGTGGTGAACCGGCGCGGGGAGCGCTTCGCCGGGGATCCCCGGGCGGTGCTGGCCCGGGTGATGGAGCGGGCGGCCCGCATGGGCTACACCTACGTGGTGAGCCCGGAGCTGGAGTTCTACCTCTTCCGCGCCGAAGGGGAGCGGTTCGCCCCGGCCCCCCACGACGAGATCGGCTACTTCGATCTGGCCACGGATCTGGCTTATCGGGTTCGCTGCGAGATGGTGGAGACCCTGCGGGCGCTGGGTATCCCGGCCGGGCCGGGCCATCACGAGATCTCCCCTGGCCAGCATGAGATCGACTTCCAGCCGGCGGACGCCCTGCGCATGGCCGATTACCTTGTCACCGCCCGGCTGGTCATCAAGCACATCGCTCAGGCCCATGGCCTCCATGCCACCTTCATGCCCAAGCCCCTGGAGGGGCGGGCGGGATCCGGGATGCACACCCATCAGAGCCTGCTCCGCCTGGAGGACGGGGGGAACGCCTTCGCGGATCCGGAGGACGATTACGGCCTTTCGCCCCTGGCCAAGGCCTTCCTGGCGGGGCAGATCGCCCACGCTCGGGGGATGTGCGCGGTGCTCTGCCCGCTGGTCAACTCCTACAAGCGGCTGCTGGGCGGCTTTGAGGCGCCGCCTTACGTCAGTTGGGCCCGCATCAACCGCTCCGCCCTCATCCGCATCCCGGCCATCAAGCCCGGGCGCTATCAATCCACCCGCATCGAGCTGCGGAGCGTCGATCCGGCCTGCAACCCTTACCTGGCTTTCGCGGCCATGCTGGCGGCCGGGCTGGATGGCATCGAGCGGCGGCTGCCGCTTCCGCCGCCGGTGGAGGAGGAGCTGTTCCCGATGGAGGCGGCGGAGCTGGAGGCGCGGGGGATCCAGCGCCTGCCGGCCACCCTGGGGGAGGCCCTGGAGGCCCTGGAGGCCGACGAGGTGATCCAGGAGGCCCTGGGCCCGCTGGCGGCGGAGCGCTTCCTCGAAGCCAAGCGGCTGGAATGGGAAGCCTACTGCCGCCACGTCAGCCCCTGGGAGATCGAGCGGTATTTCCACGTGTATTGAGACGGTTGGGGGTGGACGTCCCCATGTCCACCCCCTGGTTTGGACCCCTGTCCGGCGACGGATTTGTGCGCCCCGCCCAAAACCGGCCTCGCGGTTTTCGTTCCTCCCAACTGTAGCGGAGCTTCCCCGGCTTTCCCTACAATCGGCGCAAACCGATAGCCAGAGGGAGATAGATGAGGGAACTCTCGGTGCTGCCCGGGCTGGCGCTCATCCTCCTCAGCGCCCGATTGGGGGGAGAGCTTTGCGCCCGCCTGGGATTGCCGCCGGTGTTCGGGGAGCTCCTGGCGGGGTTCCTCCTGGGCCCAGCCGGCCTGGGCTGGCTTCATCCCGGGGAGGAGCTCCGGGCAGCGGCCCTCCTCGGCGTGTTGCTCCTCATGTTCCTGACCGGTCTGGAGACGGATCCTCAGGATCTCCGGGAGACGGGGCGAGGGGCGCTGATGGCGGCCCTGGGCGGTGTGCTCTTGCCCTTCATCAGCGCTCTGGCCCTGGGGCTCCTCGCGGGGCTCCCCTGGCATGAAGGGCTCTTCCTCGGGGCCGCCCTCACGGCCACCAGCGTGGGCCTCTCCGTGCGGACCCTTCGCGATCTCGGGTGCGCGCAGAGCCGGGTGGGGATGACGATCCTGGGTGCCGCCGTCATGGATGACATCCTGGCGATGGGGCTGCTGGCCATCGTGACGGGGCTGGTCGGGCTGGGACAACCCCTGCCCTCGCTATTGCGGATGGTCGGTTTCCTGGTCTTCTCCTTCGGGATCGGCCGCTGGCTTCTCCCCCCGATCGCCCGCTGGATCGCCCGGCGTTATCCGAACGAAGGAGGGCTGGCCCTGGTGGTGGCGCTGGTCATGGGGATGAGCTGGGCCGCGGCGGCATGGGGTGGGGTGGCGGCGATCACCGGCGCTTACCTGACCGGACTGTGGATCGCCCGCACGCCCCTGCGGGAACACATCCCCCAGGGGGTCCAGGCTCTCGGATACGGCCTGATGATCCCCATCTTCTTTGTGGCCGTGGGCCTGGAAGCCCAACCTCCGGACCGGGGGATGCTGTCCCTCTTTGGGATGGCGCTGTTCCTTCTGGCGGTGCTGAGCAAGTGGCTGGGCAGCGGGTTCGGCGCATGGCTGGGCGGGCTGACGCCTCGGGAGGCGATCCAGACAGGCGCCGGGATGGTCTCCCGAGGGGAGGTGGCCCTGGTGATCGCAACGCTGGGCCGTCAGATAGGGATCCTGGGGCCGGGGCTTTATACGGATATCCTCCTGATGACGATGCTGACCACCGTGCTGACGCCTCTTCTGCTCCGTCTGACCTTCCTGAAGAGGCCCTGGCCTTTCTCGCTCCGGATTCGGAACCCCTGGGCCCCGGCGTCCCATGGGATGGGGGAGGACGCTGTTCGTCTGCAAGCATCCCGGCGTTGAACCAGGGCTTTCCAGTTTTTCCGCAGTAGGGCAACTGCTCGCAGTTGCCCTACATATCCTGTGGCCGAAAGGGATCACCTGCCCAGCTGGAAGGCCCCGGTGTTGAACGCGGTTGGAGGCAAAACCGGCGCGAAGGAGGTGCTCCAATGTATCGGCGGTGTCGACGGATCGCCATCGCATTGATCGCGGCCATCCTGATCGGAGCCGTGATGTCCTCTCCGGCGCTGGCGCAGGGGTCCGGCCCGGAGAGCGAGGCGGTGGAGGCGGCGAAGGAGGAGCTGGGCCGTGCGATCAACTTCGCCTGGACGCTGATCGCCGCTTTCCTGGTGTTCTTCATGCAGGCCGGGTTTGCGATGGTGGAAGCGGGGTTCTCCCGCGCGAAAAACGTCGTCGCGGTTCTGACTAAAAACTTCATGGATGCTTTGATCGGAGGGCTGGCGTTCTGGGCCTTCGGGTTCGCGCTGATGTTCGGAGGGTCGGGCCTGGCCCCCGGTCTGGAGCGCGGCACGCCGCTCATCGGCCTCTCCGGCTTCTTCCTCGCCGGATCCGCTTACCAGGATCAGACGGCCATGCTCTGGTTCTTCCAGATGGTCTTCGCTGCCACAGCGGCCACCATCGTCTCCGGCGCCATGGCGGAGCGGACCCGCACCACGGCCTACCTGGCCTACAGCTTCCTCATTTCCGCGCTGATCTATCCCATCTACGGCCACTGGGTATGGGGCGGGGGCTGGTTGGGAAACCTCTCCGCTTACCTGCCGTTCCTGGGGGAAGGGGTCGGGGCGCGGGATTTCGCTGGATCCGGGGTGGTGCATGCGGTGGGCGGGTTCGTGGCCCTGGTGGGAGCGGCCATGGTGGGCCCCCGCCTGGGCCGCTTCAATCGCGACGGCACGCCCAACGTGATCCCGGGGCACAGCCTGACCCTGGTGACCCTGGGCACCTTCATCCTGTTCTTCGGCTGGTTCGGATTCAATCCTGGCTCCACCCTGGCGGCGACGGATCTTCGGATCGCCATGATCGCGGTCAACACCTTCCTGGCCGGGGCCGCCGGGGCGGTGGTGGCGATTTACTTCGCTTTCTTCCGCACCGGCAAGCTGGACCTCGCCCTGGCGTGCAACGGGGCCCTCGCCGGCCTGGTGGGGATCACCGCCCCGTGCGCCTACGTGGCTCCATGGGCGGCGGTGCTCATCGGGGGGATCGCGGCCCTGGTGATGATCGGCGCCTCCGCCTTCGTCGAGCGCGTCCTCCGCGTGGATGACGTGGTCGGAGCTTCGGCGGTACACGGGTTCGCTGGCCTGTGGGGCCTGCTAACTGTCGGGATCTTCGCCGATGGGACCTATGGAGGGGTCCGGGGTCTGATCGTAGGGGAATGGGCGCAGCTGGTCGCCCAGCTCGTCAGCATCCTCACGGTGACCGCGTGGTCCCTGGGAACGGGCTTCCTGGTCTTCTGGCTGATCCGTTCGACCATCGGGTTGCGGGTGAGCCCGGAGGAGGAGCGCATCGGCCTGGATCTCACCGAGCACGGGGCCGAGGCCTACCCCTCCGGCCGCCGGCTTCCCGTTGAAGCGATGTGAAAGGAGGGAAAGCCATGGGATGGGAGATGGAGGTCATCCTCGGAGGCCTGGGGTTCGCCTTCTTCCTGCTCCTGTGGGGGATCCTCCCGCACCGGATCCATCAGGCCCGTCGATCGAACAGCGACGGATCCATCCCCTCCCCGCACCAGGTCGAAGCGTTACGCGTTGAGGCCGAGGGGGTGAAGGCCGAAGCAAACCGCGTCGTCCGCGTCCCATCCGTTCGATCGCCCGCCGGGTTATCGGTGGACGACCGGCTCTTCCATCTTCGCGTGCTTCCCAACTCCTCCCGGAACGGCGGGCCTTGGGGGGTGTTGGAGGGACAGATCGGCGGATGGGGGTTTCGGGTTCCGGTGTTCTTCGAGCAGGTTCGGATCAACGGGACGCTCCGGGAGCGCTATCGGGCACGGATCTGGGGCTGCCGCTGCGAGGCGACCGCGATCCCCGATTTCCGTGAGCAGGCGGAGGACGTCTTCCGGGCGCTCGAATATGCAGGCCAGCTTCCCCTCTATGCCCTCCAGCGCTCCGAACCTCACGATCCCGCGCTGATCCCGATCTATCCCTGGGGAGAGGGATGGCGGGTCCACGAGCCGGACGGCCCGATCCTGGAGGCGATGGACCTGGGGACCCTGCGCCGGCGCGTGGCGGATGCGCACGGCCTGCCCGTGGAAGCTGTTCAGGTGCGGGTGCTATCGGAGGAGCTGGCGTGGGTCCCGCCCGCCGCCGTCTTCCGGCCGGCCGTCGGATGGGGCCCCTGGATGCCGGTGGCCTGGAGCGGGACCAGCTGGCGCCTGCATCTGGCCGGCGCCCCGCTGTCGGCCCCCGGCGATGGAGCGGGGATCTGGTCGCTGTGGAAAGTCGTAGCCGCCCGGGGCCTGGAGCGCGGATGGCTTCGCGTCCCGGAGGATCTGGCCCTGGAGGTCTGGTCGGCAGCGGCGTGGGAGGTCCTCGCGAGCGCCCTGCCGGAGGCGATGGCCGGGCTTCGGTTCTATGCGAGCGGACCGCGGTTCCGCGCGGTCCTCCTCCCGGTCTACCGGTATGAAGACCGCTGGATGGCCGTTTACGCCGAGGAGGATCGATGGACGATCTTCGTGGGCGGCGATCCGGCGGATCTGTGGCGACGGGTCGGCGAGGCCCTTCACGCGGCGGGCTGCCTGGCGGATCCCCAGGCGCTGCGCCTGGAGATGAAACGGATGGAGAAGCCTGCACAGGCTGAGCGCGCATTTCCGGATCTGAGGAGGTGAACGATGATGCTGGCGATCGGGATGCTGGCTCTGGCGGTGTTGGCCGGGCTGATCGCCCTCTGGGCGTGGCGTTACACCAAGGCCGGTCCCAACGAGGTGCTGATCATCTCCGGCCGCAAGCGCAAGGTGGTCGATCCCGATGGACGCAAGCGGGTGGTGGGCTACCGGCTGGTGCGCGGCGGCGCCTTCGTCTGGCCCATCCTGGAGCGGGTGCAGCGGCTCTCCCTGGAGCTGCTCACCATCGAGATCCAGACCGCGGATGCCTACACCACGCAGGGTGTGCGCATGGTGGTGGACGCCGTCGCCCAGGTGAAGGTGAAAGGCGACGAGGCCTCCATCGCCCTGGCCGCGGAGCAGTTTCTCTCCAAGTCTAAGGACGACATCCGGCGGGTGGCCCTGCAGGTGATCGAAGGGCATCTGCGGGCAGTGCTGGGGACGATGAGCGTGGAAGACCTCTACCTGCGCCGGGCGGAGTTCGCCCGCCAGGTCCGCGAGGCGGCCCGGCAGGATCTGGAACGCATGGGCCTGGACATCCTCTCCCTCACCGTGCGGCACATCGCCGACGAGCAGGGCTATCTGGAGGCCATCGGCCGGCCGCGGATCGCCCAGGTGCGTCAGCAGGCGGCCGTCGCCGAGGCCGAGGCCGACCGGGTGGCCCGCATCGCCCGCCTGGAGGCCGACCGCGCGGTGGAGGAGGCTCGCCGGGAGCTGGAGGCCCGGCGCGCGGAAGCGGACATGGCTTACGAGCTGCATCGGCACCGCGTCGCCCAGGCCGTCAAGCGGGAGGAGATGGCGGTCCGCCGGGTGGAGAAGGAGCTGGCCATTGAGATCGAGGAGAAGGAGATCGAGCGCAAGCGGCGGGAGCTCGCGGCGACGGTCGAGCTGCCGGCGGAGGCGGAGAAGCAACGCATCCTGGCCCTGGCGGATGCGGAGCGTTACCGGCTGGAGGCCGAGGCGGCGGGTCAGGCGGAGGGCATCCGGGCCACCGGCCGGGCGGAGGCGGAGGCCATGCGGGCCAAGGCCGCGGCGTGGCGGGAATACAACGAGGCGGCCATGGCCCAGATGGTGGTGGACATTCTGCCGGCGCTGGCGAAGGCCCTGGCGGAGCCCTTGTCGCGGGCGGAGCGGATCATCCTCATCGGGGATGGGCATGGAGGGATCAGCCGCTTCACCGGGGACCTTGCCCAGGCGATGGCTCAGCTCCCCGCCTTGGTGGAAGCCCTCACAGGCGTGCGCCTGACCTCCCGCTTGCCGCAAGGTCTCTCCCAACAGGCCGTCGAACGTTCCGATTGAGCAGGTCCGGAGAAGACCTCTTGTTTTTCCCCCGGATCCCAGGGCGTCCTCGTGTTGCCGAGTGGGGGGCGAGGGGATTGCCCTCGCCCCTCTATGCTTGAGCTGGCGACGATCCCGGGCTACATCCCGGTTTCGTTCATCCTTGACAGCATGAATCGAGCAGGTTAAAATCTCGCCTCAAAATCTCCGGGTGAGCGGTGCGGGATCGAGCCGGGGCCGAAAGCGCCCTGGACCGCACGGAGGATCCACGCGATGGAACAGGAGGCGGCTCCCACGGAGGAGATTTCCCCGCTGCCCCTGGGTCCGGTCCGGAGGTGGTTTCGGGTGGAGATCCGAAGCAGATCGCCGGAGGATCCGGAGGGCAGCCGGCTGGTGCAAACGGCCCGCGCGCAGGGTTTTGAGCGCCTGCGGGCCTGCCGACGGGATCGCGTGTGCTTCTTGCACGGCCCCCTCTCTCTCCCCGAAGTCGAACGCCTCGCCCGCCTGCTCCTGGCCGATCCGATCCTTGAAACCTTTCAGATCCTGCCGCTGGAAGATCCCTTCGAGCCCCTGGATGTCCTCCCGGAGAAGAGGGATGCGCACCGCATCGAAGTCACTCTTCTTCCCGGTCTGCGGGATCCCTCGGTGGAGAACCTGATCCGTGCGGCCCATCGGCTCGGCTTCACTGGGCTGGAGCGCGCCGCATGGGGTTGGATCTTCCGTCTATGGGGGGAACTGGAAGAGCGCGATCTGCAGCGATTGGCGGTGGAGCATTGCGCGAACCCGCTGATCCATCGCTATGCCATCGATCGCTGCGTTGCCCCGCCCTTTGATAACGAGGTTCCCACTCCCGCCGTGGTGGAGGTTATCCCGCTTCAGGAGGCAGACGAGGAGGCCCTCCGCGCTTTAAACGCGCGCCGCCGTTTGTCCTTGAGCATAGAGGAGCTGCGGGCGATCCAGGACCATTTCCGCGCCCGAGGCCGGGATCCCACCGACGTCGAGCTGGAGGCCATCGCCCAAACGTGGAGCGAACACTGCGCGCATAAGACCTTTAAGGCCCGTATCCGCTACACCGGCCCGCCTCCCGGCGCTTCATCGGACGCTCCTCCTCAGACTGTGGAGATCAATGGCCTGCTGGACGCCTGCATCCGGGCTGTGACCGCGCAGGTGGGCCGGCCGTGGCTCCGCTCGGCCCTCGTGGACCACGCGGGGATCATCGCCCTCGATGGGCGCTGGGATCTGGCCCTCAAGGTGGAGACCCACAACCATCCCTCCGCCGTGGAGCCCTTCGGCGGGGCCAGCACCGGGGTGGGCGGGGTGATCCGGGATATCCTCGCGGTGGGCGCGCGCCCTATCGCGCTGCTGGATGTCCTGTGTTTCGGCCCGCCGGATCTGCCGGCCTCGGCGCTGCCGCCCGGGGCCCTTCACCCACAACGGATCGCCGAGGGGGTCATCCACGGCATCGAGGATTATGGGAACAAGATGGGGATCCCGAACGTGTGCGGGGCTGTGTTCTACCATCCGGGATACGCGGCCAACCCCCTGGTGTTCTGCGGCTGTCTCGGGCTGCTTCCCCATCAGGCGTCAGCGGCCGCCCCGCAGCCCGGGGATCTGATCGTGGTGATCGGCAACCGGACAGGGCGCGATGGCCTGGGCGGAGCCACCTTCTCCAGCGCGGGCCTGGATCCCGAGGCCCCCTCCGCAGCCCGCGGAGCGGTTCAGATCCCCAACCCCATCCTGGAGAAGCAGATCCTGGAGGTGATCCTTCAGGCCCGGGATGAGGGACTTTACCACGCCGTCTGGGATTGCGGGGCAGGCGGCCTCTCCTCGGCCGTCGGGGAGATGGCCCGCGACCTGGGCGCTCAGGTCGACCTGGATCGGGTGCCCCTCCGGGACGCGCGTCTGCAGCCATGGGAGATCTGGTTGAGCGAATCCCAGGAGCGCATGGTGCTGGCCATCCCGCCGGCATGCTGGCCTCGTTTTGAGGAGATCTGCAACCGGCACGGCGTGGAGGCCGCGATCATCGGCGTCCTCGAGCCCACGGGGAAGCTGCGCCTGCGCTACCGCAGCCGGATTGTCGGCGAGCTTGACCTGGACTTCCTCCATAACGGACGTCCGCAGCGGATCCTGGAGGCCCGCTGGTCCCCTCCCGCCCCGCCGGCGCTCATCCCCATCGTGCCCCCGGAGGACCTGGAGGAGATCCTGCTCGCGCTGCTGGCCCATCCCAACATCCGGAGCCGCGAAGAGATCCTCCGCCGCTACGATCACGAGGTGCAGGGGGCCACGGCGGTCAAGCCCCTGGTGGGGGCGGCTTCCCATGGACCGGGGGACGCTCCCGTCCTGGCCCCTCTGGAGGTCGGGGCGGGCAAGGGCTCTGCGCCCGGAGTGGCTCTCAGCGTGGGCCTGGCCCCGCTGTATGGCGAATGGGATCCCTATGGGATGGCATGGGCGGCGGTGGATGAGGCGTTCCGGAACCTGGTGGCGGTGGGCGCGGACCCCGACCGGGTGGCCCTGCTGGACAATTTCTGTTGGGGAGATGTCGAGGACCCTGAGCAGCTGGGCGCCCTGGTCCGGTGCGCCCAGGGTTGTCGCGATGCCGCCCTCGCCTATCAGGCCCCATTTATCTCCGGCAAGGACAGCCTGAACAATTTCCACCTGGATGCCCTGGGGAGGCGCCGCTCGATCCCCGGCACCCTGCTCATCACCGGGCTCGGGATCGTGCCGGACCTCTCTCGCACGGTCACCATGGACCTGAAGTCGCCGGGGTCCTGGCTCTATCTGGTAGGGGAGACACGGGCGGAGCTGGCGGGAAGCCACTATCTACAGATCCGGCCCGGCGGACGGCCGGGCGCGGAACGGCTGCCTCAGCCGGTTCCCCACGCCCTGGCGCGCCTGCGCGCCCTGCACCGCGCCATCGCCGCCGGGCTCGTCCGGGCTTGCCATGACCTTTCGGAGGGCGGTCTGGGGGTGGCCCTGGCGGAGATGTGTCTGGCCGGCCGGCTGGGCGCAGAGGTGGACCTGCGCAAGGTCCCCTGCCCGGAGGTGGCCAGCGAGGATGACGTTCTCCTGTTCTCCGAATCCCTCTGTCGGTTCCTCGTCGAGGTGCGCCCGGAGGATGCGTCCGCTTTCGAGGCCATGCTGGAGGGACATCCCATCGCGCGCATCGGCCGGGTGAGCGAGGACGGCCTGCTCCGGGTGGTGGGGCTGGATGGCCGGGAGCGGATCCGGCTGCCCGTGGAGGCGCTGGAGCGGGCTTGGCGAGGCACCCTCGCGCCCTCTCCTCCACCGCCTTCCCGGCTTCCCTTATCCCAACGGGCATCCTCCCCGTGGATTTCCCGGCGCCCCCGCGTGCTCATCCTCCAGGCTCCCGGGACCAATCGGGATCGCGAAGCCGCCTGGGCCTGTCAGCAGGCTGGCGGAGAGCCGGAGATCGTCCCTCTGTCTGCTCTGCTGCGCGGGGAGCGGGATCTGCGGGATTATGCCATGCTGGTGCTTCCCGGAGGCTTTTCCTATGGGGATGACCTGGGAGCGGGGACCCTCTGGGCGCTGGAGCTGATGGAGGGATTACAGGGCGCGCTGGAGCAGTTCATTGAAAGCGGGCGGCCGGTGTTGGGGATCTGCAACGGGTTCCAGGCCCTGGTCCGGGCCGGCTTGCTTCCTGGTCCCGAGTTCCTTGAACCGGACGGCCGGCGGACGATCACTCTGGCCCCGAACGCGTCGGGACGTTTCGAGTGCCGCTGGGTTTACCTGCGCGCGGATCCGCGAAGCCCGTGTCTGTTCACCGAGGGGATCGAGGAATTGCTGTATTGTCCCGTCGCCCATGGGGAGGGACGGTTCATGGCGCGGGATGAGTCCGTGCTGCAGACCCTGGAGGCGCGGGGGCTCATCGCCCTCACGTATGTGGACGCCTCCGGCAGCCCCGCTGGCTACCCCTTCAATCCCAACGGATCCCAGCGAAACGTGGCCGGCCTCTGCAACCCGGCCGGCAACGTCCTGGGCTTGATGCCCCATCCGGAGGACCACATCTTCCCCTGGCAGCATCCCCGCTGGCATCGCGGGGAGCAAGGCGGACTGTGTCGGGTCCTCTTCCAGAACGCGATCAGGAGGTGCTGATTAATGAACGCGTTTAACTTCCCGTTACAGGAAGCGATGGCGCAGGCAGTGTCCGCCGTGGAGCTCCCGGAGCTGGGGATTCGGCGCGCCGGAAAGGTGCGGGATATTTATGAGGTGGGGGATCGCCTGATCCTGATCGCCACAGACCGTATTTCCGCCTTCGACCGGGTCCTGGGGGTGATCCCCTTCAAGGGGCAGGTGCTGAACCAGCTCAGCGCCTGGTGGTTCGAGCGGACCCGTGATCTCATCCCCAATCACCTTCTGGCCGTTCCCGATCCTAACGTGATGGTGGTCCGGCGGGCGCAGCCGCTGCCTGTTGAAGTAGTGGTGCGAGGGTATATCACCGGGGTGACGCGCACTTCCCTCTGGACCCTGTATGCCCAGGGGGAGCGTCGCCCCTACGGGATCCCGCTCCCCGATGGCTTGCGGAAGAACGATCCGCTGCCGCATCCCATCCTCACGCCCACCACGAAAGCGCCTTCCGGGGCGCACGATGAGGTCCTGACCCGTGACGAGATCCTGCGGCGGGGCCTGGTGCCGGCGGATCTCTGGGAGCGGATTGAAGCGATCGCCCTGGCCCTTTTCGCCCGCGGCCAGGAGATCGCCCGGCAAGCCGGCCTGATCCTGGTCGACACCAAGTATGAATTCGGCCTGATGGACGGCGAGCTGGTTCTCATCGATGAGCTGCACACGCCGGATTCCAGCCGCTACTGGCTGGCGGAGAGCTACCGGCCCGGTCAGGAGCCCGAGTCCATGGACAAGGAGTTCGTCCGGGCCTGGTTCGCCGCTCGGGGCTACCGGGGGGATGGCGAACCACCTCAGATGCCGGCGGAGCTGATCCGGGAGGCGGCCGCCCGCTACATCGCTGCCTACGAGCGGCTGACGGGGGAGCCCTTCCGCCCGGGAGAGCAGCCCGCAGTCGAGCGGATCCGCCGCAACCTTCAGGCTTTCTTGAATATCTCCGGATGAGGGAAGTAACGATGACGAGGCCATTGGTGGTCATCCTGATGGGGTCGCGATCGGATCTGGAGCACGCCCAGGCGGTGATCCGCGCGCTGGAGGAGCTGGGGCTGGACTGGGAGCTCCGGGTCGCCTCTGCTCACAAGGTGCCGGATCATCTGTTGGAGCTGCTTCGAGGGTATGAGGCCGATCCTCGTCCTAAGGTCTACATCACCATTGCCGGGCGCTCCAACGCCCTCAGCGGGATGGTGGATGGTCAGGTGCTGGCGCCGGTGATCGCCTGCCCGCCGATCTCCGAGGCCTTCGGGGGAGCGGATATCTTCTCCTCCCTGCGGATGCCCGGGGGGATCGCTCCGGCCGTGGTGCTGGATCCGGCGGGGGCAGCCCTTCTGGCGGCGAAGATCCTGGGCCTGTGCGACGCCGCCATCCGGGAGCGGGTCGCTGCCCTGCAGGCACGGGGTCGGCAACGGCTGCTGGCCGATGATGCCGAAATCCGCGCCCTTCGTCCCGCGGCTCAGGGCACCTGAAGGAGGGAGCGATGAGGGTCCCGATGGCCCGACGCGAGGCGGATCATCCCCGGGAGTCGTGTGGGATCGTGGGGTTGTGTTCGGAAGGTCGCCCGGCGGCCCCGCTGGCGATGATGGCGCTGTGCGCCCTGCAGCATCGCGGCCAGGAGAGCGCCGGCATCGCCACCAGCGATGGCCACGTGGCGTATCTGCACAAAGGGATGGGCCTGGTTTCCCAGGTCTTCCACGAGGGGATCCTGCGTTCGCTCCGGGGCCATCTGGCTATCGGGCACACCCGTTACTCCACGACGGGGGTTGCCCATCTGCAGAACGCGCAACCCTTCCTCAGTGAGACTCTCCTCGGTCCCCTGGGCATTGCCCACAACGGCAACCTGGTGAACGCGCTTCCGCTCCGCCGGCGTCTTCTGGAACGGGGTGTGGGCCTCTCCTCCGGCAGCGACAGCGAACTGATCCTTCAGATCCTGGCCTCTCCCCCCGAGGCCTGGGGATTTGCGGCGGCTGTGGAGCCCGAGGGGGATCCATGGGTCTCCCGTCTCCGGAGCCTGTTGCGCTTAAGCCCGGGGGCCTATGCCCTGGTCGTTCTCACCCGCGAGGCGATCTATGCCGTTCGAGATCCTTATGGCTTCCGCCCTCTGTGCCTGGGGGAATGGGAGGGAGGATATGCGGTGGCCTCGGAATCCTGCGCCCTGTCTATGATCGGGGCCCGCTATGTGCGGGAAATCGCGCCGGGGGAGATCGTGCGTTTGGATCCACGGGGGATAACGTCCTTCGCCGGAGGCGTCCCCTCTTCCCCTGCCTTTTGCATCTTTGAGTATGTCTACTTCATGCGCCCCGACTCTGAACGGGAAGGGGGAACCGTGTATTCGGCGCGCCTGGCCCTGGGACGTCAGCTGGCCCGGGAGGCTCCGGCAGAGGCGGATCTGGTCATCGGGGTGCCGGATTCCGCCACCGCTCACGCCATCGGCTACAGCCTGGAGAGCGGGATCCCCTTCGTGGAAGGCTTATTGAAGAACCGCTACATCGGCCGCACCTTCATCCAGCCCGACGATCAGGCCCGACGATGGGGGGTCCGTTTGAAATACAGTCCTCTGCGCGAGGTGCTCCAGGGCCGTCGGGTGGTGTTGGTCGACGACTCCGTCGTCCGTGGTCACACCACTCGCCAGCTGGTCCAGCTCCTCCGGGAGGGGGGCGCTTTGGAGGTTCACCTGCGCATTGCCTCCCCGCCGATCCGCCACCCCTGCTTTATGGGGATCGATATGGCGACTTACGAGGAGCTGATCGCCCATCGCCTGGATGAGGAGGGGATCCGTCGTTTCGCCGGCGCGGACAGCCTGGCCTTTCTCAGCCTGGAGGGGATGCGCCGGGCGATCCGGGAGACGATGCCGGTCCCGGAGGGAGGATATTGCACCGCCTGCTTCTCCGGCCGATATCCTGTTCCCCTCCCTGAGGAGATCTGGCGCGATCCCTCGCCAAAGCTCGCCTTCGAGGGGATCCGGAGCGTGCGATGAAGAAGGGGAAACGGGTTCTGGTGGTAGGGTCCGGCGGCCGGGAACACGCCCTGGCATGGGCGCTGGCCCGGTCCGCGGAAGTCGAAGCGGTTTATGTCGCGCCGGGCAACGGGGGGACGAGCTGGCCACCTTCCCCGGAGGCTTCCGATCTGCAGCCGCGGGCCCCTGCGCGTTCGGTGCCCATTCGCTCGGATGACATTCAGGCGCTGATCGATTTTGTGCGTGAGCAGGGGATCGACCTGACGGTGGTGGGCCCGGAGGCCCCGCTGGCTCGGGGGATTGTGGATGCTTTCCGGACGGCCGGCCTTCGGATCTTCGGACCCAGCCGTGCGGCCGCTCGCATCGAGACCTCAAAGGCCTTCGCCAAAGCGCTCATGCGCTCGTGTGGCATCCCCACCCCTGATTATGCCGTGTTCCATGACTTCGAGAAAGCGCGAGCTTATCTGCGTGCCCGTCCGGGTCCGGTGGTGGTCAAGGCCAGCGGTCTGGCGGGCGGCAAGGGCGCCTTTGTATGCGAGAGCTCAGAGGAGGCTGAGGAGGCGCTGTATCGCCTCATGCGCGAGCGCATCTTCGGGGAGGCCGGGGAAACGGTGGTCATCGAGGAGCGGCTGTATGGGTCTGAGCTCTCCTTGCTGGCCTTCAGCGATGGGCGGACGGCCCGGCCGTTGCTGCCGGCTCGAGACCACAAGCGGCTGCTGGACGGAGATCGAGGCCCCAATACGGGGGGGATGGGCGCCTATGCCCCGGTGCCCGAAGTGGGTCCCGACGCCGTCGATCGGGTGGTTCGGGAGATCATGGAGCCCGTGCTGCAGGCGCTGGCCCGCCAGGGAACCCCCTTTGTGGGCGTCCTCTACGCCGGCCTGATGTGGACCGAGCGAGGGCCTTTCGTGCTGGAGTTCAACGCCCGCTTCGGCGATCCGGAGGCCCAGGCCATCCTCCCGTTGTTGGAGACGGATTTGCTGGCGGCGCTGGAGGCTTGCGTGGAGGGCCGTCTCGGCGATGTCGAGCTGCGCTGGCGCCCTGGCGCCTGTGTCACGGTGGTCCTGGCGGCCCCGGGATATCCCGGCTCAGTCCCGGAGGGGCTTCCCATCGCCGGCCTGGAGGAGGCGGCGGCCCAGGAAGGGGTGCTGATCTTCCACGCCGGCACACGACGGGAAGGGGATCGGGTGCTCACGGCCGGCGGGCGGGTCCTGGCCGTCAGCGCGATCGGCGGGCATCTGCCTGAGGCCGCCGCCCGCGCCTACGCGGCGGCGGAGCGCATCCACTTTGAGGGGATGCATTATCGCCGGGACATCGGCCGATCGTCCCCCGCGATCCTATGAGGGGAGGGGGAAATGCCAGCGGAGGCCTACGCGCAGGCTGGGGTGCGCCTGGATGTCGCCCGGGACATTCGAAGGCGGATCGCGGACGCCGTTCGCTCGACTTACGGCTCGGAGGTGATCGCCGGGATAGGGGCCTTCGCAGGCCTCTACCGGGCGGATGCCCTTCGGGGAATGGAGGAGCCGGTCCTGGTCGCTTCCACGGATGGGGTGGGCACCAAGCTGAAGGTTGCGGCTCGTCTGAACCGTTGGGAGACCGTCGGCTACGATCTGGTCCATCACTGTGTCAACGACATCTTGGTGCACGGCGCCCGCCCTCTCTTTTTCCTGGATTACATCGCGGCGGCCCGTCTGGACCCCGAGGTGATCGTCCGTGTGGTGGAGAGCGTGGCGGCCGCCTGTCGAGAGGTGGGTTGCGCGTTGCTGGGAGGAGAGACGGCTGAGCTTCCAGGGGTCTACGCGCCGGGGGAGCTGGACCTGGTGGGCACCATTGTCGGCGTCGTGGAGCGTCCGCGGATCCGGGATGGTTCCCGCATCCGTCCGGGGGACCGCTTGCTGGCGCTCCCCTCCAGCGGTCTTCACACCAACGGCTACAGCTTGGCCCGCAGGGTGCTCGCGGACCAGAACTGGGAGCGGCCTCTGCCGGAGCTGGGGACCTCCATCGGAGAGGCTCTCCTGGCCCCGCATCGCTGTTATCTGGAGCCGATTCGGCGTCTGGAGGCTGCAGGCATCGATCTGAAAGGACTGTGTCACATCACAGGAGGGGGCGTGTATGAGAACCTGCCGCGGGTTCTGCCCCCTGGCACCGCGGCCGTCCTCCGTCGGGGGACCTGGCCGGAGCCGCCGATCTTCGGGCTCATCCAGCGCCTCGGGGGGATCCCCGATGAGGAGATGTTCCACGTGTTCAACATGGGGCTGGGCATGCTCCTGGTGGTCCCCCCCTGCGATGTGGAGCCTGCGCAGGCTGTCCTGCCCGGAGAAGTCTGGCTTGTGGGAGAGATCGTGGAAGGAGACCGGACAGTCCGAGTCGAGGCGTGAGCCGTCGGCGCCTATATCCTCGAGGGCAAGCGCAGAGGAGGTGGAAACCCTTGCCCGAAGCGCGAAGCCGGCTGGTGGTGATGATCTCCGGGTTTGGGAGCAACCTGCAGGCGATCCTGGATGCCTGTGCGGCGGGCCGCCTGTGGGCGGAGGTGGTGCTGGTGGTCTCCAACCGCAAGGACGCATACGGACTGGTTCGGGCAGCCCGGGCGGGCGTGCCCACGCTGTATTTCCCCCTGCGTCCCTATCGGGAGCGGGGGCTGGACCGCACCGATTATGATCGAGATCTGGCTGAGCGGATCGCGCCCTACCGCCCGGATCTCATCGTCCTGGCCGGGTGGATGCACATCCTGAGCTCGGCCTTTCTGGATCGGTTCCCCGGCCGGGTGATCAACCTTCATCCGGCTTTGCCGGGGATGTTCCCCGGTCGCGATGCGATCCGACGGGCCTTCGAAGCCTACCAGCGGGGGGAGATCTCCTGTAGCGGCTGCATGGTGCATGAGGTCACTCCGGAGGTCGATGCCGGGCCGGTGCTGGCCCAGGCCGTCGTCCCCATCTTCCCCGACGATACCCTCGAGCGCTTCGAGGCCCGCATGCACGAGGCCGAGCATCGCATCCTCCTCGAGGGGATCCAGCGCGCCCTGGAGCGCATCCGGTCGCGCGGCTTCTAACATGGGGAGGTTCCCCTCTTAACCGGGATCCCCATCTCGGAGTTTACCCACTATGGTTTTGAAATCTCTCCCCGGGATGGCATGTTTTTGGATAAAATTTGAGCACATTTTGGCCTGTAAGATCTTGCATGTTTGGGGCATAATGGATTTGGATGAGAGAAGGGCGTTTCTAAGATGGAATCCCTGAGGAGGACTGCCATGGATATCAATGAAGAGCGTGCCATCCGAAGCGAAATAGAGGGTTTCATCCGGGCCTGGAATGCGGGGGATGTCGCCAAGGCGGCTGCCTTCTTCGCAGCAGATGCCGTCCGCGTGGGGGCTTTCGGAGACATCCAGCACGGGCGGGATGCCATCGCGGGAGCTCTGGACATGTTCCTCCACCACACTATGCCTGGGGTGCGCCTCCGGGTGCAGCCGGGTCCGATCCGCATGCTCTCCCCGGAGTTTGCGCTCACGCAAGGTGAGTTCGAGATCGTGCTTCCGGATGGCTCGATGTGGAAGGGTTATGCCGTGGATTTGTGGGAAAAGAGGGAGGGGCGCTGGCTCATGCTGGAGACCCATCCCAAGATCTTCCCGCCTCCTCTTTCACGCTAAGCGGAGGATGGTGATCCCGGAATAGGCAGTCGTCCGGCATGGAGGCAACGAGGTTCGCGCCATGCCGGACATCCTTTCCCTGAACCCGGAGGGCCTATGCCGTTCACGGATCTGAGCGATCTCTACGGCAGCATCCATGAGGAGGGGATCAACCGCCTCGTCCGTCATGTGATGCGACAGCGTCCCTCGCTGTTCAACTACGCCACTGCCTTTTTCTCGAGACGCCATGACCTGTTTTGCGTGCCCATTGAGGTCGCCCCGGAGGTGAGAGCCGCAGGCAATCCCCTGTTTACAGAGCAGGATCCCCTCCCGGTGTTCGGCGCTCCAACCCCTATCGGATTGAACTGGTGCTTCCAGATCACTGATGTGCGCATCGACTTCCACCCTGGGAACGCGATCGGATTGCCACCGGAGCTGGGCGCGTTGCCGGAACAGCGTCTTGCGCTACGGATGAAGGGGTGCTTCGGACTGGATTGCCCGTCGGAGGATCTCATCCGGGATCTGCTCTCCGCGGTGGAGGTCCTCGCTACCGCTTCAGGGCGGCAGGATCCCTCCCATGCCGTTACCCCCTCCCGCGGTGCCCCTCCATGGACACCGGTCATCCTCCCGACGCGGAAACTGACCTGCTTTTGCCTGGAGCTCTTCGCCGTCGCCCACTTCGAGTGAGGGGCCATCGGCGCCCCGGATTCCCAGTGGCTCAAGCTGCGGCTCGATGGGCTGGAGGTTGTAGACCTTGAGCCGGCGGAGATGGAGGATCTGGTCGAATGCTACACGCGGACCGTGCTGCGCCTCGGCCTCCTGCCGCGGCTGAGCCAGCCGATCGAATCGATGGTCCTGAATCTCACGGATCTATTAAGGAAACAGGGCTTGACCATCGGCCAGCGGGTCACCCTGCAGCCTGCTCCGGCACCCGCAGCTGTCCCCCATAACCCGACAGTGGAATCGGATCAGCTGATGGCCTTCATCAACCTGGTGGTGGAGGAGCTCTGATCATGGCCCACATGACCGTTGCGGTTTCCGAAGGCGTCTTCCGGCGATCCTTTGACCTCCTCCAGCGCAACCTGGTTTTCGAGAAGGCGGATTCTGCGAGCTTCGGGGGCTTCACCGCCGGGTATGATGTGAAGGCGCATCTGGAGGGCGGCTCCGTCGACCTGCGTGCGGATGGGACGATCCGGGTGAAGGAGCTGGATCTCCGATGGGACCGGCTGCGGTTCACGCTGGGACTGAACATCCCGGAGCTCTGCGTGGGCGGCGGCTGCGTCGATATGCCATGGCCGATCCCGGACATCTGCCTTCCCCGCGTATGCATTTTCAGCGGCGATCCTGATATCTCGATCTCGCCCGATCTGGCTGCCTTCGTCGCTCAGGAGGTCAGCTTCACCGCGCGCCTCGTGGTGCGCTATTTCGACGCCGCGCTGCCGCTCCCTTCACCGGATCTCTGCGCGCCGTTGCGGGTTGAGCCACCCCCCGCCCATAACCAGTGGCACATCCATATCGATCCCGAGACCATCGATGTAGATCTGTTCGATTTCCCGGATATCGTGGGCGACCTGATCGAGGACACCCTCACCGATGCCGTGAAGGCCCTGATCCCTGGCGGCTGGGTGCGCGATCTCATCCTGGCCATCATCGGGAGCGTCGCCGACCTGATCCGCACCATCCTCGATATCCCGGATGAGATCGAGGAATGGCTGAGCGATCTCTTCAATGTCAGCTTCGGCCTGCTCGATTCCATCGGCACGGTGATCCTGGATTTCTTCAGCCGTTGCAACCCGCTCTATCGCATGGATGATCCCCTGGAGATCATGCCGGCTTCGAACGGGCTGATCGCGGTGCGCATCCCGGTTCGGAATCTCAGTGTCAGCGTGAACGATGCGGAGATGGTCGTGCAAGCGGATGTGGGAGCTTAACCATGAAACGCAAAAACGTGGTCTTGAACCGCCCGGTCTTCGCTCAGCAGGTCTTCGATAGCCGGTCGCTCACCGTGCTCACCACCCTGTTCCATCGGTTCCCGGAGGCAGGGGATTATGAGCTGACCATCTGGCGGGACGAGCGGATGGTCCATCGGGCTCATGTGCGTGTGAGTATGGAGGGGGGACCTTTACAGCTCCACCTGGACCTCGCCGCGCTGGAGGGGATCAGGGAATCTTACCTTCTGGCATCAGGCGGTGTGATGGGGTTTTGTGTCTCGCGGGGGATCGGACGTTACCGGGTGGAGATCGTTCAACTCACCCATCAGGAGAAGATCGTCAGGTTAGATAGCGGCCACGTCATCCCCGAAGGCGATCTCTTCGCCGTCACCCTGGTGCGCCCGGGCATCTACCGTGTGCTCCAGGTGGGAGGCCGGGGTGAGGGCGAGATTCACGTTCGGCTTCCCGGGAAGGAACGATACCGTCCGGATCAGGTGACCCGGGTGATGGTTGGGAAGGAAGGCGTGATGGAGCCCCGTGTGGTGGAGATCCTCGCCGGTCAGAGTGTGGTGTTCTGGTGCACCATCCCTGCCTCCCTTCGCGTCGAGTGGGTGAAGGCGATGGAAGCGCTCGAACCACCCATCCAGCGCCCACAGCTCACCCGGCGCCAGCCCCGCCAGCCTGCACAGAAGTAAACGCTCCGGCCCAGCACGCTCCTCCGGGGCCATCCCTTCGCCAGGGAGCTCCCTATCGGGTTTCATCCCCAGGGGGAATCGGGCTGTTGCCCACCTGCTGATTATCATACAAGGAAGGTAAGAGTCTGGAAACCACTAAAGCGCGCTGAAGAACAGAAATTGAGCCTGTTTTGATCATTTCTTGGTCTGGACAACGATCATCATGATAAGCAAAAATAAGGGTGATCGGCTCACCGGCTGACGTGCTCCCCCGGTGGCATTCTGGGGAGGAAAGTCAAGACCTCTGGAGAATTTGCGTGGTGCGGACAGACTGCGCTCTCAGAGAGGAGGGAGGCAATGAACCGGTGGATGCGCTTCGGAGTCATCATTGGGCTTCTGGCCCTGGGGTTGCTCCCGGGCGGCGTTCCCAGGGCAAGGGCGGATAGCGGCGCGCGGACCTATGATTTCCTGATCGCCAGCGATTTTCTCTGCGGTTTGGAGCCATCGGCGTGCCCGGCTATCGCGATGGCTGAGAACGGAGATACCGTTGAGATCACTGGTGCAGGGACCTTTACCATTCATCCGGACACGGTGCATGGAGGGGGATCCTTCGCTCATAAGGATGCAGCAGGCCATGTGCTGTTCACCGGCACCTGGACAGCTGTTGAGGTCCTGAGCTTCCACAGCTATGGCAGCGGGGCAGTGCAGGGGCTTCCCCAGGAGTTCGAGGGCGGTCAGCTGATGCTTCGGGTTCTGATGGATCCTGGAGAGCCTGGGGGAGCACGGTTTCCTGCGATCCTCTGGGTGTACTGTCTCCTGGGGGATAAGATCCCTCAAGGACCAGAAGAAGGAATTCGATTGAACGTCCCGGGGGTTCTGAACTTTCAACAAACTGTCAGCGGGTTCACTCTCTTCATCCGACATTAGCGGACTCCACAGGCACAGGATGGATGATCGGCAGCAAGTCGAAGAATGTGGCCCGGTCTGAAAAATTTCCGCCCTGGAGGCTGATGATGTGGCAAACAACCATGTATGGGACCATTGCGCGCTTTCGCCTTAAGCCGGGCATGGAGAACGCGTTGATGGAGCAGCTTCGGGCTTTCGAGGGCTTGAAAGTGCCGGGGTTCATCATGACGTATCTGTATCGAATGGATAGTGATCCCCAGGAATACTATATGGTTGTGCTCTTTCAGGATCGAGCCACCTATATATCCAATGCGGAAAGCCCGGGGCAGGATGCCTATTACCGTAAGATGCGGGCGCTTATGGAGAGCGATCCCGAATGGCACGATGGGGAGGTCGTGATCCGCATTGCGTCCACATCCGGGTTGCGCCATTAAGCTGTAAGGCGCATACCAATCACACAAGGAGAAACTGCCATGTCTGCCATTACAAAAGCAAAGATTGACGAGTTCAAAACGCAGTTCCAGGGGGATGTAGTTCTTCCTGGCGACACTGGCTACGACGAGGTGCGACAGATCTGGAACGCCATGATTGACCGCAGGCCCGCGCTAATCGCCCGCTGCACGCGGCCGGAAGATGTGGTCCAGGCCGTCAAGTTCGCGCGCAAGGAAAGCCTGCTCGTCTCGATCCGCGGAGGCGGGCACAACATCGCGGGCAATGCTGTCTGCGATGATGGCCTCATGATCGACCTCTCGGCGATGAAGGGCGTCCGGGTGGACGCGAAAGCCCGCCGCGCGACGGTCGAGCCCGGCTGCACCCTCGGCGACTTCGACGCGGCGGCGCAGGCGCACGGCCTCGCCACCCCACTGGGCATCAACTCGACCACGGGTGTGGCCGGCCTGACGCTCGGCGGCGGCTTCGGCTGGCTTAGCCGGAAGTACGGCATGACCGTCGATAACCTGCTCTCCGCAGATGTCGTCACCGCGGATGGCAGTCAAGTGCACGCGAGCGCGAGGGAAAACGACGACCTCTTCTGGGGGCTACGCGGTGGTGGCGGGAACTTCGGCATCGTCACCCGCTTTGAGTTCCAGCTCCATCCCGTCGGCCCAGATGTGCTGACTGGGCTCATCGTCTTCCCGTTCGAGCAAGCGAAGTCCGTGCTCACGCAGTTCGCCCGCTTCACTGAAACGATGCCGGACGAACTCACCGTCTGGGTGGTCGCCCGGAAGGCGCCCCCACTGCCCTTCCTGCCCGAGAAGGTCCACGGCAAAGAGGTCGTCGTGCTCGCTATCTTCTATCCGGGCGATCCCGCTAAGGGCGAGAAGTTGATTGAGCCGCTGCGCGGCTTTGGTACGGCGCACGGCGAGTACATTGGCGTGCAGCCGTACACCGCCTGGCAGCAGGCTTTCGATCCGCTCCTGACGAAGGGTGCGCGCAACTACTGGAAGTCGCACAACTTCTCGCGGCTCAGCGACGGCACGATTGACACCGTCATTGAATACGCCGGCAAGCTGCCATCGCCGCAGTGCGAGATCTTCATCGCGGTTCTTGGCGGCCAGGCGGCGCGCGTCGCGCCCGAAGCGATGGCCTATTCGAGTCGGGACGCCAACTACGTGCTCAACGTGCATGGCCGGTGGGAGTCGGCTGCCGAGGACGAGCGTTGCATCGGCTGGGCGCGCGAATTCTTCGCCAAATCACAGCCATTCGCCAGCGGCGGCGCGTACATCAACTTCCTCACCCAAGACGAGAGCGACCGCGTCGCGTTCGCCTACGGTGCGACGTATAAGCGGCTGGTGGAGCTCAAGAAGAAGTACGACCCGACGAACTTCTTCCGGATGAACCAGAACATCAAGCCGGCGTGACGGAAGGTCATGCGCCCAACGCCCAGCATGCATCGGACGGCGCTTCGCGCCGCTGCTGATGCTGGGCGTTGGGCCGCGGGCGGACCGCAGGGTCATCTGGTGTGAGGGAGCTGTGACATGGCACAGATCGGACAGGAGATCACAAACCCCCGGACCGGGTGACGCGTCCGGTTCGTTGAAACGGCGAGTGCGTCCGCCGGTGCGCGGCTCGTCCTCGAGTGCGTGAGCCTGCCCAGCGAGGAACGCGAGCCCGAGCATGTGCACCCGTATCAGACCAATCGGTTCGCGGTGCATCGCGGCGCGCTCCGTTTCCGCATTGCTGGTCGCGAGCGCGTCGTGGCCGCCGGCGAGGAAGTGAGCATCCCGCCGGGCACGCCGCATCACTTCTGGGTTGAGGGCAGCGAGCCCGCCGAGTACCGGCAGGAATTCGAACCGGCCCTGAACACGGAAGCCTTCTTTGAGGCTCTCTTCGGTCTCGCACAGGCCGGGCGGTTGAGCCGGAGTGGGATGCCGCCGGTCCTGCTCCTCGGCGTGTTCGGACAGTCGTTCTGGTCGACCGTGCGCCTCACGCGGCCACCCATATGGGTCCAGTGGTTCACGTTTGCCGTGCTGGGTCCGCTCGGCCGGTTGCTCGGCCAGCGCCTGCCTTCGGCTCGGGATCCTGCCTTCGGCTCGGGATGGCGAATAGGCGAAGAAACGCTCCCAGAAGGCAGGGACAGCCGCTTGTCCCTCATAACGCTCGACATGTGGTGGAGGAGCGATATCTGGTGGAGGAAGTGAACCGCGGACCCAAACAGCGTTAGGCGGCGCAGGACAACAGAAACTTTTGGCGAAAGGAACTTACTGTGGATCAGTCTCAGACGGCAGCCACGTTCCACTGGGCATCCCCACTCGGGGTGAGTGTGATTTGCTTTCCCGTGTCGGGAGTTGTTCATCTCCTGATCGGGACACTCACGCCGATCTTTGTCAACTCAGAATTCGGACGTAGCGCCATCTTCATCTCGCAGCAAACTGACAGCCAGCTCTTTGGGGCAGCTCCGTCCGAACCGCTAAATTAGGAACGCTGATTTTCTGTGCGGAGTTCGGAAAGTGGGAGCAAAGCGGCCGCTATTTTCGATGAGCTCTTTTTGCTTTTTTGCTCCGGCGGGGCGATCATGGGGATGACCCGGCGGGTTAGGGGTAGACCTTGACCCCCATATGAAAGGCGTGAAAAAATGACCTCTCTCTGGCAGGATCGTCTGGCGGCGTGGCGGCAGGAATGGGTGGGACGAACAACTGAACTGGCTTGGTTTCAGGAATCTCTGACGGCTCCAGCGTGGCCGTTCCCGGTGTGGATGGTGACCGGGCCCCCGGGGATCGGGAAGACCGCTCTCCTGCAGGGATACGCCCAGCTCTGCCGGGAGGCTGGAATCCCCATTGTAGAAGTGGATGCCCGGACGCTGGACGCCCAGCCGATCGCTTTCCTCCAGGCTTTACAGCCCCTCCTCCGCGAAGCGCAGAATGGTTCCTCGGGATCCCCACGGGCGGTTTTCCTCCTCGATCATTACGAGCAGCTGATGTCCATTGACCTCTGGTTGCGCAATACCTTTTTCCCTCAACTTCCCCAATCCATGCTGCTCCTCCTGGCGAGCCGGGATCCCCCTTCCCGGATATGGCCCGGGGATCCTGGCTGGTCCAGCCTCATCTTCCTGATCCGGCTCAGGAGTCTGAGTCGGGAAGAGGCGAGTGATTACCTGGAGAAACGGGGGATCCCGAAGGAGCGGAAGCCACCGATCATGGAGTTCGCCCATGGGCATCCCCTTGCGCTGCGCCTTACAGCGGATTGGGCGCTCCAGCACCCGGATCAGCCCTTCCACCCCATGGCAGCTCCAGAGGTGGTTCAGGCGTTGCGGGAGCTGTTTTGCCCCCAGATCCCCGGGCCGGCGCATCGGGCGGCGCTGGAGGCCTGCGCCGTGGTGCGGGCGCTCACGGAGGATTTGCTCAGCGACCTGCTGGATTCCCCGGAGGATGCGCGTGAGCTTTTTGCCTGGTTACAAAGACTTCCCTTTGTGGAATCCCGTCCCCAGGGCCTGGTGCTGGATGATGCGGTCCGGGAGGTCCTGGGCGCAGATCTGTGCTGGCGCAATCCGGACCGATTCGTTGAGCTCCACCGGCGGATCCGCTCCGCCTACATCCATCGCCTTCAGTATGGGCCTCGCGCATGGCAGCCCCGTTTCCTGCTGGATTGTATCTATCTGCATCGAACGAATCCGAAGCTCCGCCCGTTTCTCCGCTGGGAAACTGTAGGCTCCATGTGGGCAGATCGCTTGCGCGAGGAGGATGTTCCTCAACTGGTGGCGATGGTGGAGCGCCATGAAGGCCAGGCCTCCGCGGCGCTGGCCGCCGGATGGCTGAAACAGCAACCTCAGGGCGTGACGGTCTTTCGGGCTTCCGATGGCAAGGTGCATGGCTTCCTGTTGTGGATCACGCTGTATTCAACCGGACCGGAGGATCCACTGTGGGATCCTGCGATGCAGGCGGCCCGCGCCTATCTGGAACAGGAAGCCCCTTTGCGGCCGGGGGAGCGGGCCACACTGTTCCGCTTCTGGATGGCCCGGGAGTCCTATCAGGCCGTCTCGGAGGTCCAGACCCTCTGCTTCATTTGCGCCGTGCAGCACCATCTGAGCACCCCAGGGCTAGCCTTCTCGTTCTTCCCGTGCGCGGATCCAGAGTTCTGGGAGCCGGTGTTTGCCTATATGGGAATGAAACGGATCCCGGCGGCGGATTTCGAGGTGGAGGGACGCCGGTATGGGGTTCATGGCCATGACTGGCGCGTTATGCCTGCAGTCGCATGGCTGAGCTGGATGGCGGAGCAGGAAGTCAGCTTCGAACCTCGTCCCTTTTCCTCCATGGATTGGACCCTTCCTCATATCCGTGTGCTCAGCCGCTCAGAATTCGATGAGGCGGTCCGTGAGGCGTTACGCGGGTTCGGCCGTCCCGAGATCCTGCAGGCAAATCCGCTGCTCCATACCCGGCTCGTGCTCCATCGGACAGGCCTGGACGCTTCGTTGAGCGACCGGATCATGGCCCTTCAGGATCTCATGGGGAAAGCGCTGGCGGCCTGGGAAAAGACGCCGCGGGATCGGAAACTTTACGAGGCGTTGCGTGTGACCTACTTGCATCCCGCGCCCACGCAGGAGCAGGCCGCTGAGCGTCTGAACCTTCCCTTCAGCACATATCGTCGCCATTTGAAGCATGGAATCGCGCGCCTCTGCCAGCGGCTCTGGGAGTGGGAAATCGGATCGGCTTCGGTGTAAGACTCTGTGCCCTGATCGGGGATTTCCGGCACGGAGCCGGACACCAAAGGCGTCCGGCTCCGCATCCTCTGGAGGGACAGGTCCTCCTGAACGGCTTTCTTCCTCCGACCGTTTCGCGGCGGCAGAAGGAGGGCAGGAGGGAGAGACCAGCCCCCGGTGTCGCTTACTGAAGGTTGAACTTGCAGACGTTGCCGAAGTATAGCCCATCGACGGTGCTCACGCGGTCGTTCGGCAGGGCCACGGTGTAGGCGAAGTTGCTCAGGCTCACCGTCGCGCCGCCGGTCGCCACCGACTGGTCAACGGTGTTCCCGGTTTGCAGCCAGTCCGGCTGTTGCACCTCGCGCACGGTACAGGTGGTCGTGCCGGTGGTGGGGAAGCGTAGCGGCGTGGCGAAGGACCAGTCGCCGTTCGCATCGGTGGTGACGGTGGTGTTGGTGCCATCCGTGCACTGGATCTGGATCTGCCAGCTGGCCAAGCCGTTCTCCCCATCGAACCGCCCCAAGGTATGGGCGTCTTCATACTTCTTGCCGCTCAGAAAAGCCTGCACCTTCCCCACACCCTTCCGGACCTTGAAGGCGTCATATTTACAATCTCGGGGCTCGACGGGATAGCCCTTGTCCAGAGAGCAGATCGCCAGGATGTAAACGCCGCCGGGGTTGCCTGTATCGGCGTAAGGGAAGAGGCGGATCAGCGGGATGGAAGCATCGTGAGTCCCGCCGTAGGCGCTAACCTCTCCGCCGGTCACGGTGAACGTGCGGTTCGTGAAGGGATCGAAGTCATCCGAGAGGTTCTTGACCCCGCCGTCATTAGGGTTCGGCTGGCCGCCCGGCTCCAGAACAGCGAAGAAGTAACGACCATCGGGGCCGAGGCCATTGGCCGCCGGCCCGCCGTTCAGCCAGACAAACTCCTTGCCATCGTAGATATTGCAGTTGACGCCGGGGTTGCCGTTCTTGCAGTGGTTGGACCCGTCCACCGCTTCATTGACGGTCGTGTAACCCGCTCCGCTCACGGCAAAAGCTGCGCCAGCCAGAGCTGCCCTGACCCCGATCAGAAGCAATAGCGCGATGCTCCAATAGCTGAAGCGCTTCATCTTCATGGAGACCTCCTCCAGATTTAGGATTAGGAGGTGAAATGGATGCTGAGGTCGATCGGGAACACGGTCCTGCATAGATCCTTGTCTCCCCATGTTCCTGCCCCATCAGCCATCCCTCCTTTCACTGCCATTTTAAAGAAACTTTCTTCTCATATAAAGACCAATTCATAGTCAAAATCGGTCAATTTTATGGTTAAATTTGTTAATCGGCTATAACCATATAACGCCGATTCGCACGGCTCCCCGGGCTCGGGAGGGCATCCCGAAGGCTTGCGATCTTCCGTCGGGAGATCTCCGGATGGGGGGGCTTTGTGTATGATGCACAACATAGAGGTGGAGGATTTTGGTCTCCCCGCCCGTAGCCAGGGCTCGTGCCTCTTTTTACAATCGGGGGGAATTTCCATGCCGTGTGAGGAGGTGGCGATGGCCCGGCAGACCCTTACCGAAGTCGCCCGGGAGGTCCTGGAGCGCAGCAACGGGAAGGCCCCGAAGCCCCTCACCAAACCGAAGGACGTCATCGAGTTCGCCCGCGCCCAGGGCGTGGTGATCGTCGATCTGAAGTTCGTGGATCTGCTGGGGACCTGGCAGCATTTCAGCATCCCCATCACGGCGCTCTCCGAGGAAGTCTTCCAGGAGGGGCTGGGCTTCGACGGCTCCAGCATCCGGGGCTTCCAGTCCATCGATGAGAGCGATATGATCCTGATCCCGGACCCCACGACCGCGGTGGTGGATCCGGTCTGCGAGGTGCCCACCCTCAGCCTGATCTGCGATGTCTACGACCCGGTGACCCGTGAGCCCTACACCCGGGACCCCCGTTACATCGCCCGGAAGGCGGAGGAATATCTGAAGCGGAGCGGGATCGCCGATGTCAGCTACTGGGGCCCGGAGGTGGAGTTCTTCATCTTCGACAACATCCGATTCGATCAGGGGGCGCATTACGGCTTCTACTTCATCGATTCGGAGGAGGGGATCTGGAACAGCGGCCGGGATGAGGGGCGGCCGAACCTGGGCCACCGCCCGCGGTGGAAGGAGGGTTACTTCCCGGTGCCCCCGGCGGACTCCCTCCAGGACCTGCGCTCGGAGATCGTGTTGCGGCTGATGCAGGCGGGCATCGAGGTGGAGACCCATCACCATGAGGTGGCCACCGGCGGACAGTGTGAGATCGATATGCGCTTCAAGACCCTCACCCGCATGGCCGATCAGGTGCTGATGTATAAATACATCATCAAGAACGTGGCCCGGGCCCACGGGAAGACGGCCACTTTCATGCCCAAGCCGCTCTTCGGGGACAACGGCTCGGGGATGCACGTGCACCAGAGCCTCTGGAAGGAAGGCCGCAACCTGTTCTGGGACGAGCGGGGCTACGCCGGCCTCTCGGAGCTGGCCCGCTATTACATCGGCGGGATCCTCTACCACACGCCGGCCCTCCTGGCCTTCTGCGCCCCCACCACCAACTCCTACCGCCGTCTGGTCCCCGGCTACGAGGCGCCGGTGAACCTGGTCTACTCCCGGCGCAACCGCAGCGCCGGCATCCGCATCCCGATGTATTCGGATTCCCCTGCGGCCAAGCGGATCGAGTATCGCTGCCCGGATCCTTCGGCGAACCCCTACCTGGCCTTCGCCGCCATCCTGATGGCCGGCCTGGATGGGATCCAGAACCGCATCGATCCGGGGGACCCGGTGGATGTGGATCTTTATGAGCTGCCGCCGGAGGAGGCTCGCAAGATCAAGCAGGTGCCGGGCTCCCTGGAGGAGGCCCTGCGGGCCCTGGAGCGGGACCACGAGTTCCTGTTGCGGGGCGGCGTCTTCACCCCGGACGTCATCGAGACATGGATCGAGCTGAAGCGGAAGGAGGTGGATGCCATCCGCCTCCGGCCGCACCCGTATGAGTTTTACCTCTACTACAGCGCGTAAGGGAGCGGCCTCATCGGACAGGGGGCGGAGGGGAAGCCCCTCGGCCCCCTGTCTGTTTCCGAGACTCTGTATGGAGGGCCGTATGATCGGGATTTTCCTGCGCGGTCTGCTGCTCAGCCTCTCCCTCTCGGTCCCTCTGGGGCCGGGGAACCTGGCCATCCTGCGGGCGGGCCTGCGCAGCGGATGGAGAGGGGCGGTCCTCACCGGTCTGGGGACCGTGGCCGGGGATCTTACCTATTTCACCCTGAGCCTGGCAGGGGCGGCGACCCTGCTGGTGCGGTGGCCGGCGCTGG
Source organism: Thermoflexus hugenholtzii (assembly GCF_018771565.1). Classification (NCBI taxonomy): domain Bacteria; kingdom Bacillati; phylum Chloroflexota; class Thermoflexia; order Thermoflexales; family Thermoflexaceae; genus Thermoflexus; species Thermoflexus hugenholtzii. The sequence continues at coordinate 1,376,156 of NZ_CP076326.1, read as the reverse complement.
GGACGGCCATGGCGGCGGCGGGGGCTGTGTTGCTGATCGGGCTGGGGATGTTGACGTTGCGGGATGCGTGGCGAGGGATGTCTGTCTCCTGGGAGGCGGGAGCTTCCTCCTCTCGGCTGTTCCTGACCGGCCTGGCCATCACCCTGACCAACCCGATGGTCCTTCTCTGGTTCGCCGCCATCGCCTCCACCATGCTCCGCCTGGGGATCCCGGAGGTCACGCCGACCGCGGTGGCGGTGTTCTACGGCGGCTTCACCGCAGGGAGCCTCCTCTGGGTGGGTCTGCTGGGCCTGGTGGCCCACGGCGGGGTCCGAAGGCTTTCGCCTCCGGTGTTGCGGGCGCTGACCCTCCTGTGCGGGCTGACGTTGCTGGCAATGGGTGGATGGAGCGGGCTGCGGTTGCTCGCATCGCTGGGGTGAACGAGGGGAACCGCCCCTCGCGGTCCCTGAGGCCACGGTCGCCCTGGCGATCGGAGACTTCAGATGCTCAGGGGCCTCACTCCCTCCGGGCCTCCGATGCGGCCTTCAAGCGCTGACGATAGAACAGAGTCCAGCACGTGGACAGGAATGCAGCCACCCCTGTATGGATCCCCAGCTCCAGCATGGAGAGACCGGCCGGAAGCAACCCGCGTCCGCTGGGATAGAAGGGCATGCCCGGGATCTCGCCGAGCCCGGCGATTCGCTGCAGCGCATAAAAAGGTCCCATCAGCCCCATCTCCATCCAGCCGGCGATCCCAAACAGCTTCATGGCGAAGGGAACCACTTGGCCGGCATATTGCTGGATGGCGTTCCAGCCATAGGCGATGCTCGCCCGGACCGAACGGCGGTTCAGGATGCATGCCCGATCCGCAAGGGCTTCGATCCAGCTGAAGAGGATCAAGGCGGGGATCCAGATCAATAACCCCACCCAGCAGCAAAACAGGCCCAGATCGATCTGGGGGCCCGGGATGGTCGATCGACCTTCAATCAGCGCCTGCCCGATTGGAATCGCCAGCGGGAGCACGGAGGCTCCCGCGAGTAAAAAGATGGGCAGCCGGAGCAGCCCGTGGATCAGGAAGATCCGCCAGCCGTAGCGCCGGATGGCCTCCCAGCCTGTGGAAAGCGTGGGCGCCGCGCCTTCCTCCACGTGATTCACCAGGGCGATCAGCGCGGCATGGCCGAATGCGTTGATCAGAAGCCACACGGCCATGGCGAGGAGGGCCAGAAGGGAAATCCCTGCCCACACCCATGGAGAGGAATAGAGGAGGAGCCCCCGGAGCTCTTCAGGAGATTGGGGGAAAGCGATGAACGCGTTCCCACTGAACTGGAAGAGGGCCGTGGGAGGTCCGAAACCGGCGATGAACCCGAACAGCCACAGGGATCTGTGGCCGCTCACGATCCGCCAGGCTCGCGAAAACAGCGCGCGATCGCCCATGGCCCCTCTCCACGCTCGTGCCGGATGCTGGGGGCCGGGGTGTTGAGGATCTGCAGCGAACAGGGCTCCTGAATCATTTTACTCGATGCATCCGGATCCTGTGATTGAAAGGGGACCATGAAAAGCAAAGCACAGGGCCGGGATCTGCCCGCACCCTGTGCTTTCTCTTCGTCTCGATGTTTGAGGCGATCCTTCGTGTTCGGGGCGCCGGGTTAATGCACCAGCCAGCTCCGGAACCCCAACAACCACCAGTTCCGGAAGTAAACCAGGATGAAGAACGCCAGGAAGGCCAGCACGATCACGAAGGTCCCCCGGGGCTCCTCGTGAGCGGTTTCCGCTGCTTCGGGCGGATCCGCCGGGCTCACGGCCATCAGGCGGAGGGAGCGGGCTTCCTGAACCGTTCCGGTGAGCACGGAGCTCAGGACGATGAGGATAAACATGGCGCCGCCGATGGCGGCGATCACGCCGCCGATGTCCGCCATGGCAAGGGTCAGCTGAGCGGATTCCGGGATCAGCGTGGAGAAAGCGGCGGGGGTTTTGAAGACCGCCCAGTCCCGGCGGGGAACCCCCAGGGTGCCGCTGAACAGGAAGCCTAAGATCAGCAGCAACATCCCGAAACCGAACACATAGGGCTGATACGAGGCCAGGCGCTTCAGCCGGAGCTCCCTCCGGAAGATGAGCGGGATGAGGTAATAGGTCAGACCCATGAAGGCCAGGGTGGTGCCCCCGACCACTGTGGCATGGAAATGCCCGGGCACCGCCAGGGTGTTATGGAATTGCATGTTGAGCTGCTCCGTGCCGATGATCACCCCGCTCACCCCTCCCAGCCAGCCGAAGAGGACCATGGAGACCACCAGGGCGGCGAACCCCGGCTCCTGCCATGGAGCCCGGCGTAGCCACTCGAAGAGCCCCCGGCGATATCCCTGGCGCCGCAACGCCACTTCCACAGCGGCGGGGATCGAGAAGGCGTGGATCAGGCTCCCCAGGACGGCCAGATACATCGCATAGGACGTGTTGAACATCTTCCACGCGAAGCTCAGGCCGGGATCTACGAGGAGGTGATGAGCGGCGCCCAGGTTGATAAACAGGATGTAGAGCACGAAAGCCAGCCGGCAGAGCTTCTCGTTGATCGGCGTGGCGCCGACGGTGATGGCCGCCAGGGCATACCACACCGCCACCATGGCGGCCAGGTTGATCTGCTGAGCCGGGTGCCCGAAGCCCCAGAAGAGGTTGCGATAGAAGCCCGGATCGTAGGTGCGCAGCCATCCCAGGGACCAGAAGAAGGCGGGGATGAAGGCGATGGCCCCGGAGAGCAGGGTGTAGGTGGCGATGATGGCGGCCGTCGCCAGCCCGAAGACCACCAGGGGCACGGAGCCCGTATAGCGACCTTCCAGGCGGGCGATGAGGAGGTTCGCGAAGAAGAGCGCTACCGCGATCAACGCGCCCACGGCGAAGAGGATCACCCCCAGATAGAAGAGGGGATGGGCCTTCAGGGGAACATAGGCCGTGAACATCACATCCGCGCGCCCGGCGAGGACGATCCCGTTCACCAGCAGGGCGCCCAGGAGCATCAGGGCGAAAGCGAGGCGAGCCGCCCAGGGGCTTGCCAGCCGGGCGTTCAGGAGCACCGTGCTCCCGAAATAAAGCCCAGCCACTTCAAAGAAGACGATCCAGGCCACCAGCATGTTGAAGCCGTGGCCGGTCACCAAGCGGTAATACCAGGTGGCCGGCAACAGGTGGACGGCTTCCCAGCGGGTCAGGGCCAGCAGCAGCCCCATGACCCCGCCGACGAGCAGGAAGATCACCGCCGCGGTGGCGTTGGCGATGATCATCCGTTCCGCCGCCAGATCCACCCGCAACCGGGTCACCGGGCAAACGCGGAAGATCGCCTTCTCTTCGCCGAGCGGAATGGCTGGAGCCGCCATGCCAGCCTCCTTTCTCAATCCGTGACCAGGATGCGCCCGACCATCACGTGATGTCCGAGGTAGCAAAACTCATTGCAGACGATGGAGAACTCCCCGCTCGTCAGCGGAGTCAGTGTGATCACGTAGACATATTCCGGGAGGATCTGGAACGTCAGGTTAACGGGCTGGATCGAGAAACCATGCTGAACGTCGATGGAGGAGACGTGGAGGCGATAGGTCTGTCCTTTCTTGAGCTTGAGGATGGGGTACCATTGCCACTGACGGGCCAGGAGGTAGACATCCCCGGGAGGGGGCTCCACGACCGGGATGCCCTTCTCCGTGCCGACCTGATATTTGCGGACGAATTCCTCCACCCGTTGCTGGAACTGCGTGGGGGCAGCTCGATAAGTGGTCGCCGGGACGTTATGCCGGCCGAGGATCAACCAGACCGGCATCATGATAAAGAGCACCAGGCACCAGGCGAAGGCCAGCCCCAGCCAGGTCCGCTCCAGGCGGTCCAGCGGCCTCCACCACACCCGCGGCGGTGCGAACATCGGGCCCTCCTTTCTCTCACGGGATCCCTACAGGGGTTCGCAGCAGATCCAGCAGGCCCCAGATGTTGTAAAGGATCAGGCTGATGACAAGGGAGAGGAGGAAAAGGAGGAACAGCTCATCGAAGAGGGCCTGCCCCAGAGGCACCTGTTCTTTCTCCATCGCACACCTCCTCCGGGAGATCGCCTCCATGTCCGCAAGGCCGAAACCGGTGGATCACTTCACCCCTCTTCAATTTCCCCCGGAGGAGGATGGATAGGATATGATCGCCGTCATATTGGGAAAAACATCACAAACTGAGCGTTCCCTTCGTGGAGGGGACGTCCCCTCGCCGGGGGTCCAGCCGCACGGCCATCTCCAGGGCGCGGCCCAGGGCTTTGAAGAGGGCCTCCGCCCGATGGTGATCGTCCCGCCCGGAGAGCAGGCGGGCGTGCAGGTTCATGCGGGCGTGGACCGCCAGGCTTTCCAGGAAGTGGGAGATCAGGGAGGTGGGCAGGGCCCCCACCATCGGTCCGCCGAAGGGGAGATCCAGCACAGCGTAAGGCCGACCCGAGAGATCCACCGCCACGAAAGCCAGCGCCTCGTCCATCGGCACATACGCATGCCCCATCCGCACGATCCCTTTTCGATCCCCTAACGCCTCATCCAGAGCCTGTCCCAGCACGATGGCCACATCCTCCACCGTGTGATGAGGATCGATGTGCAGATCCCCCCGGGCTTGGACCTCCAGGTCGAAGAGCCCGTGGAAGGCGAACAGGTGCAGCATGTGGTCCAGGAAGCCGATGCCGGTCTCCACCCGGGCTTCTCCCCGCCCGTCCAGTCGGAGAAAGATCGTCACCTCGGTTTCCGCGGTGCGTCGCTGGCGTCGAGCCTCACGGGGCGCCATGGGGGATCTCCTCGGCGATCTCCGTCAGGGCCCGGAGCAGCGCCTCGCTGTGCTCCGGCCGCCCCACCGAGATGCGGATATGCTCCCGGAGCGCCGGCGCGGTGTAGCGACGGATCAGGATCCCGCGCCGCAGCAGCGCCTCCCACAGGCGATGGGCGTCCCACCCGATCACCCGGCACAGGATGAAATTGGTGTGGCTGGGGAACGGCCGGAGGAAGGGGAAGGCCTGCAGGGCCCGGTAAAGCCGCTCCCGCTCAGCCACCAGGCGGGCCACGTTCTCCATCAGATACGCTCGATCCTCCAAAGAAGCCAGAGCGGCCTGCTGCGCCGCCAGGTTGACGTTGAAGGGCGGGCGCACCTCGTCGTAGGCCCGGACCAGGTCCGGGTGCATCAGAGCGTAGCCCACGCGAAGGGCCGCCAGTCCCGCCCACTTGCTGAAGGTCCGCACGATGGCCAGGTTCGGATATCGGGGGAGCCAGCCGGCGAAGGTGCGGCCGGAGAACTCGAAGTAGGCTTCGTCCACGATGACCATCACGCCTTCCTCGAGGGCCGCCTGAAGGGTCTCCTCCGGGAGGAGCTGGCCGTCCGGGTTGTTGGGGGAGGCCAGGAAGACAGCGGCGGGTTGTAGTTGCCGGATCGCCTCGAGGAGCGTCTCGCGGGGAAGGCGGAACGCCTCATCCCGCTGGACGATGTGGACGCGGCCCCCGTGCCAGCGGACGGAGAGGGCATACATCTCGAACGTGGGCTCGGCGATGAGGGCCGCTCGACCGGGCCCGACCAGCAGCCGGGCCAGGAGATCGATCACATCGTCGGCCCCGTTGCCCAGGGCGATCCACTCCGGACCGAAGCCGGTGTATCCGGCCAGGGCCTGGCGCAGGGCGCGTCCCTGGGGATCCGGATAGCAATGCCATTCCCCGTTCCGCAGCGCCTCCCGAGCGCGCGGGGAGGGTCCATAAGGGTTCTCATTGGCGTGCAGGCGGATCAGCCGGTCCGGCCGGATGCCGTAAGCGGCGGCCAGCTCCTCCGGGGAGACCGCCATGCTATAGGTCAAGAGGTCCCGGAGATCCGGTCGGATCCATCGTTCCATGCGGATCGCTCCTGGTGTGCGGGTTTTAAAAGGGAGAGGCCTTCTCGGCCTCGCGCAGCTGGTCCAGCACCCGCTGCCAGCGGGGAGGTTCTTCCTCGAAGATGTAGGTCACCGGGGCCACCACCACGCCGCTTCCGCCGATGGCCCGCAGCTGCCGGATGGCCTCGTTCAGGCGATCCTTGCGCACGATGATGTGGATGGCGAACCAGCCGGGGTCCTCCTCGCGCACGTAGACGCGGGAGATCGTGGGGCCCTGGAGGCCACCCAGATCCGTCTGGGCGAACAGGCGGCGGGCGATGGCCTCAGCGGACTCCCCGCGCATGTTGGCGAAGAGCATGTAGTGGCCTTCCGCCCGCAGGTGGGCCTCGAAGAACTCCACCAGCTGCCGCGCCACGGCCAGGACCTCCGGCCGGGAACGCAGGGCCTCGCGGTTGGCGATCAGGCAGGCCTGAGCGTGGAGGATGATGCCGTCCCGCAGGGGCTTCAAGCGGTTGTCGTGGAGCGTGGTCCCGGTGGTGGTGAGGTCGGCGATCAGGTCGGCATAGCCGATGCTGGGGGCAACCTCCAGGGTGCCCTCGGAGACCACCAGCTGGAAGGCGGGGATCCCCCGCTCCTGCAGGAAGCGGCCCACCAGGCGGGGGAAGCGGGTGGCGATGCGTAGAGGATGGCCCTCCCGGGCCCGGGATTGGGCGAGGGCAGCCAGCTCCTCCACCGTCTCCACGGGCCAGGATTCGGGCACAGCCAGGACCAGATCACAGTGGCCGTAGTGGAGAGCGTCGTGGAGGATGAGAACGCTGGGGTCGTGATCCAGGCGCTCCATCACCACATCGTAGCCGGTGATGCCGAAGTCGACCCCGCCGTCCCGGACGCTCAGGGGGATATCGCCGGCCCGCTGGAAGAGGACAGTGACGCCGGGCAGGGCGGGGATGCGGGCGACATACTGGCGGGGGTTGGTCTTCTCCACCGCCAGGCCGCATGCGGCCAGGAAGGCCAGCGTGGGCTCCTCCAGTCGCCCCTTGCTGGGCAGCGCGATCCGAATCTCCCCGGGGCGCCGCGCGCCCGGTTGCCACAGGCCATGCGCCTGCAACGCGTGCCTCCTTGCAGACCACTGGTTTTCCCCCATTTTATCGCAGGGGCAGCCCGCTGGATGGTCCCTGCCGGTGGTCAGATGTGGCGTTTTCGTGTTCCTCCGCCTCCCGTTATACTGGGGAAGTCGGATGATTGGTCCCGGGGATCGATGGATGGGTTCCCTGATCGAGATCCTGCAGAAAGCCCCTCTGTTCGCGGGCCTGGACGTAGACGCCTATCACGAGATCGGCCACTGGACGGAGGTGCTCTCCTTTCCGGCGGAACGTTATATTTTCCATCAGGGCGATGAGGCCGACGCAGTTTGGATCGTGGCCGAGGGACGGGTCCGGATGTTGCGTCAGGCCTCCCCGGGCAAGGAGGTGATCCTGGAGATCCTGGGGCCGGGGGAGGTGTTCGGCGGGGCAACCCTCCTGCTCAGCCGTAACCCTGCCACTGCTCAGGCCGCCACCCCCGTCACCGTCTTGCGGATCCCTCGGGCCGCCTATCTGGAGCTCCTGGAGCGCTACCCCCGTGTGGCGGTCCGGTTGCTCCAGATGCTGGGTCAGCGTCTGGAGCGGGCCATGGCCATTCGGACGCTGGTCCTGGAGCGGGTGGAGAACCGCATCGCCTATGTGCTGCTGACCCTGGCGGAGCGCGCCGGCCAGCCCGAAGCCGAGGGCTTTCGGATCACGATCCCCCTCTCCCGGGAAGATATCGCCCGTATGGCGGGCACCACCCTGGAGACGGCCATCCGGATCCTGAGCCGCTGGACCCGGGCCGGATGGATCCGCACGGAGCGGGGAGGATACATCTGGATCCGGGATCTGGATACGCTGCGGGAGCTGGCGCACAGCGAGGGGGAAGCGCACGGCGATCGCTGAGCGGTCACCCGGTTGCCGCCCTTCGGATGGCGATCCGCCACACGCGGCGGGAGTGGGGGCCGGGGCGGATGGTGGCCGCGGGCCGCACCCCCGCCACCCACAGGATCTCCTCCCGCTCGTTCACCAGCAGGGGCCAGCGATCCCGCCAGGGCTGAGGGATCTTCTGGTTGATCAGGAAGGTCTTCAAGCGGACCGGCCCGGGCATCCCCGCCGGGTGGAAGCGATCCCCCGGGCGCCGGGTCCGGAAGCGCAGTGGCTCCCCCGCTTGCTCCGCATCCAGGTAGAGGGTCCACAGATCCGTATACTGGAGCCGGGCGGGATCCCATACGGGAAGCTCCTCCCAGATCACGACCCACCGGCCGTCCGGCCAGAGCGTCTCCCCCGGCTGTAAGCGGAGAGTTCCCGACAGCAGCGGCAGGTCCGGCTCCGGCCAGAGGGCGCCCTCCTGGGCGAGGATGAGGGTTCCATAGGCAACGGCGACCCGCAGGCCCTCCGGCCAGGTCAGCATCCCTCCGGTCATCCCCTCTTCCGCCATCCGGATCGCCTCTTCCACGTGCTCGAACCGCAGGTCCCGCAGGCGATGGGCCAGGCGGAAGGCGGCCTCCCGCAGGGCCATGCGCCGCAGGCTGAGGGGGAGCTCGCGCCAGCGGGCGAGATCGAAAACGATCCGCCCCGGCTCCTCGAGGGCCACGAAGGTGGGCCAGGCCTGGCGGAGGGTTTGTTCCAGGAACTCGTAGTCGGCCGCGAGGGTCTCCGCCATCCGCCACCAGATCTCCCGCAGGCGAGGATTGAGGCGTTCCAGGAACGGCAACACCTCATGGCGCAGCCGGTTGCGGAAGAAGGTGAGGTCCAGGTTCAAGCGGTCGAAACGCGGGGTCAGCCCCCGGGCCCGCAAGTAGGCCTCGATCTCGCTCCGCCAGACGCTGAGGAGCGGCCGCACCAGCCGGAGCCCCTCCGGAGGCCGGCGCAACAGCCCGTGGTATTCCGTGAGGGGCATGGACGGGCGCATCCCCCGCAGCCCGGCCAGGCCGCTCCCACGCAGGAGATGCATCAGCACGGTCTCCACCTGATCATCCGCATGATGGGCCACGGCGATGGTCCGGCTGCCCACCCGAGCGGCCACCTCCGCCAGGAACGTGTAGCGCGCCTGACGGGCAGCCTCTTCCAGGGAAAGGCCTTCCCGCTCCGCCAGGGCCCGGACCTCGAGATGCTCCACGGTGTAAGGGAGCCCGCGCGCCGTCGCCTGCTCGGCCACGAACGCGGCGTCGGCGTCGGCCTCCGCTCCCCGCAGGCCGTGGTGGAGATGCGCGATGTGGAGCGCGATCCCCAGCTCCGGAGCCAGGGTGTGCAGGGCGTCCATCAGGCACAGGGAGTCCGGCCCCCCCGAGACCCCGACCACCACGGTCTCCCCGGGGGGAAAGAGGGAGAAGCGACGGGCGGCCTCCCGGACCGCCCGGAGCACCCGCGCGATGGCGCGTTTCTCGGCCGACACGATCTTCCCCCGAGCGAGCGGATCCAGAGCCCTCACCTCCGGGCAGGCCGCGCGGCGTTCACGGGAGCTGGCCCAGGAACGTCCGCACGGCCTCGTTGAAGGCTTCGGGCGCCTCGACGTTCGCGAGGTGGCCGGCCGAGGGGAGCACCACGAGCCGGGCGTTGGGGATGGCCTCCGCCATCTGGCGGGCCACCTCAGGTGGGGTCACCTCATCCTCCTCGCCGACGATCACCAGCGTGGGGACCTGGATCCGGGGGAGGAGCTCCGTTCGATCCGGGCGTTCGGCCATGGCCTGGAGGGCGCCGATGAGCCCGGCGGCCGGGTTGGTCATCATCTTGCGCCGCAGCCGCTCCACCCGGTCCGGATGCTCCCGTCGGGTGGTGGCTCCCAGCAGACGGGGGAGGAAGGCCTCCACCGCGGCGGCTGCCCCCTCCTGGCGGATCCGTTCGATCAGCGCGTAACGGTTTGCCCGGGCCTCCGGTGTGTCCGCCTGATGTCGGGTATCCGCCAGGATGAGCCCACGAACCCGCTCGGGGTAGGCGGCGTAAAAGGCGAAGGAGACGTATCCGCCCATGGAGAGCCCGGCCAGGACCACCCGATCGATCCCCAGGAGGTCCAGCAGCCCGCGCAGATCCTCCGCGTAGGTTTCCATGGTGTAGGGACCTTCGGGGGCGCTGCTTCCTCCGAACCCGCGCAGGTCCACGGCGATAGACCAGGCCACATCCCCCAGGGCCTCGACCTGCGGATCCCACAGCCAGCGGCCCAGGGGGAACCCGTGGATCCAGAGCACCGGGATGCCCCGGCCACGGAGGTCATACACCAGACGGATGCCCTGAACGGTGGCGAACGGCATCGCAGCCTCCTGATCCGGAGGATGGTCACCGAGATTCATTATAGGGCAACCAGTTCGATCCTCCGGGCGGTGCGGTGCGCCCGGCCGGAGATCGGAGGCCTCCATTCCATCAGGAGACCTATTGTCATCGGAGCGGCTTTCGCCGCGACTTGACGTAGGCCGGAATTCATTTCGGCCTGTATCCTCCTCATCCGCATCTGCAGGAGCGGCCCTCGCCGTGACCTTCATATGGGGAGGGCCGTCCACGAATCAGAACACGAATACACGAATGGGAGATTCGTTTTAGTAGGAGCGGCTTTCGCCGCGATCTCGCCGCCTTGAGGACAGATGGGAGGCTTCCAAAATCGTAGGACAACTGCTTGCAGTTGTCCTACAAGGCGGCCAGGCCCGACAAAACCGGGACACACCCCAATCGGTTGCCGGATCCTTCCCAGCGATGGGATGGGGCTACAATTCGGGGTTGGCGGGTTTTGCACGATCCCTCCGGAGCGGAAGCCATGTCCGATGCGCGGGCGCGAGCGGAGCACATCTTTCGGACGCGCTTTGGGGGCGCACCCCTCCTGCAAGCCCGGGCGCCGGGGCGGGTCAACCTGATCGGCGAGCACACGGATTACAACGAGGGCTTCGTCCTCCCCATCGCCATCGATCGCGCGGTCTGGGTGGCCGCCCGCCCGCGGACGGATCGGGAGGTCCATCTGATCGCGGCGGATTTCGGGGAGGAGGCCGTGTTCTCCCTGGACGGCTTGGTGTTCTCCCTGGACGGCTTGCGTCCGGGCGTTCTGCGGGGATGGGCGGCTTACCCGGCCGGCGTGGCCTGGGCGCTGGAAGGGGCCGGATATCGTCTGGTCGGGATGGATGCGGTGGTGGCGGGGGATGTGCCGATCGGGAGCGGCCTGAGCTCCTCGGCCGCCCTGGAGGTGGCCTTCGCTATGGCCTGGACGGCGCTGAGCGGCCACGAGATCCCGCCTCTGGATCTGGCCCGCCTGTGCCAGCGGGCGGAGAACGAGTTTGTAGGGGTGCGTTGCGGGATCATGGACCAGATGGCCGCGCGGTTCGGCCGGCGGGGACATGCCATGTGGATCGACTGCCGCTCCCTGGCGATCGAGTGGGTGCCGGTCCCGCCGGAGATGGTCGTGCTGGTAGCCGATAGCGGGGTGCGCCGGGCCCTGGCGGCCTCGGCCTACAACGAGCGTCGGGCGCAATGCGAGGAGGCGGTCCGACGGCTCCGGTCACGGGATCCGGGGTTGCGGGCGTTGCGCGATCTCACCCCCGCGGCTCTGGAGGCGGCCCGGGTCGAGCTCCCGGAGGTGATCTACCGACGGGCTCGCCACGTGGTCACAGAGAACCAGCGGGTGCGGGAGGCGGTGGACGCGTTGCGGCGCGGGGATCTCCCGGCCTTCGGAGCATTGCTCAACGCCTCCCACGACAGCCTGCGGGACGACTACGAGGTCAGCTCCCCGGAGCTGGACACCCTGGTGGAGGCGGCCCGGGCGGTCCCCGGGGTGTATGGGGCGCGGTTGACGGGAGCCGGATTCGGGGGTAGCATCCTCACGGCCGTCCATCGGGACGCGGTGGCCGAGGCGGCGGAGGCGATGACCCGGGCCTACCTCGCCCGCTTCGGACGAGCGCCGACCCTGTTCCGGGTCGAGCCCGATGAGGGAGCTCGGGTGGAGCAGATGGCGAACCCATGAGGCCGGCGATGTCGACCCATCGGCCCCGCCACCCTTTCCGGGCGCTTCGTCACTGGAACTACCGGCTCTATTTCATCGGCCAGCTGATCTCGCTCAGCGGGACCTGGATGCAGACCATCGCCCAGAACTGGCTGGTCTACCGGCTCACCGGGTCGCCGGCCGGGCTGGGCATCATGAACGGCCTCTCGATCCTGCCGCTCTTCCCTCTGGCATTGTTCGGTGGCAGCTTGGCGGATCGCTTCCCGCGGCGCTGGCTCATTGTGATCACTCAGTCGCTGATGATGTTCCAGGCCTTCCTGCTGGCCTGGCTCACCTGGAGCGGTCACGTCCAGGTCTGGCACGTGTGGGTGATGGCAATGCTGCTGGCGGCTTTTCAGATGCTGGACGTGCCCGCCCGCCAGGCCTTCGTGGTGGAGATGGTGGGGGAGGAGGATCTGGGCAACGCCATCGCCCTGAACTCCTCCCTGTTCAACTTCGCGCGGATCATCGGCCCTTCCCTGGCCGGGCTGGTGGTGGCCACGCTGGGGGAGGCCATGGCCTTCTTCCTCAACGGCGTTTCGTTCCTCGCGGTGATCGCCGGTCTGCTGGCCATGCGGCTACCCGGCTCAACGGCCCGGCGTGTCCGCGCGGGCTCCGCTTCGGATCCCCTGGCCGGGCTGGCTCGCATCCGAGCGGATGCCACGTTGTGGGGCCTGGTGAGCATGGTAGGGGTGTCCGCTTTCCTCTCCATGCCCTATACCACCCTTCTGCCCGTTTTCGCCCGCACCTCCCTCTGGGGCAGCGCGGCGCCGGTGGTGGCGCGCCTCTGCGGGCAGGTCGCCGGGAGCCGATGGGGCGGAGCGCTTCTGTCGTGCGGACAGCCGGAGGCGGTGGCCTACGGCCTGATGATGGGCGCGGTGGGGATCGGGGCGGTGGCCGGGGCGCTGCTCGCCGCCGCCTATGGGGATGCGGGACACCGGGGGCAGATGCTCACCTGGGGGAACCTGGGCTTCCCGCTGGCGTTGCTGGGGTTTTCCCTTTCCCGTTCCTTCCCCCTGGCGCTGGCGTTCCTGATCCTGAGCGGGATGGCCTTCGTCTGGCAGAACGCCCTGGCCAACACCCTGATCCAGGTGAACGTGGAGGACGTGGTGCGGGGACGGGTGATGGGGGTGTATACCCTGGCTTTCCAGATGATGATGCGGCTGGGCGGGTTGCAGGCGGGCCTGATGGCCAGCGCCCTGGGCGCCCCGGCGACCGTGGCCCTGGGGGCCGCGGCCAGCCTGGGCTACATGCTCTGGGCGCACCGCCGCTACCCGCAGATCCGATCGCTTGCTTGAAGAAGGCCTGGATCTCAGCGGGAAATGAGGTTCCCACTCGTAAGGGCGGAGCAGATCCCCAGCCCGATGGTGCTGCCCAGGATCAGCAGGACACAGATCGTCCCGATCACGTTCAGGGCCAGCCCCACCCAGCCGATGATCACGCCGGCCTGGGCCAGCCCTTCACCGGTGAGGTCTCCGCCGCTGCGGGCGATCTCCCCTTTCGCCTGGTTGCCGAAGATGATCCCCAGGATAGAGCCAATGAGGGGGAGCACGCCCACCAGGCCGAGGAGGCTCAGGATCAGGCTGGCGATCGCCTTCCCGCTGGTTCTCGAGGCCGCCGGAGGTGGCGTTGTAGGCGCTTCCATTATTCCTATTCTCCATTTTTGAGAAGTAGTATAACATGAAGCAGTTCCGGGAACAAGCCGAACCTCAAGACGTCGGAGGTCCTCATGAACTGGGAAGACTTCCTCACCTTCCGCCGGATGATCACGCCCTATCTCATCCAGGCGCTGTTCTGGATCGGTGTCGCCCTCAGCGTTCTGGCGGGCTGCGCGATCCTGTTCGGCGGGATCACTGGAGCAGGGATCGCCGGCCGTCGGGATGGGGCGGGGGCGATCCTGGGCGCCCTTTGCCTGAGTCCTCTGGTGGTCCTCCTGGGGATCCTGCTCTCCAGAATCTACGCGGAGCTGCTCATCGTGACCTTCCGGATCAGCGAGACCCTGACGGACATCAAGGAGCTGCTGGAGCGCCAGCGGCAAACCGGGGCGTAAGCGATCGTCGGGCCGGCGGGGAGGGCCGATGATGCCCTCCCCGCCTGTGTCTTCCGGAAGGGTCACGAGGAAGGCCGCGGGGCAAGGCGGACCCGAACCTCGCGCGTCTGGCCGTCCCGCAGGATGGAGAGGGTGATCTCATCCCCGGGCCGGTGATGTTCCTCCAGCTCGGCGATGAGATCCTCCATGCTGGAGATGGGGCGGCCGTCGATGGCGACGATGAGATCGCCCCCGCTCGGGATGGATTCCCCGAGGACGGAGACCGGGCGGCTCCCCCCGCGCAGGCCGGCCTGGGCCGCAGGGCCGCGAGGGTCCACCTCCAGGATGAGGGCCCCGCGCTCGGCCGGCAGCCCCAGCGCCTTCGCCACCAGCGGCGTCACCGAATAGCCGGAGATCCCCAGCCAGGGATGCTCATAACGGCCCCGGGCGATCAGCTCGGGGACGATGCGCCGCACCGTGTTCACCGGGATGGCGAAGCCGACCCCTGAGGAGACCCCGGTCTGGGAGAGGATCATCGTGTTCACACCGATCACCCGGCCCTGACTGTCCAGCAGCGGGCCGCCGGAGTTCCCCGGGTTGATCGGCGCGTCGGTCTGGATCATGTTCGGGATGCTGAACACGCGGGATCCCGGCCGAATGACCCGGCCGATGGCGCTGACGATCCCCACCGTCATCGTCCCCTCCAGCCCGAAGGGGTTGCCGATGGTGATGGCCAGCTGCCCCGGGCGCACAGCCCCCGAATCCCCCAGGGTCACGGGATGAAGCCGCTCTGGAGGCACTTCCACCTGAAGCACCGCCAGGTCGCTGTCCGGGTCTGTGCCGATCACCCGAGCGAGGGTCTCCATCCCATCCGCGAAGGTGACGATGACGGTCTCCCCGCCTTCCACCACGTGATGGTTGGTGACGATGTGTCCATCCCGATCGTATACGAAGCCCGAACCGGTGCTTTCCTCCCGGAGGGCGCCCTGGCCGCTTCGAACGCGGATGTGGACCACCGAGGGGTTCGCCTGCTCGTAGATGGCCTCCAGCTGTTGCTCCAGGGCGGCGACGGCCTCCCCGGCTCCGGCGGCCAGGGCCACAGGCAGCGGCGAGGCGATCCTCCGGGTGGAAGGGATGGGAGTCGAACGGGCGGGACCGGGCGCTGGAGCGGCAGATCGCATCCCCTGACAGGCGACCAGCAGGCTCACAAGGCCGAGGCCGATCCATCGAAGCCATTTCGGAAACCTCATCCTGTCCTCCTGTCCGATGGGGATCACGCGGATGTTTTCAGGAGGGATCTTGAAAAAAGCGTGGAGGGGATGCGCCGAGCGCATCCCCTCCGGGGTGGGATCGACGCGCGGGCCCTTCAGGCGGAGCGGCCCGGGATCCCGAAGCGCGGTCGGGAGAAGCCGGTGCCGCCCGGCGCAGGAGTGGGCGTGGCCGGGCCCTTCGGAGCCCACCACCACCCGCCGCGGCCCCGGAAGCCCCAGAAGCCCCGGAAGCCCCACCATCCAGCGCCCGGGCCCCAGTAGCCGCGATCCAGCCCCTGTAGCAGCCAGTCCGCCTGCTCCCGGGTCAGGCGGCCGTCGCGCACGGCCTGCTCGATGGCGTCGCGCAGGGCCTGCACGCACGCCTGGTTCACCGCATCGCGGACCTTCTGGAGGTCCACGCCGGCTTTATCCGCGAGCTCGGCCAGGGTGCGGCCGCCCCAGAGCTGGGTGGAGAGCTCCTCGGGGGTCATATTCAGGGCCTTGGCGGCGGCCTCCAGCCCGGCCTGCCCGCAGAGGCCCCGGCCGAACCAGCCGCCGGGGTGGCCGACGAATCCGCTCAGGGGAGCGGCGGCGCGGGCCGCCTGCGCCTGTCCGACGATCCCGAACCCCAGCGCTCCGACCAGCAGGGCCAGCAGGAAAAGCGGGATGAACAGCCAGCGCTTGCGCATGGGTGCGCACCTCCTCTTGCTCAGGGTCAGGGCCCCGGTGGGGCCCTGCTGTCCATGGCGATCCTACCGGCCCGCCGTTATCCGGCGATTATGGGCCTGTTAACACCTCTTAACCCCAGGGCCGCCTGCAGTCGGGGCCCGGTTGCCGGATCCACGCATCTGCGCTACACCAGGAGGCGCCAGCCTGAGTCAGGGAGGTCCCCATGTCTGCGAGCGGGACGGCCCCGGTGATCCGTGCGCCCCGGGGAAGCACGTTAACCTGCAAGAACTGGCAGATCGAAGCGGCCTACCGGATGATCCAGAACAACCTGGATCCGGAGGTGGCCGCCGATCCGGCGAACCTGATCGTCTACGGCGGCCGCGGCAAGGCGGCCCGCAACTGGGAATGCTTCTACGCGATCCTGGAAGCCCTCCGCAACCTGGAGCCCGACGAAACCCTTCTGGTGCAGTCCGGCAAGCCGGTCGCCATCTTCCGCACCCACGAGCTGGCCCCCCGCGTCCTGATCGCCAACAGCAACCTGGTCCCCCACTGGGCCACCTGGGAGGTCTTCGACGAGCTGGAGCGCAAGGGCCTGATCATGTTCGGCCAGATGACGGCCGGGGCCTGGATCTATATCGGCACGCAGGGCATCCTCCAGGGAACCTACGAGACGCTGGCGGCCTGTGCCCGGACTCATTTCG
Source organism: Thermoflexus hugenholtzii (assembly GCF_018771565.1). Taxonomy (NCBI): domain Bacteria; kingdom Bacillati; phylum Chloroflexota; class Thermoflexia; order Thermoflexales; family Thermoflexaceae; genus Thermoflexus; species Thermoflexus hugenholtzii. Next base: position 1,359,662 of record NZ_CP076326.1, on the reverse strand, counting down.
GGGGCAGTCTCAAGGGGAAGTGGGTGCTGACGGCGGGCCTGGGGGAGATGGGCGGCGCCCAGCCCCTGGCCATCACGATGAACGAGGGGGTGGGCCTGGTCGTGGAGGTGGACCCGCGCCGGGCGCGGCGACGCCTGGAGCACGGGTTCCTCGATGAGATCGTGGAGGATCTGGAGGAGGCCCTGCGGCGGGTGGAACGCTACCGGAAGGCGGGGCAGGCCCGTTCCATCGGGTTGCTGGGCAACGCCGCCGAGGTCTTCCCCGAGCTCGCCCGCCGGGGCATCATCCCGGACGTGGTGACCGATCAGACTCCTGCCCACGACCCATTGATGTATGTCCCTCGCGGGCTCTCGGTGTGGGAGGCAGAGGAGCTGCGGGCGAAAGATCCCCAAACGTACATCCGGCGGGCCAGGGAGAGCATGGCGATCCACGTGGAGGCCATGCTGGCCTTCCATCGGGCGGGGGCAGTGGTGTTCGATTACGGCAACAACCTGCGCCAGCAGGCTTACGAGATGGGCGTGAAGGACGCCTTCGCCTATCCGGGGTTCGTGCAGGCTTACATCCGGCCGCTGTTCTGCGAGGGCAAGGGTCCCTTCCGCTGGGTCGCCCTCTCCGGGGACGCCGAGGACATCTATCGGACGGATCAGGCGATCCTGGAGCTGTTCCCCGAGAACGAGAGCCTGCGCCGCTGGATCACCATGGCTCAGAAGCGGGTGCGGTTCCAGGGGTTGCCTGCCCGGATCTGCTGGCTGGGCTATGGGGAGCGCGACCGGGCCGGGCTCTACTTCAACGAGCTGGTGCGCAAAGGGGAGCTGAGCGCGCCCATCGTCATCGGGCGGGATCATCTGGACGCGGGCTCGGTGGCCAGCCCCAACCGGGAGACCGAGGGGATGAAGGATGGCTCGGACGCCATCAGCGACTGGCCGATCCTCAACGCCCTGCTCAACGCCGTGGCCGGCGCCACGTGGGTGGCCTTCCACCATGGCGGGGGCGTCGGCATCGGCTACAGCCAGCACGCGGGAATGGTGGTGGTAGCCGACGGCACAAAGGAGGCAGAGTGGCGCCTGGAGCGGGTGCTGCGGACGGATCCGGGCCTGGGGGTGGTGCGCCATGCCGACGCCGGCTACGAGAAAGCCATCGAAGTCGCCCGCCGGCATGGGATCAAGATGCCGATGCTGAAATGAGTCGGCGCGACCGGACTTCGTCGAGGAGGGATCCCGTGCATGTCGATCTGTTGATCCGTCACGCCGCCCAGGTGGTCACCCCGCGGGGGCGCGGGCCCCTGCGCGGGGCGGCCATGGGGCTCCTCACCGTGATCCCCGACGGTGCCGTGGCCGTCCGGGAGGGCCGCATCGTGGCGGTGGGGCCCACCCGGGAGATCGAGGCGCAGATCACCGAGGCCGCGGAGATCTTGGAGGCCCGGGGCCGGGCGGTGGTCCCGGGCCTCGTCGATCCCCACACCCACCTCATCTGGGCGGGGGATCGGGCCGCGGAGTTCGAGCAGCGCCTGAAGGGAGCCACCTACCTGGAGATCCTGCAGGCGGGAGGAGGGATCCTCGCCACCGTGCGGGCCACCCGTGCCGCCTCCCCCGAGCAGCTGATGGCGGAGACCCGCGCCCGGATGGACCGGATGCTGCTTCACGGCACGACCACCGCGGAGGCGAAGACCGGATACGGCCTGGAGTGGGAAACCGAGCGTCGTCTGCTGGACCTCCTTCATCGATTGAATGCGGAGCACCCTCTGGATCTGGTGCCCACGTTCATGGGGGCCCATGCCATACCGGCGGAATACCAGGAGGATCCCTCCGCCTACGTGGCCGTGCTGATTGAGGAGATGCTCCCCGCCGTCGCGGCCTGGCAGCTGGTCCACCACGGACCCTGGTGTCCGCCCTGGGAGGATGGGCGGGCGGCCTGGTTCTGCGACGTGTTCTGCGAGCGAGGGGCCTTCGATCCGGAGCAGACCCGGCGCATCCTGGAGGCCGCGAAGGCCCTGGGGTTCGGCCTCAAGGTGCACGTGGATGAGTTTGAGCCCCCGCTGGGGGCGGTGCCCCTGGCGGTGGCCCTGAGAGCGGTCAGCGTCGATCACCTGGTGAGCACGCCGCCGGAGCACCTGGAGCAGCTGGCCCGTTCGGAGACCATCGGGGTGATGCTCCCAGGGACTTCCTTCGGGCTGGGGAGCACGCGATATGCCCCGGCCCGTCGGCTGATCGACGCCGGGGGCGCCCTGGCCCTGGGCACGGACCTCAATCCCGGAACCTCCTGGTGCGAATCGCTGCCGATGATGATGGCCCTGGCGACCCGTTATATGGGCCTCAGCCCGGCGGAGGCCCTGACCGCCGTCACCCTCAACGCGGCCTGTGCCGTCGGGCTGGGCCATGAGATCGGGAGCCTGGAGCCGGGCAAGGCGGCAGACCTTGTGATCCTGGAAGCGCCGGATTACCGGCATCTGGCCTACCGGTATGGCGTCAGCCTGGTCCACACGGTGATCAAGCGCGGGCGCGTGGTGGTCGAAGACGGCGTCCTCCGCATCCCGGGGAGGCAAACCGTCCACGAATAAGCGCACGATGCGCGAAGGAGGTGTCCTTCACAAGCGACAACTGGCCTGTCGCAGGGATCCTCCAGCGCCCGGGGATCGCGCTCTCCCCGGATGGGACAGAAAGAAAGGATTTAAGGCAGCGTGGGCGTCTCCCCGAGCGGGATTTCCCTACCCCAGCACCTCATCCACCGCCACCGTGAGCGAGGGGATGAGCGCAGGGCTTACGGTTTCACCCCGGTGGGCGATGTGGAGGGACCGGTAGCCCTGGGGGGTGGGGTGGCGATAGATCTCGATGCGTTCTTCCAGCAGATCCACCAGCCAGGCTTCGGGGATGCCGTAGCGGGCGTAGAGGGGGATTTTGAGGGAGCGGTCGGAGTCGGCGGAGGTTTCGGCCACCTCCACGACCAGGAGGACGTCCTCGGGTCCGGGGTGGGCGGAGGCGTAGAAATCGGGGCGATAGCGAAGCAGCGCCACGTCCGGCTGCGGCTCGGAGTGCGCACTGAGTCGGAGCGGGTTCTGGACCCGCACGATGATCTCCTCCCCGGCGCGCCGGGAGAAGAGGCGATTCAGCCGATCCACCACACCGGCGTGTCGGCTTCCGATGGGGCTCATGGTGACGAGTTCTCCTTCGATGAGCTCCACGCGGTCGTCTTCGGAGAGGATGCCGGCCTCGGCCATGCGGTGATATTCCTCCACGGTGAACAGGCGTCGCTGGACCTGAACGCCCATCGCTTTCCTCCTCGGGCTATCCCAGGATTTCATCCACGCTGAGCTCCAGGTCGGGCAGGGCGGTGGGGCTCACGGTTTCACCCCGGTGGGCGATGTGGAGGGATCGGTAGCCCTGGGGGGTGGGGTGGCGGTAGATCTCGATGCGTTCTTCCAACAGGTCCACCAGCCAGGCTTCGGGGATGCCGTAGCGGGCGTAGAGGGGGATTTTGAGGGAGCGGTCGGAGTCGGCGGAGGTTTCGGCCACCTCTACGACCAGGAGGACGTCCTCGGGTCCGGGGTGGGCGGAGGCGTAGAAATCGGGGCGATAGCGAAGCAGCGCCACGTCCGGCTGCGGCTCGGAACGAGCCCCCAGGCGAATGGGATTTTGGACCCAGAGGATCCCCCGGCCTTCAACCGGGAAAAGCAGGGCGGTGAGTCGCGCCACGCAGGCGGCGTGTCGGCTTCCGATGGGGCTCATGGTGACGAGTTCTCCTTCGATGAGCTCCACGCGGTCGTCTTCGGAGAGGATGCCGGCCTCGGCCATGCGGTGGTATTCCTCCACGGTGAACAGGCGTCGCTGGACCTGAACGCCCATCGCTTTCCTCCGCGGGCTATCCCAGGATTTCATCCACGCTGAGCTCCAGGTCGGGCAGGGCGATGGGGCTTACGGTTTCACCCCGGTGGGCGATGTGGAGGGATCGGTAGCCCTGGGGGGTGGGGTGGCGGTAGATCTCGATGCGTTCTTCCAACAGGTCCACCAGCCAGGCTTCGGGGATGCCGTAGCGGGCGTAGAGGGGGATTTTGAGGGAGCGGTCGGAGTCGGCGGAGGTTTCGGCCACCTCTACGACCAGGAGGACGTCCTCGGGTCCGGGGTGGGCGGAGGCGTAGAAATCGGGGCGATAGCGAAGCAGCGCCACGTCCGGCTGCGGCTCGGAACGAGCCCCCAGGCGGATGGGATCCTGGGCGCCGACGATCGCGCGATCTCCCACGGCTCGATCCAGGAGCCGGACGAGGCGCTTCACGCAGGCGGCGTGTCGGCTTCCGATGGGGCTCATGGTGACGAGTTCTCCTTCGATGAGCTCCACGCGGTCGTCTTCGGAGAGGATGCCGGCCTCGGCCATGCGGTGATATTCCTCCACGGTGAACAGGCGCCGCTGGACCTGAACGCCCATCGCTTTCCTCCTTCGCCCCGAAACGCCCGGCCAGGGTCTTCTCCTTTCAGCGTAACACCTCTGGCCCGACACGGCAAGGCGCTCGCTTCCGGCGATTCTGGACAGCCTTCGCGATCCAGCCTATCTTTGAAGAGACATCCGTATCACGGATGCCCGGACCCCGGTGAGGGAGGTGGAGGACGCGATGACCATCGGTCAGCGGATTCCCATGCGGGATGGCCATCTGAAGGCGACGGGGCGCTTGAAGTTCGGCGCTGACCTTCGATTGCCCGATCTCCTGTATGCCCGCATGGTCCTCAGCCCTTATGCCCACGGCCGCCTCCGGCGGATCGAAACCGCCCCCGCCCGCGCCGTCCCCGGCGTCGTTGCCGTGCTGACCGCGGCGGATCTCCCATGGTTCCAGCGGGAGCCGGAGAGCCACGCGCGGGCGCTGCTGGCCTGGGAGCGCGTGGTGTATTACGGCCAGCCGGTCGCCGTGGTCCTGGCGGAGACCGAGGCTGCGGCGGCGGACGGCGCCGCTCGGGTCGAGGTGGATATCGAACCATTGCCCGCCGTGGTGGATCCCCTGAAGGCGATGGCGCCGGACGCGCCGCGGATCTGGCCGGGCGGACGCCCCGGGGTGCGGGCGGACGCCGGGGCTCACGCGGCGGACGTCGGGAGCGCCCCGGAAGGATCCGCCGTCCTGCCTCCCAACGTCTCCGACCACGTCCGCTACACCCGCGGGGAGATCGCCCGGGGCTTTGAAGAGGCGGACCTCATCCTGGAGCTCACCTATCGCACCGCTCCGGTGCATCAGGCGTATATCGAACCGCACACGACGACGGCGGCCCTGGATCCGGCCACCGAGACGCTGACCATCTGGACCAGCACGCAGGATCCCTTCGGGGTGCGGGAGGAGGTGGCGGATTTCCTGGGCTGGCCGGAGAACCGGATTCGGGTGGTGCCGATGCCGGTGGGGGGCGGCTTCGGCGGCAAGTTCACCCTGCTGGAGCCTCTGGTGGCCGCCCTGGCCATTCATACCCGCCGGCCCGTCCGGCTCACCCTCACCCGACAGGAAGAGTTCCTCATCGGGACGCCGGCCCACGCCTCCATCATCACCCTGAAGACCGGGGTGAAGCGGGATGGAACCCTCACCGCCCTCCAGGCCCGCGTGATCTTCGACGCGGGGGCTTTCCCGGGCTCCCCGGCGCGCATCGCGGCGAACCTGCTGGGGAGCTTCTATCGCTTCCCCCACTATGAGATCGAGGCCTTCGAGGTGCTGACCCACAAGCCGGGGGTCGGCGCCTATCGGGCGCCGGGGGCTCCTCAGGCGCTCTTCGCCCTGGAGTCCCAGATGGACGAGATGGCTCGCCAGCTGGGTCTGGACCCTCTGGAGTTCCGGTTGCGGAATGTAATGGAGGAAGGGGACGAGCTGCCCAGCGGGAAGCGTTATGGCCCCATCGGCCTGAGGGCCTGCCTGGAGGCCCTGCGGGAGCATCCGATGTGGCGGGAGGGACGTCGGGAGCCCGGGGAGGGCATCGGGCTGGCGGTGGGCGGCTGGCACGGAGGGCTCGAGCCGGCCGCCGCGATGTGCCATGTGGATCGCGACGGCAGCGTCCGGATCTACGTGGGGGCGGTGGACCTGCAGGGCACGCACACGGCGATGGCTCAGCTGGCCGCCTCGATCCTGGGGGTGCCTCTGGAGCAGGTGCGGATCCTCCAGGGGGATACCGACACCAGCCCCTATGCCGGAGCCAGCGGGGGCAGCAAGACCATTTACACGGTGGGCTTGGCGGTGCAGCGGGCGGCGGAGGAGGCCCGCCAGCAGATCCTGCGCATCGCGGCGGAGCATCTGGAGGTCGCCCCGGAGGACCTGGAGATCCGCGATGGCCAGATCTACGTCCGGGGGGTTCCGGAGCCCCGGATGCGCGTCGGCGAGGTGGCCGCCCTGGCCCAGCGGTTCGGGGGGAAGTTCGAGCCGGTGTTCGGTCGGGGGACCTCCGCCCAGCGGGAGCAGGCGCCGGGTTTCGCCGCCATGCTCGTCCGGGTGCGGGTGGATCCGGAGACCGGCCGGGTGACGGTGCAGGAGGCGGTGGTGGCTCAGGATGTCGGCCGGGCCCTGAACCCGTTGCTGATCGAAGGGCAGATGCACGGCGGGGCGGCTCAGGGTCTGGGCTGGGGTCTTTGGGAGGCCCTGCGTTACGATGAGAACGGGGTGGCGCTGACCGCCTCCTTCCTGGATTACGCCCTTCCCATCGCCCCGGAGGTCCCGCCCATCGAAACCCGCATCGTCGAGGTTCCCAGCCCGCACGGCCCCTTTGGGGCCCGGGGCGTTGGGGAGCCGCCGGTGGTGCCCGGGGCGGCCGCCGTGGCCAATGCGATCCGGGATGCGGTCGGCGTCCGGGTGACCGAGCTGCCCATCACTCCGGAACGCCTGTGGACGGCCATGACCGCCCGGATGATCGCCGAGACCCGTCTCCGACACGAGTGGGGGGATTAACGGTTTGGGGCAGGATCCCTCATGGATTGACCGTTTGGAGGATGCATCCTCTCCGTGGGAGCGGCTTCCGCCGCGACCGATCGCCCTTGTAGGCCGAAATTCATTTCGGCATCCACGCTGGAGGAGGGGCTTCAGCCGCGATCTGCCAGCTCGAAGATAGAGGTGTGGGGCGAAAGCCCCTTCCGAAGAAATCTATCCTGTAGGAGCGGCTTTTGTAGGAGCGGCTTTCGCCGCGACCTTTCGGGATTGAGAAGACGGGAGTTTGGGACTGTAGGGATGGCTTCAAGGGCGACCCTGTGTCATCGGAGACCCGAGGTTTAGGGCGAAAGCCTCTATCCTTAATGCTAATCGAAAGAAGAATAACGATGGAGCTCCGACATTACCGTTTTCGGCGTATTACGATGGATCCTAACAAATGCATGGGGAAGCCATGCATTTGTGGTTTGCGAATTCCAGTATCTTCGATTCTAAATTACCTGTAGAGGAGTTCCATACGTAATGAAGTTTCTTTTAAACATGAATATGCCTCGCTCTTTAGCCAAGCGCTTACAGGATAAAGGATACTTGTTTCGTCATGCAGGGGATATCGGCCTGAGTTACGCAGAGGATTGGGAAATCATTGAGGAGGCTCGACGTCAAGGGGAGATCATCCTCACCCACGATCTGGATTATGGACGTCTGCTGGCTTTTACGCGCCAGTCTTCCCCATCTATTATCATTTTCCGCATCCGTCGTTCTCAACCTGACCAGACATTTCAGAAGTTAATCGATATACTTCCTCAAGTAGAGGAATATCTTCGGATAGGCTTGATCGTTATTGTAGAGGATCAAATTATACGCATTCGAAAGCTGCCTTTTGATGAGCCTCGGAGACGAATGCAAGCAAATCGTTAGAAGGATTCGCTGTCCTCTACAGGCTTGACCGCCGGGCCTTCCGGCATGGGTTTGGAACGAGGTTCGGCGCAAGCGAGATCCTCTTGCGGGAGGGACCTATGGGGAGCGAGGTGTTGCGGAACTACATCGGTGGCCAGTGGGTGGCCTCGGCGACGGACACTTACCTGGAGGTGCGCAACCCGGCCCTGGATGCGGTGATCGCCCGGGTCCCCCTCTCCACGGTGGAGGAAGTGAACCGGGCGGTGGCGGCGGCCCGGGAAGCCTTCGAATCATGGCGTCGCCTCCCCATCCCGGTCCGCGCTCGCTATCTCCTGCGCCTGCGGGATCAGGTGGAGCGGCGTTTTGAGGACCTGGCTCGCACCATCGTGCAGGAGCACGGGAAAACCCTGGAGGAAGCCCGGGGGGAGATGCAGCGGACCCTGGAGAACATCGAGGCGGCCGCCGGGATGTTCACCGCCCTCATGGGCTACCACACGCCCCAGGTCGCCGATGGGATCGATGAGGAATGCATCCTGGAGCCGGTGGGCGTCTTCTGCTGCATCGCGCCCTTCAACTTCCCCGCCATGATCCCCTCGTGGTTCTTCCCCTACGCCCTCGTCGCCGGGAACACCTACATCGTCAAGCCCTCCGAGATCTGCCCCATCACGCAAACCCGTCTCTTCGAACTGATCCACGAGGTTGGCTTCCCTCCCGGGGTGATCAACATGGTCCACGGGGGGAAAGAGGTGGTGGACGCGCTGCTGACCCACCCCGACGTCGCGGGGGTCTCCTTCGTGGGCTCCACGCCGGTGGCGAAGTATGTCTACGCCACGGCGGCCGCCCACGGCAAGCGGGCCCAGTGCCACGGCGGGGCCAAGAACGCCCTGGTGGTGATGCCCGACGCGGACCTGGAGCGCACGGTCCCGGCCATCCTCTCCTCCGCCTTTGGGTCGGCGGGCCAGCGCTGCCTGGCCGGTTCCCTGGTGATGGCCGTGGGCGAGATCCACGAGCCGTTGCGGCGGGCCCTGGTGGAAGGGGCGTCCCGCATCCGGGTGGGTTACGGGCTTGACGAGGGCGTGCAGATGGGTCCGGTGGTCTCCCGCAAAGCCCTGGAGCGGATCCACCGCTATATCGAGCTCGGCCTGCGGGAAGAAGCCGAGCTGCTCCTGGACGGACGGGGGATCCGGGTGCCGGGCTATCCCAACGGTTACTTCATCGGGCCGACCATCTTCGATGGAGTGCAGCCGAAGATGACCATCGCCTGTGAGGAGATCTTCGGCCCGGTGCTGGGGGTGATCCGGGTGCGCGATCTGGAGGAGGCGCTGGAGATCATCAACGGCCTCCCCTATGGGAACGCCGCCTCCCTGTTCACCCGGGATGGACGGGCGGCCCGGGAGTTCCGGCTGCGGGTGCGCGCGGGCAACGTGGGGATCAACATCGGCGTGGCCGCCCCCATCGCCCCTTACCCCTTCGCCGGGCAGAAACAGTCCTTCTTCGGCGACCTCCACGGCCAGGGGATGGACACCTTATACTTCTTCACGGATCGCAAAGTGGTGATCACCCGCTGGTTCTAAGCGGCAGGCCCTCCTCCGCACCGGGAGGGGGTCGCGATGCCGGGCGAGCGCTGGATCCTGACGGTGGACCTGGGGACGACGGGCCCCAAGGTGGGTCTGGTCTCGACGCAGGGAGAGCTCCTGGCCTGGGAGAAGGAGCCCACCCGGCTGTCCCTCCTGCCGGACGGCGGGGCGGAACAGGATCCCCATGAATGGTGGGAGGCCATCCGGCGGGCCACCCATCGCTTGCTGGAAGGGATCCCGGAAGCCCGGGATCGCATCGTCGCCATCGGCTGCACCGGCATGTGGTCCACCCTCGTCCGGTGGATCGCGAAGGGGCTCCGTTAACCCCTGCGATCCTCTGGATGGACGCGCGGGGCGCGCCGGAGGTGGAGGAGATGTTCGGCGGCTTCCCCTCCGTGGCGGGCTACCGGCTCGATCGCCTGATCCTCTGGATCCGGCTGACAGGAGGGATCCCGGGTCATTCGGGGAAGGATTCGTTCGCGCATCTCCTCTATCTGCGTCGCCGTCGCCCTGAGGTCTATCGGGAGACCTGGAAGTTCCTGGAGGCGAAGGACTACCTGAACCTCCGCCTGACCGGGTGCGCCGCCGCTTCCTACGATTCCATCGCCCTCTTCTGGCTCACGGACAACCGGGACATCCATCGGATCGACTATCATCCCGCGTTGCTCCGGGCGGCGGGCGTGGATCGGGAGAAGCTCCCCGACCTCCGGAAGGCGGTGGAGATCCTGGGCCCGCTCCGGCCGGAAGCGGCTTGGGACCTGGACCTCCGCCCGGGGATCCCGGTGATCGTGGGGACGCCGGATGTGCAGGCCGGAGCGGTCGGCTCCGGGGCGGTGGCGGATGAGGCTCCCCACCTCTATCTGGGCACTTCCTCCTGGCTCACCTGTCACGTGCCGTTCCGCCGGGTGGATCTCCTTCGGAACATGACCACGCTCCCCTCCGCGATCCCCGGCCGTTATTTCATCGCCAACGAGCAGGAGACGGCAGGAGCCTGCCTGCAGGTCCTGGGCCGGCTGCTCCAGGATCCCACCGCAACGGCCCCTCTCCCCGAGCCGCTCCTGGACGCCCTCGCGGCCCAGGCTCCGCCGGGGAGCGGGGGCCTGTTGTTTGCGCCATGGCTGTATGGGGAGCGAACGCCGGTGGAGGACAGCGCCCTGCGCGGGGGGTTTTTCAACCTCTCCCTGGAGACCCGACGGGAACATCTGGTGCGCGCGGTTTTCGAAGGCGTCGCTTATAACACCCGCTGGCTGTTAGAGGCGGTGGAGGGTTTCCTCCGGCATCGCGTGGATCACATCCGCTTCATCGGGGGCGGGGCGCGCTCCGCCATCTGGGGCCAGATCATGGCGGATGTCCTGAACCGGACGATCCATACGGTGCAGGAGCCGCAGCTGGCCGCCCTGCGCGGGGTCGCCCTGCTGGCCGCGGTGGCCCTCGGCGAGCTGACATGGGCGGAGATCCCGGAGCGGGTGCCCATCGCCGCCACCTTCCGCCCGGATCCCGCCAACCGCGCGCGCTACGACGCGCTGTTCCGGGAGTTCCTGGCCTTTTATCGGGCGACCCGCGGCATTTATCGCCGTCTTCACCGCCGCCGCTCGCTCTTCGTCTGAGAGGGTGGATCCCTCAGGAGCGATGGGGATGCTGCGCGAAGGCGGGTTGTGGGAATTCCTCCGGCGAGGGCTTCGTTCATGGCTTGCCCGGCTGGAGCGACCGGTGCGGGCGATGCCCGGGGTGGAGCGTCGCCTGGAGGAGGAATACGCGGAGGTGTTGCGAGGGCTGGAGCCGCTCCTCAAGCCTTACCGGGATCTTCCCGCCTTCCACCGGTTGCCCCTGGAGGGGCGTTCCCCGGAGTGGGTGTTTCGGCACCTGGAAGCGCTGGCGGCCCGGGAGGAGCCGCGATGGCGGAAGGGCTATGCCTCGGGGGCGGTGTATCACGGCGGGGAACCCCATGTGGCCTTCCTGAACCGCGTCTACGCCCTTTTCTCCCAAGCCAACCCCCTCCACCCGGATCTCTGGCCCAGCGTGGCGCGGATGGAGGCGGAGATCGTCTCCATGACCGCGCACATGCTGGGCGCGGACGCCGCGGGCGAGGAGATCGTGGGGACGGTGACCTCATGCGGGACGGAGAGCATCCTGCTGGCGATGAAGGCCTATCGGGACTGGGCCCGGGAGACGCGGGGGATCGTCCGGCCGGAGGTGGTGCTCCCGGTCACCGCCCACGCGGCTTTCGAGAAGGCCGCTCAGCTCCTCGGGCTGCGCTTGATCTACGTCCCGGTGGATGCAGGTTATCGGGCCGATGGGACGGCCGTGGCCCGGGCGATCACCCGTCGCACCATCGCCCTGGTGGCCTCCGCGCCCTCCTTCCCCCACGGCGTCATCGACCCTGTCCCGGAGATCGCGGCCCTGGCCCGGGCGCGCGGGATCGGTTGCCACGTGGATGCATGCCTGGGCGGGTTCATCCTGCCGTGGGCGGAACGGCTGGGCTATCCCGTCCCTCCCTTCGATTTCCGGCTGCCCGGCGTGACCTCGATCTCCGTCGATCCGCACAAATACGGATACGCGCCGAAGGGCGTCTCGGTGATTCTGTATCGGGGAAGGGCGCTGCGCCGTTATCAGTATTTCGCGGCCACGGACTGGCCGGGGGGCCTCTACGCCACCCCCACGCTGCTGGGGAGCCGCCCGGGCGGCCTGATCGCCGCGGCCTGGGCGGCGATGATCGCGCTGGGGGAGCAAGGGTGGACAACTGTTGGCAATTTTATTATCGAACTCATCTCAAAATTCTCCAGGCGATGAGGAAGCAGGCGAGGAGGACGAAGGCCAGGAAGGTGGCAAGCCGCCTTTCGTGCCGAACCGTCCACCTTCGGAACCCCCCTTTCAGCCATCCGAAGAACCGCTCCACGCTGCTTCGAGCCTTCCGATCGGCCTTCCGACGCCGGAACGCCCGCTTTCCCCCTCGGGTTCCCTTCCCCCGCCGCGGATTCTTCGGAATGCCCGCCCGAATCCCCCGCCGTCGCAACCCCTCCCGAATTGCCTTGGCATCATACGCCGCATCTGCATATACCACCTTCGGCCGCGTTCGCGCCCGCCCCCTCCCGCTCTTCTTCACTCGCAGGCCCCCCAGCACCTCCTCAAACCGACGACAATCGTGCTCATCCCCAGGCCCCACCACTACACGCAAGGGAAGCCCATCTTCATTCACCAAAACGTGCACTTTCGTCCCTTTTCGCTTCTTATGCCTATCTACTCCTACACCTTCCCCCCTTTTTTCGCCTCCACCAGCGTGGAATCAACCGCCACCGCTTCCACCTTCACCTTCCCCAGCGTATACCTCCAGTCCAGAAGGGCTTGCAGGATCTGGTGCCAGACCCCCTTCTCCTGAAGTTCCCGAAACCGCCGCCAGGCAGTCTGATAGGCGCCATATTGGCGGGGCATATCGCACCACCGGCAGCCGGTAACCCGCACATACAGGATCCCGTTGAGGACCTTGCGGTCATCCACCCGAGGTCTTCCGGTTTTGGCCCTGGGTGGCAGCAAGGGCGCAATGAAAGCCCACTGCTCATCCGTCAACTCCTGAAACCCCATCGGTCTTCCCCTCCCAGGCAGGTTGTCCAGAGACCGAGTATACTACAACCGGACGCCGGGTTTTGAGATGAGTTCATCATTTATTTCGGCCATGAAACTCTCGGATTGGGCTCGTCAGCAGGGGATAAGCGATATCACCGCCTGGCGGTGATTTCGGGCAGGCAAGCTTCCTGTCCCTGCCCGCCCATTGCCTGCTGGGACAATCTGGGTAGAAGCGCCTCACCCAGAAGGTATCCCTGTGCGCTATGCCCGAGTGTCCTCCGCTGACCAGAAAGAGGATCTGGAACGGCAAGTTCAACGCCTTCAGGCCTTTGCCCAAGAACAAGGTTGGACAGAGGTTAAAGCGGTGACCGAAATCGGCTCCGGGCTGAACGGAAAACGAAAGAAACTTCTACGGATCCTGCGGGATCCCCGGGTGGTTCGGATTGTCGTGGAGCATCGCGATCGGCTGGCCCGGTTCGGATTTGACTTGCTGGAAGCGGCTATGGCCGCTTCGGGGCGACATGTTGTTGTCATAGAGGATGGGAAAGTGGCAGACGACCTGGCGCAAGACGTCCTGGAAATCCTCACCTCGGCCTGCGGGCGATTGCACGGGCGTCGGTCGGCCCGGCGCCGGGCGAGGCAGGCGCTGGAGGCGATGGGATGCGGGTGAGACAGGCGTTCCGCTTCGAGCTGGACCCCAACCGGGAGGCCCGGATCGCCCTGGCGAAGCACGTGGGCGCCGCCCGCTTCGCCTACAACTGGGGCCTGACCCGCTGTTTGGAAGCCCAAGCGCGCGGCGAGCAGATCCCCTCGGCGGTGGACCTCCACAAGGACTGGAACGAGTGGAAGCGGAAGCACGCCCCCTGGTGGGTGGAGGTGTCCAAATGCGCCCCCCAGGAGGCCTTCCGGGATCTGGAGCGGGCTGTCCGCAACTGGCGGGAGGGCCGGGCCGGCTTCCCCCGCTTCAAACGCAAGAAGGCTCTGGCGGACAACAAGGCCCGGCTGACCGGCTCCATCCGGGTCACTCCCCGGCACGTGCAGCTCCCTCGCATCGGCAAGGTCCGCACCAAGGAGCGGACGGACCAGCTCCTGGAGCTCCTTCAGTCCGGGAAGGCCCGCATCCTCTCGGCGACCATCTCCCGAGAGGCGGATCGCTGGTTTGTGAGCCTGACCTGTGAGGTGGAGCGCCCGGATCCCGAGCCCCGGGAGGTCCGGGGACCGGAGGATGTGGTGGGCATCGACGTGGGGCTGGAGGCTTTTGCCGTGCTGTCGGATGGAGCGCGGATGGAGGCCCCGAAGCCTCTGGAGAGGGCCTTGCGGCTTTTGAAGCGGCGTTCGAGGCAGCTCTCCCGCAAGCAGAAGCGGACGGTGGTGGAACAAGACCCGGAGACGGGGGAGGAGCGGAGGCGGACGGTTTTCTCTCGCAACTATGAGAAGGCGGCCCTGCGTCTGGCCCGGCTACACCGCCGGGCTCGGAACATCCGCCGGGACTTCCTGCACAAGGTCGCCACGGAGCTGGCGAAAGCCAAGCCGGTTCTGGTGGTGGAAGATCTGAACGTGCGGGGTCTGGCGCGGAACGGGAGCCTTTCCCGGACCATTCAGGATGTGGGGTGGGGGGCCTTCCGGCGGATGCTGGAGTATAAGTGCGCCTGGTATGGGGCCGTGCTCCTCATTGCGCCGCGGGACTTCCCGTCCACGAAGCGGTGCTCGCGCTGCGGCTGGGTCGGTCCTGCGCTCCCCCTTTCCCAGCGGGTGTTTCACTGTGGGGCGTGCGGGCTGGAGGTGGATCGGGATCTCAACGCGGCCCTCAATCTGAGAAACTACGGGTTGGCCGCCCTGAAAGGCCCTACCGGGAGTTCCCCGGGAAGTGACGCCTGTGGAGATCCCTCTGGCGGCGGAACGGCCCCTCCGGGGGCTGGTCTACGAGCCATGGGTCGATGAAGCAGGAAGCAGCCGGTCATTTGTTTCACCCCAGACGGGTGAAATAAATGACGATGCGCTGTAGAACGGTATCTGGAGGCCACACGCGCCATCCCGGAGACGGCAGCCCGGATCCGGGAAGGGATCCGACGGATCCCCGGGCTGGAGGTCATGGGGGATCCCCTCTGGGTCATCGCTTTCACATCGAAGGAGTTCGATATTTACCGGGTGCTGGAGCGGATGGGGCAGAGGGGCTGGAGTTTAAACGCGCTGCAGCACCCGCCGGCGGTGCACCTCGCGGTCACCCTGCGCCACACTCAGCCCGGGGTGGCCGAGCGGTTCCTGGAGGATCTGCGGGAAAGCGTGGCCTGGGTGCGGGCACACCCGGAGGAGCGGGGCGCCCTGGCCCCGGTCTACGGCATGGCCGCCACCTTGCCCTTCCGCGGAGTGGTCCGGGATCTGCTCCACCGCTATTTGGATTTGCTCTACACGCCGTGAGGGAGTGAGGCGATCGGGCGCGGTGGGCGACCGGCCGGTCAACCCCACCGCGCCTTTTCCTCATCGCCGGAGGAGCTCCATCAGCGTGATCTCGAAGGGCGCCAGCCGCAGCTCCCGGAGGGCTTCCTCGGCGCCCTCCTTCCGGTGGGTGGAGAAGAGGCACCGGCCCCAGGTCGGGAGATCGAGGCGCACGTGGGCCGGGCCTTCGCTCATGTTCATCGCCACCAGGCAGGCCGAGCCGTCCTCCCGCAGCCGGCGCAGGAAGACCAGGGCCTCCTCGGAATCCTCCGCCAGAGGGACGTATTCGCCCGCGAGCAAAGCCGGCGTGCGCTGCCGCAGGCGGATCAGACGCCGATAAAAAGCAAGCAGCGAATCCGGCTCCTCCAGCTGATCCACCACGTTCACCCCCTCCTGGTAGTTCGGATGCACCGGGAGCCACGGCGCCACCCCCGGCGGGCAGAAGCCGGCGTTCGACGCCCGGGACCACTGCATCGGCGTCCGGCATTTGTCCCGGCCGAACCGCGCCCCGCGGATCACGGCCTCCTCATGGGGCGTTCCGAACAGCTCCCGCTCCACCGTATACCACCAGCGGCCCAGGGGATCCTTGAACAAAGAGAGGTCGGTGAGGATCAGATCCCGCATGCCGATCTCTTCCCCGTAGTAGAGGAAAGGCGTGCCCCACAGGGTGAGCATGAGGGCGGCGGCGATGCGGGCGATCTCCCGGTCATGCCGGCCGTCCCCGTAGCGGCTGAGGACGCGGGAGACGTCGTGGTTGCCCATGGTGTTGCAGGGCCATGCGCCGGGGGGCAGCCCGGCCAGCCGCTCCCGCTGGTTCGCCCGCACCACCGCCGGCGTCAGGCGCGGGGCCTTCATCAACGGGAAGTTGAAGACCAGATGCAGCTCGTCCTCCCCGTTCCCGTAATACGCCAGGTCCTCCGTCTCCCCCACCAGCACCACGTCCCCATAGGCGTTGACCAGGGCCCGTAGCTCCCGCATCAGGTCGTGGACCTCGGGCAGGTCCTCCTGATAGCGGAACATCTCCTGACGGATGCGCCACAGGCGCTCCCGCTCTGCCTCATCCGTGGCCGCGTTCCACGCCTTCAGCCACTCGGGGTAGCTCATCGGCGCCGTCTGATCCGGGAGCGCGGGATCCTCGAAGATCGTCCCCACCGCGTCCAGGCGGAAGCCGTCCACCCCCATGTCCAGCCAGAAGCGGACGACGTCGAACATCGCCTGTTTCACCGCCGGGTTCCGCCAGTTGAGATCCGGCTGCTCTTTGAAGAAGAAGTGATAGTAATACTGGCCGGTCCGGGGATCGTATTCCCACGCGGAGCCGCCGAAGGTCGAATACCAGTTGTTAGGAGGCCCGCCGTCCTTGCCGTCGCGCCAGATATACCAGTCCCGCTTCGGGTGATCGCGGCGGGAGCGGGATTCCTGAAACCACGGGTGCTGATCGGAGGTGTGGTTGAGCACCAGGTCCAGGATCACCCGGATGTTCCGGCGGTGGGCGTCTTCGAGGAGGCGGCGGAAATCCTCCAGGGTCCCGTATTCCGGGGCCACGTTCATGTAGTCCGCGACATCGTAACCCCAATCCACCAGCGGGGAGGGGTAGTGGGGGCACAGCCAGATGGCCTCGACCCCCAGGTCCTGGAGGTAATCCAGATGGCGACGGATCCCCTCCAGGTCTCCGATGCCATCTCCGTTCGCGTCCGCGAAGCTGCGGGGGTAGATCTGATAGAACACGGCCTTCTGCCACCAGCGCAGGGATGTCATCGGGCAACCTCCGCGCCTCGGTCTGGGTTCCAGCGCCCCGGGGAGGGGGGCGAAACGGTCGGCCTCCTGTAACGAGTGAGGGATTTTATTCGGGTGAAGGCGGATCGGCAAGGGGGCGGGCGAACAGGCCGATTAGGTGAAGGCGCCACCCGCGCAGGGGGTGCCACGCGGTGAGCCGTTCGTAAAGGGCGGCGAGGGCGAAGAGGAAGGGATGGAAGGCCAGATACGTGGGATCCTCGACCTCGAACCAGGCGATCTCCTGCAGGCCGGCCGCACGGAGGAGGCGGCGCAGCGCCCCCGGCGTGTTGGCGCGATAGAAGGTGGGGAAGATGTCCTGGGGCGCGCGGCCGTAGAGGCGGCGCACCAGCGGGCGGCGCCAGCGCGATGGGATGGCGCGCCCCAGGGCGACGAGGGGATGGCGGGCGTTGGGTGTGAGCAGGAGGAGATGCCCTCCCGGCTTCAGCACGCGGGCGATCTCCTGGAAGGCCGCCCGGGGCTCCGGCAGGTGCTCGATCACCCAGGTGCAGAGGATCAGATCGAAGGTTCGCGCGGGGAAGGGCAGGGCCTCCAGCCGCGCCTGGGCCCGGAGGGGGAGGATGCGGTTCTCCCGAAGGGAAGGGAAATCCGCATCCACCCCGACGGCCAGGCCCACCCGCTCCTGGAACCGGCCCAGCACCCCCCAGCGCCCGCATCCCGCATCCAGAGCGCGGACGTGGGGGAGGAGCAACGGCTCCAGCAGGGCGTTCAGGACATCCCCCGCCGGCCGCCATCCCGGCCGTTGCGCCTGATACCGGCGGCGCGCCTGCTCCTGACGGGAGAGCTCCAGCATGTGCGCCTCAGGGGGAAGGATCCGTTCCATCTCCCATTCTGGCTCCGGTTTCCAGGCCTGTCATCGGATGGCCCACGGACCGTCCCGGGAATGAGGGGCCGCCGGGCTCCTGGCCGAAACGGAAGCCCTCTCGAGGTTAGAGGATCTTATATTGACGTCTCCCAAAGATTGGTAAAAATAAAAAGTGAACTCAGGCGTTTGAACAGGGCGGCGATGAGGAACGCAAGGAAAGCCGGTCGATGGGTGGTCGGCATGTCCCCCAGGGTGGCCTCGAAGGGAATGGTGTCCCCCTGTGGATCCTCTTGGATGCCTCGCTCCAGAGACCGTTGAGCCTCTTGCCGAAGCGATCGGTGTGGTCGATTAGATGCCCCGGAGGAGACGATTGCGGGGTCTGCCGAAGGGGGTGGCCAGGGCGCGCTGGGTTTTTTCCCGTGGGCTCCCGGTTGAGGAGGAGGCTATGGCGATTCGGGTGCGATGGGTGGTCCTGGATGCCGCGGAGGATCATGGGGAGCCCGGGTGCTATGAGTTCCAGGGGCCATCCATGCGGATTTGGGTGGAGCACCTGGGCCCGGGCCAGTTCCTGGTCATCACCTGGGCGACCACCGCTTCGGAGGCTCCCTCGGCCCCGGAGGATCCGGAGCGATCCCTCCAGCCCTATCTGAGCCAGATCTGTCGCGGGCAGATCCGTCCCTCTCGCAGCATCGTGTGGTTCTGATCGCTTCCGGATCTCCAGATCCGCAGTCGCGCCTCCTTGTGGAAAGGAGGTGGCTATGGCCCTTTTGAAGGCCGACGAGGTGGTCTTCGGCGTGCTCTCCTTTGAGGGACCGGATCCCTATGCGCAGGCAGGAGGTCTGGCGGTTCGGGTGACCCAGCTGACGGAGGCGCTCGCGCAAAGAGGGTTCACCGTGCACCTTTTCTTCATCGGCGACCCGGAGGCTCCGGGGCAGGAGGCTCGTCTGGATGGGCGGCTGATCCTCCATCGCTGGTGCCAATGGATCAGCCGGCATCACCCCCTCGGGGTTTACGATGGAGAGGAGGGCAAACGGAGGGATTTCACCGCCACAGCCCCTCTCTATCTGCTCGAGCAGGTCATCCGTCCGGCCCTGGAGGCCGGGCGTCTTCCGGTCATCCTGGCCGAGGAGTGGCACACGGCGGAGGCGGTGATCCATCTGGATGAGCTCCTCCGCGCCCGCGGCTGGCGGGAGCGCTGCGTGATCCTCTGGAACGCCAACAACACCATGTCCTTCCATCGGATCGACTGGCAGAGGTTGAGCGCCGCGGCGCAGCTGCTCACCGTCAGCCGCTATATGAAGCACCAGATGTGGAAGCTCGGGGTGAACCCCCTGGTGATCCCCAACGGCATCCCCAGCGCCCTCTTAGAGCCGGTCCCGCGCGAGCGGATCTCGGCCCTGCATCAGGCCCTGGGCGTGGATGAACGCACCGTGATGCTCTTCAAGGTCGGCCGTTTCGATCCTGCCAAGCGCTGGCTGCTGGCGGTAGAGGCCGCCGCTCGCTTGAAGGCCATGGGCTACCGGGTGGTTTTCCCTCTGCGCGGGGGGATCGAGCCCCACGGCCGGGAGGTGTTCGAACGGGCGGGGGCGCTGGGGTTGCGGACGGCCCATCTGGCGGAGCGGCCCGCCGGCTGGGAGGAGTTGCTGGAGGTGCTCCGCGCGCAGTCGCCTGCTGAGCTCTATGCCCTGGAGTTCCCGCTCCCCCAGGACTGGCTGCGCCCCTTCTATGCGGCCGCCGATGCGGTGCTGGCCATCAGCGGCCACGAGCCCTTCGGGCTGGCAGGCCTGGAGGCCATGGCGGCCGGGGGGATCGTGTTCACAGGGGCTACGGGGGAGGAATACGCGCTGGACGGTCAGGCGGCCGTTGTGCTGGATACCGATCAGCCGGAGGAGATCGTCCTCCGGTTGCTGGATCTGCGGGCGGAACCGGCCCGCGCGGAGGCCCTCCGTCGGGCCGCCCGTCAGCGAGCGGCGGATTTCACATGGCCGCGCGTCCTGGAGATCTTCCTGGAGAAGATCTGCGTCGTCGCCCGAGCCCAGGGGGCGCTTCCGTGGCCGCAGCCGGTCTTCCGACGACCGAACGGCCGGGTGCAGGATGTGGTGGTCTACACGGTGGTCCATCAGCCTCGCCGGCTGCGTCTGCCCGCCCAGCCCCTTCCGCGCGGATCCTCCGCCGCGCTCCTGGCTCAGAGGCTGTTCGATGAGGAGCTCAACGAGCGCTATTTCCGGCGCGCCGCGCAGCGCTGTTACCACCCGGCCGTCGCCCGCTTCCAGGCGTTGCTGGACGCTGGGTTCCGGCTGGCGATCGGCTTCTCCCTCACCTTCCTCGAGCAAGCCGAGCGATGGGATGAGGAGCTGCTGGACCGCTTCCGCGAGCTGGTTCGTCATCCCCACGTGGAGCTGGTGGTCGTGGAGCCACGCCACAGCATGCTCCCCCTCTGGGATCTCCCGGCCTTCATCCAGCGGATGGGATGGGCGGCCGATTACCTGGAGAAGGCCTTCGGAGTGCGCCCCCGCGTCGCAGACACCACCGAGATGCTGATGTCCCCTTCGATCTATCACGCGCTGGATGGGGCCGGTTTCGCTGCCGCCTTTCTCGACGGCCGACCCTGGGTCCTGGAGTGGCGTCAGCCGACTTATCTCTATCACCATAACGGTGGACGGATGAAGCTGCTGGCCCGTCACTATCAGCTCAGCGACGATGTGGGCTACCGGTTCTCAAACCGGAACTGGGAGGGCTAGCCGTTGCGGGCGGACCGGTATGCCGAGTGGCTGGCTCAGCATCCGGGCGACTTCGTGGTCCTGGGGTGGGACTTTGAGACGTTCGGGGAGCATCATCGGGAGGACACGGGGATCTTCGCGTTCCTCGAGGCGTTGCCCCAAGAGGTGATGCGGAGGGGGTTGAGCTTCCGCACGCCCACGGAGATCCTCGAGCGTTACGGCGCGCGGAGCTTCGAGCTCCCCTTGCCGGCCTTTCCCAGCACGTGGGCCGGAAGCGGCGGGCTGGAGTTCTTCCTGGGCAACGATGCGCAACGTGCGGTCTTCCGGCTGATGATCGAGGCCTATCACATGGCGTGCCTGACCGGAGACCCTGAGATCCGCGAGCTGGCGCTCTACCTCGCCCAATCCGATAACCTGCATATGCTTCAATGGTTCGGCCGCTCCGGGCCGGAGGCCGAGGTCTCCGCTTACTTTACCCCCTCGGAATGGTGGTCCCTCGGGCCGGAGCGCATCGTGTGGGAGGTCCAGCAGGTGTTCAAGAACTTCATCGCTGCCCTGGAGCCTCGCAGGGCTTGAGACGAAACCGACGGGGGCGTGGGGGTCTCCGCCGGTTTTTTGTAAGCGCCGCCCGATGTGCTAACTTGAGGGTTGTCCACAACCCTCATTCGGGATCGCCCGGATGGAAGCGGCGGCGCGCGTCTTGCTGGAGGCCCTGAAGCGTCTCCTGGAGGAGGGTCCCTATGAGGCCCGGCTGGTGGGCGGGGCCGTGCGGGATCGCCTCATCGGCCGGGAGCCCAACGACTTCGACGCGGTGGTGGTCGGCCCGGCGCTGTCCCTCGCCCGCGTCCTGGCGGACGCCGTGGACGGGGCCTTCTACATCCTGGACGCCCGCCGGGAGTTCGGGCGCGTGGTCTGGCGGAGCCCGCAGGGCCGCCGGTTCTACGTGGATCTGGCCCGGCGGGAGGGGGATTCCTGGGAGGAGGATCTCCGGCGCCGGGATTTCACGATCAACGCCATGATGGTCGAGATCGAGGCCTTCCTGCGCCCGGAGGGGTTCGTCCCCTTCGATCCGCTGGGCGGGCTGGAGGATCTGCGGACGGGGTGGCTGCGCCCCTGCGCCCCCGATGCCTTCCGACGCGACCCGGTGCGGACGCTGCGGGCGGTCCGCTTCGAAGCGGAGCTCGGGCTCCGGCTGACGCCGGAGGCGGAAGCGGCCCTCGTGGAAGCCGTCCCCCGGCTTTTCCTCGCCGCCGCGGAACGGATCCGCGATGAGCTGGTCAAGATCCTCCTCATCCCCCCGGCCGTCCGGAGCCTTCGCCGGATGGAAGCCCTGGGGCTCCTGGAGCGGGTCCTGCCCGAGGTGGCGAGCCTGCGGGGCCTGACGCAGAGCCCTCCCCATGTGTGGGACGCCTATGCGCACACCCTGCGGGCCGTGGCGGCGATGGAACGGCTGCTGGGGTCGTGGGCGGAGTCTCCCGAGCTGCAGGATCTGCCGCCCCGATGGGCGGAGGTGGAGGCCGCGATGGCGCCCTGGCGGGAGCGCCTGCAGTCCCGCTGGGAGGAGGAAGTGGCCGTCGGGCGCCCCCGGCGGGCGCTGTTGCTTCTTTCCGCCCTGCTTCACGACATCGGGAAGGCCGGAACCCGCACCGTCGAGCCGGACGGACGGATTCGCTTCATCGGCCACGAGGCCATCGGGGCAAGGTGGGCGGCCGATCGGCTGGAGGCGCTCCGCTTCAGCGGCGATGAGATCGAGGAGGTGGAGACCCTGGTTCGTCATCACATGCGGCCCCACGGGATGGCGCGAAGGCTCACCCCGCGGGGGATCTACCGGTTCTTCCGGGAGGTGGGGGAGCGAGGGGTGGACCTTGCGTTGCTGGCCCTGGCGGACACCCTGGCCGTGTGGGGGCCCACGCTGACGGAGGACATCTGGGGCCCTCGGCTTCGGGTGGCCCAGGCCCTCTGGCAGGCGTTCTTCGAGGCCCCGGAGCGGTTCGTCCGCGTGGTTCCCCTGATCCGGGGGGAGGATCTCCTGGCCATGGGCGTGCCGGAGGGCCCCCAGATCGGCCGCCTTCTGGAAGCCATCCGGGAGGCCCAGGCGGCCGGCGAGGTCACCACCCGGGAGGAAGCCCTGGCCCTCGCCCGCCGCCTGATCGACGAGGCCGGGGAATCGGAAGCGCGTGGATAAGGGAAACGCTCTTCAGAGAAGCGCAGGTTTTCCTTGGAAGGCACCTGCTCACCCGAACACAAAGTTCAGATCCGGTATCTCTGCGAAATGTGTATCCCGGGTAGCCAGAGTTAACCTTTCTGGTTTATCCTTTCGCAATCTTGATCAATTGCTTGACGAATTTGTTCGATCTCTTCCGTGGGGATCGCTCCGGCAAAGCGAAGCAGCTCTCGCCCCGGTGCGCCCTGAGGAGCCTCTTGAAGCATTGCTTTCACATATTCAAGGATTTGTTTCTGTTGTTGTTCTGATAATCGTTCGAGTTGTTCTATAATTTCGTAGATGATTGTCTTCCCGTTATTCATATTGTCTGCCTCCGCTTGGAGCTTGTCTTCGCCCGTGATTGCTTGCCTCATACTCACTGTGAGGCGACCGGAGCCGTCGAAGCGGTCCCTGGAGATGACTGTGCCTCTTTCGGTGGCTCGCAAGGACCAGGCCGGGCAGGTCGTTTCCTTCGACTCTGGGCGCGGTTCCTGTTCCGGCTACGCGCGGAAGCATCCGAGTCGCCCAGCAGGGCTTGCCTTATGTGGCCGCTTCCATGGCTTCCCCCAGCGCCTCCTCGAAGATGCGGAGCCCTTCCTGGATCTGTTCCGAGGTGACGATGAGGGGTGGGATCCAGCGGATGACGTTGTCGTAAGTGCCACAGGTGAGCAGGAGCAGGCCCCGGCGGAAGCAGGCGGCCTGAACTGCCTTGGCCATCCCGGTGTCCGGCTGGCCGTCCCGGGTGAACTCCACCCCCACCATCAGGCCCCGCCCGCGGACCTCCCCGATGGCGGGGAAGCGGGCGGCGAGCCGGCGCAGGCCTTCCAGCAGCTCAGCGCCCCGGGCGGCCGCGTTCTCGGGAAGCCGCTCCTCCTTCATCACCCGGATGGTGGCCGTGGCCGCCGCGCAGGAGACCGCGTTGGCCCCGAAGGTCCCCCCATGGGCTCCCGGCTTCCAGCGGGCCATGAGTTCCGCGCGCGCGGCGATGGCGGAGAGAGGCAGCCCTGAGGCGATCCCCTTCGCCATGATCAGGATGTCCGGCACGACCCCTTCATGCTCCACAGCGAAGAAGCGGCCGGTCCGCCCGAAGCCCGTCTGCACCTCGTCGGCGATCAGCAGGATGCCGTAGTGATCGCACCGCTCCCGCAGGGCGGCGAGGAACCCCTGTGGGGGCACCACGTAGCCGCCCTCGCCCAGGATGGGCTCCACCAGGATGGCCGCCGTCTCCTCCGGGGCCGTCTGGGATTTGAGGAGAAGATCCAGCTCCCGCAGACAGAAGCGCAGGGTGGTCTCCTCATCCCATCCGTAGCGATAAGGGTAGGGGTAGGGCGCGACGTAGATCCCGGCGGGCAGCGGCTGGTAGCCAGCCCGGTAGATCGTCTTGCTGGTCGTGAGGGCCATGGCCATGTGGGTCCGCCCGTGGAAGCTCCCCTGGAAGACGATGAGGTTGGGCCGGCCGGTGACGTAGCGGGCCAGCTTGACCGCTGCCTCCACCGCCTCCGCCCCGCTGTTGGCGAAGAAGAACGTGTCCAGGGGAGCGGGAACGACGGTGAGCAGCTCCTCCACCAGCTCCAGCACGGGGCGGTGGATGACGATGTTGATCTGGCCGTGGAGGAGACGAGCCGCCTGCTCCTGGATCGCCGCCACGACTTTGGGATGGCAGTGACCGGTGTTGGTCACCCCGATCCCGCTGGTGAAATCCAGATAGCGCCGTCCGTCCGCCCCGTAGAGGTAGACGCCCTCGCCGTGGCTGACCTCCAGGTCGAAGATGCGCAACCAGACGGGGGAAAGATGCGCGCGGGTCGTCATCTCCGGCCTCCTGTTCGACGGGAATCGATGGGGGACGTCCCCCTCCATTCTAACCCGGTCGGGCAGGGCTTGCCGGGCCCAGGCCTCCTCAGAACACCCGTCCGCCCAGAGGAACCTCCGCATCGGGCCGCAGGAGGACCACCTCCCCGACCTCGTCGGGGACGCCCAGGACCAGGACCTCGGAGACGAAGCCAGCGACGTTCTTCGGCGGGAAGTTGACCACGGCGATGACCAGCCGCCCCACCAGTTCCTCCGGCCGGTAGCGGGCGGCCAGGGCCGCGCTGCTGGTCCGCACCCCCAGCTCGGGCCCAAAGTCGATCCAGAGACGGATGGACGGCTTGCGGGCTCGGGGATGGGGCTCCGCGCGGACCACCCGCCCGACCCGCATGTCGACCCGAAGGAAGTCCTCATAGGTGATCGGCGCCATGCGCCAACCTCCTCGGAAAGATGGATACAATCCCATGACTTTAACACCGATGATTTTTCAGCAGGATCCGGAAGCGGGAGGGGTGTGTCCCAAAATCGTAGGACAACTGCGAGCAGTTGTCCTACAAAGCGGCCAGCTCGACAAAATTGGGACACACCCAGTGGGAGCGCTCCCGTTTCCCGGGCGAGGCGACCGCTTCCGCCTCGGGATCGGAGGGAGAGGATCCTGCGGCTGATGGATCGAGCGTCCATCGACGGAAGAACGGGGCTGGAAAAACCCGAGCGCCACGCCCGGAGAAGGGTGCATCATCAATTTTGTCCGGCTCGGCCGCATTGTAGGAGCGGCTTCAGCCGCGACCCCTGCGTCATCGAGAACCAGGAGCTCGGGGTTGCCGGAGCAGCCTTCACCGCGACCCCTGCGTCATTGAAGGCGGAGGTTCGGGGCGAAAGCCTCTCCGATGATCGGAGATCGGGTGGAGGGCAACGGCCCGCGGTTGCCCGGCCTGGACCCCAGGGCGCGATGGGAGGGGCAAGGTGGCCGCTGCCCCGCTCCCATCATTGCAGGGTCATGAGCCGTCGGACAACGGCTCGCGGTTGTCCTGCGATTTCGGGACACCTCCTCGGAGGAGGGCGGCTGGGGTGATCCGCCCTGGGTTATGCTAAAATCGGAGGAGAACCGGAACGGCGGCCCCTATCCTTCCGGAGAACCCGGCGGAGCGTGGCCCATGGATGAGTTCGAGCGGGCCTTTGAGCGCTTTGAGTCCCAGATGGAGCGGCTCCTCCAGGACATCCTGACCCGTCAGCGCTGGCTGTTGCGCCACGGGAACGCCTGGCGTCCGCCCACGGATGTTTACGAAACCGATGAGGCGGTGGTGGTGCGGGTGGAGATCGCCGGGCTGCGGCCCGAGGATGTGATGGTGGCGCTGCACGATCGCTGGCTGGTGATCAGCGGTTACCGGCACGATCCCACCCCCAAGGTCGCTTATCATCAGCTGGAGATCCATTATGGGGAGTTCCACGTGGAGATCTACCTGCCCTGGGCGCTGGACGCCGACGCGGCCCAGGCCGTGTATCGGGACGGTTTCCTCATCGTGACTCTGCCCAAGAAGCCGCCGCTGACCATCACGGTGCGGACGCCCCGGCGGCTTCCGGTCACGAAAACGGAGGCGAATCCGTGATTTCATCCTCCCGGATGGAGGTCGTGCATCCGATGATGTGGGCGCGGCCGTTGGGGTTCGAGTGGGAAGGCTATCTTCTGGGCGATGAGGGAGAGGAGATCCCACCCATGGGGGTGAGGCCGGAGCCCGAGCGGGGCGGGGAGGAGCCCACGGTGGAGATCCCGGAAGAGCTCCCCATCCTCCCCCTGCGGGGCGTGGTGGTCTACCCCCTGACGGTAGTCCCCCTGGCCATCGGGCAGCCCCGCTCCATCCGGCTGGTCGATGACGCCGTCCTGGGCAAGAAGCTGGTCGGGCTGGTGGCCAGCAAGCGGCCGGAGCTGGAGGAGCCGATGCCCGAGGACTGCTATACGGTCGGGACGCTGGCGCTCATCCAGCGCCTGCTCCGGATGCCCGACGGCACCATGCGCATCCTGGTGCTGGGGCTGGAGCGGATCCGCATCCTGGAATACACGGCCACCCAGCCTTATCTCAAGGCCCGGGTGGAGCGCCACCCCGAGACCATGACCCCTGGGCCGGAGCTGGAAGCCCTCCGGCGCAAGACCGCCGAGCTCTTCGCCCGCATGGTCGAGCTGGTCCCCGGCCTCCCGGACCAGCTGGGGGCCATGGCCATGGCGGTGGAGGATCCCCGGCAGCTGGCCTACGCGGTGGCCACGTATCTCCGGATGTCCCTCCAGGAGGCCCAGGAGATCCTGGAGCTGGACGACGTGGCCGCCAAGCTGCATCGGCTCATCGCCATCCTCACGCGGGAGATCGAGGTCCTGGAGCTGGGCCGCAAGATCCAGTCGGAGGCCCAGGCCCAGGTGGAGAAGATGCAGCGGGAGTTCTTCCTCCGCCAGCAGCTGGAGGCCATCCGCCGCGAGCTAGGCGAGGCCGACGAACACCAGATGGAGATCGAGGAGTTCCGGCGGAAGATCGAGGAGGCCGGGATGCCGCCGGAGGCCCGGCGGGAGGCCCTGCGGGAGCTGGAGCGCATGGCCAAGCTGCCCCCCGCCTCCGCCGAATACGGCGTGATCCGCACCTACCTGGACTGGATGGTCAGCCTCCCCTGGAACAAGACCACCCCCGACAACCTGGACGTAGCCCACGCCCGTAAGGTCCTGGATGAGGATCATTATGGCCTGCAGGACGTCAAGGAGCGCATCCTGGAGTATCTGGCGGTGCGCAAGCTGAAGCAGGAGCGGGCGGCGCAGCTGGAGGAGCTGGAGACGCGGGACTACATCCGTCGGGCCCGGGAGGGCGCCATCCTCTGCTTCGTGGGGCCGCCGGGCGTGGGCAAGACCTCCCTGGGCCAATCCATCGCCCGGGCGATGGGGCGCAAGTTCACCCGCATCGCCCTGGGCGGCATCCGCGACGAGGCGGAGATCCGCGGCTTCCGCCGGACCTACGTCGGGGCCATGCCCGGGCGCATCATCCAGGCGTTGCGTCGGGTGGAATCCCGCAACCCCGTCTTCATGCTGGACGAGGTGGACAAGATCGGGGCGGACTGGCGGGGCGACCCGGCCTCGGCGCTCCTGGAGGTGCTGGACCCCGAGCAGAACCGGGAGTTCCGGGATCATTACCTCGATGTGCCCTTCGATCTCTCCCAGGTGCTCTTCATCTGCACCGCCAACCAGCTGGACACGATCCCTGCGCCGCTGCGGGATCGGATGGAGATCATCTTCATCCCCGGCTACACGGAGACGGAGAAGTTCCATATCGCCATGGGCTACCTGATCCCGCGGCAATTGCGGGAGAACGGCCTCCTGCCCGGGGAGATCACCTTCACCGAGGCGGCGGTGCGCCGCATCATCCGGGAATACACCCGCGAGGCGGGGGTCCGGAACCTGGAACGGGCCATCGGGCGGGTGTGCCGCAAGGTGGCCACCCGCATCGCTGAGGGGGCCACGGAGGCGGCGATGGTGGACGCCGAGGACGTCCCCCGCTACCTGGGCAAGCCGATGTTCACGGAGGAGGAGATCACGCACCGGGTGGAGGTCCCCGGGGTGGCCATCGGGCTGGCGTGGACGCCGACGGGAGGCGATGTGCTGTTCATCGAAGCCACCCGGATGCCGGGGAGCAAGGGGTTCGTCCTCACCGGCTCCCTGGGGGAGGTGATGCGGGAGTCGGCCCAGGCGGCCTTGAGCTATGTGCGGGCCCACGCGAAGGACTACGGGATCCCGGAGCGCTTCTTCGATCAGAGCGACATCCACATCCACGTGCCCGCGGGGGCGGTGCCCAAGGATGGTCCCTCGGCGGGCATCACCATCGTCACGGCCCTGGTCTCCTTGCTCACCGACCGGCCGGTCCGGCCGGACGTGGGGATGACGGGGGAGATCACCCTGCGGGGGAAGGTGTTGCCCGTGGGGGGCATCAAGGAGAAGGCCCTGGCGGCCCACCGGGTGGGCCTGCGCACCGTGATCCTCCCGAAGCGGAACGAGAAGGACCTGGAGGACATCCCGGAGGACGTGCGACAGGCCCTGCAGTTCGTGCTGGTGGAGACCATCGACGAGGCCCTGCAGGTGGCGTTGCAGGATCGCCGGGAGGGCGCCCGGGCGGTCTCCAAAGACGGCACCCGGCGCTCCCGGGCGCCGGCGAAGGCCCGGAGCGGCCGGGCCTCACGCTGAGCGGGAAAGCGGCGGGCGGGATGCCGATGGCCACGGTGCTGATCATCGAGGACGATCCGCAGATGGCCCGCATGCTGGGCGCCCTGGTGGAGTTCGAGGGCTACCGCGCGGTGCTGTGCCCGGCCCCCGAGCGGGCGCTGGATTGCGTTCGGGAGACGAGACCCGATGTAGTGGTGATGGATTTCCATCTGGGGAGGACACGGGCCCCGGGCCTCCTCCAGGCCCTGCGGGCCGACCCGGAGCTCCGCACGGCCCGGGTGATCATCGTCTCGGGGGACGACCAGGAGGCGGCCGCCCGCGCCGCCGGCGCCGATCGCTTCCTGCTCAAGCCCTTCGCGATCGAAGAGCTGCTGGAAGCGATCCGGGAGCTGCTCCCGAGCCGATAATGAGCATATCTGTTTACAGCGCGGATCTCCGCCCTGATCGACAAGGGGGCCGGGATGAAAACCAGAATTCCCTTGATCCTTGCAGGCCTGGGCTTCCTATACGGGGTTATCCTTCTTAAATTCGGGGATCTTCCCGCGTATGCACGACCGTTGGCTCAGAGTCCCTATGATCCGGAGCCGGGCAACAACTGGATTACTGGATGGGTTCATATTGATGTGGGAGGCCCCTCCAGTCCAGCGATCTATACAGGTCTCACTCTAACCCCTTCCGATCGCGATTACTTTAAAATCGTTTATTCGGGCGGAGATGTCTATTCCGTTACTGTTTCCGGTCCGGATGGGTCTCCGTTGAGGATCAGTGTTTCTCTGAGAGATTTTAATGACACCCAGCTACTTGTTTGCGAGGAATCTGGGATTCGGAATTTGCCATGCTTGGATGTCGGTTCGCGGGTTCATCTTCGGTGGTTTCAAACTTCCAGCACTGTTGTATATCTTCGTGTAGAGAACACATCTTTGGTCACAGATGCCTACACTTTGACCGTGCAGACGATTGGAGCTGCTACGCCGACACCGACATTAACTCCTACTCCTACCCCTACTCCTACTCCTTTGCCCACGGCGACTCCGGCGGGGACTCCCGATGCGTTCGAGCCGAACTACGATTTCGACCGTGCCGCGCTGATCGGCCTGGGCGCCAAATATACCGGCCTGAACTTCGTGCCGGTGGTCCCCGGGACTGAGGACAACGATTTCTTCAAGCTCTGGGTGAAGCCGGGGATGGTGGTGACCTGCGAGACGCTGGACCTCACCCCGGGGACGGACACGAACATGATCATCTACGACGCGAACCGGAACGGGATCGCGGGCAACGATGATGTGGATCCGCGGGCCGGGGAGCTCCGCAGCCGGGTGACGGTCGGGGTGACCTGGGAGGGCTGGATGTATGTGCTGGTCGGACAGGGGGGGCGGGGGATTGTCTACGGCTCCGGTTACAGCCTGCAGTGCAACGTGGGCCTGCCGCCGACGCCCACCCCTACTCCCACCCGCACCCCGCGGCCGATCACCGAGGTCCCGCCGCCGCCCACCGCCACGCCGTTCCCCACCCTCCCTCCCACCCCGCCGGCGACCCCGACGCCGCTCCGTCTGCAGGTGCAGCCCCTCGCGGCCACACCCACCCCCGCCGGACGCCGCATCGAGGTGACGGTGCGGATCTATTACGATGCCAACGGGAACGGCGCCCCCGATGCGGGGGAGGGGGTGATCGGGATGCCCGTGGGTCTGATCGCCCTCCGCGGTGGGCGCTGGATCGCGCAGGCGGCCACAGATGAGGAAGGTCAGGCCTCCCTCGTGGGCTTCGCCGAGGGGACGGTCCGGCTGGTCGTGCCCTATCTGGGGATCGTGCGGCCGGTCGAGAGCGGCGAGACCGTCCTCATCCGCCTGAACCCGGTTCCCCTGCCGGACCGGCTGCCCTGAAGGGCGGGACCCCTCATTCGGGAGGCGGGGATGGATCTCCAGGAGCCGTTGGGGCAACCGAAGGGAAAGATCGATCTGGAACGGGTTTTCGAACGGATCCGCCGGCGCTGGGAGGAGATCCCTCCGTCCCTCCGTCCGCTGGTGGGGATCAGCGTGGGGATCGGAGGGCTGGGTCTGGTCCTGTTCCTCGCCGGCCTGATCCTCCTGCTCCGCGGCCCGTCCTCGACGGCCCCGGCCCGGCCTCCGGCGACGGCTGGGCCGCCGGGAGGCCCGGTGCCCGTTCGCATCCGGGTGAAGGAGGCCGCTTTCTCGGTCCGCCCGCTCCCGATTCAGGGTGGGCGCTGGCCGGTGCCGGCCGGAGGAGGGGATGTGGCCTACTGGATGGAAGGCACCATGGTGAATCAGGTGTTCGGGCTGCCGGGCCGCCCGGAGACCCGACGTCTGGTGGAGGATTTGCAAGAGGGAGATCCCATCGAGGTGGAGATGAGCGCCGGACCGGTCCTGCGGTTCGAGGTGGTCGGGAAGCAACCGGTGCAGCCGACCGATGTGGACATCCTGGCTCAGCATCGTCCCGGGCTGACGCTCCTGCTCACCGGCGGGGAGCCTCGCTGGGCGGTGATCGCCGCGCCGCTGGCCCAACCCCCCGCCTTCGGGGAGGCCGCCGGGCGCGTGCCCATCGGCGTGCCGGTTCAGGTCGGCCCGGTTCGTCTGACGGTCTCCGGCGTGGAGGCGCGGGCGGAAGGGCCGGACATCCCGGCGGAGTCGGTGGGGGTCCTGGTGCGCTTTGAGCTGGACCATTCAGGAGAGACGCCGCTCTCCCTGGAGGGAGCGGAGATCCTTCTGATCGATGCCTCCGGCCGGCGCTATCAGCCGGTTCCCCTGGGGGAGGTTCCCCGGCCCGCCGGGCAGGTCCGGCCCGGGGGCACTTTCAGCGGCGTGGCGGCGTTCCTCCTCCCCCGGGATCGGGCGACGGGGATCCTGACCTGGCGGTTCAATCCGATCCCCGGACGTCTGATGCCGGTGGAGGTCGAATTCGAGCTCCCGCGTCCCACCCCGACGCCGCCCCCGGAGGCCCGGTTGCAGATCCAGATCCAGAGCGCCCAATGGTCCGCGGAGGAGGGGACGCTGGTGATCCGGGGCGGGGTGGGGAACACCGGGGATCAGCCGGTGGCCGTGGCCCCGGAGGAGGTGGAGCTGGTGGGGACGGAGGGTCAACCCATCCCCCTTCTGGACGCCTCCCCGGCGTTGCCGTGGACGATCCCGGCGGGTCGGACCCTGGGGTTCGAGCTGCGCTTCGCGCTGGCGAATCGAGAGGCCGTGATGTTGCGGATCGGCGCCGCTCGCTTCCAGATCCGGTAGCGGTTGGTCGTTCGGAGGGCTGGTGTGGTGGAAGATCCCCCTCTGGTCCAGAAAGGAGGGAGGCCATGGCGATCTATATCATGCTCAGCACGTTGACGGGCGATGGGGCGGAGACGATCCGGGAGCGCCCCGAGCGGATCCTGGAGGTCAACCGCGAGGTGGAGGCGATGGGGGTGAAGGTCCTGGCCCAGTATGCGGTGCTGGGGCCGTATGATTTCGTGAACATCGTGGAAGCCCCTGACAACGAGACGGTGGCCCGCGTCTCGGTAGAGCTGGCCGCGCGGGGCAGCGTGAAGATCATGACGTTGCCGGCCATCCCCATCGAGGAGTTCATCCGGCGGGTGAAGGGCTAAGGCCGCCGGCTGAACACCCTGGAGTCCTGTCGGAGGCATGTCACCGGACGGCCTGCAGCCTGTGGACAGAGCCTGAGAGGGAGCCGAATCGCAAGCGGCTCAGCAGAAAGCTCGTATGCGCGGGAAGCGTCCGCTCTTTCCCAACGGCCTTTCGGGAACGTGGTGGACAGGGGCGGAGCGGCGCGCCGGAGTCCGTTACTTCCGCTCGAGCGGGGACGGGCAAGCGTATTGTGGTCGCCCATCCCAGAGTCCTCATTCCCCAGGTAGAAAGGATAGACGGCTCTGCCCAACCCAATCGGGGCATACTCCATGGTTTGACCTGACTTGCCTGACACCTCCAGGCTGAATATCATGGTGAGCAAAGGGATCTGTTCACAGTTTGTTCCTAGCGATCGATTAATATGGCTGCGATGAGAGCGAAGGTTGATGAGCAGGTTTGATGAGTTTAGATAAGGCACACAAAGGTGATCTACGGAGGGGCTTTCGGGTGTTTTATCACCTCTGTGAATCGGGAGGGGAGCTCGAATGCGGCGGACGGCCTGG